>JBMUDS010000077.1:0-2147 GCA_049459795.1 Candidatus Nanopelagicaceae bacterium | reverse complement strand
CGAAGACACAGGTTCCTAAGACCTGCGTGTCTGCCATTTCACCACTCCCGCAAGGGTGGATTTGATCGTCGCCGAGAATCCTCACCCATTTTCTCGATTGAATCGGCGGCCCCGAAGGTTTCGCCGCCTGACCGGGGTCTAGCCTAGGAGGGGTGGGGCGAATCGCCTAACGGGTAGCCTTACGCAGTGAGCGTGGAAATAGCACTTTCTGAGGCAGTTTCTGGCGCCCTTTCTCGCTTGCTTTCAGGTGGAACGCTCCCAGGAATTCCCGAGGATTCCATAGCCCCCGCGAACATCCCTCTGGAGCGGCCGAAGAATCGAGACCATGGCGACTTCGCTACCTCCATCGCCTTGGCGCTCGCAAAACCCACTGGCATGAAGCCGCGCGATGTCGCCGAGTTGATCGCCGCTGAACTGCGCGCCGAACCGATGCTCGCGAAGGTCGAGATCGCAGGACCCGGCTTTATCAACTTAACTCTCAATAGCGCTTCTCAAGGTCAGATCATCGAGACTATCTTGAACGACCGCGCGAACTTCGGAAAGACGAAGGATCTTGCTGGAGTGAAGATCAATGTGGAATTCATCTCTGCGAATCCGACCGGGCCGATCCATCTCGGTCATACGAGGTGGGCAGCGGTTGGTGACGCCTTGGCACGAGTCCTCATCGCGGCTGGCGCCGATGTGACGCGCGAGTTTTACATCAATGACCGCGGTGTGCAGATGGATCTCTTTGGTGCATCGATTCGAGCAAGCGCGTTAGGAATTGCAAGGCCCGAGGATGGTTATCAGGGCGCATATATCGATGAGATCGCCTTCGACATCGTCGGCGAGCATCCTGAGTACAAGGAACTTCCAGAGCAAGAATCGATCGTCGCTTTTCGTGAGGCCGGATACAAACATCAACTCCGACAACAACAAGAAGTAGTCAAGCGCTTTGGCACGACGATCGATATCTGGTTCTCGGAGCGAGAGTTACATAAGGGTGACTCCGTCCTGGAAGTGACGCTCAAGCGACTTACGGAGCAAGGCCATGTCTATGAATCCGATGGCGCGCTATGGCTTCGTACCACGACATTCGGTGATGACAAGGATCGGGTCCTCCGTAAATCAACCGGTGAATACACCTATTTCTCGAGCGATACTGCCTACTACTTGAACAAGCGAAGCCGTGGCTTCGATATCGCGATCTACATGCTTGGCGCTGATCACCATGGATATATCGGTCGATTGAAAGCGACTGCAGCATGCGCTGGCGATGATCCGGAGTACAACATCGAGATCTTGATCGGGCAATTGGTCAAGATCATCGAAGGTGGCGAGGAACTCAAACTCTCGAAGCGCGCCGGAACGATCGTGACGCTTGAGGATCTCGTCGAGAAAGTCGGCGTCGATGCTGCGCGCTACACCTTGATCCGCTATCCGGTAGAGACCCCGATGGTCCTCGATGTGGACTTACTTCAGAAGCACACAAATGAGAATCCGGTCTATTACGTGCAATACGCACATGCCCGGATAGCAGCGCTTCTTAGGAATGCTGTGGAATTAGGTGTTGAGTGCGGAGCCTCGTACCTGGATCCCTCTCTCTTGGATCATGAGCGAGAGCGAGAGTTGATCGGTGCGCTCGCAGAGTTCCCATCAATCGTCTCGGCTGCGGCGACGACTCGCGCTCCACACCGGATCGCGCGCTATATCGAAGAGCTTGCCGGGACCTATCACCGCTTCTACAGCGATTGCAGGGTTCTTCCCATGAGCGGCGAGGCGCCGACTGCTCTCCATTCATCACGAGCGACGTTATGTGCCGCCACGAAACAAGTGATCGCCAACGCGCTCGATTTATTGGGCGTGAGCGCACCGGAGCGAATGTGAGAATCTTCCATGGCTGAGATCGCTCCTATCGCCCACAAAGTCCTCTCGAAGAATTCCTCCTTCGACTCGGGCGAATTGGTCATCGCGGGGATGAGCGCTACATCCATCGCAAAGGAGTTTCAGACACCAGTCTTCGTCATCGACGAAGAGGATTTCTTCACACGAGCGAAGACCTTCAAGGATTCACTTGAGAGTGCTGCTGGAGAGAAAGCCGGTCAGGTCTTCTACGCGGGTAAAGCATTTCTCTGCAAGGAAGTGGCGCGCTGGGTCGAGAAGGCCGG
>JBMUDS010000076.1:0-2219 GCA_049459795.1 Candidatus Nanopelagicaceae bacterium | reverse complement strand
TGCGTGACCACGACCATCGTCATTCCTGAATCGGCTAGTTGCCGCATTACAGCAAGTACCTCGCCGACCAACTCTGGGTCAAGGGCTGAGGTCGGTTCATCAAAGAGCATCAATTTTGGATCGAGACTCAAGGCCCTTGCGATTGCAACACGCTGTTGCTGACCACCCGAAAGTTGTCCTGGGAAATTCATCGCCCACTTGACGAGGCCGACCTTCTTCAATTCAAGAGCAGCACGTTCTCGTGCCTCTTCCTTCGACTTCCCTGTAACTGAATGGACCGCGAGTGCGATGTTGTCGATGGCACTCAAATGCGGGAAGAGATTGAATTGTTGGAAAACCATGCCCACTTGTCGGCGAAGTTCTATCGCCTTTCCACGTGGCGCAGAAGTCCCTGACTTGCCGGGACCGTACTCAACCCCTTGGAAAATCACCGACCCTTCGGTTGGCTCTTCAAGGAGGTTCATGGTGCGAAGCACCGTTGACTTTCCAGAACCAGATGGTCCAAAGATCACGGTATGGCTGCCTGCGTAAATGTCGAGATCGATTCCATGCAAGACTTCTGAAGACGCAAAAGACTTACGGATGCCGCGCAAAGACATCAAGGCTTGTCCACCTGATGTTTGGTTAGTCATCAGCCACCTTTCGTTTACCTCTTGTGTGCTGGTCTGTCACGGACTCGTCACATTTAGGGCGAAATACTTACATAACCCCACACATTTCAGAACCTAAAGAGGATGAGAATTCCCCGAGTCCCTGTTCTCATGGCGAACGGATCCTGCGCACTATCGCTGGATTCCTGGATAGCAATAAGGTCTTTCCCATGGAACTCAATCCTGACGATCGCTACGAGATTGAATCGCTTATGAAGCGGTATTGCCTCTACTTCGATACGAAGCGTGCCGCTGACTTAGCGTCGCTCTTCACATCGAGCGCACGGATCGACTACGGCCCGGAAGTCGAGCCTGTCATCGGAAGCAAGAGATTGCAGGAGATGGTTGCGAGTGGACATGCCACTCGATTCGAATCAACGAATCATCAGATATGTAACGAGATCGTTACCTTCATCAATGAGCGTGAAGCGGAAGGCACGAGCCATCTCTACGCCTGGCACAAGTACTACGGCTCCCATGTGATCGGCCATCTCTATGGGGGATATCGCTACCGCTTCGTTAAAGAGGCGAGTGGCTGGCGAATCGCTTCACTGAAGCTTTACGCGAGTGGAACCGATGGATTCCATCGCGAGAGGATGCACGACTTCAGAACGATTCTTGACGATCCAGATTTCTAGATTGATGAACTCGATGGGATGGAATCAACGGACGTAACTTGCTCCATTGATATCAATGGTCGCGCCCGTCAAGTGACGACACTTTCCAGAGGCGAGAAAGGCTGCCAGTTCACCGACTTCACTCGGCGGGACAAGTTCACCCATAGCAAGCGCCGCCTTCATCTTCTCCTCGCCACCACGGGCTACCGCAGCAAGATCTGCCATTCGTGTTTTCACGATTCCTGGGGAGATGATGTAGGCGTAGATGTTCTTCTTCGCATAGCTCGACGCAACGGTTTGAGTGAGGGCTTTGACCGCAGCTTTGGAAGCTGCATAGGCAGGAAGGGTTGGTATCGCGGAACCTTTCTGACCGGACCAACTCGAGAGTGAGATCACGATCCCGCCGCCGCTACCAAGGAAGTGATTGATCGCTTCCTTCATCACGTTTGCTGCCTCAAAGACGTTGACTTGGAATGTCTCCTGCCAACCCTTATCCCACTGCTCATCGTCACCTTCGAATGCAGTTTCGATATTGACACCAGCGTTGTTGACCAAGACATCGATCCTGCCCGCAGCATCGATTGCCTTCTTCCAGAGCTCTCGACCACCGCCAGGGGTAGAGAGATCGGCCGATACGAAACTCTTTCGTTCGTCAGGGATCCCTTGAAGAATCGCTTGTGCACCTTCAAGGTACGAGCCGTAGTGTGAGATCACATGTGCACCCGCATCACCTAACGCCTTGGCGATCGCTGCGCCGATTCCTCGTGATGCACCGGTCACCAATACTTTCTTGTTGGTGAGATCGATCCCCGATTCGATGGTGGCAGACATATCTGAACCTTAAAGGACTCCACCATCGACATTGATCAACTCTCCCGTGATTCCTGAGGAGAGCGGTGACGCAAGGAAATCAATGGCATGGATCACCTCTTCAACCGTGGCAATCCGTTTG
>JBMUDS010000075.1:0-2255 GCA_049459795.1 Candidatus Nanopelagicaceae bacterium | reverse complement strand
TTAACTACTAACTAGCGAGCATCGACATCGAACTCATCGAGTCGAACTGCCTCACCTGAACCTGTCGAATCGAATGGTGAGTAGTCGTACTCGTCGTAGGCTGCGTATACCGCTGCCTTTGCTTCCTCAGTCGGCTCGACCTTGACGTTGCGATAACGCGCAAGACCGGTACCTGCTGGGATGAGCTTGCCGATGATGACGTTCTCCTTGAGACCAAGAAGCGGATCGCGCTTCTCGGCGAGCGCTGCATCGGTAAGGACACGAGTCGTCTCTTGGAACGATGCGGCAGAGAGCCATGATTCGGTTGCAAGCGATGCCTTAGTGATACCCATCAACTCGGCACGACCTGCTGCAGCCTTTCCGCCTTCTTGTACGACGCGGCGGTTCTCTGCTTCGAGACGTGCACGATCAACGAGTTCACCTGGCAAGAGCTCGGTGTCACCTGGTTCCAAAACCGTGACGCGCTTGAGCATCTGGCGAACGATGATCTCGATGTGCTTGTCGTGGATCGATACACCTTGTGAGCGATAGACCTCTTGGATCTCTGTGACCAAGTGGATCTGAGTCGCACGTGGTCCAAGGATCTTGAGGACTTGCTTCGGATCGATCGCACCAACGACCATCTTCTCGCCAACGCCGACCTTCGAACCTTCTTCTACAAGAAGCTTCTGACGACGTGTGATCGGATAGGCGACAGCCTCTGATCCATCTTCAGGGGTAACGAGGATCTTTTTGCCCTTGGCATCTTCGATGAAGGAGACGACACCGGCTGCTTCTGCAATAGGTGCGACACCCTTCGGTGTACGTGCTTCGAAGAGCTCGACGACGCGTGGAAGACCGTGAGTGATGTCATCACCTGCGACACCTCCAGTGTGGAAGGTACGCATGGTGAGCTGAGTTCCTGGCTCACCGATCGATTGTGCCGCGATGATTCCGACCGCTTCGCCGACATCGACGATCTTGCCGGATGCCATTGATCGGCCGTAACACATCGCGCACTGACCGAACTTCGAGTCACAGGTAAGAACAGAGCGAACCTTCACTTCGGTCACTCCGTTTGCAAGGAGCAACTCGATATGACGATCGCCGAGATCGACACCTGCAGCAAGTACTTCCTTGCCGCCGGCTGTGATCGCTTCAGCAAGTACTCGACCGAAGATCGAGGTCTCGACATGCTCGTCACGGACGATTCCCTCAGGAGTCTTCGCTCCGATCGCAAGAGTGAGACCGCGATCAGTACCGCAATCCTCCTCACGGATGATGACATCCTGTGCGACGTCGCAGAGACGACGGGTCAAGTAACCCGAGTCAGCAGTACGTAGCGCGGTATCAGCAAGACCCTTACGTGCACCGTGAGTAGAGATGAAGTACTCGAGTACAGATAGACCCTCGCGGAAGTTGGACTTGATCGGACGAGCGATGATCTCGCCCTTCGGGTTCGCAACGAGTCCGCGCATACCGGCGATCTGTCGGATCTGCATCATGTTTCCACGTGCACCCGAATAGACCATCATCCAGACCGGATTGTTCGCAGGGAAGTTCTTCTCCATGCTCTCACCGATCTTCGCAGTGGCCTCAGTCCAGATCTCGATCAATTCCTGACGACGCTCGTCGTTAGTGATCAGACCGTTGTCATATTGACGCTGGACTTTGTCAGCATCAGCCTCGTACTTATCGAGGATCTGCTGCTTATCTGGTGGCGTGACAACATCTTCGATACCGATTGTTGCAGCGGCACGAGTCGCCCAGTAGAAACCAAGCGCCTTGAGTTCATCAAGGACGGCAGCGACGACGACCTTTGGATAGCTCTCTGCGAGTCGATCGACGATCGAAGAGATTCCCTTCTTGGTCACTTCAGACTCAACATAACCGAAGTCGTCAGGCAAGACCTCATTGAGAAGCGCGCGACCGAGTGTGGTCTCACGTACTTCATCCTTGATGCGGATCTTAATCTTTGCTTGCAGCGAAAGAGTGCGCTGTTCATGCGCCATCAAAGCTTCTGCGATCGATGCGAATGCACGACCCTCTCCTACTTCACCATCACGTTGTGAGGTGAGGAAGTAGATGCCAAGAACCATGTCCTGGGTTGGGGTTGCAAGTGGACGACCGCTCGCTGGAGAGAGGATGTTGTTCGACGAGAGCATGAGGACGCGTGCCTCTGCTTGTGCCTCTGCAGAGAGCGGCACGTGAACAGCCATCTGGTCACCATCGAAGTCCGCGTTGAACGCAGTACAGACCAATGGATGGATCTGGAT
>JBMUDS010000074.1:0-2357 GCA_049459795.1 Candidatus Nanopelagicaceae bacterium | reverse complement strand
AACCCCCGACCCGGTGATTAAGAGTCACCTGCTCTACCAACTGAGCTAACAACCCAACTGCTCTCACGGGGGAATCGTCAAAGCAACGGCACACTATATCGTCAGAGTCACGAGGGCCAAATTTCGTAGCGCACCAAAGGAGCTCCGAAACTGATTGAAGGTTAGGGCTTTCCTTTAAAGGCTTCAGCGATCTTTTCAGCCGCTCCTGATAGCTCAGCAGGAATGATCCAAACCTTGCTTGCCTGACCATTGGCGATCTCCTTTAGCTGCTGGAGATATTGGTAAGCAAGGACTCGATCGTCTGCATCCGCTTCATGAATAGCCTTAAAGACTTTTTGAATTGCTTCGGCTTCACCTTGTGCTCGAAGTATTGCCGCTTGAGCATCGCCTTCAGCACGAAGGATCTCCGCTTGGCGTGCACCTTCTGCGGTGAGAATCTGACTCTGCTTCTCGCCTTCAGCAGTCAGAATTGCAGCGCGCTTGTCGCGTTCAGCACGCATTTGCTTCTCCATGGATTCTTGAACACTTGGCGGTGGGTCGATGGCTTTAAGCTCAACACGATTAACGCGAACACCCCACTTGCCGGTTGCATCATCAAGTACGCCACGAAGTGAGGCATTGATTGAATCTCGAGATGTGAGGACTGCCTCGAGATCTAGACCTCCGACCACATTACGCAATGTTGTGACGGTCAATTGCTCGATACCTTGAATGAAGTTCTCGATTTCGTATGTCGCAGACTTCGGATCTGTGACCTGGAAATAAATCACAGTGTCGATGGAAACAACAAGGTTATCTTCAGTGATTACTGGTTGCGGCGGGAACGAGACCACGCGCTCACGCATATCGATGAGTGGCCGAAGTCGATCAACGAATGGAACGATGATCGTCAACCCGGCACCAAGTACTCGATGAAACCGGCCAAGACGCTCGACAATTCCGGCGTTAGCTTGCGGGATGATCTTGATGGATCGCGTCAATACGACCACGAAGATCAGTACGAGTAATAGAACTGTTGCGTAGGAGACCCACATCAATTAGTTCACCTCTCTTCTCTTTACCCTTGCAATTGCGCCATCGATGGCGATGACAATGACGTTTTCGCCTGCAGGAATTGCGCCTGATTCCGTTCTCGCACTCCAGGTCTCTCCACTCAATTTCACATAACCACTATCTTGATTGACCATCTCAGTGACTAGAGCTCTCTGTCCGAGAAGGGCGTCCACATTCGTCGCCTCTGCAGGACTCTGCTTCTTGAGGTGCTTTAGCGCGAATGGCCGAATGAAAGCCAACGAGATGACCGCGAAGATGGAGAATGCAATGCCTTGTACCGCTAGGGAGCCGCCGAAGAATCCAGCGAGCGCTGCTGCCAATGCCGCCAGCGCGAGCGAGGCGAATAAGAGATGAACGGTAAGCATCTCTGCCACGAGCAAGAGGCCAGCTACTACAAGCCAGATCCAGGGAGCCATAAGTCCTCGATTCAGTCCTGAATGCCTGCTCGGGACCTTATCAGTCGTTCCCGAGACCTTCCTGATGGGAGAGGCGATCTCATTTCCCATAGGGCACGATCATCTTGTGATGTGGTCGAAGCGGGGAAAGAAGCGGCGGCTGACTGTGCTCCTTCTGGTCTTTGTGATCTCGCAAAGTTCGTTTCTCGAGTCAGCCATTGCTCAGAGGATCCTTGCCGCCGAAGCTCTCGAAGAGTTGAAGGTCAAAGGGCGAGCACCGAAGACTGGTTATGACCGCGATCTCTTTGGCTCACCGTGGTCGGATGTGGACCGAAATGGTTGCGATACACGCAATGACATCTTGGCTCGCGATCTCGTTGCGCGGACCTTTGAAGACTCCAGAGAGCGGTGTGTAATCATCGAAGGCGTTCTCATTGACCCCTATTCGGGAGAGCGGATCCAATTTCAACGAGGGCAAGTGACAAGTCTTGCGGTCCAGATCGATCACGTAGTTTCGCTTTCCAATGCCTGGCAGACTGGCGCATTTCGATGGAGCGAAGAGAAGCGAAAGCGGTTTGCAAATGACCCGTTGAATCTCTTGGCAGTCAGAGGTTCTCTCAACGCCCAAAAAGGCGATGGTGACGCCGCCACATGGCTTCCTCCAAGGCGCTCCTACTGGTGCGCATTCGTAGCGCGGCAGATTGCGGTGAAACGGGAATATCGACTTTGGGTGACTCGCCCTGAAAAGCGAGCTATAGAAGGAATATTGGAACGATGCCCAAAGCAGAGAATTCCGAGCTCTTAGATTCCCGGAATTCTCTTGAAGATGTTGGGGTGAGCGACGGGGATTGAACCCGCGACAACCCGGACCACAACCGGGTGCTCTACCAGCTGAGCTACGCCCACCAT
>JBMUDS010000073.1:0-2375 GCA_049459795.1 Candidatus Nanopelagicaceae bacterium | reverse complement strand
CCTTCGTAGTACTTCCCGATGGCGGTGAATGCCTTATCCATGATCGCAACACCTTCGGCGAATTCACTTGCCGAGACGTTACATGGTGGAACCACATGGACGCGATTGAAGTTACTAAATGGCATCAGGCCGTTCTTCTTACATTCAGCGACGAAGACGCCCATCGCTTCGCTGGTGCCACCATAAGGAGCAAGCGGTTCGCGCGTCGCGCGGTCCTTGACGAGATCTAGCGCCCAAAAGACTCCAACGCCGCGTACTTCGCCGATCACCGGGTGCTTCGCGGCAAGTTCTCGGAGCGCAGGTCCGATTACCTTCTCGCCCATCGCGCGTGCATTCTCGATGACTTTCTCCTCGCGCATCACATCGATCGTTGCAACGGCCGATGCGCATGCCAATGGATGGCCAGAATATGTAAGTCCGCCCGGAAAAACGCGATCATCGAAGGTCTTCGCCACTTCCTCGGAGATGATCACACCGCCGAGTGGCACATAACCTGAATTGACGCCCTTTGCGAAGGTGATGAGGTCAGGCTCGACCGATGAGATCTGGTAGCCGAACCAATTTCCAGTGCGACCAAATCCGCTCATCACTTCATCAGCAATCCACAAGATCCCGTACTTGTCGCAGAGTGCTCGTACGCCTTCGAGATAGCCCTTCGGCGGAATCAATACACCAGCAGTTCCTACGACCGATTCGATCAAGATCGCAGCGACGGTCTTGGCTCCTTCGAAGATGATGACATCTTCTAGATGTTTGAGTGCACGCTCGCACTCTTCTTCTTCCGTCGTCGCCCAGAATGCCGAGCGATAGAGATATGGACCAAAGAAGTGGACGTGGCCATAAGCGAACTCATTGGGCCAGCGACGTGGGTCACCCGTTGCAGTGATCGCGCTTGTGGTGTTGCCGTGATACGAACGATAGAAACTCAGGATCTTGTGACGACCGGTATGGATGCGCGCCATCTTGATCGCATTCTCGACAGCATCAGCGCCACCATTGGTGAAGAAGACTTTGTTATGCGCTTTGCCTGCGACCGAGGTGATCCGCTTCGCAGCTTCGCCACGAGCATCATTGGCAACTTGTGGTGCGACAGTCGTGAGCGTCGCTGCCTGATCTTGGATCGCCTTGATGACCTTCGGATGTTGGAAGCCGATATTGGTGAAGACCAATTGACATGAGAAGTCGAGATACTTCTTTCCGTCGAAGTCCCAGAAGTAAGAACCTGCACCGCCTGCTACTGGAAGTGGTGCAATCTGCGCTTGTGCCGACCAGGAGTGGAAGACATGAGTGCGATCGAGTTCGAAGACTTCCTTGCCACGTTCGGGATTGGCTGGGATGGGATCAGGAAGCTGGGCGCCGGAAGTGGGAGTCGACATGGCCCAAATCTATTGGGTCGTGTTGCTTTGTTACCAAGGGACTATTTCGCGATCCTCCCAAAGCAGCCCGGTCTGATCCGTCACCGAATCAAAGGGTCTTGTCGCGAGCCAGACCGCGCATGCGGCACCTTCTTCTGCGCTCCGTGGCGCATCAGGGCCACCCATATCGGTCCGTGAATGATTTGGGCAGATTGCGTCGATTAAGAATCCGCGGGAGCCATGACCGGTTTCATGAGCGAGATTTCGAACCATCGCATTGACGCCGGACTTTGAGATTCGATACGGGGCGAGACCGCCGGCATTTCCCGGTCCTGACATGCGACCAAGGCATGCCGAGTAGATGATGATCCGACCACTTCGCGCCTCTGTCATGACGGTGCCGAAGACATTCACGAAAGCAAAGACAGAATCAAGATTGATGCTCATCACGCGGCGCCACTCGTTCGCATCGGTACGCAACGTCTTCGACATCTTCGCACTCATGACGCCATGTGCGACGACGAGCGCTGACGGGACTCCCCACAATGGTTCGTAGGTGGAGAGGATCGCTCGTGCCGAATCTTGTACAACAGCGAGCGCTTCTGGAGTAGTTGCCTCGAAATCGATTGCGTGTGTGAAGACGAGTTGGTCGGTAGCGGGTGAATCAGGACTGGTTGCTGATGCAGTGGTTGCTGATGCCATGCTTGCTGAAGGAGTTGGTACCTCCACAAATTCTTGGTTGAGTTTCTCCGCGGCTTCCTTCAATCGCCCCTGATCTTTGGCGACGAGAATGACGCGATGACCCGCCTTGAGAAGTCCGCGCGCTGTTTCGTAACCAAGACCACGGGATCCGCCAGTTACGACTGCCCACTTGATCGGGTGCTCTGAAGTGACGGAGGCCATAGCGGGAAGTATGCCGACACCACATTGCGCACGCCCGTTGGGAGATGAGATCTGGCTGATGACTCGCTTGCCCGTAGATATGGGTGCGATGGATATGGGTGCGATGGATATGGGTGC
>JBMUDS010000072.1:0-2389 GCA_049459795.1 Candidatus Nanopelagicaceae bacterium | reverse complement strand
CGACGCCCATTGCGAAGTACATCTATGAGAACGGCACGAAGAATGGCAAGCGAGTCCAAGCGCTTGGTGGCGCAAAGAACCACATGCTCGTCCTTCCTGATGCCGACCTCGACCTCGCGGCCGATGCTGCGGTCAATGCAGGCTTTGGATCTGCAGGTGAGCGGTGCATGGCTATCTCTGTCGTTGTTGCCGTCGAACCTGTTGCAGATTCACTGATCGAGAAGATCAGTGCGCGTATGTCGACTCTCACGACAGGTGATGGTCGCCAAGGATCTGACATGGGTCCACTCGTCACTCGCGTGCATCGTGACAAGGTCGCCTCCTACATCGACGCTGGCGAGAAAGAAGGCGCGAAGTTGGTCGTCGATGGTCGTAATCCAACCGTCAAAGGTGGCCCGCAAGGATTCTGGCTCGGACCGACGCTCTTCGATGCAGTGAACACGTCAATGTCTATATATAAGGAAGAGATCTTCGGTCCAGTTCTCAGCATCGTGCGCGTTAAAAGTTATGACGAAGGCCTCGCGCTTATCAATTCACATCAATATGGAAATGGAACTGCGATCTTCACAAATGACGGTGGCGCAGCTCGTCGATTCCAGAATGAAGTTCAAGTCGGAATGATCGGCATCAACGTGCCGATTCCAGTCCCCACGGCCTATTACTCATTTGGTGGTTGGAAGGCGTCACTTTTTGGTGACACTCACGCGCACGGAACCGAAGGCGTTCACTTCTTCACTCGCGGAAAAGTCGTCACCTCACGTTGGCTTGATCCAAGCCACGGTGGCATCAATCTTGGATTTCCGCAGAATAAGTAGGGGCTGGTAGCTCCAACTACTCATCTCCTCCGGAAGCTGGAATTGAAAACCACGTTGCTAGTAATGCTGGAATCGCTATCAACCCCAGCAAGATTCCAAGGATGATTCGATCGCTCGTTACAAGGTAATAAGCGACTGGAATCGCGATCAGGTTCGCAAGGACTACCGGTGCGCGACCCCAATTCTTTCGTTGGCGCAATCCGCGACTCGCAAGGATCAAGCCGGCTGAGCCAAGCGCTGCAAAAGCGATCTCAGCAACCCAGGCATCCCTTTCAACAACTTCACTAAAGAGGGAATTCACAATCAAGAAGAGTCCTAATGCGGCGACAATCAATGCTTCGAGGAGGGCCAGACTCGCTGATAGTCGATAGACCCAGTCGGGGGAACTTTGGTTCTTTTCTAGACCCATTTGGTCAAATCTACAGAAGAAATTGAACAAACTACAATGCGTCAGTGAATCCAGAGGAATCAACAAAGGGTCTTGATACGAGTATCAAGTGGCGCGATGAAGTCCCTGAAAGACTCAAGGATGTTGCCTCTCTTTCTGGTCTTCTTGAATCAATTGAGGCGGTGAAGGATCTCAGTCGGCTAAGGACTCGCAAAGAAGAGTTAGAAAGTCAGGCTTCGCATCCCGACCTGTGGAACGACACCGAGAACGCACAGAAAGTAACGTCAGAACTTTCTCGGGTTCAAGGCGAATTGAATCTTCTTGGTCAACTTCGCCGACGAGTCGAAGAGATGCCTCTTCTCTTTGAATTGGCTCTCGACGAGAATGATGAGTCTGCATACAACGATGCGTTGAATGAAGTCGAATCTGCTCGCAATGAGATTTCTTCGCTTGAAATCGAAACGTTACTTAATGGCGAGTATGACCATCGAAATGCGCTTGTCACCATTCGATCAGAAGCTGGCGGAGTGGATGCCGCTGACTGGGCTGAGATGGTGATGCGAATGTTCCTTCGCTACTGTGAGAAGAAGGGTTATCAAGTTCAAATTCTCGATACTTCTTATGGCGAGGAAGCAGGCATCAAATCAGTGACCTTCAAAGTCGAGGGACCATATGCATATGGTTCACTCTCTGTCGAACAAGGAACACATCGACTCGTGAGAATTTCACCATTCGATAGCAATAGCCGACGCCACACTTCCTTTGCCGGGGTTGAAGTTGTCCCGGTAGTTGAGAAGAGTGACGCTATCGAGATTGATGAGAAAGATCTGAGGGTTGATGTTTATCGCTCGTCGGGTCCGGGGGGACAAGGCGTCAACACAACTGACTCTGCGGTACGAATAACACATATTCCGACCGGAATCGTTGTTTCGTGCCAGAACGAGCGCTCTCAATTGCAGAACAAAGCGACGGCCCTTGCAGTTCTCCAATCGAAGCTCTTGGAGCGTCGACATGCGGAAGAACAAGCCAAGATTGATGCCCTAAAGGGCGATTCTGGAGGTTCTTGGGGCAATCAGATTCGCTCCTATGTGCTCCACCCTTATCAAATGGTCAAGGACCATCGAACTGATTATGAGACTGGCAACACTCAGGCGGTTCTCGACGGGGATCTCACAGGATTCATTGA
>JBMUDS010000071.1:0-2631 GCA_049459795.1 Candidatus Nanopelagicaceae bacterium | reverse complement strand
CCAGGCGACCTCACTCTGAATCTGCCTATGAATCTGCAACGCGAGTTAGTGAGACGACACGGGTCTCTGAATCCAAATCCACAAGGCGAACACCCATGGTGTCACGCCCTGTTTCACGTACCTCGCTGACTTCAGTCCTCATGACTGAGCCAGATGAAGTGATGACGAGAATCTCGTCTCTCTCACCGACGATAAGTGCACCAACAAGGACTCCCCGTGATGACTCATCAATCTTCGCAGCTTTCACACCAATGCCGCCACGACCTTGAAGACGGTATTCGTCGAGGTTTGTCCGTTTCGCGAAACCACCATCTGTTGCAGTGATGAGGAAGGTTGGTGAACTCTTCTTATGTTGTGAGATCACGACCATCGAAAGCAGGTGGTCGCCCTTCCTGAACTTCATACCAATCACACCAGTCGCAGATCGACCCATGGGGCGGAGTGATCCATCATCTGCTGTGAACCGAAGCGACATGCCTTGTTCAGAGATGAGAAGTAACTCATCATCATTTGTGATCGTTGCAGCAGAGATCACTTCGTCGCCATCTTTCAGTGAGATCGCGATGAGGCCGCCACTTCGATTCGAGTCGTATTCAGAAAGCGGTGACTTCTTCACCAATCCGCTTCTTGTAGCGATGACGAGGTATGGAAGAGATTCGTAATCACGCACAGAGATGACTTGTGCGATCTTCTCGCTCGGTTTGAAGGCCAAGAGATTCGCGACATGTTGTCCACGTGCATCGCGGCCAGCATCAGGAAGTTCATGGACCTTCGCACGATAGACCCGACCTTCATTTGTGAAGAAGAGGAGCCAGTTGTGTGTAGAAGCGACGAAGAAGTGTTCGACGACATCATCTTGGCGAAGGGATGCGCCACGAACGCCCTTTCCACCTCGTCTTTGTGACCTATAGAGATCGGCTTTTGTGCGCTTCGCATAACCATTATTAGTGATGGTGACCACGACTTCTTGGTCTGGGATGAGGTCTTCTACCGAGATATCGGTATCTCCCACGATGATTTGAGTCCTTCGCTCATCGCCATATTTCTCAGAGACTTCGACGAGCTCAAAGGTGATGATCTCTCGCTGCTTTTCTGGGGAAGCGAGAATTGCCTCAAGTTCTTTGATCTCGCTCATAAGGGAGTCGTATTCGTCGATGATCTTCTGGCGCTCTAGCGCGGCAAGGCGACGGAGTTGCATATCGAGAATCGCATTGGCTTGGATCTCATCGACTTCAAGAAGTTTCATGAGACCCGTTCGTGCCTCATCTGAATTAGCAGAACCGCGGATAAGGGTGATGACTGCATCAAGAGCATCAAGTGCCTTGAGATAACCACGGAGGATGTGGGCACGCTTCTCTCTTTCCGAGAGACGGTACTTAGTGCGGCGGACGATGACTTCTATTTGATGTTCGATGTAATAGCGGATGAACTCATCGATTCGAAGTGTACGTGGCACACCATCGACAAGCGCCAACATATTCGCACCGAAGGATTCTTGGAGCGATGTGTGTTTGTAGAGATTATTGAGGACGACCTTTGCAACAGCATCGTTACGAAGGACGATGACGAGTCGTTGACCTAGACGCTCGTTACCTTCATCGCGAACATCTGCGATTCCTTTGATCTTTCCATCTTTAACGAGCTCAGCGATACGGAGGGCAAGGTTGTCTGGATTGACTTGGTAGGGAAGCTCGGTGATGACAAGGCAGGTTCGCTTATTGATCTCTTCGATCTCGACGACTGCGCGCATGATGATCGAACCACGGCCGGTTCGATAAGCCTCTTCGATTCCCTTCGTGCCGACGATGAGACCTTTTGTTGGAAAATCCGGGCCTTTGACGATCTTTAGGATCGCATTGAGGGATTCCTCTGCGGTTGCTTCCGGATTCTCTAGCGCCCACTTCACCGCTTCACAGATCTCACGGAGGTTGTGGGGTGGGATATTGGTCGCCATGCCGACAGCGATACCTGCGCTGCCGTTGACTAAGAGATTAGGGAAGCGGCTTGGAAGAACTGTTGGTTCTTGGGAGCGACCGTCGTAATTCGGGACGAAATCAACTGTTTCCTCGTCAATATCTCGCATGATCTCCATAGCGAGTGGTGCGAGTTTCGCTTCGGTGTAGCGCATCGCTGCGGCGGGGTCGTTTCCAGGAGAGCCGAAGTTTCCGTTTCCATCCACGAGTGGGTAGCGAAGCGACCAATGTTGTGCGAGACGGACCAAGGTGTCATAGATCGCGCCGTCGCCATGTGGATGTTAATTACCCATGACATCACCGACGATACGAGAGGACTTGTAGTAACCCTTATCTGGACGATAACCCGCGTCATACATTGCATAAAGAACTCGACGATGTACCGGTTTTAAGCCATCTCGAATATCAGGGAGAGCGCGCCCCACGATGACTGACATCGCATAGTCGAGATAGGAACGTGCCATCTCCACTTGGAGATCGATCTGTTCGACTCTGTCTTTCATGATTCTCGCCTCATATATCTAGGAACCTCACATCCTTCGCATTGCGTTGGATGAATTGACGACGTTGTTCTACATCTTCACCCATGAGGACAGAGAAAAGATCATCAGCGGCAGCCGCGTCATCAAGGGTCACTTTGATGAGTATTCGATGTTCT
>JBMUDS010000070.1:0-2698 GCA_049459795.1 Candidatus Nanopelagicaceae bacterium | reverse complement strand
GTCACGATCAGGACCCACACCCACGGCCGATATGGGTGCTCCCGAGATCTCCTCTAAATACTTTACATAGGCACGGGCATTCGCTGGAAGTTCGTCCATGCTCTTGGCGTGACGAATCTCTTCACTCCATCCAGGTAGGTACTCATAAACAGGTTTTGCGTGATGGAAATCGCTCTGTGATGCAGGGAGTTCTTCCACTCTTTTCCCATCGACCTCATAAGCCACACAAACAGGGATCTTCTCCCATCCCGTTAAAACATCAAGCTTTGTCAGGAAGAAATCAGTAAGACCATTGACCCGGACCGCATAACGGGCAATGAGTGCGTCGTACCATCCGCACCTTCTTGCGCGCCCTGTCGTCACACCGATTTCGCCGCCAATACTCCGTAGCCTTTCGCCATCTTCATCAAAAAGTTCAGTAGGGAATGGCCCCGAGCCGACACGAGTCGTATAGGCCTTTACGATTCCAACCACCCGCGAGATGCGAGTCGGACCGATCCCTGATCCAGTACAGGCACCACCCGCTGTCGGATTTGATGAGGTCACGAATGGATAGGTTCCATGATCGACATCAAGGAGTGTGCCCTGTGAACCTTCTAGAAGGACATTCTTCCCCTCATCTAGCGCACGATTGAGTAGCAAGGTCGTATCCGCAACGAACGGTGCGAAGAGTTCTGCGTAGCGAAGGTATTCCTCAACGACCTCATCAATTTCGAGCCCTTTGCGATTGAAGACCTTGATCAATACCTGATTTTTGTCTCGAAGTGCTCCTTCGACTTTTTGGCGGAGTATCGATGGATCAAAGAGATCTTGAACTCGGATACCTATTCGATTGATCTTGTCGGCATATGCAGGACCTATACCGCGTCCCGTCGTTCCGATCTTCGATTTACCGAGGAATCGCTCTGAGACCTTATCGATGGTGCGATGGTACGGGGTGATCAAGTGAGCATTGAGTGAGATCTTCAACTTGGATGTATCGATGCCCCTCTCATTGAGTCCACGGATCTCCTCAAAGAGAACTGATGGATCAATGACAACACCATTGCCGATCACGGGAACCACTCGTGGCGAGAGAATCCCGGATGGCAATAGGTGGAGCGCATATTTCTGATCACCGATGACGACGGTATGCCCGGCGTTATTTCCACCTTGATAACGTACGACGTAATCGACCTTATCCCCTAGGAGATCGGTCGCTTTACCTTTCCCTTCATCGCCCCATTGGGCGCCAAGAAGGGCGAGCGCTGTCACGTAAGAGACGCCTCGTAGATCGATTGAATCGTCTTATCGAGCGAAGCATTGAATTCGTCGTCACTCTGGCCCACCGATAACCCTTCAGTCAGAGCACGTGAAAAGGATGCGATCACGCCATGATTCTTCGCAAGAAGTGCATTCGCTTCGTCTCGTGAATATCCACCGGAGAGCGCCACCACGCGAACTACTCGCGGGTGTTCGACCAATTCTTTGTAGAGATCGGCTTGAGTCGGCAAGGAGAGCTTGAGCATGATGTTCTCATCGCCCTTGAGACTTGATGTGAAATCGAGAAGTTCTTGCTTCAGGATCTTCTCGGCCTCTTCCTTCTCTGTCGACTTGATGTTGACCTCTGGTTCGATGATCGGGACAAGTCCACCCTCGATGATCTCGCGACCGAATTCATATTGTTGGGCTACGTTGGCGCGAATTCCAGAAGCGTTCGCAAGATTGATGACGGATCTCATCTTCGTTCCGAAGACACCGTGGCGATTAGCAGCTTCGATGCGTGCGCCTAATTGTGGGATCGGCTTCATCAGTTGAACCCCATCAACTTCTTCAGCGAGACCGTTATCCACTTTGAGGAATGGAACGACATGTTTTCGTTGCCACAAGTACTCAGCGGAGCCAAGTCCATCAATATGTCGCTCCATCGTCATCTCAAAGAGAATCGCTCCAATGACACGATTACCTGAGAAGACGGAAGAGGTGATGAGGCGAGAGCGCATCTCATGCATGCGATCGAACATCTCGGCTTCATTGCTGTAAGCACTCTCATCCACACCATATAACTTCAATGCCTTAGGGGTGCTGCCTCCACTTTGGTCGAGGGCTGCAATGAAGCCCTTCCCAGACCTCATCTGCTCCAGCATTTCCTGGTTCATCGTTGACTCCTTATAGGGCGCACCAAAAAACCTAGTTAAGTGGCTTTATGACTCTAGGCATCTCGTATTCGACATTGGACCCGAGAAGACCCCATTTTACTCACTTATTGAGAACTCGGTTTCGCTCAATCTCCCCGATAAACCGGGATTTCCAGCCTCTCCTACATGGAAGCCCAGAGACCGATCAATTGATGAAAGAGGTACGAGGCTATTCCTCGAAAAATGGGAGAGAAATAGATCCTCACGATGCGGTCGAGTAGGGATGGCGCCCATTCTCCGAGAGATAGATTGATGGAGGCGTTGATGAGGGTGAAGGATGTAAGCATTTGATTCTCCGATTCTTTAATAGTCGACTCTTCGGTCGAGAATCATTCACTTCCGATCTCTTCACTTTTTGAGGGTCTTCTCTCTAGTGTGCATAACCTGCCTTTGGTAATCTCCTAGATATGAGCGAAGACTCCATATCGAACCTTCTATCCGAGACTCGAACATTTCCACCAAGTGAAGATTTCGCGCGAAGTGCAAATGTCGATGCAACGATCTATGAAGAGTCATCACGA
>JBMUDS010000069.1:0-2807 GCA_049459795.1 Candidatus Nanopelagicaceae bacterium | reverse complement strand
GGAGAGTAAGTCGGTAGAACTCTCTTGATGTTGCATTATTACTACATAGCATTTATGCTATGTAAGTGAGCCGAAAGCCCAAGTCAGAAGAAGACCTCGTCGCTAATCGCGTTGAAGAGGTCCGCACCGAGAACAACATCTCAAGGCAAGAACTCGCCGAGCAAGTTGGGGTTCATTACCAAACCATCGGTTATATCGAGCGCGGTGAGTACTCCCCTTCGCTCGTGCTCGCACTGAAGATCGCGGAGGCACTGGATTCATCGATCGAAGACCTGTTCTGGATAGAAGGAGATAAGTAATGCAAGAGATCATCGTCATCTTCATCATCATGGCAGCCATTGCCATCTCCTACCTTTGGATCTATCCGACATACGTCGGTAACAACGTGAAGCGCATGCAGGGCTACGACTTGATCATCAGCCTCGTTGTGATCGGAATCGTCGCTGCGCTCTACATGGGTGACGACCTAGAGTTCACATTCTTCTTCTTTGAGACGAACTGGTTCGTCTTCACTCTGCTTATCTATCTCTTCGAATTTCCATTGATGTTCTGGTATCTCAAGGCTCGGGGAATCACCAAGGAATACTTCACATCATCATTTGGTGTAGGTGGAGCCGGGTCCGCAAACATTTGGGGTAACGCATCGGTTAAGTCGGTGGCAAAACAATTGGATGACGAGAAATGGAATGGACTTCGCACGAGAGAGGCAAAACTGTTCTTACTGATCGGATCGAATGTATACATGTTTGCAGCCTCAATCTTCCTTCTTTTAGTCGGCGATAGTCCTTGGGCTACTTTCAGCCTGATCCACATTCTCTTGATCGGAGTCTTCTGGTTCCTTCTCCGAACTTCATCACGGTTGGTCGCGGAAGCACCCGACGCAGCTCTCGATGAGCGGATGATTCAATTGAGGAACTGGGCATATCTCTGGAGTTACCGCTGGTTATCGTTCATGACGACGATAGCTCTGATCACAGTGATGATTTTTGTCATCGTAAATGACATGGCACCTGAATCCGATGGCTTCAATTATCGAATCGAGTTCTCATGGCCACAGATGCAGGCCGTCTGGTGGTTGTTCCTCGGATACAGCCTCATGTTGCCGAGCATGTCCTACTTAGGATTAGAGCTTCGCCGGAAGAAGGCTCGTTAGGGATCAGGATCTCATATGAATCAAGGACGTGAACGAGAGATCGCACCAGATGCGATCCGTGGCATCGCACTTCTGGGAATCCTCATCGTAAACATTCCGTTCATGTCACTTTTCAGCGAAGAGGGTTTACGCGGTGTGTGGGTAGAAGGAGAGATCAACGGGATCTTCGCTCTACTCATTCAAGCTCTCTTCACCGGAAAGTTCTACCTCCTTTTCGCCTTCCTCTTCGGCTATAGCGCCAACTTCATCATCAAAGGAGAGCGCACGAATCGAGTCAAGTGGGTCAGAAGATCAATAGCGCTCATTCTCCTAGGGATGATTCATTTCACCTTCTTCTGGCACGGAGACATCCTCTTTGCCTACGGATTGTTCTCGCTCTTGCTCATCCCCTTCCTTTTTCGTTCAGATAGGACTCTCACTATCTGGGGGCGGGTGATCTACGGAATCTTCACGACAATTCTCACGTTGGCGGCAGCCTTCCTGCTCCTTGGGAATCAGGTAGTTCCCGAGGAATTTGTCGAAGAAGAGATCCAATCTAGTGAATTGGATCAGGCACTTATGGAGGGTAGTTTCATTGATGCCATCTCTCCCCGAATCGAACTCTGGATCTTTGGTCTGATCTTTGGCATCTTGCTTCAGGGTGGATTCATCTACGTTGCTTTCCTTACGGGGCTTCGAGCTGGTCGAACGCGATTCCTATCGCGTACCGCAGAAGAGGTCGGTGCTGTAAGAATGATGAAGGTAGGCATTGGTCTAGGTCTACCCGTACAACTCATCGCAGCCTGGATCATGGTCCAGAACGAACAGTCGCCGTTTACGTCTATTGCAGTCTTCGTGGCATCCCTTGCTCTCACTTTCGTCACTGCACCGCTCTTGAGTTATGGCTACGTTGGATTCTTTCTCTGGACAATTGAGCGAGCGCCGAAGATCGTGAACTGGTTGACACCAGCAGGAAGGATGTCTCTCACCGTTTATCTCTCTCAATCGGTCGTCGCCACATTCATCTTCGGTCCATGGGGACTTGGTCTTTTTCAAGAACTTCAGATTCCTTTGGTAGTCCTTGTCGCACTACTTATCTGGTTGTCGTTGATTGTCCTAGCCCGACTTTGGCTCTCGAAATTCGATCAGGGGCCGATGGAGAGAATCCTTCAGAGGTTCACACACTGGCGATGAAGTTCTGAAAACAAAAAAGACCCTGGTCTCCCAGGGTCTTTTTTGTTTGAACTGAATTTACTTGACGGTGACCTTTGCGCCAGCTGCTTCGAGAGCTGCCTTTGCCTTGTCAGCGACATCCTTCTTGACGTTCTCAAGAAGTGTGGCTGGGGTCGCATCGACCAAGTCCTTTGCTTCCTTGAGACCAAGAGCGGAGTTCAAGTTACGTACTTCCTTGATGACGGCGATCTTCTGTGCGCCTGCATCCTCAAGTACGACGGTGAACTCATCTTGTGCCGCTGCTGCATCGCCACCAGCTGCTGCGCCACCTGCGGCGACAACGGCTACTGGAGCTGCTGCGGTTACGTCGAATTCCTTCTCGAATGACTTCACGAACTCAGAGAGTTCTACCAAAGTCATCTCCTTGAACTGACCGAGTAGTTCGTCGGTGCTGAGCTTTGCCATGTTCTTTTCCTTTTCCTTTGGTTATCTCTGTTATTCG
>JBMUDS010000068.1:0-2909 GCA_049459795.1 Candidatus Nanopelagicaceae bacterium | reverse complement strand
CGCACGAAAAGGGCATCAATGTGCCGGCGCTCCGTCTCACCGATTACATGAACACCATTCCGCCAGAGCGAGAGCCGAAGTTCCCTGGCGATGAGATGATCGAGCGACGGATCCGTGCCTACATCCGATGGAATGCAGCGCTTCTCGTTCATCGGGCACAGCGTCCCGGTATAGGCGTCGGTGGACATATCTCAACTTTCGCATCCTCTGCAGCGATGTATGAGGTGGGCTTCAATCATTTCTTCCGCGGCAAAGAGCATGCCGGTGGTGGCGATCAGATCTTCTTCCAAGGTCACGCAAGCCCAGGTGTGTATGCTCGCGCATTCCTTGAAGGGCGATTGACGGAACAACAACTCGACGGGTTTAGACAAGAGCTCACTAATCCAGGTGGCGGACTCTCCTCCTATCCTCATCCACGATTGATGCCAGAGTTCTGGGAGTTCCCAACAGTGTCGATGGGACTCGGCCCGATCAACGCGATCTATCAGGCGCGGTTCAATCGATACCTTCATAACCGCGGCCTCAAAGACACCAGCGACCAAAGGGTCTGGGCTTTCCTCGGTGATGGTGAGATGGACGAGCCAGAGTCAGTATCAGGACTTACTTTCGCCGCGCGCGAAGGTCTCGACAATCTTGTCTTCGTCGTCAATTGCAATCTACAACGCCTCGATGGACCAGTCCGTGGAAACGGAAAGATCATCCAAGAGCTCGAGGCTCTCTTTGGTGGCGCAGGATGGAATGTCCTCAAAGTCGTATGGGGTCGCGAATGGGATGAGCTCTTTGCGAAGGATCGCGAGGGCGCACTCGTCGAATTGATGAATCGCACCCCCGATGGTGACTTCCAGACTTTCAAAGCAGAGGACGGCGCTTATGTGCGTGAACACTTCTTCGGAAAGGATCCGCGAACTGCCGCGATGGTCGCCGGGTGGAGTGATGATCAGATTTGGAACCTCAAGCGTGGCGGACATGATTATCAGAAACTGTATGCGGCTTATGCGTCAGCGGTAGCACATCAAGGTCGTCCGACGGTGATTTTGGCCAAGACCATCAAGGGATGGACCTTGGGTTCGCACTTCGAGTCGCGAAACTCCACGCACCAGATGAAGAAGATGACACTAGATGACATCAAGGAATTCCGAGATCGTCTCTATATCGAGATCCCAGATTCGAAACTTGATCCATACCTACCGCCGTATTTCCACCCCGGCAAGGATTCTGACGAATACCAGTACATGATGGACCGTCGCCGAGAGCTCGGTGGATCGCTACCGAAGCGTCGGAACGCATCTCGGCCTTTGCCGCAGCCAGATGATTCACATTACGAGGTGGTCAAGCGCGGTTCTGGAAATCAGGAAGTCGCCACCACGATGGCATTCGTCCGTCTCCTCAAGGATCTTGTGAAGACAGAGGGCCTCGGTTCGCGGATTGTTCCGATCATCCCGGATGAAGCACGTACCTTCGGTATGGACTCCCTCTTCCCGACGATGAAGATCTACTCACCGCACGGCCAGAAGTACACCTCGGTCGATCGTGAATTGATGCTCTCCTATAAGGAGGCAACCAATGGCGTGATCCTTCATGAAGGTATCAACGAAGCAGGATCGACTGCTTCGTTCACTGCCGTCGGAACTTCATACTCCACACACGATGAACCGATGATCCCGGTCTACATCTTCTATTCGATGTTCGGATTCCAAAGGACTGGTGATGCATTCTGGGCTGCCGCGGACCAGATGGCACGTGGATTCATCATGGGTGCAACTGCTGGAAGAACCACTCTCAATGGCGAAGGCCTGCAACATGAAGATGGGCACTCACACCTTCTCGCCTCGACGAATCCTGCGATCGTCGCTTACGACCCTGCATTCGGATTCGAAGTAGGTCACATTGTCAAGGATGGACTTCGCCGCATGTATGGCGAGAACTCCGAGAACATCATGTACTACCTCACCGTCTATAACGAGCCATATGTGCAGCCAGCAGAGCCAGAGAATCTGGATGTCGAAGGACTCTTGAAAGGCATCTATCTCTACGCAAAGGCTCCACGTGGAAGGAAACAGGCGAACATCCTGGCCTCAGGTGTCGCGGTCAATGCCGCGCTCAAGGCACAGAGACTCCTCGACGAAGAGTGGGGTGTATCAGCCAATGTCTTCTCAGTCACATCATGGAACGAATTGCGTCGTGAAGGACTGGAAGTCGATCGACATAATCTCTTGCATCCAGAGTCGAAGCGACGCTCTTTCCTCAATGCCGCGCTTGCGCCGTATGAAGGTCCGGTCGTTGCAGTGAGCGATTACATGCGCACTGTGCAAGATCAAATCTCTCCATGGGTCGGGAAGCCATTCCTCTCGCTCGGTACTGATGGTTTTGGACTCTCTGATACTCGAGGTGCACTCCGTCGCCACTTCAAAGTCGATGCAGAATCGATTGTCGTTGCGACATTGACCCAACTAGTGCGGACTGGGAACGTCAAAGCCAAGATCCTCAATCAAGCGCTCGCGAAGTACAAACTCGATGATGTCTCCGCTGCCGACCCAGGCAATACAGAAGGTTCTGGATGATCGATCGCTTACCGATCATCGACATCGCACCCACGATCTACTTCGGGCGTGAGTTCGTCGGTATCAAAGCGATCCCCCACGAGAGCCTTACCGTCTCTGCAACTGTTCTACGAGAGGGCCACGAAGGCGTTGAGGCATTCGCACTCCTCTTCGATCCCGCGGCGAAACTCTTCTCGCGCACCCTCATGCGGCCGGTCTATGGCGTTCCTGATCGCTATGAGATCGAGATCAGCGCTGATCGGGTCGGGCTCTGGTACTTCGCAATCGAAGCGAAAAGTGGTGCATTGAGTTCTATCTCCGAGAGATTCCCGATCAGAGTAGAACGTGAACGTGCACTCGTCGGAAGTT
>JBMUDS010000067.1:0-2925 GCA_049459795.1 Candidatus Nanopelagicaceae bacterium | reverse complement strand
GTCGTCGTCCCGAAAGAGGGCAAGGCTGGTGAACGCCGCGTTGCATTGATGCCTGATGTGATCGCAAAGCTCGTAAAGCAGGGCCTTTCTGTTGCCGTCGAAAGTGGCGCTGGAATCTTTGCGAATGCTGATGATGCGGCGTATCAGAAGGAAGGTGCGACTCTCTTCCACAGTAGCGATCGTGCATCGAAACTCTCAAAGGCAGATCTCGTTCTCACCGTTCAACCGCTCCCTGCGAGCGAGATGGGTGCTCTCAAGAAGGGTGCGATCACTATCTCCTTCTTGCCACTTACTTCGAGTGATGCTGAGATTGCGGCGAGTGCGAAGGCTGGCGTCACTTCCTTCTCGATGGAATTGATCCCCCGAATCTCACGCGCACAATCCATGGATGCACTCACATCTCAAGCACTCTGTGCTGGTTATCGAGCAGCGCTCGTCGGTGCGGATCTTGCACCTCGCTTCTTTCCACTCTTGATGACTGCTGCTGGAACCGTGACTCCAGCTCAAGTTCTGGTCCTTGGAGCAGGCGTTGCCGGGTTACAGGCAATCGCAACTGCTCGAAGGCTTGGAGCAGTGGTCTCTGCCTATGACGTCCGTCCATCGTCAGCCGATGAAGTGCGTTCCATGGGGGCCACTTTCATCGAATTGGAACTTGAATCCTTGGAAGGCTCCGGTGGTTATGCACGCGAAATGACAGAAGAGCGCGCCGCAAAGCAACGCGAACTCTTGAAGCCATATATCTCAAAGTCACATGTTGTGATCACAACGGCTGCTGTTCCTAATCGCCGTGCACCGCTCTTGGTGACGAAAGAGATGTATAGCGGGATGCTTCCTGGAAGTGTGATCGTCGATTTAGCAGCGGAGAGTGGCGGCAATGTCGAAGGTTCCGTTGCCGGAGAAGTAATCGAGACGGGATCGGGAGTGAGGATCTGGGGCGGTAAGGATGTACCGAGCCAATTGCCATTCCACGCCTCATCGCTTTATTCGAAGAACCTGGTGAATCTGATGGGATTAATGATCAAGGCGGGTGAAGGCGGTGCGGGTGAGAACGGCGGCTCTGCATCACTTTCACTGGATTTCGAAGACGAAATCATCGCGGCAAGTGCAGTGACTCATGGCGGAGAGATCCGCAACGAACAGGTTCGTGCGCAGATTTCAGGCAGTAATTCAGGAAAGGAAGCGTGAGGGATCCACTATGAGTGAGGCAATGGCGCTACTCGCGATCTTCACGCTTGCAGTCTTCGTTGGATTCGAAGTCGTTTCGAAAGTTTCTTCCACTTTGCACACACCTTTGATGAGTGGTGCTAATGCGATCCACGGCATCATCCTTGTCGGCGCGATCATCGTTGCGAGCCATTCTGATGGTGGCTTGGAATTGGGGTTGTCGGTCGCTGCCATTGTGCTTGCGACGATCAACCTCGTCGGTGGTTTCGTCGTAACGGATCGAATGTTGGAGATGTTCAAGGGAAAGCGGGATACCGGTAAGGCTGGGTCAAGTAATCCCGCTGACAGTAAGGGCGGTGCTAAGTGAGTCGCACCGCGTATGACCTCTTAGGACTTCTCGCTGCTGTCCTCTTCATCCTTGCACTGAAAGGCCTCTCGTCACCGAAGAGCGCGCGACGCGGCAATTTGCTCGGTGCTCTCGGAGCGCTGATCGCAACAGTCGCCGTCTTCTTCTACGCCGATCCAGAATATTCATTGCCGCTTGAGAATCTTGAGTGGATCCTTGGCGCGATGGCAGTAGGTATCGCCGTCGGTGTTCCCGCTGCACGTAAAGTCCAGATGACTCAGATGCCACAGATGGTGGCGCTCTTCAATGGCGTCGGTGGTGGCGCAGCAGCGCTTGTTGCGATCGTCGAGTACATCAAGTTGGGCGATAGCGCGAGCTTTGCCGCGGTCCTCGCCACGGTCTTTACTGTCGTTGTTGGCTGTGTCTCCTTCAGCGGATCGATCGTCACCTTCTTGAAGTTGCAGGAATTGATGACGACAAGGCCCGTGATCTTGCCTGCGGGACGATTCTTGATTGCTGCGAATCTCATCGCAGTCCTCGCTATTTCATATTGGGTGATGGATTCGCGGGGCGAGACACCGAGCATTCAGCCGCTTTTGATCCTTGCCGGGCTCTCACTCCTCTTTGGTGTGCTCTTCGTCCTTCCTGTCGGTGGCGCAGATGTTCCGATCGTCATCTCACTTCTCAATGCATTTACTGGTCTCACAGTGGCCGCGAGCGGTTATGTCCTTGAGGCAACGCTCTTAATCGTCGCGGGAACACTTGTTGGTGCTTCGGGAACGATCTTGACTCGTTTGATGGCAGAGGCGATGGGTCGATCGCTCTTTGGCACACTTTTCGGTGCATTCACCGCGAAGGCGCAAGCAAGTGGCGGAGAGGCTGAGACGCGTCCAGTGAAATCAGGATCGCCGGAAGATGTCGCCATTTTGCTCAACTATGCCCGTCGAGTTGTGATCGTTCCTGGTTTTGGACTCGCTGTCGCGCAGGCACAACACACGGTGCGTGAGATGGCGGACCTGTTGAGTGCCAAGGGCATCGATGTTGCCTATGGAATTCATCCCGTTGCTGGTCGTATGCCTGGCCATATGAACGTCTTGCTCGCGGAGGCGAATGTTCCTTACGAGCAATTAGTGGAGATGGAAGAGGTCAATCCGACCTTCCCTCAGACCGATGTGGCGCTTGTGATCGGCGCCAATGACGTCGTCAATCCAGCGGCGAAGACCACTCCTGGATGCCCGATCTATGGCATGCCGATCCTTGAGGTGCAGCAGGCCGCGAACATCATCTTCTTGAAGCGTTCGATGCGACCAGGTTTTGCGGGTATCGAGAATGAATTGCTCTTCGATCCCAAGACCACATTGCTCTTTGGTGATGCGAAAGCGTCGCTGACGAAGGTGGTTAGTGCGCTGAAGGGG
>JBMUDS010000066.1:0-2943 GCA_049459795.1 Candidatus Nanopelagicaceae bacterium | reverse complement strand
GTGAAGCCTTATCTTGAACGGCTCGAGCATCGCCCTTATCTCAACCTTTACCTGAAATTAGCCGCACTTTCAGCGACGATTCTTGGCCTCCTCGCCATAATGGGGCCGTTCTTCTTCGAAGATCAGCTTGAATCACGGATAGGGAATAGCCTCTACCTCCTCGCGGTTCTTCTGATCACAAGTTTCGCCTATATCAAGATCGCAAAGCGTCTTGGCGTGAGTGAAGTCTCCGAAGCCGTCCAATTAATCTTCAAGAAGGGTCGATGAAGTGAGTGAACAGGTAAGGGAAGTCGTCATCGTTGGTTCTGGTCCTGCTGGCTATACCGCTGCGATCTATACCGCCCGTGCACAACTCTCACCACTTCTCTATGAAGGCTCAGTGACCGCCGGCGGCGCCTTGATGAACACGACAGAGGTCGAGAACTTCCCTGGATTCAAGAGCGGCATTATGGGACCTGAGTTGATGGAAGAGATGCGCAATCAAGCGCTCCGCTTCGACACGGAGATCGTCACCGATGACATCGTCTCGATGGATCTAGGTGGTGAGATCAAGACCCTCACAGATGGTTCTGGGAATGTGATCAAGGCAAAGAGTGTCATCCTTGCGATGGGTTCTGCCTACAAGGAGATTGGTCTAGAGAACGAGAAACGACTCTCAGGACGTGGAGTCTCATGGTGTGCGACCTGTGATGGATTCTTCTTCAAAGAACAAGAGATCGCGGTCATAGGTGGTGGCGACTCTGCGATGGAAGAGGCGAACTTCCTCACTAAATTCGCATCGAAAGTATCGATCATCCATCGACGAGACTCACTTCGTGCATCGAAGATCATGGCAGATCGTGCAAAGGCAAATCCCAAGATCGAATTCATCTGGAACACCGAAGTGATCGATGTCCTCGGCGACGAGAAAGTAAGTGGACTCAAACTACGTAATCTCGTCACCGGTGAAGAGACGACCAAGGATTTCACAGGGCTCTTCGTTGCGATCGGTCACTTACCAAGAAGCGAACTCGTTAAAGGTCAGGTCGAATTAGATGGCGAGGGTTATGTGAAGGTTGAAGGTCGTTCCACAAAGACCAATCTCAAAGGTGTTTTCGCATGTGGCGACCTCGTCGATCACACCTATCGCCAGGCGATCACCGCCGCAGGTTCAGGATGCCAGGCGGCTCTTGATGCTGAGAGATTCCTGCAGGGACATTAAACTTCGCAAAAGAATTACATAATAGTCGAGAAGAAAAGCAAGAAGAGAAAAGGGAGAACATGGCAACCGAGAAAGTCACTTCAGATAACTTCGATGCATTGGTATTGAAGAGCACACTCCCTGTCGTCGTCGATTTCTGGGCAGAGTGGTGCGGTCCATGTCGCGCAGTCGGACCGATCCTTGAAGAGATCTCAAATGAATATGGCACCAAGATCAAGATCGTGAAACTCAATACCGACGAAGAACCTGCGCTCGCGATGAAATACGGCGTTAGTTCGATCCCGACGATGAGCGTCTTCCAGGGTGGCGAAGTGGTGAAGAAGATCATCGGCGCGAAGCCGAAGCCGATCCTGCTTCGCGATCTCGAAGAGTTCATCAAATAACGTCAGAGAACGAGTGACGAACGAAGGATTCCTTCCCGGCGATAGCGGTAGCGCTATCGAATCTTTGACCGCACACCTCGTATCGCTAGGTCTCCTTTCGAGTCGACAAGATTCATACGACTCGAAAGTCGAAGCTGCGATTAGAGCGCTGCAACAGAGCCGTGGTTTGAAGGTCACCGGCCTTTGTGATCCCAAGACGTTGCAAGCTCTTGAAGAGGCTAGGTGGAAACTAGGGGATAGGACCTTGGAGCTCACCTCTCCGATGATGCGTGGTGATGATGTCGCTATCTTGCAACGAAAGCTCCTTGAGATGGGATTCGATATCGGGAAAGCTGATGGTCTCTTCGGTCCGAAGAGTGCCGCGGGACTTAAAGAGTTTCAGCGCTCCGTCGGCATCGATCCCGATGGGCGATGTGGTGGCAATACCGTCATCGCGTTGATGCGTTTGGTCCGCACCGTCAGTGGTGGCACCGCGAGCGCTCTCCGTGAGGATGCGGTGCGAAGCCGAAAAGGGCCACATCTCCTCGAAAAAGTGGTGATTTTGGATCCGAGTTGGGGTGGATCAAACCCAGGACATAGTTATGGTGAATTGAAGGAATCTGATTTCACCTACGAACTCGCGCTTCGAATCGAGAAACGGCTCATGGAGTTAGGTGTGAAGGTCCATCTCACAAGGGATCGCACTTCGTCGCCGAGCGAGATCGAGCGGATCGAATTCTGTAATCGTCATGGCGGCGACTTAGTGATCTCACTTCATTGCGACAACTATCCCAATGAGAAGGCAGAGGGTGTCGCTTCGTTCTACTTTGGAAACGAGATACATGGCATCAAATCCGTGATTGGTGAGCGTTTTGCCACCTTGGTCCAACGCGAGATCGCAGCACGGACCGAGATGCTCAATTGTCGGACTCATGCGAAGAGTTGGGATCTGTTGCGACTTACTAAATCACCAACGGTTCGAATTGATATCGGTTATCTCTCGAACCCAAGAGATCGGGCACGATTGCAAGATGATGCCTTCAAAGATGTCATTGCTGAAGCTCTCGTCGTTGCGATCCAGCGGCTCTATCTCGATGCTGAGAATGATGCCAAGACTGGGACCCTTAAGGTCGAGGATCTACGTCGGGCCGGAATCCGCCAGTAATCAATTTCCTCCGCGGATGATCTTGACGATCCGTTGTAGATCGTGACCATCGCCAAAGTCGATTGTGATCTTGGTGCGATCGATTCGAACTCGAGTCTCAAGCCGCTCTTCAAGTCGCTCTGCTAATTCCTGATACTCAACGACTGAGGCTTTCGACGTCAATCGCTTCTTTTCTTTTGTCTCTCTTCCTTGAGTTAGTGCAACGATCTCTTATA
>JBMUDS010000065.1:0-2993 GCA_049459795.1 Candidatus Nanopelagicaceae bacterium | reverse complement strand
ACGAACTTCCTGACTCGCTCCACCGCCCAAGCAAGATTGACTGCAGTCGGACGAGCATCTCTTATCTCATCGATTCGCTTCTCGAGTTCCAATGAGCTCCATGCTTTGGTTTCTGCCTCGTCCATCGCAATCACAACTGCAAAAGCACCCGCAACGCCGATGGCGGGAGCGCCGCGAACTACAAGGCGCTTGATTGCATCGATGATGCTTTCGCTCTCTTGGTATCGGATGTATCGCTCTTCCACGGGAATCAAGGTCTGGTCAAGGAGGACTAGAGCGTCCCCGTCCCAACTCACCGCTTTGATCATCGTCGACACTGATTCTCCCTCAAAATCTCTTGGCAAACGCTATCGCTTCCACGAAGACAAGAGAATTCGGGAGGAATATGGGATGAGTTCCTTCGCACTGATTGTGACCATGATCCCTGCCACCATACTTAGGATCAAAGATGTCGTCGCATCGCTCATCTCGCTACCGAAGAAGTAAACCCCCGAAGCGCCTATCACTTCTGCAATCGCTGCCATGAGGACCAAGAGAAATGTGAGGAATCGTCCGACACCGGCGAGCCGCGCCATCGTTGCAATCGCTATTCCCTCAGGGATGTTGTGTAGCGCAAGGACCACGGCCGTCGTGATGCCAGTATCAATGTCGATCAGCGTTGCACCGATAGGCGTTGCACCTTCAGGAAGATTGTGAAGCGTGATGGCGATGACTGTGATCCAAAGCGATCGTGTCGCAGCTTCCGCGCCGACTTCCATGCGGGCGAGTAGGAGGACCGCGAGGACACCGACGAAGAACATGATGCTCACCTGGACCCACGAATCACCATTACGGAAACTCGTCGGAAGTATTTGACCAAGACTGACTGCGATCATTGCGCCAGCGACAAGGAGAAGTGTGAATGCGAGTATTCGCTCACTCAGTTCACTTCTTAATGTGATGACCAGAAGGCCAAGCAAGGTCGCAGAGGCGGCACCGATCGCGAGAAGGTAACCAAGAAGAAGAGTTTCCATCAGCTCCCGATCACAGAAGTTGCTGGTGGTGGGTAGTGGATTTGAACCACTGAAGGCAGAGCCGGCGGATTTACAGTCCGCTCCCATTGGCCGCTCGGGCAACCCACCCTAAGCATTTCGTGCGGGCGTAAGGGTACCTCAATACCTACGAGGCTGTGAAACAGGGATCTAGAGAAGTGGAAGTGAGAGATCTACTACAACTTCTTCTTGAATCCTTTGGGACATTTGGCATTCACACCAGTGACCTTCTTGGTGATGCTTCCCTTGACGCAGACCAATTTCTTGCTCTTCTTCGACACTGTCGTTGACTTCACACCCTCTTTAGGAGTTGAGGATTTATTCTCGACCTTCCCTGAAACAGAACTATCTTGGAGCAATTTGACTCGAACTGTAGGAGATGAGAAATGGAAGTTATAAGCCGAGAGATAGACCCACCCATTTCTCTCGGTCATCGACTCTGTTGCAATATCTTGGATGGAACCATCAGTCGACGTCACCGAGATCTCTGCTCGAAGCGGGGCTTCTGAGAAACCATAGATACACCGTGCTGCATCCGAACGAATCGAGAGGTCATAGACACCTTTGAAGAGCGTCTTGCCATCTCCAAGATGATGTGGCCCAGCCACGACGTACGTCAAGACGTCGTCCACCATTTTCGGTGGACCTGACTCGAAGAAAGGTGCATTGGTTGTCACCAATCCTGTCAGTCGAGTCCTATCTGCAAAGCATTGATCACTGTATTGACCCATGGTGGTAGAAGAGAACATCCAGCGAGTAGAGCTCCCGAATCGCTTGTCAGGACCGCCATAAGCCTTGAGTTCATCTCCCCACCAATTGAAGATCTCTAATTTGTTGGCACCACTCGAGTGTCCGCCGAAAAGACCCCGATCACCCAATGTCTTCTCCAGCATTCCGTCACCTTCATAGAAGAAGGATTTTGCCCATTCAAGCACGCCGGGATTGCTACGTACCTGTGACTTTGGATAAATGCCGATCAAATTAGGAATGGTGGCATTCGTCGCTTCGACCGTAAGTAGATTATTGGATCCATCGATTGCCTTTACATCGATCACCGGAGATTTCATCCGGCCGAAGAGCCAGCCAGTGACGTCATTTGGGACGCGAAGTGAGATGCGAGCTCTCGTCTCTGGCTTGAATTCTTCTCGTGAGAAACAGTAGCCATCTGTGACAACGAGACAGTTCTTTGTCTCAAGATCCGAGCGACGCTGCGGATCCTTATTTCCGAATGAAATGTTCGGATAATCACCATCTAACTCTTGAAAGATCAGAGGTGCGAAGTAACCGGGATTCTGCTCATAGATAGTCGGGATGAGGTTGACGCTGAAATTAGAGATGAAGGGCTTCCCAGTCTCCTTTGGAATTTGATATGTAATCACGGCTAGAACTATGTAGTCACCTGAGTCCTCACTACGCCATACGCTCAGTGAGCCGCCTGCGGGAATCCCTGCTTTCGAACTCGCAGGAACTTTGAGACCGACCCCTTCGAATTGCATCTTGGCGGGCTTGAGGCTTGATGCATCCTTGCCGATAGACAATGCCTCGACGCAACTCAGTGTCACGGTGGCTGAGCAAACCGGCAATACGATCTGACCGTATATCGAGTCCTTGTCTTGACATACAGGATCATCAAAGTTGACGCAGACCCAATTGCTCCCGCCTTTACCAGTCTGACGATTCGGAAGCATGACGCCATACACCCAAGAGTGGGCCTCGGTGCTGACGATATTTCCATCGACGATCGTCTGCAGGGCGATGTCTTGGCTTAGGTCAATCTCGTCCGGGATGAGGTAGGTCGAATGTGCTACCGAAGTGATGGAAGCAAGAAACGCGGTGCAAAGAAGGACTAGTAGTCCCTTGTGAATCATGGGATAAACCTAGTGGTTCCTCCCATTCTCACTAGTACCACCTAGCGCTTATAACCCTTGGGACACTTGTTACCTTTGACCTTCTTGATCTTTC
>JBMUDS010000064.1:0-3230 GCA_049459795.1 Candidatus Nanopelagicaceae bacterium | reverse complement strand
AGTTCCGGTCTCCAAAACCGGCGGTTGGGGGTTCAAGTCCCTCCTGCCCTGCTAGATGAGTCCATGAGTCAAGGAAAGGAAACGACGTGAGCGAAAACGAAGTGCAGAACGAAGAGAAGAGTTTCTTCGCGCGCATTCCGCAGTTCTACCGTCAGGTGGTCTCTGAGCTTCGCCGCGTGGTTTGGCCTACTCGTAAACAAGTCTCCACATACACGACTGTCGTCATGGTCTTCGTGACCTTCATGATCGCAGTGATCTCCGTCTTCGACCTTGGCCTCACCAAGGTGATCTTCTGGATCTTTGGGGGATAGGTACATGAGCGATTTCGAAGAGCAACTCACTCCTGAAGCAGTCTCGGATGAGACTCCGGTGGCTGTCGATCTTCTCGATGAAGGTGTCGATGGGGAGTTAGAGACAGACGAAGAGGAGATCGATCCAGAACTCGCGGAGTTCCGTCGAGTCTTGCAATCAGCTCCTGGTGAGTGGTTCGTCGTTCACTCCTATGCTGGATATGAGAAGCGTGTGAGGACGAATCTTCAACACCGCATCGCTTCCATGAATATGGAGGAGTACATCTTCCAGATCGAAGTTCCTGAAGAAGAGGTGATGGAGATCAAGAACGGCCAGCGTAAGCAGGTCAAGCGAAATATCTATCCAGGTTATGTCTTGGTTCGTATGGATCTCACTGACGAGTCATGGTCATGCGTGCGAAACACTCCTGGCGTCACCGGTTTCGTTGGTAACTCCCACCATCCAAGCCCGCTTCCGTTGGATGAAGTTGAGAAGATGATTGCGCCGAAGGAATTGAAGAAGTCAGTTAAGCCAGATATCAAGCTCGTTGACTTCTCGATCGGAGAGTCCGTCACCGTCATGGATGGTCCATTTGCGACGCTTCCTGCGACGATCAGCGAGATCATGCCAGAGCAAGCCAAACTCAAGGTTTTGGTATCGATCTTCGGTCGTGAGACTCCGGTAGAGCTTTCGTTCAACCAGGTTCAGAAGATTTAAGTAAAGAAGAAAAAAGGGGAAAAGGAAATGGCACCAAAGAAGAAGGTCCAAGCGCTCATCAAGCTGCAGATTCAGGCTGGTGCGGCGACACCTGCGCCACCGGTAGGTCCAGCGCTCGGTCAGCATGGTGTGAACATCATGGACTTCGTCAAGGCTTACAACGCCGAGACTGAGAGCCAGAAGGGTCAGATCATCCCGGTAGAGATCACCGTGTATGAGGATCGCTCTTTCACCTTCGTCACAAAGACTCCTCCAGCATCACGCTTGATCTTGAAGGCAGCTGGAATCGAAAAGGGTTCACCAGTTCCACACAAGAACAAAGTCGCAACGATCACCAAGGCTCAGGTCGAGGAGATCGCGAAGACGAAGATGGCTGACCTCAATGCGAACGATCTAGACGCAGCGAGCAAGATCATCGCTGGTACTGCGCGCTCCATGGGCGTTGTGGTGCAGTGGTAGTAAAGAAGTAAAGGAAAGACAAAAAAGTAAATAGTCCGTGGGAGGAGAGCGCATCTCCGCTAACCACAACTCAATCAATCGTGATGAATTAATCATCACGACATCGAATGGAGCAGAAATGAAGCGCAGCAAGAAGTACATGGCAGCAGCAGCGAAAGTCAATGCTGATCAGTTGTATCAACCATTGAGCGCGATGAAGGTCGTCAAAGAGACCATCACCGTCAAGTTCGATCCATCAGTCGAGGTTGCTCTCGTCCTTGGTGTCGACCCGAAGAAGGCAGACCAGGCTGTACGAAGTACAGTGAACCTGCCACACGGAACCGGTAAGACCGCTCGTGTTCTCGTTTTCGCAACAGCAGAGCGCGCAGATGAAGCTCGTGCTGCTGGCGCAGATATCGTCGGTGGCGATGAGTTGATTGATGAGGTCTCCAAGGGCCGTCTTGATTATGACGCGGTCGTTTCGACACCAGAATTGATGGGCAAGGTCGGTCGTTTGGGTAAGGTCCTTGGACCACGTGGCTTGATGCCAAACCCAAAGACTGGAACTGTGACGACAGATGTCGCTAAGGCAGTCACTGATATCAAGGGTGGCAAGATCGAATTCCGTGTCGATAAGAATTCGAACCTTCACTTCATCATCGGCAAGGCATCGTTCAGTGCAGAGCAACTTGCCGACAACTACGCAGCAGCAATCGACGAAGTGATGCGCTCCAAACCATCCTCATCAAAGGGTCGCTATATCCGTAAGTCCGTGGTCTCAACCACCATGGGACCTGGAGTTCCACTCGATCCGAACTTCGCTCGTGAGGGCGCAGCTCCAATCCAATAATTTTGCCTTTTTTGACCGGGAGGCAAGTGCTCACCTAGTATCTGCCTCCTTGCCAGAGACTGCTGGTCTCGGACTTCAAGTGATTGAAAGTCCGAAGTAAATGTCGAAAGACAGCCCGCATAGGTTGCAACGGTTACCCCGTACGCATCTATGCGTCGGGGTCTTTTTCATTTATCCGACAGTTTCGAAGCAAATAACCATCTACTAAGCGCTGGAAGAGAAAGGAAGCCTGATGGCTCGCCCGGAGAAGACAGCCGCAGTCGCCGAATTGGTCGAAGACTTCAAGTCGGCCCAAGCGACTTTCCTTACCGAGTATCGCGGTCTGACCGTGACCTCGCTCAAGGCTCTACGTCGTTCACTTGGTGCAGAGACTAAGTATTCGGTCGTAAAGAACACACTCACCAAGATCGCAGCGAAGGATGCCGGAGTCGATATTGACGAAGCGCTTCTTGCAGGCCCATCTGCACTCGCTTTTATCAAAGGTGATCCGATCGCTGCTGCAAAGTCATTGAAGACCTTCCAGAAGGAGAACCCAGCACTTGTCATCAAGGGCGGGATCTACGAAGGAAAGCGCGTCACTGCCGCTGAGATCATGGAACTCGCAGACCTCGAGTCTCGCGAAGTCTTGCTCTCGAAGTTGGCTGGTGCGATGAAGGCTTCTATGGCAAAGGCCGCACAGGTATTCGACGCACTCCGTATCAAGATGGAGAGCGGCGCACCTGCAGCCGAAGCTGCACCGGTAGCAGAGGCATCTGCGCCAGAAGTAGTTGCAGAAGTTGCAGAGGCACCTGCTCAAGAAGCAGTTGCGGAAGCGACACCAGAAGTTTCAGCAGAGGCTGCAACAGAAGCAGCACCTGAAGCAACAACCGAAGCACAACCCGAATAACAGAGATAACCAAAGGAAAAGGAAAAGAACATGGCAAAGCTCAGCACC
>JBMUDS010000063.1:0-3344 GCA_049459795.1 Candidatus Nanopelagicaceae bacterium | reverse complement strand
ATTGGAAGGACACTCAAGCGCGACATTCTCGCTTCCTTACGACTCGCTCGAGGATCTCGCGGCTATTGCAGAAGGTGCGCTTTTCGGCTCATATGCATTCCATCAATTCCGGGGTTCTACAAAGTCGAGCAAGAAGCCAGCTCTTGCAAGCATCGAAATCTTCACTGCCAAAGCGAATAGCAAGGAACTAACATCGCTACTTCGCCGTGCTGAAATCATCTCGGAACAAGTGCACCTCACGCGGGACTTGATCAACACGCCACCGAGCCATCTGACGCCAGAGAGCTTCTCAAAGCAACTCAAGAGTGAGGCGGTCAAAGCAGGGCTGAAAGTAGAAGTCTTGGACCATAATCAATTGAAGGCAAAGGGCTATGGTGGAATCACCGCGGTGGGACAAGGCTCTGCAAATCCGCCACGGTTGTTGCATATTTCATATCTGCCGAAGTCAGGCAGCAAGAAGAAGAGATTGGCATTCGTCGGGAAGGGAATCACTTTCGATACCGGCGGACTCGCACTCAAGCCGGCTCAAGGTATGGAGGCGATGAAGTCGGATATGAGCGGTGCTGCTGCTGTCACCGCGGCGATCATCGCAATTGCCAGATTGAGATTGCCGATCGCGGTAGATGCATGGGCGCCGTTGGCAGAGAATATGGTCAGCGATACTGCAACGAGACCTTCCGACATCATCACCATCTATGGTGGGAAGACGATCGAGGTTCTCAACCCTGATGCGGAAGGTCGTCTCATTCTCGCTGATGCGCTCGTGAAGGCTGCAGAGGTCGGTACGAAGGCCGGTGGTCTTGCGGGAATCGTCGATGTCGCGACTTTGACTGGAGCTCAAGTCGTGGCACTCGGCACACGCACCTCTGCTGTGATGACGAACAATGATGATTTCCGACGATCATTCCTTGAGGTGACGAAGCGAACTGGCGAGCAATTCTGGCCGATGCCTCTCCCTGAAGAGTTGCGCGCATCACTCGACTCTCCAGTCGCCGACATGGCCAATATCGGCGATCGCATGGGTGGCATGCTGGTTGCGGGTCTATTCTTGAGAGAGTTCGTATCGGCTGATCTACCGTGGCTCCACCTTGATATTGCCGGCCCGGCCTTCAACGAGGGCAAGCCACACGGCTATACCCCGGTAGGTGGCACAGGAGTCGCAGTTCACTCCCTTGTTGCCCTTGCTGAGTCAATTGCCGCCTCTTAAGGCTGGCAGAATTGCCATCAGAGAATTCGAAAATAGCGTAGGAGCGAAACGAAGTGGACTTTGATCTCGTCGTATTAGGTGGCGGTTCTGGCGGATACGCGGCAGCACTAAGGGCATCTCAGTTGGGACTGAACGTTGCTCTTATCGAGCGCGACAAATTGGGTGGGACGTGTCTTCACCGTGGCTGTATCCCGACCAAGGCGCTTCTTCATGCAGGCGAGATCGCAGATAACGCTCGTGAGGCCCACTCATTTGGCGTCAAAGCGGAGTTCCATGCCATGGATATGGCAGGCGTCAATGCCTACAAGGATGGCGTGATCTCAAAGCTTCATAAGGGTCTTCAGGGTCTGGTGAAATCTCGTAACGTCACTTACGTCGAGGGGTCAGGAAGACTTGTTGCGCCGAATGCGGTCGAGGTAGATGGTGCGCGATACCAAGGAAAGAACATCCTTCTTGCCACTGGTTCGTATCCGAAGACACTTCCAGGTCTGGAGATCGACGGTAAGCGAGTCCTCACTTCAGACCATGCGATGCATCTGGACTACGTTCCGAAGAGCGTCATCGTCCTCGGTGGTGGAGTCATCGGTTGTGAATTCGCATCAGTTTGGAAATCGTTCGGCTCAGAGGTCACCATCATCGAAGCCCTACCTCGGCTCATCGCACTCGAGGATGAGAGTTCGAGCAAGCAATTGGAGCGTGCATTTCGAAAGCGCGGCATCAAGTTCGAAGTCGGCGTGCGCTTCACCGGTGCGAATGTTTCTGCTGATCAGGTAACGGTGACTCTTGAGAATGGCGCAACTCATAGCGCCGACATTCTTCTGGTCGCCGTAGGTAGAGGTCCCGTCTCGCAGGGGCTCGGCTACGAAGAACAAGGGATCGCGATGGATCGCGGCTATGTCTTGGTTGACTCGAAGTGCCGAACCAATATCCCGGGCGTGTGGGCTGTCGGCGATCTCATCCCGACACTTCAATTGGCTCATGTGGGTTTCGCTGAGGGAATCATGGTCGCTGAAGAGATCGCAGGACTCAATCCACGTGCGATCGACTACGACGGCATCCCACGTGTGACTTATTCAGAACCTGAGGTCGCTTCGGTCGGCCTCACCACTGCCCAAGCGAAAGAGCGTGGTCATGATGTCGTCGAACTCAATTATGACTTGGCAGGGAATGGAAAGGCGCAGATCCTTAGGACCGCCGGATCGGTGAAGTTAGTGGCAGCGAAGAACGGCCCGATTCTTGGCATCCATATGGTCGGTTCCCGGGTCGGAGAACTTCTCGCAGAGGCTCAATTGATCTTCAATTGGCAAGCTGACGCGAATGACGTCGCACAATTCATACACGCACATCCGACTTTGAGCGAGGCTATGGGTGAAGCGCACTTGGCACTGGCCGGCAAGCCATTGCATGCACATGGGTAAGAGCTCAAGAAAAAGGCGAGAATTTCGAAGCAGGACTAGAGTACGAGTGGTTCGTTAGGAGCGAAATGTCATTCTCAGTGAAAATGCCAGCCCTCGGCGAAAGTGTCACCGAAGGCACGGTCACGCGTTGGCTGAAGAATGAAGGAGACGTCGTCGCGCTCGATGAGCCACTGCTAGAAGTGTCGACTGACAAAGTCGATACTGAAATTCCATCTCCTGCCGCAGGCAAGCTCTCGAAGATCGTCGTTGGCGTCGATCAAACCGTCGCAGTCGGCGCGGAACTTGCGGTCATCGATGACGGAGTTGCTGCGGCCCCTACAGCACCATCAACTCCCGCACCTGTCGCGGCTCAAGTCGTGTCTCCTGTCTCGACACCAGAACCTGTTCTTACTCCCACACCAGCACCCGTCGCGCTATCTTCGAACGGACCGGCAACCATTGTCTCGATGCCTGCGCTCGGTGAGTCTGTTACTGAAGGCACCGTCACACGGTGGTTGAAATCTGTCGGTGATCACGTTGCCGTCGACGAGCCGCTTCTTGAAGTATCAACCGATAAGGTCGATACAGAGATCCCATCTCCTGTTGCTGGCTCGCTTCTTTCCATTGATGTGAATGTGGACCAGACTGTTCCCGTCGGAGCCCGACTTGCATCGATCGGGGTCGCAGGCGCGCCTTCTGCTGTAGCGCCAACTCCTGCTACTCCCCCAGCGCCGGTTGTA
>JBMUDS010000062.1:0-3404 GCA_049459795.1 Candidatus Nanopelagicaceae bacterium | reverse complement strand
CAAGGACGATCGGCAATTGATGTTCTACTCCCGACGAATCCGTGATCAGTCCATCACGAATGCGCCCTGCCCAAGGAGCCATCGAATACCAACCCCAATTCACGAGGCTTCCACGCGAAGGCAGGGTCACTTCCATATCTCTAAAGAGAAGTGATGTGATGCGAGCACCTTGGTCGAGGTCGATCACAAGAGAGAGATCGCCATCATCTAGATATTGCATCTACAACCCTCTCTTCGCACTATCGAAGAATTGATTCAATTCGGTAAGCGTAGGTGGATTGGCTCCCTGTCGACTACAGGTAATCCCTGCCGCCACCGATGCACGATGTAGGACCGAATGGAGATTCCCTCGAAGTAGAGAATCGAATCCCTGATCCATCATCGCCACACGTAGACCCGCGCCGACCGTATCGCCAGCGCCAACTGTGTCGACGAGACTCACTTCAATGCCTGGTACAGAGACTTTCGAACCCTCGGCATACCCGACCATCCCATCACCACCGTGAGTGACAACAACTAGTTTTACGCCCATCCCAAACCACTCTTCGACAACCGCCTCTTCCATCGTCTCGGGATAGAGCCAACCAATGTCCTCACTACTCGCCTTCACGACATCGCTAATGCCAAGCCACTTCTCGACAATCGCTCGATATGACGCTCGATCACTCAAATATGCAGATCGCACATTCGGGTCGAAGAGAATTAAAGCCCCTTGATCCCGTTTCTCTTCCACCCATGCAAATAGCGCGCTGCTCCCTGGTTCGATCACTGTCGCCAAGGTCCCGACATGGATCGCATCCGGCAAACCGTCAGGTAGCCACGTTGAATTGAAGTCGAATGTCACGCTTCGATCGACATCGAAACGATACGCGGCAGAGCCATCTTCACCGATCGAGAGAATCGCTTTTGCTGTCGGCTGATCCGATTCGAGGACGAAGTCGAGCCCGACGCCATCTCGCTCCAACTCCATCCACGCCATATGTCCGAAACGATCAGAAGAGAGCCCACCAATGAACGCACACTCTCGACCTAATCGCGCGAGCGCCTTTGCAGTATTCGCAGCCCCTCCACCCACAACCGCGCGGTAGCGAACTCCATCAATCACCTCATCGCCATCTAAAGCAGGAATGAGATCAACGAGCACTTCGCCAACGATCCAAGCACTACTCATATGGAAAGAGGCGCTCAATTCCGCACAATACGGATCGAATCTCCAGAACTATCGCGTGAGATCACAGATATCTTCACGCCATCCACCGTGATCTCATCGCCTGCCTTCAGTGTCGCATCCATGAAGTTGACCTGTGTCGATCCAGGCCGTCGTTGTGTCTGCCAGCCACCTTTGATCGTGGGGATCGTCATGTCAACCGTATAGATGAGAACTCCAGCCTGCGCCTCAGTCAACTTATCAAACCCTTCACTTCGACGTGACTCCATCACAAGGATCTTCGACGACGAAAGTGGTATCAGCGCAGCTTTAACGCCATCGCTATCTCTTTCGAGCGGAGTAAGAAGAACCTCAACTGCCGACTCCACTTCCTTGCGCTCGAGACATCTCACTTGATCTTCGCTCAACCATCCTTGGATATAACGGTTCCACGCATTGAGCGCGATCGCCTCGATACTCCAATTCAGCGACATGATGTCCCACGATCCATAGGGGCTGTTGCCACCAATGATGTAGAGATCGTGAAGTCCAAAGAGATGACCAGTCTCGTGCGCCATCCACTTCCAGCCCGCACCTTCAAGATTCATCCAAGCGTCCGCACCCGAGATTGTTCCATTGAAGACCATTCCATCATTCGTCTTCACAAGGTCATCTCCCGGCATCATGGGAAAAGCAGGCCCGTAGGCGATCGATGAACTTGGGATCTCCTTTGGTGAAAGTACATAGACCACATCAAAGAGTGAGTAATCGACTAAGGGATCTGCGAGCTTCAACACAGCCCCGTAGTAACCGAGTGGGTCACCGGTATTCCATGTGCCCAACCGGTATGCATCGGATCTGAAGGGTGCACGCACCCAAGTATCAAGCGATTGGAAGTTGAACTGAACTCGGCCATCCGATTGGGAATAGAAGAACTTCGCCGTTCCATCAGTCATCACTCGAAATACCTCTTCGGGTTCCCCTCTCCCCGGAACATCCTCGAAATCGACTGGTATCACCAATGCATTGATACGTCCCTCGCTTGGAAGCCTGTAATCCCGCTTCGGGAAACCAACCGCCATGCTGAAACTCCCGGTTTGGTCCTCAAGTTGGCACGCGGTCGTAGCTACATACTTGGGTTTCGACGAGACTTCAGGTTTCGGACCAGCCTTATTGATCGTCAGAGTATGAAAGCCACGGGAATTTGGATCCAAGCCGTTGATCGAAAACTCACCACTTGAATTCACTGACGCCATATATCTCTTACGAACGAACTCGTTTGCGCGTCCATTTGGCTCGACTGAATCAATGGCATAACTTCCTGCGCTCCACTTTGCATAGACGGAACCATCAGGGTTTCCATTGAGGAAGATCCACTCGCCGCCTTCCTTTTGGAAGAAGATTCCAGATGAACCTAGTGAACGAGACTTGTCATCAGGGTGATAGACCCAGAGCTTCACATTGGCATCACTTGGTGGAGTTGTGACATTGATCGGAAGCTCGAAACTCTTCTCATTCGGTTGTGCGGTGCTACCAGCACCACCGCGATACGTCTCAATCCCTGGCGTCGGGGCTGGCATCGGCTTCACTCGAGTTTGTATCGTCGATGAAGTCGGTGTGGGTGAAGGAATTGGTGAAGAAGTAGATGAAGGTGTGGCAGTTGGCGTAGGAGAAGGAGTTGGTGTGGGCTCCACAATCGCCGGCAGGGTCACGCTCTTCTTCTTCGGCCTACTCCAGACTAATTTCCCGGACTTTCGCACACATTCAAGCTTCACTCCAGAGCGAGTCACTGTCGCACCGACCTTCTTGCATGTGGCACCGCTCTTTATCGCCGCAATCGAAGGAAGTGAGGTCAGAGAGGTCACAATCAGCAACGAAGAGACCAGAAGCACCAGCGCTCTGATGCCATTCCTACGAGCCTTTGATTGCCTCATTCCGGCTTGGGACATGCTCCCATCCTGCCTTAACGTTGACCCATGATCACTATCCCGCGTACCGATCTCACCATCTATCCACTCTCCTTAGGTGGAAATGTCTTCGGCTGGACCGCATCGAAAGAGGAGTCTTTCAAGGTCCTCGACCGCTTCGCCGAACTCGGTGGCAATTTCATCGATACCGCAGATGTCTACTCAGCCTGGAAGGAAGGCAATTCCGGTGGTGAGAGTGAATCGATCATCGGCGAGTGGATGGAAAGCCGTGGGAATCGCAACGAGATGATCATCGCCACGAAAGTAGCGAAGCTCCCTACCCGACCGGG
>JBMUDS010000061.1:0-3610 GCA_049459795.1 Candidatus Nanopelagicaceae bacterium | reverse complement strand
TCTGGAGTAGAGGAGTCGAAAGCTGCGATTACGGCACGTGCCATCGTCGCTTCCGATGTATGGGGAAATGCTTCGCATGGTCTTATGCGTCTTGGATATTACTTGCGAAGGCTTGATGCAGGTGGCATCAATGCCAAGGCAGAACTTAACGAGATCTCATCGCGTCCTGCAGTATCAGTCTTCGATGGCGAGAATGGGCTCGGTCATTGGCAGGTGTGGGAAGGCGCGAAACTAGGCGTTGCTCGCGCAAAGGAATTCGGAATCTCCCTGATCTCGATTGCGAATTCGAATCATTGCGGGGCACTTGGCGTCTATCTCTATCCGGCACTCGATGCTGGTGCAATCTCGATCATCTTCACGAATGGACCTGCAGTGATGCCGGCAGTGGGTGGGAACGCACCTCTTCTCTCCACAAGTCCTATCGCAGCAGGAATCCCAAGTTCGATCCCGATGATTGTCGATCTCGCTACATCCGCTGTTGCACGTGGAAAGATCGCGGCGAAAGCCAAGGAAGGTGGCTCGATCCCTGAAGGATGGGCGGTCGATCGTGAAGGAAATACCATCACGGATGCGAAAGAAGCGCTGAGCGGAATGCTTGCGCCCTTAGGTGGGGCAAAGGGTTTCGCACTTGGTCTCTTAGTCGAATCGATGGTCGCAGGACTCACATCCGGTTCTCTCTCCACAGAGATCCCCGATATGTTCAACGAAGCTGATGATGCAAAGGGGCAAGGGATCTCGCACTCGATCATCACCGTCGATGCAGATTCCATCTCCGGCGCTTCAGGCCGCACCAAACTCGATCAATTAGCAGCGAGCGTGAAAGCAACGGGTGGAAGGACTCCTGGTGCATCGCGGATACACCCGAGCAAGATCACCCATGAGAATTGCACCATCGCACCAGCGGTTACAGAAGAACTCAATCAATGGGCGGAGAGATTAGGGCTTTCATCCCGAATATGAAGTTGAATGCGAAGAACGTTTCACATCTCACCATCATCGCCGTTGGGGTAGCACTCGCATTCCTGATCAACTCATTCCAGGGAGCGATCTCCCCACTCTTCATCTCGCTACTTCTCGGACTTTTGATCACGAACACCATCGGATGGAATGAAAGCGAAGTGATGAACTTCGTAGCGAAGCGGGCGCTTCGACTCGGTGTGGTCCTCCTTGGTTTCCAGATCTCTCTCGATCAACTCGTCGATATCGGACTCAAGGGCATCCTTGCCGTGACGATTGTGGTGATTGGAGTCTTCGCCGGAATTCGATGGATGACAAGACGACTAGGGCTTTCTAAATCCCTATCCACCTTCATTGCAAGCGGATTTGCGATCTGCGGTGCAACTGCGATCGCTGCAGTCTCATCCACCCTTCTCAAAGGGAAGAGCGAGAGCGAAAGAGCGGAGCGAGAACGTGATATCTCTTATGCCGTTGCGATCGTCGCGCTCTGTGGCACGCTCTCGATCTTCGTACTTCCATTCATCGCAAGCCTTCTTGGTCTATCAGATTCAACGACTGGAGCGTGGATCGGCGCCGCGGTCCATGATGTCGGACAGGTTGTTGCAACGGCTGCGCTCGTCTCTGATGAGGCAGTCGAGTCATCGATCATCGTGAAATTGACGCGAGTCGTGATGTTGATTCCACTCGTCCTCTTCCTTGCCAAGGAGAGCGCACGCGAGAGTGAGACCGAGAGCGGCACGAGCAAAGTGGCGCTTCGTAAGTCGCTCCCCGTCTTTGTGCTCTTCTTCGTTCTTGTTGCAGTAGTCAATAACATCGCAAACTTCGACCCAGTACTTGTCGATGCGGGTAAAGAGGGATCGAAGATATTCCTCTCACTGGGCCTTTTCGCGATGGGGCTTGGTGTGAAATGGACTTCGATATCTAAGTTAGGTTCAAGACCACTTCTGATCGGAATCTCACTCTGGGTCCTTTCTGCAGCATTTGCTCTTGGAATCGTTTCGCTCTTCGCCTTCTAATCGCTACCCTCATCTTGCGATGAAGTGGGAGATGACGGAATTCGATGTAGAAGGCGCTATGCCTTATTTCACCGACCTTCATTTCAACGGACAGGATGAGATCGATCTGCTCAACGCGGAGTCGGTAGACGAGATTCATCAGGTGGGTCGAGCACTCTTCACGCAAGGAACGATCGCCTATCAACCATCCCTTATTACCGCTCCGCTCGAGAAAACTCTTCGCGCCATCTCTCTCATCGAATCGGCACGGAGAGAGCGACGTGACGATGAGGCTGAGATTCTTGGGATTCATCTTGAAGGGCCATTCCTTGCATCGGAGATGGCCGGGGTTCATCCGATCCGCGAATTGAAAATACCTGATCGCGAACTCGTTTCGAAGTACATCTCAGCAGGCACGATCTCGATGGTCACCATTGCACCTGAACTTCCTGGGGCGATCGAGATGATCACATTCCTCTCTGCAATGGGAATCAAGGTCTCGATCGGTCACAGCTCCGCAGATCGCGAGACTGCCAAGAAGGCATTTGTCGCAGGAGCGTCGGTCGTGACCCATCTTTATAACCGCTGCTCATTAGAGATCGTCAATAGTGCGCTCGATGAGAGTGATGCCATGATTTTCTTGATCACGGATGGCTCGCATGTCAGCGATGAACGGATAGTCGATGCATTCAATCGAGCAAGAGATCGAATCATCGCCACGACAGATTCGATCTCGACGAAGGGATTAGGCGATCAAAAGATCGTGATCCGGGATGGTGCTGCATTTCGAGTAGATGGAACGAAAGCGGGGAGTGTCGCCACGATGCGATCGCTCTGGGAGCGAATCGCCTCACTCTTGGATCCAGAGAGTGCTACCAAGGCCTGCGCCACCCATCCGGCAGCACTCCTGGGGCGCCCAGAACTCGGGGTCCTTGAATTCGGGTTTCCGGCGCAGCGTGCTTTTACCACCTGAGGGTCGGTTCGGCACCCGGATTTCCGTTTCGACACGCCCTCGCCTAAACTCACCCTCTGCCCTGAACCGGGGCGGCGAAGAGTGGTAGCTCCCGCCAGGGTCTCGAAGAGATTTGAGAATCACCGAAACGAAGATTGTGTGAGGTAACGCTTGGCCAAAAAAGACGGCGCCATCGAAATCGAAGGCGTTGTGGCAGAAGCACTACCTAATGCGATGTTCCGTGTGGAGCTGACCAATGGGCATGTTGTGCTGGCACACATCTCCGGAAAGATGCGAAAGAACTACATCCGCATCCTTCCTGCTGATCGTGTGATTGTAGAACTGAGTCCATATGACCTCACACGAGGTCGGATCACATATCGCTACAAGTAGTAAAACAAGTAATAAAGAAGTACACGAGAGCGTTACAGAGGAGAAGGAACGTGAAGGTCAAACCAAGCGTGAAGAAGATTTGCGACAAGTGCAAAGTCATTCGTCGTAATGGTCGCGTCATGGTCATCTGCGACAACCTTCGCCACAAGCAGCGTCAAGGATAGACAACTTCAAAGTAAGCACGCGTGATGCGACAGGTGATGAGCCTGACCTCCCGTCCGAAAGCGGGAGCCGTGAATCCTCACGGAAGCATTGCGGAGGACTTTCGGATGAGTAAGAGAAGGCAAACATGGCCCGTCTAGTTGGTGTCGAC
>JBMUDS010000060.1:0-3659 GCA_049459795.1 Candidatus Nanopelagicaceae bacterium | reverse complement strand
AGCGCGAGCAGACCTCGCGGTTGCAACAAAGAAAGCGAATGCGGCAGGGAAGCATTATCGACAAGCAACGGCGGCAGTGCGAGAGACCCACAATCAGATCGGGCGACTCGCATCGAATGCATACATCATGGGAAGCGGATTCACGGATCTCGATTCATTATTGAAGGCGGATGGCCCACAGGACCTCATGGATCGAATGGCGATCCTTGATTCACTGGGCAACAACAACAAGACCGCACTCACTCGATATAAGTTCGCAGAGGCGGTCGCAGAAGATGCCAAGCAGGAAGCGGACGCCACTCAGTTGCAACAAGAGATAGCGACTGCGAAAGTAGAAGAGACGAAGAAGGAAGCGGAAGCCGCGGAGGCAGAGCAACAAGCCGAAGTCGATAAGTTACAGAAGGTTCAGGATCAACTCGCAAAAGAATTGGCATCTGCTCGTAAAGTCCGTGTCACGTTAGAACAACAACGACAACTCGCACTTCTAGAAGAAGAGAATGCACGTCGCGCAGCGGAAACTCAAGGACAATCGAAAGTCTGGACTGATGATGGTTTCTCCGGTCGCTCCTCGATCCGGACTTCTGAGGCACAACGACTTCGCGCGGTGGAATTCGCAAAGAAGCAGGTCCTTGCACGCAAGCCCTATGTATGGGGCGCCGAAGGACCTAACTCATTCGATTGCTCTGGTCTTGTCTACGCCGCTTACCGAAACGCAGGACTTGGTTGGCCGAATTGGGATCGACTCAACTCCTCGCTCTATTGGGGATATACCAAGCGTGTTCCATTGAGCGAACTCGTCCCTGGCGATCTCCTCTTTTATTCCTATAAAGGAACTGTGAACACGATCCACCACATCTCCATCTATGCCGGTGACGGGATGATGTGGGAAGCGCACTCGACCGCGAAAGGGTTGCTCTACTCGAGCATCTATTCGATCAAGGGTCTGATGCCATATGGAGGTCGGGTCTAACCTTCACTCTTGTGACGGCAGAATCGAAGGCACTTCTCGAAGTCCGTCGCGCCGTAAGGCGGGTCCTCAGTGAAGCAGCGGTAGGTGCAAAGATCGGAGTCGCCGTATCTGGTGGCGCTGATTCGACGGCGCTCGCTCTCGCCACACTTCTCGAATCCGAAGAACGCGCACAATCAGTATGCGCGTTGATCGTCGACCATAGATTGCAATCAGGAAGCGATCTCGTTGCGAAAGAGACGAAGGACAAGCTCCGTGCAATCGGATTCGAAGAGATCGAGATCCTTGAAGTCGATGTCGAGATTCGAGACGGCATCGAGAGTTCGGCACGGCGCGCCCGCTATGAAGCGTTGGAAGGTTTCGCGACAACACATTCTTTGGATCTGATCCTCTTGGGACATACCAAGAACGATCAGGCCGAGACCGTTCTTCTAGGTCTAGCGAGAGGTTCTGGGACAAGGTCTCTCTCGGGGATGGCATCACGAAAAGGGATCTTCATTCGTCCACTTCTTGCGATCGATCGTTCGACGACAGAGCAAGCATGTGTCGATATGGGAATCGAGTTCTGGCGAGATCCGCATAATGAAGATCCAACTTTCACTCGCGTGCGAGTGAGAAAGCTCTTGCCAGAGTTAGAGCGAGAGATCGGTCCTGGGATCGTGGATTCCCTTGCGAGATCCGCCGACCTACTTCGAGATGATGCTGATGCGCTTGATCGATATGCGAAGGAGTTCTTCGCGACATTGGATCCAAGCGATATCGATGTGACCTTGCTTGCAGCCCTACCTCGCGCGGTTCGCACACGTGTCTTACGTATGGCGATCCATGCGACAGGAGCCCCAGAAGGCTCGCTCAGCGCAGATCACATCACACCAGTAGAGGCGCTCGTGAGCGATTGGCATGGTCAAGGACCAGCATCACTCCCAGGGGGTGTGAAGGTAGAGCGAAAATCCGGCAGACTGTCGCTCTCTCAGCACACCTCTTGAAACCTAAAGACCCTACCTAGGAGGAATTCCTTGGATCTCGAATCTGTGAGAGCGGATATTGATCGCGTCGTCATCTCGGAACCGGATCTTCAGCGTCGGTTGAAGGAACTCGCCGACCAAGTGACAAAGGATTACGAAGGTCGCGACCTCTTGATGATCGGCGTCCTCAAAGGTGCAGCGATAGCGATGGCCGATATCGCCCGTCACATCAATCGCCACGTGGAGATGGATTGGATGGCGGTCTCCTCCTATGGCGCGGGAACGAAATCGAGTGGCGTGGTGCGGATCCTCAAAGACCTCGATCAAGATGTGACTGGAAGAGAGATCCTGATCGTCGAAGACATCCTTGATACTGGATTGACACTCTCATGGTTGAAAGCCAACCTCGAATCTCGTGGTGCGAAGAGTGTGGAGATCCTCACGGTCTTGCGAAAGCCTGAGGCGACGAAAGTCGAGATCACGGCGAAATACATTGGTTTCGATATCCCGAATGAGTTCGTGATCGGTTATGGCCTCGATTACAACGAGCGTTATCGCAATCTCCCCTTCATCGCGGTCCTCGCGAAACATATGTATTCCTAGAGCTAAGGCGCCGCGATAGATGAGTGAGAAGAAGAGTAAGAAGAACGTCAAGGAAGTTAAGGATTCTCAGCCTTCGAAAGTGAAGAAGAGTGAGAAGTCGGCTCCACAACCACCTTTGCAGGCACGCGCGAGGACACTTCTTCGTAGGCCACTCTTCTGGATCATCCTCGGCATCTTCGTTGTCTCGGTCGTCGGTCGTATCTCATCATCGAATGAAGGTTTCACTCGGATAGAGACATCTGCTCTCTTGGCTGCGATCTCGAAGAGTGAGGTCGAATCCGCCACGATCGTCGATCGCGATCAGTTGATCCGTGCAATCCTCAAACCAGGTGAAGCGATCAACGGTGCGACGAAGGTCGAAGCCTCTTATGTCGTCGGACAAGAACCGCTGATCGTCGAACTCTTGACCAGCAATCCTCCACCACGGCCATGGGATGTCGAGGTTCCACAACAGAACCTCTTCCTCACTTTCCTCTTCTCACTTCTTCCATTCTTACTGATCGCATTCTTACTCTTCTTCTTGCTTGCAAGATCACAAGGCGGTTCTAGGGTCTTCTCATTCGGCAGGTCTCGCGCGAGGTTGCAATCCCCTGATGCACCGAAGACCACATTCGCTGACGTCGCTGGCGCTGATGAAGCAGTGGCCGAGCTTCGAGAGATCAAGGATTTCTTGGCGGATCCGAAGAAGTATCAAGAGATCGGCGCGAAGATCCCCAAAGGCGTCCTCCTCTATGGCCCACCAGGAACAGGAAAGACGCTCCTTGCTCGTGCGGTCGCCGGCGAAGCGAAGGTGCCGTTCTACTCGATCTCTGGCTCTGATTTCGTCGAGATGTTCGTCGGCGTCGGTGCTGCACGCGTCCGCGATCTCTTCACACAAGCGAAGCAACATGCACCTGCGATCATCTTCGTCGATGAGATCGATGCTGTCGGACGTCATCGTGGCGCCGGTATGGGTGGCGGACATGACGAGCGCGAGCAGACGCTCAATCAATTACTCGTCGAGATGGATGGATTCGAAGCGAATGGTGGCGTCGTCTTGATCGCTGCGACAAACCGTCCTGACATCCTTGATACCGCGCTTCTTCGTCCGGGTCGATTCGATCGTCAGATCGCGATTGAACGTC
>JBMUDS010000059.1:0-3969 GCA_049459795.1 Candidatus Nanopelagicaceae bacterium | reverse complement strand
ATCCGAAATCGCGAGCCTTTCGGATTGATCACGAAATCGAACCTGATCCTCGGCATGGGCGAGACCAGATCGGAGATCTCGGATGCGCTGCGCCATATGCGAGATGCCGGATGCGACCTGATCACTATCACCCAATACCTTCGCCCTACTAATCGCCATCATCCGGTGGAGCGTTGGGTAAAACCTCAAGAATTCGTTGAGTTGGCCGCTGAAGCCAAGGAAGTTGGTTTCCTTGGCGTGATGAGTGGTCCTCTTGTCCGATCCTCATATCGAGCGCGCAGACTCTACGAAGAAGCTCTGGCCGCGAGAGAAGTTTGAACGAGTCGTGCCCGAGATCGTCTATTCAGCAGTAATACAGGTCGTCAAAGGACTCTGGCGATATCTAGGACTTCGCTTCACGATCCTTGGCGAAGCCAATATCCCACGACGAGGCGGGGCAGTCATGGCGATCAACCACATCGGTTACCTTGACTTCGCTATCGCAGGCACTGCTGCATTGCCAGCACGACGCCTAGTTCGTTTCATGGCAAAGAAACAGGTTTTCGATCATCCGATCTCAGGTCCATTGATGCGCGGTATGAAACACATCAGTGTCGACCGCGAAAATGGTGCACCTTCCTATGTCGAAGCTCTTAAGGCGCTGCGGGACGGAGAGATCGTTGGCGTCTTTCCGGAGGCGACAATCTCGCGTACCTTTGAATTGAAAGAGATGAAAAGTGGTGTGATCAGGCTTGCGATGGATTCTGGAACCCCGGTCATTCCAACCATAGTGTGGGGAAGTCAGCGAATTTGGACCAAGCGTCAGAAGCGAAATTTCGCCCGCAATCACTTTCCGATCACTGTCGCTATCGGCACGCCATACCCGATCGCACCCGATGCATCGATTGAAACGGAGATGGGTCGATTGCGCGAGAAGATGAGTGAACTCCTCACCCTGGCACAAGCGAACTATCCCGATATTCCCAATGGCGAGCCGTGGGCACCGCCACGACTTGGTGGCACTGCGCCAACCGCGGCTCAGTTGGAAGAGATCATCACGGCGGAAAAGCGCGAATCCGAAGGACGACGAAAGAAGTAGCGCCAGCAAGTTAAACTCACCGCATGGCTGACAGCGATAAGAAACTCTCCCGCGCCGAGAAAAGGGCTGCTAAGCGATCGGCTCGTGCATCGAGGGGTCCACGATTCAAGGTAGTTCGTGACGCCTACGCAGTGACGAAAAAGGAGAAGCCCTATATCGCGGCTCTCCTTGCCATGGTCTTCATTGCAGTCCTGGCAGTCGGAATCATGATCGGCGCATTCCTCGGCCGCCCCGGTTATGCCGCATTCCTCACAACTCCTCTCGCTTTCCTGATCTCTTTCATAGTCTTCACGCGAGCAGCGACCTCATCGGCGTACGCATCTATCGAAGGTCAACAAGGCGCCGCAGCGAGTGTCTTGATGTCAATAAGGAAAGGCTGGACTGTCGATACTGCTGTCAACGTCAATCGTCATCAGGATATGGTCCATCGCGCGGTTGGTAAGGCAGGAATCGTCCTCGTTGGCGAAGGGCGAGAAGGCGTGAAGATCCTGCTCAACGATGAACGCAAGAGAATGGAACGTGTGGCACCTGGCGTTCCGGTCCACGCTTTCATCTGCGGTGAACAACAGGATCAAGTGTCGATCCGAAAGCTTCAAGGGAAGATGAAGAAATTCCCGAAGAAATTGAGCACCACACAACTTCGAGAGTTGCGTGCCCGCATCAAGTCAGTGGGTGGAATGAATGTTCCACTACCCAAGGGGCCGATGCCGAAGAACATCAAGCTTCCAAAGCGCCCTCAATAGAGTTCGAACCAGTAATCTGACAAAGAGTTAACGTCGCGTTTTCAAGCCTATGCCGATCCGGCCTTTCGAAACACGGCGCTTGAGGCGATCCGATCGTGCAATCCCCGACCATCAGAATCGAAGACGACGGCTGGGATGACGAGAAGGATCAAGGTCGTCCTGATGACGATCTTGAAGAGACCTAGTGGCAAGAGGTCCGGATAACCGCGAACGGTCAGCCCCACCATCCGCTGTCCTGCTGACGAGCCGGTCAGCCAGGTGAAGAGGACGATCTCAATGAAGAAAACCGCTGGGATCCAGAAGGCTCGGCCCTCGCTCTGTTCGAATACCAGAGAACCGAATGCCCAGCTCATCAGCCAATCGAGCGTGATCGCAATGAATCGCCGGCCCATGCCGGCCAATCTGCCGACCGATGGACCATCCATCTGACCATCTCCCATGCTCACACCGACATGGTAACCAGCATCACCCTGCCATGGACTCTCGAAACATGGCTGTAACAAACCGGTCACGAGTCTTTCATCACCTTTCTCTACCTTTCCGACCTATCAGGGATTCAGTGCAAGACCTGGCCGCAATGCCGCGGCAGTGACAGATCAATCTCGCAATCGAATGACGAGTGAAGGAAGAGGAAGCATGTTCAAGAATGCAGCAGAGATCATCGATTACATCAAGAAGAACGATGTGAAGTTCGTCGATGTTCGTTTCATCGATCTACCCGGCATCCAGCACCACTTCAATGTCCCGGCATCCACCTTTGATCAGGACATGTTCGAGAACGGAGTGATGTTCGACGGATCTTCGATCCGTGGTTTCCAGTCCATTCACGAATCCGATATGAAACTTCTAGCAGCCCCAGAGACTGCATTCCTCGATCCATTCCGTAAAGAGAAGACCCTGATCATCACACACTCGGTCCATGACCCGATCACCAATGAGCCTTACTCAAGGGATCCGCGTGGCATCGTCAAGAAGGCTGTCGATTACATGCGCTCTACTGGAATCGCTGATACCGCTTACTTCGCACCCGAGGCTGAGTTCTACGTCTTCGATCGAATTCGATTCTTGACCGGAATGAACCAAGCGTTCCACCACATCGATTCATACGAAGGTGCATGGAATACGGGAATCGATGAAGATGCAGATGGCACACCGAATCGTGGCTACCGAACACGCATCAAGGGCGGCTACTTCCCTGTCTCCCCTACCGATCAATTCGCGGACCTTCGCGACGAGATGGTCGTCACCTTGGGCAAGGTGGGACTCTCGGTCGAGCGCGCACACCACGAAGTCGGAACCGCGGGTCAGATGGAGGTCAATTACAAGTTCAACGATGTGCTCCATGCTGGCGACGACTTAATGAAGTTCAAGTACGTCATCAAGAACACCGCATGGCAGGCCGGAAAGACAGCGACATTCATGCCAAAACCACTCTTTGGCGATAACGGTTCGGGAATGCATGTGCATCAATCACTCTGGAAAGACGGGCAACCACTCTTCTTCGGAAATGGATATGCGGACCTCTCCGACATAGCACGGTGGTACATCGGTGGTCTCCTCAAGCACGCACCATCTCTCCTTGCATTCACCAATCCGACTGTGAATTCATACAAGCGACTGGTGCCGGGATACGAAGCGCCGGTCAACTTGGTCTACTCCGCTCGAAATCGAAGCGCCTGTATCCGAATCCCGATCACTGGATCGAGTCCAAAGGCGAAGCGAATCGAATTCCGATGCCCGGATCCGTCATCGAACCCATATCTTGCATTCGCTGCAATGCTCATGGCAGGTCTCGACGGTATCGAGAACAAGATCGAGCCGAAGGCTCCAGTCGATAAGGATCTCTATGAGCTCGAAGGCGAGGAAGCTAAGGCAATCCCGCAAGTTCCAGGATCACTCGATGCAGTTCTCGACAACCTTGAGCGAGATCACGCCTTCCTCACCAAGGGTGGCGTCTTCACTCCTGACTTGATCGACACCTGGATCAGCTGGAAACGTGCTCAGGAAGTCGATTACGTCAGACTCCGCCCACATCCTGCGGAGTTCGAGCTTTACTACGACATCTAAGAGTCAACTTTCTCTTCAATAGATTCAGAATGAAGAAGGCCCCTGGGGATCCAGGGGCCTTCTTCATTATGGCTTGATAGC
>JBMUDS010000058.1:0-4042 GCA_049459795.1 Candidatus Nanopelagicaceae bacterium | reverse complement strand
CATCGCGCCACTGCAGTGCCATAACCGATAACTCTACTTTGCGATCTCTGAACGGGATTCAGGGAGGACGACGACGGGTTGCAATTTTCCTGCCTCTGGTTTGACGAGAGATATCAAGTCTCCTGAAGAAGAGACGACGCCATAGAGATCCGTTCGTAAGGGTTCGACAGGTGACTTCTTTAACTGCTCGCTTCGAGATGGGATTGCTCTTCCGAGCGCGATCTCACCTTGCTCCGCGGCTTCCACTTCATAAAGCGCCATCACCTGACTCATTGCTGTAGCTGGGGGTATCAGCACTGGTGAATCCAGATCACTGCAATCAGCAAGTGTGAATGGCTTGGACTCGATCCTTCGCAACGACGTGAGGTGTCCCCCGACATCGCGAGCGATGGCTCGTATGTAGGTCCCTGGAGAACATGTCACATCTATATCGAACTCATCCTGACGCCTCGACAGCACCTTCATTGTGAAGATCTCTACTTCACGTGCCTTCAGTTCGACATCTTCGCCATCTCGAACTCGATCGTAGGCACGCTTACCATCGACTTTGATCGCTGAAACTCGTGACGGTACTTGCTTTATGAGACCGATCATCACCGACAATCTCTCTGCTGCCATATCCATCATCGACTCATTGACTGGCACTGTTTCCAAAGTCTCACCCGCCCGATCGTCGGTGAGAGTGAGAACGCCCATCTTGATCGTTGCTAGGTAGCGCTTCTTGCCAGCCATCACATAATCGAGTAATCGAGTGGCCGATTCGACGCCGAGCACCATTACTCCAGTCGCCATCGGATCGAGCGTTCCAGCATGACCGATCTTTCTCGTACCCAAAACACGTCGCGCTCGATTGATCAGATCATGGCTCGTGATTCCCTCAGGTTTATCTAGAACAAGGAATCCGGAGCGCACCATCGAAGAGGACTTTCTCCTTACGCGTTGCTTTGATCAGAGCGCTTTGGCGAATGTCGATAGGGATCAGCCTCGCCTACTGGTTTCGCGCCTTCACGAATCTTCGCAACCTCGGCATCATGCCTTCTCACTTCATCCAGTAGAGATTCGAAGGTCGAAGCGCTCTCACCCAAGGCATCTTCGAAGAAGGTGATGGTAGGTGTCAGGCGTGTGCCAAGCGCGTGACCGACTTCAGAGCGGAGCAATCCGGTCGCACTCTTGAGTGCGGCAGAAGTCGCATTGCGCTCTTCATCGCTTCCGAGAACCGTGTAGAAGATCGATGCACTCTGCAGGTCCCCGGTCACTCGAACATCAGTGATGGTCACGAAGCCAAGACGCGGATCCTTCACTTTGCTCTCAAGCGCCGATGCGACCACTTCCTTGATTCGATCGGCGACCCGACCCGTGCGATGCGAATTTCCCATGGATCTCTCCCGACCTTATGCCCGCTTCTTCTCGCGGATCTCGAAGACCTGGATCTGATCACCGACCTGGATGTCCTTGAAGGAGCCGACGCCGATACCGCACTCGAATCCTTCCTTGACCTCCGTCGCATCATCCTTGAATCGCTTCAACGATTCGATGGTGAGGTTATCGCCGATCACGACGCCCTCGCGAAGCACACGCGCTTTCGCATTGCGGCGGATCAAGCCGTCTTGAACCATGGAACCAGCGATATTTCCGAACTTCGACGAACGGAAGATCTCGCGTATCTCTGCATTTCCGATGACCACTTCTTCGTACTCTGGCTTGAGAAGTCCCTTGAGCGCTGCCTCGATCTCTTCGATCGCCTTGTAGATGACCGAGTAGAACCGAATCTCGACGCCTTCTTGTTCCGCGAAGATAGCCGTGTGCGTCTCAGGCTTGACGTTGAAACCGATCACGACCGCAGATGAAGCGGATGCAAGAGTTACATCGCTCTTGGTGATCGCACCGACACCTCTATGGATGACGCGAAGTTCTACTTCATTGCCTACATCAAGTTGCACCAGCGCATCTTCCAAAGCTTCGACGGATCCGCTGACATCGCCCTTGAGGATGAGGTTGAGCGTCTCCACCTTCGATTGCTCCATGAAGTCTTCGAGTGAGACTTTCTTGCGAGCCTTCATCAAAGCCGCGGTGCGTTCTGCTGCCTGTCGCTTCTCCGCGATCTGGCGCGCAGTTCGATCCTCTGGTGCCACGATGAAACCATCGCCGGCACTTGGGACAGCAGTAAAACCAAGTACTTGAACCGGTCTTGATGGGCCAGCGACTTCGACCGTGTTTCCGAATTCGTCGAGCATCGCTCGCACGCGGCCATAAGCACCGCCAGCAACGATCGCATCGCCGACATGTAATTCGCCACGTTGAACGAGGACGGTAGCGACAGGTCCACGACCCTTATCGAGGTGTGCTTCTATCGCGACACCACGAGCGTCACCTGCTGGGATGGCGCGAAGATCGATCGCTGCATCTGCAGTGAGCAAGATGGCATCGATCAAGCTATCGATTCCCTTACCTTGAAGGGCTGAGACATCGACGAAGATCGTATCTCCGCCGTACTCCTCTGCGATCAAGTTGTACTCGGTCAACTGTTGACGGATCTTCGCTGGGTTCGCACCTTCGCGATCGATCTTGTTGACAGCTACGACGACGGGAACGTTCGCTGCCTGAGCGTGGTTGAGCGCTTCGATGGTCTGTGGCATCACGCCATCATCAGCGGCGACAACGAGAATTGCGATATCTGTGACCTTGGCACCACGTGCACGCATCGCGGTGAATGCTTCGTGACCCGGAGTATCGATGAAGGTGATCGCTCGTTCGATGCCATCATGAGTGTGATGGATCTGATACGCGCCGATGTGCTGGGTGATTCCGCCAGCCTCACCTTTCACTACTTCGGTCTGACGGATCGCATCTAGCAAACGAGTCTTTCCGTGGTCGACGTGACCCATGACGGTGACGATCGGAGGCCTTGCGATCAATTCATCTTGGTCGTAGGTGTTGATCTCATCTTCTAAGTCGATATCGAAACCTTGCAGGATCTCTCGATCCTCGTCCTCTGGACTGACGATCTCGATCTGATAACCGATCTCATCGCCCAAGATCTTGAACGTATCCTCATCGACTGACTGCGTCGCAGTCACCATCTCTCCCAATTGGAAGAGCGCAGAAACTAATTGGCTTGGTTCTGCACCGATCTTCTCGGCAAGGTCAGAGAGTGTTGCGCCACGGCGTAAACGGATCTTCGCTCCATCACCTCGTGTGATGCGAACGCCACCAAGTACAGGTGCTTGCATATTGTCGAGTTCTTCGCGCTTCGCCTTCTTCGACTTGGCGATCTTCGACTTCTTCTTACCTTTTCCGAATGCTCCAGCAGTCGTGCCTCTTCCACCTGGGCCACCGGGACGACCAGGACCACCGCCACCTGATGGCCTTCCAGCAAAACCACCGCCACTTGGTGCGCCAGGTCGTGAACCTTGTGATCTATATGGAGAGGAACCACCGGGACCGCCGCCGGGTCGTCCGGCACCACCTGGACCACCAGGGCGACCAGGTCCACCAGGGCGACCAGGTCCACCTTGTTGCGGACGGGCAGCGAAACCTGGACGGACTGCACCTGGACGAGGACCTGCCATTGGAGGTCTTTGTCCTGGTCGGATCGTTTGACCTTGTCCCGGACGTGGTGGACGTGGTGCCGCTGACGTACCAAAAGGATTGTTCCCTGCGCGTGGTGGACGCGGCATCTGTGGAAGTTGTGCCGGCTTCGAAGGTGTCGTCGCTGATGGCGCCGGTGAGACAGGTGGGATGAAAGTCGGCTTCTGATCAGCTGCCTCTGCTGCTCGATCACGAGCGGCTTGCGCCTCCATGATCACTGCTTCTAACTCAGCAGGAATCTCTGGCGCTTTCTTCGCTGCTTTCTTAGCCGGCGCCTTCTTCGCCTTCGGCTTCGCGTCCTCACTCTTTGGCGCGGCAGCTGGATAGAGATCGCGCATCTTGCGAACGACAGGAGGTTCTACTGTGGAGGAGGCGGAACGAACGAACTCACCAAGCTCCTGGAGTTTTGCAAGGACATCCTTGCTCTCCATGCCGAGTTCTTTTGCTAACTCAT
>JBMUDS010000057.1:0-4057 GCA_049459795.1 Candidatus Nanopelagicaceae bacterium | reverse complement strand
AAGAAGTCCTACTTCACGGATCGAATCCGCAAGTTCTTGAAGTGCGATGGCGTCGAAATGTTCACGAGGTTGTCTTGGATTCGGTGAGATATCAGTGAGGCGAACTGTGATACTTCCTGAACGTTCTCCTTCTTGTCTCAATGAATTCGTTGATGAGTTAACAGAATTGGAGGAACTAGAAATTGGAGAAGATGATTGTGGGATCAGTGCATCGAGATTTCGACCAAGTCCACCTTTGCGATTCATCATGCTCCGATCGTTCTTTCACTGTGATGATTGATCTTGGTAGATGAATGTGAACCACGTTCAGCGATCTCTCGTGCGACAGCCATATATGCAGTGGCACCATTCGAAAGTGGGTCGTATGTCATCACTGTCTGTCCATAAGAGGGCGCTTCAGAGATGCGGACTGCGCGAGGAATTGGGATATCGATCAATTCATTTGGATAATGTTGACGGACACTTGCTGCAACATCATTCGCAAGACGAGTCCTACCGTCGAACATCGTAAGAACGATCGTTGACAGTGTGATCTTTGGATTGAGATGTTCAGAGACAAGTGAGACGGTATGTAGTAGTAACGCAAGACCTTCGAGTGAGTAGTACTCACATTGGATCGGAATCATCAACTCTTCTGCTGCGACGAGTGCATTGATGGTGAGAAGTCCAAGACTTGGCGGACAATCGATGATCACATAATCGAAACGTTCACCAGAATTCGCTCGTTCTTCTAAGAATGTATTGATTGCTTTCTTCAATCGCAATTCGCGTGCGACCATCGAGACCAGCTCGACCTCTGAATTCGCGAGGGATTGAGTTGCGGGAGCGCATTCAAGGTGGGGGTAACCATTGACTCGGACCACAGCTTCGGAGAGAGGTAGGTCATGGTTGATCACCTCATACATGCCGGCGAGTTCATCGCGGGGGATGCCGAAGGCGGTACTTGCATTTCCTTGTGGATCGAGGTCGATGACGAGGGTTCTCAGTCCCCCCATGGCGAGTGCAGCCGCGATATTGACTGCGGTGGTGGTCTTCCCTACGCCACCTTTCTGATTCGCCACAGTGAAGATGCGGGTCTGAATGGGTTTGGGCATAGGTTCACGGAGGCGTTTGACACCAACGACCTTGGTTGATGTTTCACGTGAATCATTGCTCACGAGGTGTAGTTAACCAGCCCTTGGCTCGCTATCTGTGACGATGAATAAGAACGATGCGGCTGATTGATCCTGCAAAGGGGATCTCTTTGAGTTCGACCGATAGGGGCTTCTTAAGGATGGTGGCGGAGAGGCCATCGATTTCCTCTTGCGCTCGCTCACCTTTCATCGCAAGGAGGGAGCCACCTGGCTTGATCAAGTGCCAGGTGCTCTCGATGAGGCGTTCCAAAGGGGCGACGGCTCGGGCCGTGACATGATGAAAGCCCCGTTTGACCCCCTCCGCTTTCGACTGGATCACTTCTAGGGGTAGGTCAAGCTCTTTAGCCACCTCATTGAGGAAGTCGCAGCGCCTCTTGAGGGGCTCGATCAATGTGATGGTGAGGTCTGGCCTTGCTAAGGCGATCACAATTCCCGGTAGGCCAGCCCCACTTCCTACATCTGTAAGGGTGACCCTCTCATCACAGAGGGTAGAGATGGGGTAGCAGTTCTCTATATGGCGGTCCCAGATCCGGTTCGCTTCACTTGGTCCGATGAGACCGCGTTCAATCCCTACGGTTCCCAGGAGATCGGCAAAACGAAGGGCCTTATCGCCCCGTTCTCCGAAGAGTTCAGAGGCCCTGGTTTCACGTGAAACGGTCAAGCTGGTTGGATGACAACACAACGATCAGGGTCTTCGCCCTCTGATTCGCTGGTGAGCCCCAGTTTCTGGATAGTGTCGTGGATGATCTTCCGCTCAAAGGCGTTCATGGGGTCCAATTTGAGGGCCTTGCCGCTCTCTTTGACCTCATCCGCACTTCGTTCAGCGAGTTTGATCAGACTCTCTCGCTTCTCAGCTCGGTACCCGTCGATATCGAGCATCAATCGGCTTCGATCCCCAGTGGATGTTTGGACTGCGAGTCGAGTCAATTCTTGAAGTGCGTCGAGAACCTCCCCATCACGCCCGACGAGGTGGTTGAGATCCCCGCCTTCAATGGCGAGATTCGGTCGGTCGTTCTCGACCGTGATCTCGATATCCCCATCGAGATCCGCGATATCAAGGAGCCCCTCGAGGTAGTCAGCCGCGATATCGCCCTCTTCTTCGAGTTGGGCGACGAGTGACTTCTTTTCGGGAGCCTTCTCTTCACTTGACATAATAATATCCTTTTTATCCTATTAGTCGGTTTCTATTTCTTCTTCTTTTTCTTCTTTTTGGGTTGTTCGCGTTGTCCTTCTTGCTTCGGTGTCGTGGTTTCTGGCTTCGCCTTCTTTGGATCATTCATCGCTTCCATCTCGGCGACAGTCATACCGAGTTTCTCCGCCTTCTTCTTCTGTAACTCTTCGAATGCAGGTGAACCTGGTGTCGGATTCTTTTTGATCACATAGAACTGTTGTCCCCAGGTCCAAAGGTTCGTCGTTGACCAGTAGATCAAGACACCAACTGGGAAGTTCACGCCGGAGACCGCGAAGATGACTGGGAAGAGATACAACATGATCTTCTGTTGCTGCAACATCATATTGTTCTTCGAATCCATCTTCGGCATGCCTTTGACCATCAACTGACGTTGTGTGGTGAATGTGGTCGCTGACATGAAGGCGATCAAACAAATCGTGACGATACGCACCGTCGTCGTATCGGTACCAAGGAATGTCTCAGAGATCGGCGCACCGAAGAATTTCGCATTCGCTGCAGATGCAAGAAGTGTCGTCTCTCCTTCGAGAACACCGTAACCACGTGGTGGTGTCTTTCCAAGACCATTCAATACTTGGAAGAGTGCAAAGAAGATCGGAGCTTGCGCAAGGATTGGAAAACAAGAGGCTAACGGGTTGGTTTTATGTTCCTTATACAACTTCATCAATTCTTCGGATTGTTTTTGACGATCATCTTTGTACTTCGCTTGGATCGCCTTCATCTGTGGTTGGAGTGCGGTAAGCGCTCTCTGACTCTTGATCTGCTTCACAAAGAGTGGGATCAACAGGATACGAATCACGATCACGAGTCCGACGATCGCAAGTGACCATGAGACACCACTGTCGGTACCGAAGACCGGTGTAAGGAGATTGTGGAATGTCACCACCACCCATGAGACCGCGAAATAGAGTGGATCGAGGATGCTCATGCCGATACCTCCGTAATATCTGGCGTTATATCTAGCGTTCTGGCTTGATTTATAAGGCTTTTCTCAACCTTCGACCTGCGGCCAAGGAAAGATTCTGGGATGTAATCAACCCCACCGTGTGAGAAGGGGTTACAGCGAACGAATCGCCAGATTCCAAGGAGGATTCCTCGGATTCCAAATCCTGCGATCGCATCCATTGTGTATTGCGAACACGATGGGTAGTACTTGCACCGCGGTGGGAAGGCGGGGGAGATATATCGTTGATAACCCTTGATGAGAAGGATCACGATCTTCATCCGAGACCACCTGGGCTCTTGGTGAGTTGTCGCATCAAGAGATCGAGGTCGTGGGAGAAATCCTTGCTCTTCTCGTTCGGTCGAATGACCACCATCGTCGAATCAGGTGTCTTAGGGACCCAGGGTGCGACAAGATGTCGAAGTTGCCTCACTACGCGGTGACGTTCGACTGATCCACCTACTCGGCGAGAAACCTGGAATCCGAAGGTTGGTGGGAAGGTCTCACTTTTTGAAGTAAAGAGGAATCCAGTCAACGTACCGACATGGGCACGACGACCCTTTCGGACTGTGGTCATGAAGTCCGCTTTCCTTCTCATGCGATTGGCTTTTGCCAACATCGACACCATCTTCTGATCTCTAGAAAACATCCACATTCGTGATTTGAGAGAGGTTGAGACTCTTCCGTCGTTACGGGTTAGTGATCTTCTTTGAACTTTATGGGAGGAGTTTCAAACTCTTTTTGCTGCGAGGAAGGGTTATGCAGAGATCTTGGCGCGACCTTTGGCGCGGC
>JBMUDS010000056.1:0-4364 GCA_049459795.1 Candidatus Nanopelagicaceae bacterium | reverse complement strand
TCGTTGTGATCGGTATCTACTTTGCGAATCGAGCGAAGGACCGTTCGCCGCATCTCTAGATTAATTGCGCAATACGCAAGTAGATCGGTATTCCAAGTATCAGATTGAAGGGGAAGGTGACCCCAATACTCGCCATCAGCGCAAGTGAACCATTCGCTTGCGGCATTGCAACCGATATCGCCGCTGGGGCCGCAATATAAGAGGCGCTCGCTGCAAGTATTCCAAGGATCGCGGCACCGCCTACAGAAAGACCAGTGATCGTTCCAACGACGACTCCGATCGTTCCAGCGAATACTGGGAAGAGGAGCGCAAAGAGGATCAATGGGAAACCTACTCGCTTGATCTCAAACCAATTACTCCCTGCGACAAAGCCAAGGTGAAGGAGGAAGAGGACCAAGATGCCATTGAGTAGGTCGACGAAGAATGGTGAGACAGCGCGATAACCCGCATTAGATGTGATCGCACCGATCAAAAGACCTCCAGCGAGTAGGAGGACTGTCTTTCCAAGGAGGACTTCGGTGATCGTCTCTCGCCACTTCACCTTTGCATTGGATGATCGTGTCCCAAGATAAATGCCAACGATCAAACCAGGAATCTCTAAGAGCGTGAGGAGTGCAGTCGCAAATCCTTCGACTTCGATCAGATTGTTCTCCAGAAAGAGCAACCCCGCCGAGAAAGTGACGAGTGAGGTAGAACCGTAATGAGCAGCGATCGCACCACGATCGATTGCGCTCAATCTTTTGATGGCTCGCAAAGTGAAGAATGCAACCAGAGGAATGAGGATTCCGATGAAGATCGTGCCAAGCGCAGGGGCGATGAATTCATCGAACGTCGCGGTGCGGATGGCATTGCCACCCTTAAGACCGATGCCGAAGAGAAGATAGATCGAGATCGCCTGATAGATCGGTTCTGGGATCCTGACATCACTCTTGATCCGCGCCGCTAGGAAACCGAAGGCAAAGACCAAGACAGCGACAGATGTGAGGTTATCGATTGCGACCTGGAACGATCCGGTCATCTCTTTATCTAGTCCTCTTTCGGATATTGCTCGCGTGAACTATATGACGGTGGCATGTCAACGAAGCGAGCGTAATGCAATTGTGCTGAGACTGTGATGGTTCGTGTCGGTCCATTACGGTGTTTCGCAACGATCAGATCCGCTTCACCCGGGCGATTCTGTGAATCGTAGACATCATCTCGATGAAGCAGGATAACGACGTCGGCATCCTGTTCGATCGAACCTGATTCACGAAGGTCAGAGAGCATTGGGCGCTTATCAGCACGTTGTTCAGGTGAACGATTGAGCTGAGAGATCGCGATGATCGGAACCTGTAACTCCTTCGCCAATAGTTTGAGTTGTCTTGAGAATTCGGAGACCTCTTGCTGGCGGTTCTCGACCCGTTTTCCGGATGTCATCAACTGGAGGTAATCGATGACGATCAACCTCAAGTCATGACGCTGCTTAAGGCGCCTTGCCTTCGCACGAATCTCCATCATCGAAAGGTTCGGTGAATCATCGATGAAGAGTGGGGCTTCCGAGATCTCACCCATGCGTCGAGCCAAGCGGGACCAATCCTCATCATTCAACTGGCCAGAACGAATGGAATTGAGCGTCACGCGCGCCTCTGAAGCGAGCATACGCATGGTGATCTCACTTCGGCTCATCTCGAGCGAGAAGATCACGGAGGTCAATCCGTTATGGATCGATGCCTGTCTTGCGATATCGAGACCAAGTGTTGATTTACCCATCGCAGGACGAGCTGCGACGACGATCATGTTCGATGGATGGAGACCATTGGTGAGGATGTCGAGATCCTTGAATCCTGTCATTACGCCTTCAGCGACAGTTCCGCGTGAGATCGCTTCGATCTGATCCAAAGCTTCTGGAAGTAAAGTATTGAGTTTGACGTAATCTTCTGATGCACGTCGCTCGGTAACAGCGAAGATCTCTGCCTGTGCCTTGTCGACGACATCATCAACCTCTCCTTCGGGGGAGAAGCCGAGTTGAACGACTTTCGTTCCGGCCTCGATCAACTTCCTTAGGATCGATTGTTCACGGACGATCTGTGCGTAGTAATTCGCATTCGCAGCAGTCGGAACGGCGCTGACAAGAGTGTGGAGATAGGGAGCGCCACCTACCTTCGCTATCTCGCCACGTTTCGTTAGCTCAGCCGAGACAGTGACTGGATCGACTGGTTCACCATGTCCATAGAGTTCAATGATTGCGTCATAGACCATCTCATGAGCAGGTCGGTAGAAATCATTGGCACGAAGGATCTCGATGACATCCGCGATCGCATCTTTTGAGAGCAACATGCCACCAAGGACAGATTGTTCTGCTTGAAGGTCTTGTGGCGGAGTGCGTTCGAATTCTTGTGCGTCACCTCGTCTCGATGAATTCGAGAAAGAGGAATTCGGGAACTCCGCGATACTCACGAGCGTATCTTCTTGCCCACCACCGACAATGCCTATTTCCCTTATCTTCTGCTGTGTTTGAGGGTGTGGAGAGGGTGTGGATTATGTGGAGAAGTCGGTGGATAGCGGTGGATAAAGTCAGTATTCCTGTGGGTAAATGAGGTGATCTGAACGTAAATGCCTGTTGATAGAAATAAATCTCGCTCGTCCGAATGATGAGATGAAAAGAAGAAGGGCGGGAGATCAATCCCGCCCTTCATTCATTCAACTACTACTTACTCGGCGACGACCATAATCGTGAGGTCGGCGACGATATTTGCGTGCAACGCAACCTTCGCGCTGTGCTTTCCGATCTTCTTGATCTGACCCTTGGTTGAGATCTTATGTCGATCGACATCTAGACCGGTCTTCGCTTTGATCGCGAGCGCGATCTCTTTCGTGGTCACAGATCCGAAGAGTTGTCCTTCGTTACCAGCGCGAGCCTTGAGTGTGATCTCGCCACTCTCAAGTGAGCTCTTGATCTGGTTTGCATGCTCGTTATCGCGAATCTCGCGAGCCGAGCGGGCACGTCGTAAGCCTTCGATCTGGCTCTCGCCACCCTTGCTCCACGCGATCGCGGAGCCTTCTGGGATGAGGAAGTTACGGCCGTAGCCGTCCTTCACGGTGACGATGTCACCTGCGTGGCCAAGTCCCTTCACTTCACGAGTGAGGATCAATTTCATTTCGCTACCTCTTTGTTTCTCTTGTTCATTCTCGTCAAATTCCAGTTCAGGGCTTATCGCGCCGAGTTCGGATATGGAAGGAGTCCCATCTCGCGGGCGTTCTTCACTGCGCGAGAGATCATCCGCTGTTGTTGCACGGTCACACCTGTGACGCGAGCTGATCGGAGCTTGCCGCGATCAGAGATGAAACGACGAAGCAGTGCGACATCCTTGTAGTCGATGTAATCGACACCTTTGAGTGGATTCGCGCGCTTCTTGAACTTCTTGACCGCAGCGCCTTTAGGCAGCTTCGGTTTCTGCTTGAGGGTCTTATTGGAACGTGCTCCCATGGGGTTCTCTCCTTTTGGAACTAAAAACTAGTGAATTACGGGCTCTTTAGAAGGGTGGTTGTTCATCCACGGATGGTGCAGATGAAGCCGATGAAGATCCGCCCCAACCGCCACCAACCGGTGTCGTTGAAGCCCATGGATCATCACTTGCCTCTGCAGCTGTGAATGAGGAACCGCCACCTGCTGCGCCGCGTGACATCTTCGTCACTTTCGCAGTGGCATTTCGAAGCGATGGACCGACTTCGTCGACCTCAACTTCATAGACAGTTCGCTTTTCGCCTTCTTTGGTCTCGTATGAGCGTTGCTTCAAACGACCAGAGACGATCACGCGCATTCCGCGGGTGAGTGACTCTGCGACATTCTCAGCAGCTTGACGCCAGATCTGGCAATTGAGGAAGAGGGTATCCCCGTCCTTCCACTCATTGGTGTTGCGATCCATATATCGCGGTGTTGATGCCACGGTGAATTTCGCTACCGCTGCACCGTTAGGTGTGAAGCGAAGCTCTGGATCGCTGGTTAGGTTCCCAACGAGGGTGATGTTTGTATCTCCTGCAGCCATTGTTATTCCTTCTTTCGACTCTTCTCGCTATGTATCGGATATCTACTTATCGGGCGCGGAACTACTTGAGTACTACAACTTTGGTGCGGAGTACTGCTTCATTGAGATTGAGTTGGCGATCCAACTCTTTCACTGATGCAGGATCACAGTGCATATCGACGACGGCGTAGATGCCTTCGCTCTTCTTTCCGATTTCGAAAGTCATACGACGACGGCCCCAGATATCGAGTTTCTCGACTCTGCCTCCACCATCTTTGACGATCTTGAGATAGGTCTCAAGACTCGGTGCGACTGTGCGTTCTTCGAGATCTGGGTCGAGAATGACCATAAGTTCGTAGT
>JBMUDS010000055.1:0-4440 GCA_049459795.1 Candidatus Nanopelagicaceae bacterium | reverse complement strand
GCAACGGACTTTTAATCCGTGGGTCGTCGGTTCGATCCCGACAGGGCCCACTTTTTCTCTATCACTCAAAGATGGGGGCAATATGTCATCATTCAAAGAGGACGCTAAATCAATTCAGAGTGAGCTTGTGGCTTTTCGCCATGCCATCCATCAAGAGCCAGAGATTGGCCTCGAGAATCCGTTAACGCAACGAAAGATCATCGATGCGCTTTCGAAGTTGAACCTCGAGATCACCTCGGGGAAATCCTCAACCGCTGTTACCGCGGTCCTGAGAGGAAAGAGTCGCGAGCGTGCAGTATTACTTCGCGCTGATACGGATGCACTTCCAGTTCAGGAACTCAACGAGGTTACGTATAGGAGTCAGATAGATGGCGTGATGCATGCTTGTGGACACGATCTTCATGTTGCGATGCTTTTGGGTGCGGCCAAGATCTTGAGTGCTAAGCGCGATCAATTAGAAGGTGATGTCGTCTTCATGTTCCAACCTGGTGAAGAGGGATATGACGGCGCCGGGCACATGATCAAAGAAGGCGTTCTAACGGCATCAGGAAAGAAGGTAGATGCCGCATATGGCATCCATGTGATGTCTGCTGGCATACCAAATGGCGTTTTCACGACAAAGCCCGGGACGATGATGGCATCAAGCGATGAACTTCATGTCACAGTCATAGGCATGGGTGGGCATGGATCACAGCCACACACTGCCAAGGATCCGATTCCAGTCGCCGCCGAGATGGTGACGGCGCTACAACTTCTCATTACGCGTTCTTTCAATGCATTTGATCCGGTAGTACTTACGGTCGGGAATTTCCATGCTGGAACGAAAGCGAACATCATTCCCGATCGGGCCGAATTCCAGGCAACGATCAGGACCTTCAGTGCCGAGAATCAAGCCAAGATCCATAAGGAGGCTGTCCAGCTCTGTAACTCCATCGCAACTGCCTATGGATTGAAGGCCGATGTGAAGATCGTCGAGCAATATCCGGTCACCGTAAATAATGATGCTGAAGCAGCCTTTGCCGCCGATGTCGTCATGGATATGTTCGGTACTGATTCGTATGTGGAAATGCCGCACCCGATCGCTGGGGCAGAGGACTTTTCACGAGTATTGGAGGAAGTGCCAGGTTCCTATCTTTTCCTTGGAGCCTCGGTAAATAGTGATTTCACAAAATCTGAGGTCAATCACTCACCGAGAGCGATGTTTGACGACACTGTGCTTCACCTTGGAACTGCACTTCATTGTGAACTCGCTGTTCGCTCGTTAGCGCGTGGAAAATAACGACATTCGATTCTTTTGAACTGATTCTTGAGAATCGAAGAACCCCGTGCTCTTCTCAGGGCACGGGGTTCTTTCTGTTTCTGAAAGGGATTTAGTGCTTAGCCAAGCTTTGGAAGTAGGACTCCATTGATTGGATGAGCAACCTGGTTATTACCTTCATTGACATCAACACGTGCAAGGATGACATTTGGATTGATTCGCTCACGATCCTTATCGCGTACTTTGAGGAGGTCACCATTAAAGACCACGCGAATTGTTGAGCCTTCAGCCGTGGTCAAGAAGGTGCTTGCATTTGCCGCCTCTACAGCTGCTCCCGAGAGGATTGGATCCCCAAGGACTACGTGATACAGCAGCACCTTTTCGACTGTATCCATACCGAGAGCACGTACAGCCAAGTAGATCTTGCGTTCGCGCTTGAGGGATTCACCGGTGAGCGCCTTGACCAATTTCTTGAATGCGCGGTCTGTTGGGATGAATGCAGTCATCTTCACATTGCCATCAGCGAGAGCCCACACAGGTGAGTTTGGCTTTGCACCCATTACGTCGAGGGCTAGGTAGGTGAGGATGTCGAAATCGGTGAGATCTGTATCAAAGTTGTACTCGGCGACATTGAGCACATTGGTCAGTGCGTTGAGGCCAAGTGGTGTTTCGCCCTCTTCCTGGGCGTTAGCCGCAGGTGAAAGGGCAACAGTGGCGGAGAAGAGAGCCGCTGTGGTGAAGAGAGTGAGGATTCGCTTGAATTTCACTGATTTTCCTTTCGGCTGGGATTGGTTCTATCCGTAGAAATCTGTACTTTGTGAAGCGACTGAAAGGTAATGACGTCACCTTGGAGAATCCTTGGGAAGTGGTCACGGAATCCACGCAGAATCCGCATGATTGGCTGGGAGTTTCCTGATGCGCTCGATCTGTGTTGCTAGATAGGGTTCCGCAGTGATCTTGAACAAGAAGTGGTTCTCCGGCTTGGTCGCTCTCATAGGCGGGGTAATTGGATTCATTGCCTCATTTCTACTTACTATCGACAAGATCAAACTTCTCAAAGACTCACAATTCGTGCCGTCTTGTAACATCTCAGAGACACTCAATTGCAAGAGCGTGATGCTCTCGGAACAAGCTGAGGTCTTTGGTTTTCCCAACTCACTCCTCGGAATCGGAGCGTTTGCCATCTTCATCGCAGTTGGTGTGGCACTTCTTGCTGGCGTGGAGTTTCCTTCGTGGTTTTGGCAGATTGCCTTAATCGGAACTGTCCTAGCGATCCTCTTCTCGCATTGGCTCGCGTATCAAACAACTTTCGTCATCGGTGCACTTTGCCCTTATTGCATGGTGGCGTGGGTCGGCAACTTCATGATCCTCTCGAGTGTGATCCAGGAGTTGCTCCGACCTAAGTTCGAGGGACCAGATGGTTCATCAGCAACGGAGCGAATCGCGATCTTCATGCCGATCTTCCACCTTCTCTGGGTGAGCATGGTGATCGGCTCTGCATTCCTTGCCGTCAATTAGTTTGAGCGCTAGCGCCGAGTGATGAAGAGGATCTTTCCGCTATCTGAAGTTGCGATGAGTTCACCATTTGCACCGACTTCGAGATCTCGAATGCGCTCACCAATATAGATCCGCTCAACTTCCTTCATTTTCCGCTTTGATGTGCGCTCGATGAAGATCAATGACTCTTCAGCGAGAGTTCCCATGACTATTGCGCCTCGCTTGTTGCCCCATTGTGCAGTGCGTGGCAATCGAACGAGTTCCGTCGGTGCAACCGATGGAACCCAGGAGATCAGAGGTCTTGTGTAGCCGGCATGAGTGCCTGTTGCCTCTGGGCGGACATAATCGCCAGAGCTATATGGCTCGCCAAAGGTGACGAATGGCCAGCCATAATCCTTTCCTTTCTCAATGAGGTTGATCTCATCACCACCTCTCGGACCATGCTCCGAGATATAAAGACTCTTCCCCACACGAAGGATTCCTTGTGGATTTCGGTGTCCTTCGGATATCTGCCGGGTCCGCTCTTGGGTGATCTTGAAGACTCCACCGAGCCATCCGCGGGCATCACGGTCATTAATGGACCGAAATCCGAGATCGCCGGTTGTGAGGTAAGCGGACTTGGCATTGATCACTTCAATTCGACCGGCTGCATGTTGAACGGCCCCGACCGGAACGCATGGCTTTCCTTCGAACCACTGCTCGCCCTTGGTGAGGGTTTGGGTGATCTCCTGCCATGTGTATCTGAAAGCAACCAATCGCACACATCTGTTCGCGGGATCTAGTTGCGGGTAAGAGATGAGGAATTCAATCTCGGTTTCACTCTCCTTGAGGATCGCTACATCAGTTGGCCCAAAACGAGAATCGCGTAACCGCTCATTAGGTTCGCTGATACGGCCCATCTCGAAGAGTGTTTGATCCTGGTAACGAAAGAGTGTGTCACCTTGCTCTCCACCGCCGAGATAGAGGGTGCCATTGAGTCCCACTGCGAGAGCAGCACCACGACCGCCTTCGACTTGAGTTTGGCGAAGATTAATCGCATCGATCTCAAGTTCCGTCTCGTTACTTCGGGCAGGGGAAAGGAATGAAAGAAGGAGTGAGGCAGAGAGAACTGCAATAAGTGATCTGATGAGATAGTTCATTTCAGCGAACCTCTTCTTTCTCTGCTTATCGACTCCCTGATCTAGGAATTACCGTCAGTGAGAGTGATCTCCTAGTAGTCGACGAGATGCTAGTAGCGGAAGGGGTGATGCGCACTTCGACGACATTGTTGCCATGGCGGGATGGGCGCCAGGTGCATTGTGCTATCTCGCTGACCGTTGCCACACTCTTGCATCCGATGATCTCGCGACCGTTCGCTCGGAAATTTGCAGTGCCTGTCTGTCCAGCATTGAATGAGAGAGTCACTGTTGAGGCGCGGGAGACGCTGTTCGACGGTGAGATTGAGAGGGATACCGGATTGTCATCCGGTGGCACGTAGAGAAGTCGATTAGGTGTCCCAACGGCCAATCCAGTAAGTACGTTCTTGGTGGATTTTTGGATGATGTATTCGGTCGCCATCGCTGGTGTCGCGTTCGGTTCGAAGCCCAGATAAGTGGCCACGGCACCTGCTACGAATGGTGAAGCCATAGATGTGCCACTTGAAAATGCTGCAGATGTGGGATTGGGAATATAGGCGCCAAGAACGA
>JBMUDS010000054.1:0-4575 GCA_049459795.1 Candidatus Nanopelagicaceae bacterium | reverse complement strand
AGTGCAAGGTCATTCGTCGTAATGGTCGCGTCATGGTCATCTGCGACAACCTTCGACATAAGCAGCGTCAAGGATAGATAACTTCATAGTAAGCACGCGTGATGCGACAGGCGAAAGCCTGACCTCCCGACCGAAAGCGGGAGCCGTGAAATCTCACGGAAGCATCGCGGAGGACTTTCGGATAGAAAAGAGAAGGCAAACATGGCCCGTTTAGTTGGTGTGGACCTGCCGCGCGAAAAGCGCCTTGAGGTCGCACTTACCTATATCTTCGGGATCGGTCCAACCAGAGCTGATGAGACGCTCAAGGCGACCGGTATCTCTCCCGATATCCGCGTAAAGGATCTTCAAGAGCCGGATTTGATCAAACTCCGTGAGTACATTGAAGGCAATTACAAGATCGAAGGTGATCTCCGACGTGAGATCGCATCTGACATCCGACGTAAGGTCGAGATCCAGTGCTACCAAGGAATTCGCCACCGCAAGAAACTTCCAGTTCGCGGTCAGCGCACACATACCAATGCACGTACTCGCAAGGGACCACGCGTCGCTATTGCTGGTAAGAAGAAGGAGACCAAGTAATGGCAACCGCTAAGTCCGCAACGAAGAGTGCTGCAAAGCCAGCAGCAAAGAAGGTCAAGGCGCGCAAGAAGGAGAAGAAGAACATCGCCTTCGGTCACGCTCACATCAAGTCGACCTTCAACAACACCATCGTCTCCATCACCGATCCAACGGGCGCGGTCCTTGCTTGGGCATCATCAGGCGGCGTCGGCTTCAAGGGTTCACGTAAGTCGACCCCATTCGCCGCAGGCCTTGCTGCAGAGGCAGCAGCCAAGAAGGCTCAGGAGCATGGCGTTCGAAAAGTAGATGTATTCGTCAAGGGACCAGGTTCTGGTCGCGAGACTGCAATCCGTTCATTGCAAGCAGCCGGACTTGAAGTTGGTTCCATCTCTGATGTGACACCAGCCGCTCATAACGGTTGCCGACCACCGAAACCACGACGAGTCTAAGGAGGAGAGAGAAATGGCTCGATATACCGGCGCAGATTGCAAGCGTTGCCGACGCGAGAAAGTGAAGCTCTTCCTGAAGGGCTCGAAGTGCGAAGGACCGAAGTGTCCGATCGAATCACGACCTTACCCACCAGGGCAGCATGGTCGTGCACGTGCGAAGGAATCCGAGTACCTACTCCAGATGCGCGAGAAGCAGAAGTGCGCTCGCATCTACGGTGTACTTGAGAAGCAGTTCCGCGGTTATTACACCGAGGCATCACGCCTTGCGGGTAAGACCGGTGACAACCTTCTCATCCTCCTTGAAACACGTCTCGACAATGTCGTCTATCGCGCAGGCTTCGCTAAGAGCCGCGACATGGCGCGCCAACTCGTTCGCCACGGCCATTTCTTGGTCAATGGCAAGAAGGTGGATATTCCTTCTTATCGAGTGAGCCCATTCGACATCATCGATCTCCATAAGGATTCACACGACCTCACACCATTCATCGTCGCAAGCGCTGAATTCGGTGAGAAGTCGGTTCCAGCATGGATCGAAGTTGTGCCATCACAGATGCGCATCATCGTTCACGCGCTACCAAATCGATCCATCATCGATACCCAGGTACAAGAGCAGCTGATCGTCGAGTTGTACTCGAAGTAAGCCTTTCTGGGCTTCACGGCTCAGGACAAGATTTGAAAAATTGAAGAACGGCAGACACAAACGGATATCAAATAGTGGGTATCCCAAGAAAACAGGAGGAAGCACGTGCTGATTGCACAACGTCCAGTCCTTACCGAGGAAGTAGTAAGCGAGTACCGTTCACGGTTCATCATCGAACCGCTTGAGCCCGGTTTCGGCTACACCCTAGGTAATTCGCTCCGCCGAACCTTGCTCTCATCGATCCCAGGCGCTGCTGTCACCAGCATCCGCGTGGCCGGTGCCCTCCATGAGTTCACCACCCTTGATGGCGTGAAGGAGGATCTCACTGAGATCGTCCTCAACATCAAGAACCTCGTCTTCTCATCCACCAGTGATGAGCCAGTCGTCGCTTACATTCGTAAGAATGGTGAAGGAACCGTGACTGGTAAGGATGTCGGCGTTCCTGCTGGCGTCGAAGTTCACAACCCTGATCAACACATCGCGACTTTGAATGGCAAGGCGAATCTCGAGATCGAGCTCACCATCGAGCGCGGTCGCGGATACGTCTCTGCGGTTCAGAACAAGGCGATCGGTGCTGAGATCGGCCGTATCCCTGTCGACTCCATCTATTCGCCAGTCCTTCGCGTCACCTACAAGGTCGAGGCGACTCGTGTCGAGCAGCGCACTGACTTCGACAAGTTGATCCTCGATGTCGAGACGAAGAAGTCGATGCTTCCACGTGATGCGATGGCATCTGCTGGAACGACTCTCGTCGAGCTCTTCGGTCTTGCTCGTGAATTGAACGTCAACGCTGAAGGTATCGACCTCGGTCCATCCCTTCAGGATCAAGCGCTCGCAGCGGATCTCGCACTTCCGATCGAAGACCTCGACCTCACTGTGCGTTCCTATAACTGCTTGAAGCGTGAAGGCATCCACACTGTCGGTGAGTTGATCGTTCGCTCCGAGGCAGACTTGATGGATATCCGTAACTTCGGTTCCAAGTCGATCGACGAAGTGAAGGCGAAGCTCCACTCCATGGGCATGCAGCTCAAGGACAGCCCAGCTGGATTCGATGTGACCAAGCACGCGAACTACGGCGCCGAACCAACCGAAGATTAATTAGAAGAGAAAGCAAAGAAGGAGAAAAGCATCATGCCAAGACCATCGAAAGGCCCTCGACTCGGAGCCGGCCCTTCACACGAGCGGCTATTGCTTCGCACCCTTGCTGAGCAGCTCTTCGAGCACGGCAAGATCACAACGACCGAAGCGAAGGCGAAGCGTCTCCGTCCTCTTGCAGAGAAGATGATCACCTCTGCGAAGAAGGGCGACCTCGCATCACGTCGTCTTGTGATGGCTCAGATCTCGAACAAGACCGTCGTCCATTATCTCTTCACTGAGATCGGACCACCTTTTGCGACTCGGAACGGTGGCTATACCCGGATCACCAAGATCGGCCCTCGCAAGGGAGACAGTGCACCTATGGCTGTCATCGAATTAGTTTCGGAGTAGTCCTCGAAACGAAATCTGGATCATGGAAGAACCCACTCTTACCCCAAAGAGTGGGTTTCTTCGTTTCCGGATGGATCTCTCTTATGACGGAACGAATTTCTCTGGATGGGCCAAGCAACGTGACCAAAGAACCGTCCAAGGCGAAATTGAATCTGCGCTGGAATCGGTAACGCGAAACACAGTCACGCTTCAAGTCGCCGGAAGGACGGATGCCGGCGTCCATGCCACGGCACAGGTTGCGCACTTCGATCTTCCGGAGCGAGATCAGACTGGCCGTGAGTGGAATCTTTCCGATATTTCGTACCGACTCAACCGAATGCTCTCTGAAGATATTCGAATTCATGAGATCGCGCCTGCGCCAAAGTTCTTTCATGCCAGGTTCTCGGCGCTCTCTCGTTCCTACATTTACAAGATCGCAGATGGCGGTCAATTGCTAGCTCCACTTCGACGCTATGACGTAGCAACGTGGTATCGACCGCTTGATCTAGAGAAGATGAATGGGGCAATTGCCCCTTTGATCGGCGAGCATGACTTCGCTGCCTTCTGTAAGGCAAGAGATACCGGGACCACGATCCGTACCCTGAAAGAGTTCAGATTCAGTCGAGAGGAGGATGGTTTCATCAGAGCGAACATCACTGCTGATGCCTTCTGCCATTCAATGGTGAGAAGTTTGATTGGCGCTGCAGTCTGTGTAGGTGAAGGCAGATTCGCACCTCAATGGATGAAAGAGATCCTTGATGGGGGAGAGCGTATTGGCGAAAGTATGGTCTTCCCATCACGTGGTCTTACTCTGACCGATGTGACCTATCCGAAGGATGACGAGTTGGAGGCGCGGCTCGGAATTACGGTTCGTAGACGTGATGAAGAACTAGAAGAGAACGAGTGAGATGACCGGCGACGATATCTTCTTCTATGCTGCAAAGATCGCAGGATGGTTTCTTAAAGTTGACAACCTGCTCGTGCTTGGCGTCATCGTCACTATCGGACTCTTCTGGCAACGTCGATACAAGGTCGCAAGACGAGCAACGATCGCCCTTGCAATATCTCTCATCTTCTTTTCAAATCTCGGAATCAGCTATGCAGCGCTTCGCGCACTTGAAGATAGATTCCCGATTCCTGAGGTGAAGTGCTCTAACGACTTCCAAGGTGTCATTGTCCTAGGTGGTGGAATGAGTCCAGGGCTTATCCCTGAGCAACGACGACAACCTCAATTGGGTGAAGCGGGGGAGCGAGTGACAAAAGCGCTAGAACTTCTCAACCGATGCCCAGACTTCAAGTTGATCTACTCCACCTTCTCAGGAGCTTTGCGACCTGAAGGCATGAGTGAAGCAGAGGCCGCCGAGCAATTCTTCTCTGAACAAGGGATCTCGATGTCCCGAACCATATTCGAGAATCAATCTCGGAATACATTCGAGAACGCCAAATTCTCGTCAGAAATCG
>JBMUDS010000053.1:0-4806 GCA_049459795.1 Candidatus Nanopelagicaceae bacterium | reverse complement strand
GAGTATCGCTCGATCGAGCCGATCCAAACCGCGATGATCCACTTCATACATCGCAAGAGCAGATTGGGTCTGCTCCTTGGAGACTAGGCCATCAAAATGGACCTGCGCATGATCTCGCACGCGCCGCAACAGTCGATTCGCGATGCGAGGTGTACCACGCGATCGAGAGGCGATCTCGCCCACTGCCTCATCGTCAATGATGATGTCAAGCAAACGAGAGCTGCGAGAGATGATGCGAGCCAAGAACTCTTCATCATAAAAATCCATGTGTGCGGTGAATCCGAAGCGATCCCTCAGCGGTCCGGTGAGGAGTCCAGAGCGAGTAGTCGCGCCAATCAAAGTGAACGGTGCGATCTCAAGAGGAATAGAGGTTGCTCCCGCCCCTTTGCCTACCATCACATCGACGCGAAAATCCTCCATTGCCATATAGAGCATCTCTTCTGCAGGTCGTGCAACGCGATGGATCTCGTCAATGAAAAGAATCTCGCCAGGATTGATAGAGGAGAGAATCGAAGCGAGATCGCCGGCATGGTGAATGGCAGGACCAGAAGTGATTTTGATCGACGCACCCATCTCGGAAGCGATGATCAGCGCCAATGTCGTCTTTCCAAGTCCTGGCGGTCCAGCAAGGAGTATGTGATCCGCAGTGCTTCCTCGAGCCAAAGCGGCTTGAATCAAAGTTCCAATCTGATCCTTGACTCGATCTTGACCTACGAAATCCTCGAGCGATTCCGGGCGGAGTGCGTGGTCGACTCTCGCCTCATCACTGATCAATTCGGCACGAACGATCGAGTCCTTCGATGGATCGAAATCTGTCATGATCGTTGGGTTCGATTGAGTTTAGTGAGAGCTTCCTTGAGCGCCGCCTCGATTCCGAGATCGGTTCCGATATCTACGACAGCTGCGTGCGCTTCCTTCTCGCCATAGCCGAGGTTGATCAATGCGGAAAGGACATCTGCTCGAGCACTTCGCGCTCCCCCTCCTCCTGCAAGCGCCATCTTCTCTCGAAGCTCGAGCGAAATTCGAGAAGCGACCTTCTTTCCGATACCCGGTATTCGCTCTAAGAAAGCGATATCGCCATCCACGATCGCGCCAGTCAATTCCTCGGTTGCGGTCGTGCTTAGCGCCGTCAGGGCGACCTTGGGACCAACCCCTGTAACTGTCTGCAACATTCGAAAAAGGGTTCGTCGAGCGCTCGTCGAAAAGCCATAGAGGACCATGGCGTCTTCGCGGACGATGAGATCCGTGAAGAGGTTGATCTCATCTCCAAGGGAGAGACCATCGATGTCGCTTCGGGGAACATGGACTTCGAATCCCAATCCCGAGACTGCAACTGTGATCAACGCATTATGGGCGACCTCATGACGGTCGATGAGGTTTCCAGATACTCGACCAATCATCTGCGACGCGACTTCTCTTTGGCTACGGCGGCCTTGAGTCGTGCTTCGCCACTCCCACGCCAGTGATGGCATATCGCGAGAGCCAGCGCATCAGTCGTATCGACCGGACGGGGCATCTCTTTCAGATTCAAGATCCGTTTCACCATCGTGGCCACTTGGGTCTTATCTGCCCTTCCTGATCCGGTCACCGCTGCCTTCACTTCACTCGGTGTATGAAGGGCGATGGGCAATCCACTCTTCGCAGCGAGCAGAATCGCAACGCCTGCGGCTTGGCCGGTAGCCATCGCCGTCTTCACATTGAGTTGCGAGAATACTCTTTCGATCGCGATTACATCCGGCTTGGCACGCGTGATCCATGACGATAACTCGGATTCGAGCAGAAGAAGACGTTGGTCGATCTCTGATTCCTTGGGGGTTCGGATCACGCCAAGGTCGACCAATTTCAGGCTCGAACCGATCTTCTCAACCACGCCAATGCCACAACGAGTGAGGCCTGGATCTACGCCGAGAACACGCACCGGGTCAGGCTAACTGAGGGCCGCCATGATCTCGTCGGAGACGTCAAAATTCGCATAGACGTTTTGGACATCATCGAGCTCTTCGATAGCTTCTATCAAAGCGAATAGCTTCTCCGCGCCTTCTTTGTCTACCGAGATGCTTACAGATGGAAGGAGTGATACTTCTGCAGATTCATACTCCCATCCTGCTCTCTCAATCGCAGACCGGATCTCTACCATCGCGCTCGGTTCGCTCACGATCTCGAAGGAAGCGCCAAGATCATTGATCTCCTCAGCACCGACATCAAGGACCACTTCCATGATCCGATCCTCATTCAAGTCCGTGGAAGCTCTTGCCTCAGGCTTTTCTGCAGGCTGGACCTTCGGCACGATTACGACGCCGCGACGATTGAAGAGGTAGGAGACGGAACCGGGATCAGCCATGGTGCCACCATTGCGAGTCACTGCTACTCGAACCTCTGACGCTGCACGATTCCTGTTGTCACTCAGACACTCGATCAAGAGAGCGACACCTTGTGGCCCATATCCTTCATAGATGATGGTCTCGTAGGTCGCACCACCGGATTCGAGTCCCGCTCCACGTTTGACCGCTCGATCGATGTTGTCCGAAGGAACAGAGTTCTTACGCGCTTTCTGTATCGCATCGTAGAGCGTCGGATTACCACTGGGATCAGCACCGCCTGTTCGCGCTGATACTTCGATCGCTTTCACAAGTTTCGCGAAGACTTTCGCCCGCCGCTTATCGATGATCGCTTTCTTATGCTTCGTCGTTGCCCATTTGGAGTGACCTGACATGTCGAGAATCAACTCACTTTCTGCTGCGATCGTGACTCATTGCCACGACCTCATCGAGGAAATATCGGTGGACACGAGTATCGCTGGTGAGTTCTGGGTGGAACGAAGTAGCGAAGAGATTGCCTTGTCGTACCGCGACAGGATGCTCGTCTACGGTGGCAAGTACCTCCACAGTCGGTCCAACTTCTTCGACCCAGGGCGCGCGAATGAAGACTGCGTTGTAGGAGAAGGGACGCGATCCAGCGAAGAGGATCTCGCTCTCGAATGAATCGATCTGCCGGCCAAAGGCATTCCTTCTTACGGTGACATCAAGACCGCCAAAGGTCTCCTGGCCTGCCATGGCATCGAGAACTCGATCGGCGAGCAAGATCATTCCGGCGCACGATCCATATACCGGCAATCCATATTTGATCGCCTCAACCAATGGATCAAAGAGACCGAAATTCCTGGCCAATTTCGAGATAGTCGTCGACTCGCCACCTGGCATGATCAAACCATCACATGAAGCGATCTCAGGGATCCTCTTGAGCGGAAAGCCGGTCCCGCCACATTCTTCAATGGCACGAATGTGCTCTCGTACATCGCCTTGAAGCGCGAGTACACCGATCCGTGACATCTACTAAACCTCCGTCGAGAAGCGGCTAGCTGCTCGTCCTTACCAACCGCGCTCAGCGAGGCGGTGCGGTACGGGGATATCAGCGACATTGATTCCTACCATCGCCTCTCCAAGGCCATTCGATGTCTCGGCTACGACTTTTGGATCACTGAAGTAAGTAGTGGCACGCACGATCGCCTCAGCACGCTTTGCTGGATTTCCACTCTTGAAGATTCCTGATCCAACGAAGACGCCATCTGCACCCAATTGCATCATCATTGCTGCGTCCGCAGGAGTAGCGATTCCGCCAGCAGTGAAAAGAACGACCGGAAGCTTTCCGCTCTCAGCCACCTCTTTAACCAACTCGAAGGGTGCTTGTAACTCCTTCGCTGCGACGTAGAGTTCATCTTCACGCATTGAGGACAATCGACGCATCTCGTCTGAGATCGCTCGCATATGTGTTGTGGCGTTCGAGACATCTCCCGTGCCGGCCTCGCCCTTGGAACGGATCATCGCCGCGCCTTCATTGATGCGACGAAGCGCCTCCCCAAGATTAGTTGCGCCACAGACGAAGGGGACTGTGAAATTCCACTTATCGATATGGTGGGTGTAATCAGCCGGAGTAAGGACCTCTGATTCATCGATGTAATCGACACCGATCGCCTGAAGAACCTGAGCCTCTACGAAATGTCCGATGCGAGCCTTCGCCATCACGGGGATCGTGACGGCAGCTTGGATCTCCGCGATCATCTCTGGATCGGACATCCGCGCGACTCCACCTTGGGCTCTGATATCCGCTGGAACTCGCTCGAGGGCCATGACCGCGACCGCTCCGGCATCCTCGGCGATCTTCGCCTGTTCAGCATTGACGACATCCATGATGACGCCACCTTTAAGCATCTCAGCCATTCCTCGCTTGACGCGGGATGAACCAACGACGCGTGCGCCCTGATCTGCCGTGTTTGCCATCATCACTCCTTGATTGTCGCGAACGTCCGGGATATCGCCGGATCACGCTATTTCTAGCGGGGCGAGAGTCTACTTCTGAGTCTTCGCCTTTGTCTCATCCAGCATCTCCTCAGCCGGATACTCGAAGGATGGCTCATTCTCGGTCAGCGCGATCCATATCTGTCCTGGTTCGAATGGGGCGGGAGAACCATCCGCCAGACTCCACGCCGTCGGCGTCGTCGCTGAATCACGTCTCCATGTCACCTCGATCGCTTGAGCATCGCGAAGCAGGAACCCGCGGCCTTGGCCGATCACTTCATGTTTTGGTGTGATGCCGCCGTAACGATCACCGAATTCAGAAGGTTCAATATCGACGATCTGAATCACAAAAGTCGGCGAACCGAGTTGGTAACCATCAGGATTGAGATTCGGCTCTCCGTTGAATTCGATCAACCAACGATCCTCGTCATCCGACCAAGTAACTGCATAGCGTGCGGCGGGCCAACTGATCTCTGCCCTTGCGATTTCTCTTCCAACTCCCGGATTGTCA
>JBMUDS010000052.1:0-4909 GCA_049459795.1 Candidatus Nanopelagicaceae bacterium | reverse complement strand
CGCGATCGAACGTGCGACGAAAGAAGCAAATATCTCACTTGCCGATGTCGATGCGATTTCCGTGACAGCAGGGCCAGGACTTGTCGGCGCGCTCTTGGTCGGAGTCTCGGCAGCGAATGGACTCGCGCTCGCCCTTGATAAGCCGCTCTATGGCGTCAATCATCTTGCTTCACATGTAGCGGTCGATCTCTTGACTCATGAAGCGGAGTTTCGACCTTCGATTGCCTTGCTCGTGAGTGGTGGACATTCATCGATACTCAGAGTCGATCGACTCTCGTCATCGTTCGTCTCTTTAGGACAGACCTTGGATGATGCAGCAGGAGAAGCATTCGACAAGATCGCGCGAATCTTAGGTTTGGGTTTTCCTGGTGGGCCGCTCATCGATAAGGAAGCGCGGAGTGGCAAAGTCACCATCGAGTTTCCGCGCGGGATGACAGCGGCGAAGGATCAGGAAGATCATCGTTTCGACTTCTCGTTTTCGGGCCTCAAGACCGCGGTCTCGCGGTATCTGAAGGCGACGCCAGAGCATGTGCGAGCAGATGTCGCGGCTTCGTTCCAGGAGGCGGTCGTCGATGTGTTGACCAAGAAGGCGCTCGATGCGTGCCGAATGAGCGGGATCGATTCGCTCGTGATCGGCGGTGGGGTGGCTGCGAATTCCAGGCTTCGCGAGATGGCGTTGGAGCGGGCTTCGGCAGCAGGCGTCGAACTTCGGATTCCGCCAGCGGTCTTATGTACTGATAACGGAGCGATGGTTGCGGCGCTTGGTGCGCAACTGGTCGCCGATGGCGTAGCGCCATCTTCGCGTGGGATAGCAGTTGAGAGTTCTGCACCTGTCTCGCTTGTTGCTTGGCAGTAATTCACAGCGATACCTACTTCACAATCCCTGCACTTCTGTGAAACAATATGCGCTGGAACACATATTGTCTTTGGATGGTTTGGACGATTGCGTTCCACAATGAGTTCAGAAATTGGGCCAGATCTCTCAGCAGAGATGATCAGGATCGAATCAATGAGGCTCTTGAAGTATTGCGGACAGTTGGGCCGGTTCTTGGCCGGCCTTTAGTAGATCATGTGAAAGGTTCGAAAATGAAGAATCTAAAGGAATTGCGCCCTTTGGGTACAAGTATTCGTTGCCTTTTTATTTTTGATTCTCAAAGAAAAGCTTTCTTTCTTGTAGGTGGCGATAAGAAAGGTAGATGGCATGAGTGGTACGAAGAGAGTATCCCCATTGCTGAATCGCGATTTAAGGGGCATTTTGGAAAACAACAAGGATCATTATGAGTAAAAAGAGGGAATCCGAATGGGTCTCTTGGGAAGAGTTCCGTGAGGAATTTCAAGTTGATCCGAAACGACTAAAGCGAGGAGTGCAGAAGATCCTTGCGAAATTGGATGGCGTGAAGCTCGCAGAACTTCGCCAGGTGAAGCGACTCACCCAGGCGCAGATGGCGAAGAAGCTCAAGATCGATCAATCTAATGTCTCTCGAATCGAACGCGGAAGCTTTGACCCCATCGAGATTCGAACACTTCGGCGATATGTTGAAGCTTTGGGGGGAGAGCTCGAGATCAGAGTCAAGATCGATGAGACCTCACAGCGTCTCATCGATTCTGAGTACGAGAAGAAGTTGGAGCGACGTCTGAAGATGACCGAGCAGGGTCGGACCTCGACTGCCCGGCCAAAGAGCGTTGCCAAGAGGCGGATCACCAAGAAGGTCCAGAAGCGGGTCTCCGCCAAGGCGACCCTGCGCCGGAAGGCCTGACTTCACGCTCCATCCTCGCTTAAAAACCTCGATTTGAGCTTCGGGAATACGCCCCCTAGGGTTCGCGTTGGCACTCTCGGGCCGACACTGCTAACGGCCCCTAGACCCCTTTCAGAGTACGTAAAAGAAGAGAAGAACAACGAAAGAAGGAGCACAACGATGGCCATTGCCATTAAGCCACTCGAAGATCGAGTCGTAGTCAAGCCACTAGATGCTGAGACCACCACCGCATCGGGGCTGGTCATCCCAGATACCGCCAAGGAAAAGCCACAGGAGGGCAAGGTCGTCGCTGTTGGACCAGGCCGCTTTGATGATGGCGATCGCGTCCCGATGGACGTCAAGGAAGGCGACGTAGTTCTCTACAGCAAGTACGGCGGCACCGAAGTGAAGTACGGTGGCGAGGAGTACTTGGTCCTCTCAGCTCGCGACATCCTCGCGATCATCAACAAGTAGTTCGGGGACTGACCAGACATGGGTAAGAGTCTTCAATTCGACGAGAACGCTCGTCGTGGAATGGAGCGAGGCGTCAACATCCTCGCTGACACAGTGAAGGTGACCTTGGGACCGAAGGGACGCAACGTCGTCATCGGTAAGTCCTTCGGAGCACCGGTCATCACCAATGATGGTGTGACCATCGCGAAGGAGATCGAACTCTCCGATCCAGCCGAGAACATGGGCGCGCAATTGGTCAAGCAAGTCGCAGAGAAGACCAATGACATCGCAGGTGATGGAACCACCACCGCCACAGTCCTTGCTCAGGCAATGGTGAAGGAAGGTCTTCGAAACCTCGCCGCTGGTGCACAACCGATGGGCATCAAGGTCGGTATCGAGAAGGCAGTCGCTGCGATCGTCGAGAAGCTTCACAGCAATGCGACACCTGTCGCTGGCAAAGAGCAGATCGCAAACGTCGCGACCATCTCGGCACAGGATCGCAACATCGGTGAATTGATCGCAGAAGCGATGGACAAGGTCGGGAAAGATGGTGTCATCACCGTCGAAGAGTCATCGACCACTGGCCTCGATCTCGATTTCACCGAAGGTATGCAGTTCGATAAGGGCTATATCTCGCCATATTTCGTCACCGATTCCGATCGCATGGAGGCAGTCCTTGAGGACGCTTACATCCTGATCTCATCCCAGAAGGTCTCAGCGCTCCCTGATCTTCTCCCAGTTCTTGAGAAGGTCGCACAAGCGAGCAAACCACTCTTGATCATCGCTGAGGATGTCGAGGGCGAAGCGCTCTCCACTCTCGTGGTGAACAAGGTCCGTGGCACCTTCGCATCGGCTGCAGTGAAGGCACCAGGTTTCGGCGATCGTCGTAAGGCGATGCTCCAGGACATGGCGATCCTCACTGGCGCAACTGTGATCACAACCGAAGTCGGTTTGAAGTTGGATCAGGTCTCACTCGACATGCTCGGCCGCGCTCGTCGCGTCGTCGTGACGAAGGATGACACCACGATCGTCGATGGTGCAGGAGACCGCAAGGCAGTCGAAGGTCGTATCGGTGAGATCCGACGTGAGATCGATGCCGCGGATTCCGATTGGGATCGCGAGAAGCTCCAAGAGCGTCTTGCGAAACTCTCTGGCGGAGTCTGTGTCATCCGAGTCGGCGCACATACCGAAGTTGAGTTGAAGGAGAAGAAGCATCGTCTTGAGGATGCGATCTCTGCTACTCGTGCAGCAGTCGAAGAGGGAATCGTCGTCGGTGGCGGTGCAGCACTCGTGCATGCATCGACTGTCCTCGATAGCGATCTCGGACTCGAAGGCGATAACGCAACAGGTGTTCGACTTGTCCGTAAGGCATGCGAAGAGCCACTTCGGTGGATCGCAGAGAACGCAGGACATGAAGGTTATGTCGTCGTCTCCAAGGTCAAGGCGTTGAAGAAGGATGAAGGATTCAATGCAGCGACCGATGAATATGGCGATCTCGTCAAAGCGGGCGTCATTGATCCAGTGAAGGTGACGCGCTCTGCGCTCGCAAACGCTGCATCGATCGCAGCGATGTTCATCACCACCGAAGCTCTCGTCTTCGAAACCCCAGAGGATAAGAAGGAAGAGGCTGCTGGTGGACACGGACATAGTCACGGTCCGGGAGGACACTCTCACTAGCCGGTTACTGAAGTAGATTATGCGGGTCCTCGAATTCGGGGGCCCGCATTTTTCATATGCGAATCCCTCGTTGAGAGTGAGAACTGCTGCTACATGAGCATCATGCTTGCCACCACAGAGACGACTGAGGCTCTGGATCGAGTATCGAATACGACGCCGACCATTTGGGCGGTCACAGGAATCGCAGTCGGAGTCGTGATCATCTTCGACCTTTTCTGGGCCTGGTACCGGAGGAATGTCGAGACCTCTTTGAAGGAGGCAGCGAGCTGGACTTTCATCTATGTCTCGTCCGCGATCATCTTCGGGATCTCGATGCGAAGTTGGGAGAGCCCCGTTGCAAGCCAAGAGTTCTTCGCTGGGTGGATCACGGAGTACTCACTCTCAATCGACAATCTCTTCGTCTTCATCATCATCTTGACGCGATTGAAGGTCAAGAAGGAGCAAGAACAGATGGTGCTATTGCTCGGGATTTTGATGGCCCTCGTCCTTCGCGGGATCTTCATCATCATTGGCGCGGCAGTGATCGAACGCTTTGTCGCAGTCTTCTTCCTCTTCGGTGCCATCTTGCTCTGGACCGCCTACAAGTTGGTCACTGGCGATACTGAGGAAGACGAGTGGGATGAGAGCAAGCTGATCAAGAAGCTCCGCGAAAGAGGCTGGTCGACTTTCACACTTGCTTTGATCGCACTCGGAACTACTGACATCCTCTTTGCCCTTGATTCGATCCCTGCGATCTTCGGACTTACTCGAGATCCCTATATCGTCTTCATGGCAAATGCATTCGCCCTCATGGGGCTACGCCAGCTCTATTTCCTTGTCGGCATCCTGCTTCGTAGGTTGATTTATCTTTCAAAAGGACTTGCGGTCGTACTTGGCTTCATCGGAGTGAAGTTGGTGATCGAGGCGCTACATGGCATCGGCATTCATGAGATCGGTCCTGTCGCAGTGCCACACATCTCGCTCAATCTCTCACTCGGTGTGATCATCAGTGCGCTCTCCGTCACTGCGATCATCAGTCTTCGAAAGAACGTGACTGAACCCGA
>JBMUDS010000051.1:0-5098 GCA_049459795.1 Candidatus Nanopelagicaceae bacterium | reverse complement strand
ACGACCAAAGTCTTCGGATCAAGGACCGGCTTTCGATAACGGAACTCTGATGCAAGCTCCACGTCACAAGGAATCCCAGCCCACTCCTCGATCGCATACTTTCCGATCAAGCCTGCGTGATAGGCGGTGCCACATGCAAGGATCAGGATTCGATTGAAATCACTGCCTAACGACTCGATCTCAGGCAGTGAAACCCGCCCTGATTCATCGATCCGCCCTATCAAAGTATCCGAGATCGCCTTCGGTTGCTCGAAGATCTCCTTGAGCATGAAGTGCTGATAGCCACCACGCTCTGCAGCCGCCGCATCCCAGGTGATCTCATATCGCTTCGCTTCGATCCGATTGCCATCAAGGTCAGTAACCGTCACCGCATCTGGAGTCACCGTTACGACTTGGTCTTGACCTAATTCCATTGCCTGCTTCGTCGATGAGATGAATGCCGCGACATCGGAAGCTAAGAAATTCTCGCCCTCTCCCACGCCCACCACCAACGGCGAATTTCGACGCGCTCCCACAATCTTCTTTGGGTCATCGGCATGCACCGCAAGGAGTGTGAAAGAGCCTCGTAGTCGCTTACAGACCTTGCGCATCGCTTCCGCGAGATCGCCACCAGCATCCGCGACGGCATCGCTAAGAAGATGCGCTACCGATTCGGTATCAGTCTCTGAAGTGAACTTATGTCCCCGCGAAACTAACTCAGCCTTCAGCTCCACATAGTTCTCGATGATTCCGTTATGGATGACCGCAAGCTTCCCGTCATTAGAAAGATGTGGATGTGCGTTGGTATCTGTCGGGCCACCATGTGTCGCCCACCGAGTGTGCCCGATTCCTGACTTCGATGAATCGAAGCGATCATCAAGTGCCGCTTCAAGATTCCCTAACTTTCCAGCCTTCTTCTCAACTACCAGCGCGTCTCCTGCGCCACCTGTGAGCGCTACACCCGCGGAGTCATACCCGCGATACTCAAGCCGCCGAAGTCCATCGATCACGAGATCGATCGCGCTCCGATCGCCGGTGTAACCGACGATTCCGCACATGGCGACCTCCCAAGACTTTAGGGGCAGTTATCGAGCACTTCACCTCTTATAAGTGAACTTCTCTGACCTGCCGAAGAGAGCCTTAGTTTACAAGCGGAGCTTTACGGCAATTTCCGCCCTTTTCGCGAAAAACCTACCTTCGGCGCCTGCTCAGTGAATGGTTTTATGTCTGCACCATGGCAACTCAGCATCACCCGAATAAAACCTGCTCTGTGGGCTGAAGTGATTTCATTAAGAAATTCCATGGACGGCTTTCGCTTCGCTCCAGTTGTTTGAATTTTGCCCAGGCTACGTAGTCCGCAATCTGACCATTGAAATCGGTCTTCATCGAGTGGAAATAAATCCGACATAGTTTTTGAGATCTCTTTATCTCAGATTTTATCGCTGCGTGAAAAGCTCCTTGCTGACTGGAACTCAATGCCTGATCAAAAATCACTACAACTTGATCCGCCTGCTCAACTTCTACAGCCCTCAGTGAAAAACGAATGAACTCTCTCGCAAAGTGGCTGTGAAGGTGATAGCTACTCTTTAATGCATTTGGGACAAGAGCTTTTTTCGCATGTATTACGTGAACCTTGAGTCCTCTCAGTAGACAAATCTGACTAATGACCTGGTCACGTACCCATATGAGATCTTGTGACGCGTGAAAACTCATTAGATCATGTCCAGTAGACAGCATTGAATATTTGAGTTCTTGTAGGACTTGAGATGTTGAGAGTGGCGTCAAGACAGAAGCTCCTGCCATGACGAAATACTCCGTGCCACTTGATGAGAAGTCGAAATTTCCAGATTCGTCTATGAAAACGAATAACGATCTGGAATCTGACTCACTGGTTGAATACATTTGCGAAAAATAGGCGTAATCGAGGATCAAAAGGATCTTGGAGAGTCGCTTCTGTGCACATAGGACTTCTCCACAAAAGACAAGTTCAATTGACGAGGGCAGGAGTCGGAAGTATGCTTCGGTTAAAGGTTCCACCCCGGTGATACGAGATCTTGGGTTCTCTTCTTACGATAGCCGGGGTGGTCACTCAAAACCTCTCTGTTTTTCCATTTCACCTCAGCAAACCCACCACTTCACCACTTTTCAAGCCTCTTTGACGACCCGTATCCCTTCCTTCCCGCGCCCCACGAGAGTAGACATGCCTCATTCACGCGCCGCCGCACGCGCTACCCAGGAGGCCAAGATGCGAGTCAAGCGACTCTTACTCCTTCTCGCCTTCATCGCATCATCACTGATTCCGATTTCCACTTCACATGCGAACTTGACCGGCAAAGCATGGAACGAAGATTCCCGCGCATACTCCGAAGGTTGGCCATGGCCATCACTTCCGAATTGGTGGAATCGAACCGATAGTTGGTACCCACAACAAGCATTCACTGACGTCCGACTTGGTCAATGGCTTCCATGCAAACCAGAATGGTCGATGAACGATTGCATCCAAGGCGTCACCGTCTACGACAAAGAGAACAAGAAGCTTGGCGACCTCACATTCATCCAAGAACCGACCTTTGATCCCTTCGAAGTTCGACAAAAGTGGGACTCCCAAGCAACCCCCGATACGAAAGAGATGATCGAGGGATACGCGACTTTCGATGCAAACGGATTTGGTAGCGGACTATGGAAACTCCCCGACGGATTGAAACTCTCGGACGGTAAGGATCTCGTCGGTATCAGCGTCGCCCGAATGCTCGGCGCGGTCCAAGTCAATATCTCCCCGGAAGGACTTCGTGAAGGAGTCTCACTTCCCGTCGGCTACTTCTTCGAAACGACTCTCAAATCACGTGGCCTCAAGAAGTACACACGCTGGGTGACATCGAACGGTAAGGACCCGTCAATTACGATCGGCGCCGATGACACGGTCATATTCAAAGGTGTCACCTCACGTTTCCCTGTTCCTGACTCAAAACAAGGTTGTAACGGTCTCTACGGCGGAAACGAAGAGAAAGCCAGCGCAGATGCCGCATTCATCGCCGTCAACGCTGCAACCATCATCACTTCTGAGAACACAAGCGACCAAGCTGCCGAAGTGGTGATGGGAACGAACGGCTGGTGGTGTTTCAACGGAATGGCTTGGGATCCAAAGGAACGCCAACTCGTCGTCAACGTAGCAGCGCCACACTATTACCCCGATGGAACCTTGGTCGATGGCTGGCTCGAATTGAAGATCAAAGGACGACTTGCTCGCCAATGGTGGGGCATCTCGCCACAAGAAGCGACCGGCTATGCGAAGGTCGAAGTCACCTACACCGATGGCACTTCGAAAACCGCAACGGTCTCAGCCACCTACATCCCTGACAAAGACTGGATCGACCTTCGCGCATACGGCTTCACTTACTCGAGCCCCGCGCTCAAGATCTCAATGGCTAAACCTGAAGAGGCTAAGCCCACAGTTCAACCAACACCGACAAAGACAGTGACGAAACCAACCTCTTCAAAGAAGCTCACGTGCATCAAGGGAACCACGATCAAAAAGGTCTCAACGAAGAAGTGTCCAAAGGGTTTCAAGAGGCGCTAAATGAAACAAGGTCTACGATCGACAGGCAGATCCTGCCTCATCACTCTTGCTCTCGTCTTCTCGCTATTGATCCCACCATCCACCTCCTTCGCAAACCCCACCGGCAAAGCCTGGAGCGAAGACTCTCGCGCATACTCCGAAGGTTTCCCTTGGCCATCGCTACCGAATTGGTGGAATCGCGACGCTAGTTTCCAACAACAATCCTTCACCGATGTCCGTCTCGGCCAATGGCTTCCCTGCAAACCAGAATGGTCGATGAACGATTGCGTCCAAAGCATCACCGTCTACGACAAAGACAACAAGAACCTGGGTTCGCTCACCTATATAGGTGATCCCACCTTCGACCCATTCGAAACCAAACAGCTTTGGATGAAAGCGGAGACCCCACAGAAAGAACAGATCGACAATTATCCATACTTCGATTCGAACGGCTTCCTCTCATCTGTCTGGCGACTGCCCGAAGGCGTGAAACTCTCCGACGGTAAGGACCAAGTAACTGTCGGTGTCGCTCGAATGCTCAGTTCGGTCCAAGTCAATGTCTCACCTGTTGGCCTAGGTGATGGTGTCTCACTTCCGGTCGGTTACTTCTTCGAGACCACTCTCAAATCGAAGAACTTGAAGAAATACACTCGATGGATCACGTCGAACGGCAAAGACCCATCCGTAATCATCGGCACTGATGACACCATCGTCATCAAAGGAGTCGCTTCACGATTCCCGCTCCCTGACTCCACAAAGGGTTGCAACGGTCTCTACGGCGGAAACGAAGAGAAAGCCCGCGCTGACGCCGCATTCATCGCCGTCAACATGGCCACCTACCTCTCATCCGAGAACCCGAACTCGCAAGCCGCCGATGTCGTCATGGGAACCAATGGCTGGTGGTGTCAGCTAGGAATCGAGTGGGATGCGAAAGAGAGACAACTCGTCGTCAACGTCGCTGCCCCGCATTACTACCCGGATGGAAGCGTCGTCGATGGTTGGCTCGAATTGAAGATCCGCGGCCGCCTTGCCCGTGAATGGTGGGGCATCGCGCCACAAGAGGCGACCGGCTACGCCAAAGTCGAAGTCGTCTACCGCGACGGAACGTCGAAGACCGCAACCGTGACCGCGAACTACATCACCGACAAAGACTGGATCGACCTTCGCGCCTACGGCTTCACCTATTCAAACCCCGCGGTGAAGATCTCGATGGCTAAACCTGAAGAAGCAAAGCCCACAGTGCAACCGACACCAACAAAGACAGTTACCAAACCAACCTCTTCAAAGAAGCTCACGTGCATCAAGGGAACCACGATCAAAAAGGTCTCAACAAAGTCCTGCCCCAAGGGATTCAAGAAGCGCTAACTAAACCCCCAACGCCTCCGCAACAAACTCCGCGAGCGCCGTCGCGATCTCCGAAGCCACCGCCTCTTCCGACGCCTCCACCATCACACGCACCAAAGGCTCCGTCCCCGACGCACGAAGCAACACTCGTCCACGCTCACCCAATCGCGCCTCATACTCCGCGACCTTCGCACGCAATCCTTCATGCCCATCAAGCCG
>JBMUDS010000050.1:0-5125 GCA_049459795.1 Candidatus Nanopelagicaceae bacterium | reverse complement strand
TTAAGCCTGTGGGCTCTCCTCAGTGAGATCCTCTGGTGTATCAGGGAGCTTCTCGCGAGCGAGTCCTTTGAATGTGAAGACCTCTGAACCCTCTTCACCTTCGACATCGATCACGACGATCTGGCCACCTTTGAGTTCACCGAAGAGGATCTTCTCAGAGAGCGCATCCTCGATCTCACGCTGGATGGTTCGACGAAGTGGTCTCGCGCCAAGAAGTGGGTCGTAGCCGCGCTTGGCAAGGACTCCCTTTGCCGCTGCAGTGAGTTCGATACCCATCTCCTTCGCCTTGAGGCGATCTTCGAGATTGTTGATCATCAAGTCGACGATCTGGATGATCTCGACCTCAGTCAACTGGTGGAAGACGATGATGTCATCGATACGGTTCAAGAACTCTGGACGGAAGTGGGACTTGAGTTCATCCTGCACTTTCGCCTTCATTCGCTCGTAATTTCCGAGTGCATCGCTGGTATTGGTGAAGCCAAGCGAAAGGGACTTCGATATATCTCGAGTTCCAAGGTTCGTGGTCATGATGATGATCGTGTTCTTGAAATCTACGACACGACCTTGGGCATCAGTGAGGCGACCATCTTCAAGCACCTGTAGGAGCGAGTTGAAGATATCCGGGTGCGCCTTCTCAATCTCATCGAAGAGGACTACAGAGAATGGACGACGTCGAACCTTCTCGGTGAGTTGTCCACCTTCGTCATAACCGACGAAACCTGGAGGTGCACCGAAGAGCCTCGAAGCAGTGTGCTTCTCGGAGTACTCCGACATATCAAGTTGGATCAACGCATCTTCATCACCGAAGAGGAAGGAAGCGAGCGTCCTTGAAAGTTCGGTCTTACCAACACCAGAAGGACCAGCGAAGATGAATGAACCGCCAGGACGACGTGGATCCTTGAGTCCTGCTCGAGTACGACGGATCGCCTGTGAGAGCGCATGGATCGCTTGCTCTTGTCCGATGACTCGCTTATGGAGTTCATCCTCCATGCGGATCAATCGCGCAGTCTCTGCCTCAGTCAATTTGAAGACTGGAATACCGGTTGCAGTGGAGAGGACCTCTGCGATCAATTCCTCGTCGACATCAGCGACCACATCAAGGTCGCCTGCCTTCCAGGACTTCTCCTTCTCAATCTTCTCTTGCATCAAGGTCTTCTCTTGATCACGAAGCGCAGCGGCCTTCTCAAAGTCTTGACCGTCGATCGCGGATTCCTTCTCTTTGCGGACCTCTGCGATCTTGTCGTCATAGGCACGGATCTCAGGTGGCTGTGTCATGCGACGGATACGAAGTCGTGAACCTGCTTCGTCGATGAGGTCGATCGCCTTATCCGGCAAGAATCGATCAGAGACATAGCGATCCGCGAGCGTTGCTGCTGAGACCAAAGCTGAATCCGAGATCGTCACCTTGTGATGGGTCTCGTAGCGATCACGAAGGCCCTTGAGGATCTCGATGGTGTGTGCGACAGATGGTTCACGAACCTGGATCGGTTGGAAACGACGCTCAAGCGCTGCATCCTTCTCAAGATGCTTGCGGTACTCATCGAGAGTGGTGGCACCGATGGTCTGGAGTTCGCCGCGAGCAAGCATCGGCTTCAAGATCGATGCTGCATCGATCGCACCTTCTGCTGCACCTGCGCCGACGAGTGTATGGATCTCATCGATGAAAAGGATGATGTCACCGCGAGTGCGGATCTCCTTCAAGACTTTCTTCAATCGCTCTTCGAAGTCACCGCGATAACGCGAACCTGCGACAAGTGCGCCAAGGTCGAGTGAATAGAGCTGCTTGCCCTTCAAAGTCTCTGGGACATCGCCTTTGACGATTGCTTGTGCCAGACCTTCGACCACTGCAGTCTTTCCGACGCCTGGTTCACCGATCAAGACTGGGTTGTTCTTGGTACGACGAGAGAGAACTTGCATTACGCGTTCGATCTCGCTCTCGCGGCCGATTACGGGATCAAGTTTCGTCTCACGAGCAGCTTGAGTCAGATTGCGACCGAATTGGTCGAGAACCAAAGATGTCGATGGTTGTCCCTCTGCAGGTCCACCTGATGTGACTGCTTCTTTACCTTGATAACCGGAGAGCAGTTGGATCACTTGCTGACGTACACGATTGAGGTCTGCGCCAAGTTTCACAAGGACTTGTGCGGCGACGCCATCGCCTTCACGGATCAATCCAAGGAGGATGTGCTCGGTTCCGATGTAGTTATGACCGAGCTGTAGCGCTTCACGGAGCGAGAGTTCGAGGACCTTCTTCGCACGTGGCGTGAATGGAATGTGACCTGATGGGGCCTGCTGGCCTTGTCCGATGATCTCTTCGACCTGGCTACGAACGCCATCGAGTGAGATGCCGAGGGCTTCAAGACCCTTCGCGGCGACGCCTTCACCCTCTTTGATCAGGCCAAGGAGGATGTGCTCGGTCCCGATGTAGTTGTGGTTGAGCATGCGAGCTTCTTCTTGGGCGAGGACGACGACACGCCTAGCTCGATCGGTAAAGCGCTCAAACATCGGTTAACTCCTTCACTTTCCGGCCTTTTCTGCCAGTTCCAACAAGAACCCCAAGCCTAGTCAAGGAGCCGGAATCCGCCAGCGGTGAAGTGGTCAACCCCAGATATGCCCGAAATATGCCTCGATCGGCACAAAATATTGGGGTAGCTAGAGAACTTTCAGCATTCGGGTATTTCCCAGGGTGTTGGGCTTTACGCTCTCAAGATCGAGGAATTCTGCAACACCTTGATCGTATGAGCGGAGAAGTTCTGAATAGACATCTGAATCTACAGGCGCACCTTCGATCTCTTTGAACCCATGACGCGCAAAGAACTCAGTCTCGAATGTGAGACAGAAGAGACGTTTCACACCGATCGCTCGTGCACGATCGACAATCGAATCCAACATCCGCTTCCCGACACCTTTACCGCGATACTCCTCGAGTACTGCAAGAGTTCTTACCTCAGCCAAGTCCTCCCACATCACATGGAGTGCACCACACCCGATGACACGTCCTTGATCCTCTGCAACTGTGAACTCTTGCACGCTTTCGAAGAGTGAGACTGTCTCCTTCTTCAAGAGTCGACGTTGTGGCGCATAGAGATCGATCAACTCGCGGATAACTTTGACATCTTTCGTCACAGCAGGACGAATCGTGAGGCCCTCAATCATCGATATCTACTCTTCTGCGCCAACAATCGGCTTCACTAATGGGAAGAGGATCGTCTCTCTGATTCCAAGACCAGTGAGCGCCATCAAGAGTCGATCGACTCCCATTCCCATGCCACCCATCGGCGGCATTCCGAATTCCATGGCACGTAAGAAATCCTCATCAAGTTGCATCGCTTCGAGATCGCCCTTTGCGCCGAGTTTTGCTTGCTCCATAAGGCGATCTCGCTGGATCACAGGATCGACCAATTCTGAATATCCTGTCGCAAGTTCGAAGCCATCTACATAGAGATCCCACTTCTCGGTGATGCCTGCGCGATCGCGATGGGCTCTAACCAGTGGCGAAGTATCGAGTGGATAACCCTTGATGAAGATCGGCCCTTTGAGAAGATCGCCTGCGACATCTTCGAAGATCTCTTCAGCGAGTTTTCCATGAATCCACTTCGGGTCGATCTTGATGCCACGGTTCGTAGCGATCTCCTTCAAGTGTTCGAACGAAGTCTCAGGTGTGACCGATTCGCCAAGGCCTTCTGAGATCGCGGTATAGAAATCCATCTCACGCCAGGTTCCACCAAGATCACTCTCGCGTCCATCGAAATGTTTCACCACATGCGAGCCAAAAAGCGCCATAGCGGATTCCTGGACGAGCTCGCGTGTGAGCGTCGCCATCGCATCCCAATCCGCATATGACCAATAGGTCTCGATCATCGCGAACTCAGGAGAGTGAGATGAATCCGCACCTTCATTTCGGAAATTGCGATTGATCTCGAATACCTTCTCAAGTCCGCCAACGACGCAACGCTTGAGATAGAGCTCTGGCGCGATGCGTAGGAAGAGATCCATATCGTAGGCATTGCTCTTCGTGACGAAAGGCCTTGCAGCAGCGCCACCATGCATCACTTGGAGCATCGGTGTCTCAACTTCAAGGAATCCGCGTGAGTCGAAAGATTCTCGAAGTGAGCGCATCACCTTCGGTCTAATTCGCGCCATCTCTCGGGCCTCTGGGCGGACGATGAGATCGACATAGCGCATCCGCACTCGACTCTCTTCTGAGAGTGGCTTATGTTCGACTGGAAGCGGACGAAGCGTCTTCGCTGCGATCTGATAATCGGAAGCGAGAATCGAGAGCTCACCGCGTTTCGACGTGATCACTTCACCGGTGACCGATACGAGATCGCCAAGATCGACATCAGATTTCCACTCACTCAATCTCGCTTCGCCGACCTTGTCGAGCGAGAACATCGCTTGCAACTCAGTGCCATCACCTTCACGAAGGGTGGCAAAACAGAGTTTGCCGGTATCGCGCTTGAAGATCACTCGACCGGTGACGCTCTCGATGACGCCCGTCGTGACATCTATCTCAAGATGGGAAAAACGGTCACGGAGTTCCTTAAGGGTTGCGGTTCGAGGTACTGCGACCGGATATGGCTCTATACCTCGCTCAAGGAGGTTCGCTCGCTTCTCCCTACGAATGCGGAGCTGTTCCGGAAGGTCATCGACTTCCTCGATCTGGTCGCTCATTATGCGCGAACTCTATCGGCTAGTTTCGTTGATACAGCAGTCGCAAGCCGATCAGAGTGAGATCTGGTTCATGGAATTCGATGGTCTCACTGATTCCAAGCACCAATGGCGCAAGTCCACCGGTTGCGATGACGGAGACTGCACCAGATGATGGATAGAGCTGTACGAGTTCTTCGATGATCCGATCTACAAGTCCATCAACCTGTCCTGCGAATCCATAGATGGTTCCGGATTGAAGCGCTTCGACGGTGTTCTTCCCTATCACAGAGCGAGGTTTGACGAGTTCTACTTTTCGAAGTTGAGCTGCACGCGCAGCAAGGGCATCTATCGAGATCTCGATTCCCGGAGCGAGCGCACCGCCCAAGAACTCACCCTTCGGCGAGACGACGTCGAGATTGGTGGAGGTACCGAAATCAACGACGATTGATGGACCATCGGGATAGAGAGTGTG
>JBMUDS010000049.1:0-5523 GCA_049459795.1 Candidatus Nanopelagicaceae bacterium | reverse complement strand
GTGTGAGAAGAAGGGTGCGGATGTGTTGACCATCGACATCAGCATCGGCCATCAAGATGATTTTGTGATAGCGGAGCTTTGCGATATCGAAATCGTCGTGGATTCCGGTGCCGAGGGCGGTAATCAATGCTTGAACTTCATTGTTTTGTAGAACGCGATCAATCCGTGCTTTCTCGACATTAAGGATCTTTCCTCGGATGGGAAGGACTGCTTGGTACCTAGAGTCGCGGCCACCTTTTGTGGAACCACCCGCGGAATCTCCCTCGACGATATATAGCTCGCACTTCTCCGGTTCGGTCCATTGGCAATCAGCGAGTTTTCCTGGCATACCGCGGCCTTCCAAGAGGCCTTTACGGCTTCGAGATAGATCGCGGGCTTTTCGTGCGGCGACCCGGGCTGCTGCTGCATCGATGCACTTACGAACGATTTCCTTACCTTCGCTGGGGTTTCGTTCGAACCATTCAGAGAGGAAGTCGTTGACTACTTTTTGAGTGAAGGATTTAGCTTCGGTGTTTCCAAGTTTCGTTTTCGTCTGTCCCTCGAATTGTGGTTCTGCGATCTTGATCGAGACGATCGCGGTGAGACCTTCGCGGATGTCATCACCAGTCAATCGGTCTTCTTTCTTCTTTATGAAACCCCACTCTTCGCCTGCTTTATTGACGATCGACGTGAGTGCGGTTCTGAAACCCTCTTCATGGGTTCCACCTTCATGGGTATTGATGGTGTTTGCGAAGGTATAGACCGATTCAGAGAATCCGGTATTCCATTGCATCGCTATCTCAAGTGAGATCTTGGTCTTCTTGTCCTCTGATTCGAAAGCGATGATCGACTTATGGGTCGCGCCTTTCGTTTGATTGAGATGTTTGACGAAATCCTTGATGCCGCCGTCGTATCGATATGTAACCGATAGTTGTTCACCTTTATCGTTGACGTGTCCTGGTCGTTCATCGGTAAGAGCAATTATGAGACCTTTATTTAGAAATGCCATTTCTCGGAAGCGAGCAGAAAGCGTCTCGAAAGAGAAATCGGTTGTTTCGAAGATGTCTTTTGATGGCCAGAAGGTGACGCGAGTTCCAGTATCGGTCGTCGCGGATCCTTTCTTGAGTGGAGCATTAGGGACACCGAGTGAATAGCTTTGATCCCAGAAGAAACCATCGCGTTGGACTTGCACTGCGAGTTGTTCACTGAGTGCGTTGACGACAGAGATACCCACTCCATGGAGACCACCTGAGACCGAGTAGCCGCCATCTCCAAACTTTCCGCCAGCGTGGAGGACTGTGAGGACGACTTCAAGCGCGGGGCGTTTTTCGACGGGGTGGAGATCGACGGGGATACCGCGGCCGTTATCGATCACTTCGACGCCGCCATCGGCGCGGAGGGTTACATCGATCCTGTCGCAGTAACCGGCTAGGGATTCATCTACCGAGTTATCGACCACCTCATAGACCAAGTGGTGGAGGCCCCGCTCACCCGTAGAGCCGATATACATGCCCGGGCGCTTACGTACCGCCTCGAGCCCTTCAAGGACGGTGATCGCTGAAGCGTCGTAATTTTTCGTGGCTGTATCGCCATCCTGGGGCTTTTTTGGGCTCATGACTCGGCGAATCCTAGTGATTTCTCGACGGTAGGTCACCTCCAGAAGTGGCTAGAAGGTGGATGTAAGCCACGATTTTCCACAGGTTGAGGGAACCTACTTAATTGAGGGAGATTTGAGCCTTAGGTGGCCCGATATGGGATTTAGCCGTAGGTGTCTCGGGGGCCTTTCGAGCCTCTGATGGTTCGAAGGCCTTTTCTCCACGAAGGTGCCTTTGGGCCAACGATGATGAGGTCGTCGACCAAGACTCCAGTATCGGCTTCCAGGATCTTCGCAAGGAGTGTTGGTTTAAGAAGGGTGAGTTGGGTCGCCCATGCGGTTGAGGATGCACGGATGGTGAGAACTCCTTCGAAGAATGTGATTGGTTCTGAATGAGTGGCTATCTCCTCTCCGACGATCTCATCCCAGGAAGAGAAAAGATTTCCTTCCGCTAGTGCACCTTCCCAATCACGACCTTTCACTAATTCGTCGAGTGTGCTTTTGATAAGGAGTGGATCGGTTGTCGATCGTTCTATCCTCTCTTTCGGACTCCTTCGACGAGAAAAGTTTGATGGATCTTTAAAAGAATGAAAGAGTTCACGAGCAAGATCGCGCTTCATCTCTTTACCTTCGTCACACATCCATCTTTCACGGAATATCGTTCTCCGTCGAGATTACTTGGTAAGTCCTCCGGCACCGCGACGGTGATCAATGTTTGATCTGCAGTTTGGGTGAGATTCGTTAGATGTTCCCGCCGCGAAAGATCAAGTTCAGAGAAGACATCATCAAGGATAAGGATAGGTCTCTTTCCTTCTTCACGAAGGAGAAGATATGCAGAGAGCTTTAAAGCAAGGGCAACCGACCAGGATTCTCCGTGTGACGCGAATCCCTTCACCAAACTTCCACCAAGTTTGAGGTCAAGGTCATCTCGATGTGGACCTATTAAGGTCAAACCACGATCCCTCTCTTGATCTCGAACGCTCTCTAATCTCTTTAGAAGTATCTCTTTGTTCTCACTTTTATCAGTGGAAAGTCCATCGGTGGAAGATTTGTATTCGACGTCGAATTCCTTCTTTGTTGAGATATTTTGATAGGCCTCATAAAGATGTTTTTTGAGTTTTTGTAAAAGTGTGAGTCGTCCTTCGATCACTTCAGCTCCGAACTCGATGATGTGTTGATCCCATGGTTCTAAAGATTGACGGGGTGCTCGTGCTTTAAGTAGTGAGTTTCTTTGTCTTACTGAGCGCTCATAATCACTGATAACGGCTGCATACCGTGGATTTTGTTGAATGAGAAGATGGTCGATGAATCTGCGCCTTTCACTGGGATCTCCTCGCACTAGATCAAGGTCTTCGGGTGAGAAGTGGGTTGTGTTGACTAACCCCAATACCTCTCGTTGGCTTCTTACTGGTTGTTTGTTGAGTTGGGCGCGATTCGCCTTTCCTGGGTTGATCTCGAGTTCGACAAGTACTTCTCGTTCATCATCCCGCGACGCTTTCGCCCGGATATAAGCACGTTCTGCACCAAGGGTGACTAGTGGTTGATCACTTGAGACTCGATGTGATTCGAGTAATGAGAGGTAGATGATCGATTCAATGATATTGGTCTTACCTTCGCCATTCTCGCCAACAAAGATCGAATTTCCGCCGTTTAGTTCTAGGTCTAGGGATGGGTAGGAGCGGAAATTTGTGAGAGAGAGGTGTGAGATCCGCACTTCAGTGTCGTTCTAGTTCGTGTAGCGAGTAGGCATGATGAGGTAGCTGTACTCCTCGAGCCGTGGACCATTCTTTTCATTCTTTCCGCGGATCACTGCCTGTCGGTTCGCTGCGGTGAAAGAGATCGTCGCGAATGGTGTAGTGAGGGCGGTGAGCCCATCCATCAAGAAGGTTGGGTTGAATGCGATTTGGATTGAGTCGCCTTGGAAGTCGATATCGAGCTCTTCGGTCGCTGTCGCATCTTCACCACTTCCTGCTTCAAGGAGGAGTTGATCTGTCGAAAGATTAAGACGGAGAGGAATGGTTTTGTCTGTTACGAGTGAGACGCGGCGGATCGATTCGATAAATTCACTGACGTTGATGGTTGCTTCTGCCGCCACTTCATTCGGAAGAAGATGTCTAAAGGGTGGAAATTCACCATCGAGGACTCTTGTAGTCATAGTTTTTCCATCGGTTGCGAGTCCGACGAGGCGATCAGTGGTGCTAGCGCCCGCGATCGAGAGAGAAAGTGTTGATTGGGGTGAGATCGCCTTCGCTGCATCAAGAAGGGTGCGGGCGCGCATGAGGACGGTTGTCGAGAATCCTGGTGTTGATGGTTGCCACAAGAGTTCTCGGACGGCGAGTCGATAGCGGTCTGTTGCGGCGAGTGTTATCCGATCTTCATTGATCTCGATGTGGATTCCGGTGAGTTTCGGTAGGGAATCATCTTTGCTCGCGGCGATCGCTACTTGTGAGATCGCTTCTGTAAAGAGTGAGGTTTTGATGGATCCAGATTCTTGAGGAAGTGGCGGGAGTGTGGGGTATTCGCTGTTAGGGATCGTCGGTAATTGGAATTTCGATTTTCCTGCAGTGACCTGTACTCGGCTACCTTCGAGTGAGAAGGAGACGGATTTATTAGGGAGAGCCCTAGCAATATCACTTAAGAGTTTTCCTGGGACAAGGACTTTTCCTTGGGTTGTGATCTCGGCTTGGAAATGAGCTTTGGCGGATGTCTCTAGATCTGTCGCTGAAAGGTGAACCTCCTTACCGGCTTCGATGACGATGCCATGGAGCGCTGAGTTGGTTGGTCGGTTCGAGAGGGAACGAGAGACCCAATGGAGTGCATCGGTGAGTACCGCACTATCGACTGTGAACTTCATATCGCTTCCTATTCTCGTTCCTCTTGCAAGAAAAACAAACCTAAAGATTTCGTGAGTGGAGGTTCTTCACCAACACCCTTTATGTAGTTATAAAGGTCGTAGTAATAACTAGACCACTACTGTGTGAATTATGAAGAAAAACGCAGGTCAACCGTTGAAAGTTGTCCATCCCTCAATGTTCACTTTATGTGTTTTAGTTGTGGGAAGTACCTTTATACTTACACCTTTGTTATTTACTTCTTATTCAGTTATCCGCTGATATTTGCAGGTTATCCACAAATATCCACAGGTTTACCCACAACCTAACCTTTCGCGCTTTGTTTGATCCTGTTGGTTAATTCTGTGACTTGGTTATAGATCGATCGCCGCTCTGCCATAAGTTGTCGGATTTTTCGGTCGGCATGCATCACAGTGGTGTGGTCCCGCCCGCCGAATGTCTGGCCGATCTTCGGGAGGGAGAGTTCAGTGAGCTCCCGACAGAGGTACATCGCGATCTGACGGGCATTGACGAGAACCCTTGATCGAGAGGTGCCACAGAGGTCATCGACACTCAGACTGAAGTAGGTAGCGGTCTGTTGGATGATCGTGCCAGGGGTGATCTCAGGTCCACCTTCTCGAGGTATGAGGTCTTTAAGGACGATCTCCGCGAGCCCTAAATCGACCATTTGGCGGTTGAGGGATGCGAAGGCGGTGACACGAATCAAAGCACCTTCAAGTTCGCGAATGTTCGAATCGATCTTCGATGCGATGTACTCCAAGACATCATCTGGAGCATTGAGTTTCTCTTGTGCCGCCTTCTTTCGAAGAATCGCGATACGTGTCTCTAATTCAGGCGGTTGGATATCAGTGATCAAACCCCATTCGAAGCGTGAGCGAAGACGATCTTCCAAAGTGGTGAGTTGTTTCGGTGGTCGATCACTCGAGATGACGATCTGTTTGTTGGCGTTGTAAAGAGTGTTGAAAGTATGGAAGAACTCTTCTTGGGTACGTTCTTTATTCTCCAAGAACTGGATGTCGTCGACGAGAAGGATGTCGAGATCACGGTAACGTTTTTGGAATCCCGATGATTTGTCGTCACGGATCGAGTTGATGAAAT
>JBMUDS010000048.1:0-5626 GCA_049459795.1 Candidatus Nanopelagicaceae bacterium | reverse complement strand
TCGATGTGACCGATGGTGCCGATGTTCACGTGCGGTTTTGTCCGCTCGAACTTCGCCTTTGTCACTAGCTTTCCTCTTTCTTCTCGTGTGTGTTGTTACTCGCCGCGTACCTTCGCGATGATCTCCTTCGATACTGCCGCTGGAACTTCAGCGTAAGAATCGAATTGCATCGAGTAGGAGGCGCGACCCTGGGTCTTGCTTCGTAGATCTCCGACATAGCCGAACATCTCCGAAAGTGGGACCAGTGCCTTCACAACGCGGGCACCGGAACGCTCGTCCATAGCCTGGATCTGGCCACGTCGAGAGTTGAGGTCGCCGATGACATCACCCATGAAATCTTCTGGTGTGACGACTTCGACGGACATCATCGGTTCGAGCAGTGCTGGGGAAGCGAGCTTCGCTGCTTCCTTGAATGCTGCGATACCGGCGATCTTGAAGGCGAGTTCCGATGAATCGACATCGTGATACGCACCATCAAGAAGAGTCACTCGTACATCAGTCAATGGGTAACCAGCGAGCGGACCTGTCTGCATCGCCTCTTGTGCACCCTCATCGACGGCTGGGATGTATTCACGTGGAACACGTCCGCCGGTGATCTTGTTGACGAATTCATAACCTGAAGGGACTTCTCCGACAGGAAGTGGCTCGAGGGCGATCTGGACCTTTGCGAACTGTCCAGAACCACCGGTCTGCTTCTTGTGGGTGTAGTCGTAACGCTCTACTGCCTTGCGAAGCGTCTCGCGATAAGCGACCTGTGGCTTACCGACGTTCGCTTCGACTTTGAATTCGCGCTTCATACGATCGACGAGGATCTCAAGGTGAAGCTCACCCATTCCTCCGATGATGGTCTGGCCGGTCTCTTCATCCGAGCGGACATGGAAAGTCGGATCCTCTTCAGCAAGACGCTGAATCGCAGTACCCAGCTTCTCTTGATCGCCCTTGGTCTTCGGCTCGATCGCGACGTGGATGACAGGATCTGGGAATTCCATCGACTCAAGGATCACTGGCTTATCTGGATCGCAGAGCGTGTCACCTGTCGTGGTGTCCTTAAGACCCATCACAGCGATGATCATTCCTGCGCCTGCGGTATCGCGCTCTTCACGCTTATTCGCATGCATCTGATAGATCTTGCCGATGCGCTCCTTACGATCTTTGGTGGAGTTCAAGACAGCGGTACCTGCAGTGAGGGTTCCGGAGTAGATACGGACGAAGGTGAGTTTTCCGAGATGCGGATCGCTCATGATCTTGAATGCGAGCGCTGAGAATGGCTCGGCATCCGAAGGCTTGCGCTCGATCTCAACTGACTTATCGCCCATCTTCGTCCCGATGATCGCTTCGACATCGAGTGGATTTGGAAGGTAACGAACCACAGCATCGAGCATCGGCTGGACGCCCTTGTTCTTAAAGGCAGAGCCGGTGAGAACTGGAGTCGCCTTATCTGCAAGAGTCGCGCGACGGATCGCAGCGATGATCTCGTCCTCTGAAAGTGCTTGACCTTCGAGGTACTTCTCCATCACTTGGTCATCGACATCTGCAAGAGTCTCGATCAATTCGTGACGTGCCGCTTCAGCAGCATCCTTGAGATTCGCAGGGATCTCTTCGACGACGTAATCCTCGCCCTTCTTCGTCTCGCCTGGCCAGACAAGTGCCTTCATCTGGATGAGATCGACGACGCCAACGAAGTCAGCCTCAGCACCGATCGGAATCTGAAGGACGAGTGGCTTTGCGCGGAGACGATCCTTGATCATCGAAACGCAACGCTCGAAAGATGCTCCGGTACGGTCGAGCTTGTTGACGAAACAAATCCTTGGGACTTTGTACTTGTCTGCTTGGCGCCACACAGTCTCGGACTGTGGTTCAACGCCAGCGACGCCATCGAATACTGCGACTGCACCATCGAGAACGCGAAGTGAGCGCTCGACCTCGACAGTGAAGTCGACGTGGCCAGGAGTATCGATGATGTTGATCAAGTGGTCTTTCCAGAAACAGGTGGTCGCAGCAGAGGTGATGGTGATACCGCGCTCCTGCTCCTGCTCCATCCAGTCCATGGTTGCTGCACCTTCATGGACTTCACCGATCTTGTAGGTGATACCGGTGTAGAAAAGGATGCGCTCGGTGGTCGTCGTCTTACCGGCATCGATGTGCGCCATGATGCCGATGTTGCGGACGGTTGAGAGATCAACTGCCGTATCGATTGCTGCCACTTCTATTTTCCTCTTCTTCTCTGATTCTTAACTAACGATTACCAGCGATAGTGAGCGAAGGCCTTGTTCGCCTCGGCCATCTTGTGGGTATCTTCACGACGCTTCACAGCAGCACCAAGGCCGTTGCTTGCATCAATGATCTCGTTTGTGAGGCGCTCTGCCATCGACTTCTCGCGACGATCCTGTGCGTTCTCAACCAACCAGCGAAGCGCGAGTGTCATCGCACGTGCTGCCTTCACTTCGACAGGAACCTGATAGGTCGCACCACCGACACGGCGGGAACGAACCTCGACTGCAGGCTTTACGTTGTCGATTGCGCGCTTCAAAGTGATGACTGGATCAACTTCTGCCTTCGCGCGGCATCCCTCGAGTGCGTTGTAGACGATCGCTTCTGCAGTGGAACGCTTTCCAGAAGTGAGTACTCGGTTGATGAGTGCAGTGACGACTGGTGAGTTATAAACCGGATCAGCAATGACTTGCTTCTTAGGGGCGGGACCTTTACGTGGCATCTCTTACTCTCCCCTTACTTCTTATCTCGCTTGGCGCCGTAACGTGATCGCGCTTGCTTGCGATCCTTAACGCCTTGAGTATCGAGTGAACCGCGAACGATCTTGTAACGAACGCCGGGAAGGTCTTTAACACGACCACCGCGAACGAGAACGATTGAGTGCTCTTGCAGATTGTGTCCTTCACCTGGGATGTAAGCAGTGACTTCCATTCCACTCGTTAGTCGAACACGTGCGACTTTACGAAGCGCAGAGTTCGGCTTCTTTGGTGTCGTTGTGTAGACGCGAGTGCATACGCCACGTCGTTGCGGACTTCCCTTGAGTGCAGGAGTCGTCGTCTTGCTCGACTTCTCCATGCGACCCTTACGGACCAGCTGCTGAATAGTTGGCACTACGTTTCTCTCTTCTCTCGTACGTCACTCTCCGACCCACGCGGTCGGGTGTGTCGTAACTCGTTCCGTTTCCATCCGCGCACGCGCGACGAATCACGAATGGCAAAATGAATTGCGTTCTTTTTATGCTCACTACTTTTTCCATCGAAGCGGTCTCAGCAACGAAACGACCGTGAATCTCATGGAGCCCACGTGAGCAAGAGCGCGAGGGTAACGGAATCACGCTCCGTGGGTCAAAATGGCCCCTACTCCTCCAGCGGACCGAGTTCTCGGATCTTTGACCGCGACACGCCGATACAGCTAGTGTTAGCCTTTGCTTATGTCTCGCAAAGTAAAGAAAAGCGCTCCCAAAGTTACCCGCCGGGGGCGATCATCCACATCTCGGATCAGTAGTAAGAACCAAGTGACCATTCCCGTGGAGATACTCCGCGCCGTCAATATGAAGTCGGGAGATACGGTGAAATTCACTGCGGAACGCGAAGGTCAGATAGTCGTAACGAAGGATGAAGATCCAGCGTGGAAGATCGCGCTTCGCGAGTTGATCGGATCCGAGCCTGGTCTATCGGAGAGATGTGACTACAAGGAGGAGCGAGAAAAGTGGGATGCCACGCTGACTCGTCCTGGCTAATCGCCTTACTTGATGCAGGAGATCATCATCACCAGGAGGCTGTCTCTCAATTAGCAACACTGGGCTCAGTACCAGCAATGAGCGCCATGGCACTCGGTGAGATTCTTTCATCCTTTGAGAGTCGCAGAAGGATTCGATTCAAGAAACTCTCGGCAGGCTTCCAAATAGTTCCTGTTGATGCCGAGGTGGCAGCGAAGGCTGCTGAGATCAGAGTCGAGAACCGAGTCGCACTTGGGGATGCGATCATCATTGCGTCCGCTCTCATCCACGACACAGAGTTACTGACCTTCGACAAGAAGATGCAGAGCGTCTTCGAACGACTTAGATAGTGTCATGACCGAAGCCACACTCCCTAAGCCAAAGCTTCGTGGCGTCATCCATCTCGTCATGTCCCCCATCTCGCTTGTCGCAGGATTGACTCTTGTGACTATCGCACATGAATTTCGCGGGCGACTGACGCTTGGGATTCTCACTTTAACCGCCGGTCTTCTCTTCACTTCGAGCGCTCTCTACCACCGGGTGAAGTGGCGTGAATCGACGAAAGCGCTCTGGCGAAGGATTGATCACGCAAACATCCCTCTCCTTATCGCTGGAACGTACACGCCTTTCGCTGTCTTTCTTCTACAACCCGGTCAAGCCACCTTCTTGCTCTCGATCATTTGGGGAACAGCCATCTCCGCAGCAGTGTTTCGCGTCGCCTGGGTCAATGCGCCGAGGTGGCTCTACGTTCCGCTCTATATAGGCCTCGGTTGGATCGCACTCATCTACCTTCCAGAGTTCTACCGAGAAGGTGGAATAGCAGTCTTCACGCTCATTCTTGTAGGCGGATTGCTTTATTCAGTGGGCGGCATCATCTACGGATTGAAGAAGCCGAACTTCTCCATTAACTGGTTCGGCTTCCATGAACTATTCCACGCCATGACTGCAGCCGCCTTCATCTGTCACTTCGTTGCCGCTGCCCTTGTTGTGTACTTAGGTAACTAGGCCTTCTTCCAACCATTAGGGCACTTGGGCTTTACTGCTTGTACCCGTTTCTTCTTCTCACCTTTGATACAGGTGATTGCCTTATTCTTAGCCTTGATAATCGTTTGAGCTCTTTGAGCAGTTGGTTCCGCTATTGAAGTCGGTGAGGGAGTCGGCGAAGGAGAAGGAGTCGCCACAGGTTCTGGCTTTTCTTGCGTTAATCGCGCCCTCACGATCGGTGATGAGAAACCGAAGCCACCTGCGGACATCACTAACCAACCATCCCGCTCATTGATACTTGTTGTGGCAACCCGGGATGTACCGTCACTTGCGATGACTTCAAGAGTCGCCTTAATGGGCGCTTCTGTGAATCCATAGATACATCGTGCGATATCACTACGTATCAGTAAGTCATATGTTCCAACGGCTTCACCGCCGTTGCTTTCATAATGAGGAGACGAAACTCGGTAATCAAGGGATCCTTCGGTTGAGTTGAATGAAGGCGGTCCAGCGCTATACAGGAGTGCGTTGGTCGAGACAACTCCAGCTAACTCTCCCGACCCATCGGAGCATCGACGCACCGCGTCATTTCGAAAATCACCCAAAGTTTTGAAAGTCCAATACTCATTCGTTCTCGTGGCCTTATCCTCGAAATGGGGCGTAAATAACTGCAGGAGAGTCTGGGCTCGATCCTCTTCGAGTCCGGTAACGATTTTTGTACCTTCGCCATCACCGCTTACGCCCCACTCTTCACCATTGAAGATCATGTCCTTTATCTCTTGGCTCAGGGACTCCGTCGGCGTGTAGAAATCAAGTGATGCAACCCTCACTGGACTTGCTTCAATGGAAACACGATATTTCAAACCGTCGAAGTTAGTTGAGATTATTGGCTGAGTGATTCGTCCATGAAACCAGCCACTTAGTCTTTGAGAT
>JBMUDS010000047.1:0-6150 GCA_049459795.1 Candidatus Nanopelagicaceae bacterium | reverse complement strand
CTTCAGACGACACTCGCGGCTGTATGTTCTTCCACAAGGACGCTCTTGTACTCGCAGAGCAGCTTTCAGTACGTTCACAGACTCAGTACAAGCAGGAATACTTGTCAACTCTGTACACGGCTGATACGCTGTACGGTGTTCAAGCTTACAGACCTGAAGCTGGGTTTATTCTCGCAGTTTGCGACGAGTAAAAACCATAGGGGGTCTTAATGGCCCCCTTCTTCTTCTTTCTTTAGCCCTATCCACACTCACACATCTTGGGCGTCTTAGTAGATGACCCAGCGCTTCTTCGTCCAGGTCGATTCGATCGTCAGATCGCGATAGAACGTCCTGATCTCAAAGGCCGCGAAGCGATCCTTCACGTCCACGCTAAAGGGAAGCCACTTGCAGAGGATGTGGATCTCAAGTCTTTCGCACGGAGGACTCCAGGTTTCACTGGTGCGGATCTCGCCAATGTCTTGAATGAGGCGGCGCTTCTTACGGCACGTAACAATGTGAAGACGATCGATAACGCCGCAGTCGATGAGGCGATCGATCGGGTGATGGCAGGACCACAACGAAAGTCACGACTCATGAGCGATGAGGAACGTCGCGTCACCGCGTATCACGAAGGTGGTCACGCACTCGTTGCTCACGCATTGCCGCATACGGATCCAGTTCACAAGATCACGATCCTCCCTCGTGGTCATGCACTCGGTTACACCATGGTCCTTCCTGAGGAGGATAAGTACTCAGTCACTCGTAACCAGATGCTCGATCAACTCGCATACACACTCGGTGGTCGTGCAGCGGAAGAGCTGGTCTTCCATGATCCAACAACTGGCGCTGCGAATGACATCGAGAAGGCGACGACTCTTGCACGTGCGATGGTGACCCAATACGGCATGACCGAGAAACTTGGTGCGATCAAACTCGGAACTAGCGATGCTGCGCCATTCCTTGGCCGTGATTATGGGCATCAACGCGATTACTCCGAGAGCATCGCGGGTGCAGTCGACAATGAGATCCGCAACCTCATCGAGACAGCACATCAAGAGGCCTTCGATATCTTGGTCGAGAATCGAGAGATCCTTGATGCACTAGTCGTCGAACTCTTGGAGAAAGAGACGCTGGGAAGAGATGCGATCGCGGAGATCTTCGAGAGCGTGAAAGGTCCACGGCCGCGTGGTGCATGGACTGGGTCGCTCTCTAGAAAACCATCGCTCATTCCACCGGTAGCGATCCCTGAGCGTTTGACTACAGAGGAACCAGACGTGAAAGAGGAAGCGAAGCCGAAGCGTCGCAAGAAGAAGATGCAAGACGAAGATGCAAAAGAAGAGCAATGAGTGAGATCAATCCGGTCTCGATGAGTCACGAGAGTGGAAAGGCGCGTGGCGCATACGATGCCGAGCGCGCCGAACGCGCTGTCAGAGAACTCCTTTTGGCTCTTGGTGAAGATATCGAACGTGATGGTCTTCGCGATACGCCGAAGCGAGTAGCGAAGGCCTTTGCAGAGAACTTCGCGGGCCTCTACCAAGATCCACGCGATGTATTGCAAGTGACCTTCGATGCAGGACATCGCGAACTAGTGATCGTCCGCGACATCGAGGTCTACTCACATTGTGAGCACCATCTGACGCCTTTCCACGGCGTCGCACATATCGGCTACATCCCTGGTGAGAGTGGTCGGATCACGGGACTATCGAAACTCGCCCGTCTTGTCGATCTTTTTGCGAAGCGACCACAAGTGCAAGAACGGTTGACTACACAGGTAGCGGATTCCTTGATGGAGATCCTTGGCGCTGCAGGTGCGATCGTGATCCTTGATTGCGAGCATCTCTGTATGTCGATGCGTGGTGTGCGAAAGCCTGAAGCTCGCACCGTCACGAGCGCGGTTCGCGGGATTTTGCATAACCCAGCCACCCGTGCGGAAGCGATGTCCTTGATCCAATCCCATGATCGGAGATAGATGTCGACCTTGGTGATGGGGATCCTCAATGTCACACCGGACTCATTCGCTGATGGTGGCAGGCATTTCACGTTCGCTGATGCGATTGGTCGCGCTGAAGTGATGATCGATGAAGGGGTAGACATCATCGATGTTGGTGGCGAGAGCACGAGACCAGGTGCGGTCCGAGTCGACGAAGAAGAGGAATTGAAGCGAGTCATCCCTGTGATCGAAGAGATCGCAAAGCTCGGCGCCACAGTCAGTGTCGACACGATGCGATCCAATGTCGCTAAAGCCGCGATCAAAGCAGGTGCTCGTTACGTCAATGATGTCAGCGGCGGCCTTGCCGATCCCAAGATGTCATCAGTGATCGCTAGTAACAGTCAGGTCCAGTACATCGCGATGCATTGGCGGGGACATTCCGAGAATATGGCAGAACTCGCGAGGTATAACGACGTGGTCAGTGACGTCCGTCGTGAACTAGCGACTCGCACCGAAGTATTGGTGACTGAAGGTGTCGATCCAGATCAGATCATCATCGATCCAGGACTTGGCTTTTCTAAGGAGCCAGAACATAACTGGGCGCTACTGAAAGGACTCGATCGGATCGCACTCCTTGGCTTTCCGCTCCTTATCGGTGCATCAAGGAAACGCTTCCTAGGTGAACTCTTGGGTGGAGTGGCTACAGACGAACGTGAGTTTGCGACGATCGCTGTCACTGCGATCTTGGCGCGCGAAGGCGTTTGGGGAGTTCGTACCCATAGCGTCAAGGCGCATAAGGATGCGATCAAAGTCGTTGAACGGTGGAACGAGTGATGGACGAGATCAGAATCGAAGGTATTCACGGCTTCGGGTATCACGGTCTCTTTGAAAAAGAGAAGGAGCAGGGACAAGAGTTCATCGTTGATCTCACACTCCACCTCGATCTCACTCAAGCAGGAGTAAGTGATGAGATCAGTAAAACGATCGACTATGGCGCAGTAGCGCTTCGAGCGAAGTCCTTGATCTAGAGAGGTTCATTCAATCTCATCGAACGCCTTGCCACAGTGATCGCAGAATCCTTGAAGGAAGAGTTCACTTTGCCGAGCATCACTGTGACAGTACATAAGCCGCATGCTCCAGTGGATATTGATTTCAAAGATATCTCGGTGACCATTCGACGATGACTCCTGGCAAGAAGGTCGTCATCGCTTTCGGATCGAACCTAGGTGATCGCAAGGAGTACATACGCCGCGCAATCGATCTTGTCGGCGACGATGTGGTGATCGAGAAGATTTCGACGATCATCGAGACCGATCCAGTCGGTGGACCAGAACAAGGTAGATACCTCAATGGAGTCTTGATCGGAAGAAGTGAGTTGCATGCAGCGGAGTTGATGTCGAGATTATTGGAGATCGAACTCGCTCTTGGTCGGGTCCGCACGATTGAAAATGGCCCACGAACGATCGATCTCGACCTCATCGATTACGACGGAATCGAGATGGATACGCCACTTCTCACTTTGCCGCACCCACGCGCACATCAGCGCTACTTCGTCATCACGCCGTGGGCAGAAGTGGATCCCGATGCGCAGTTACCAGGCATCGGTACGCTGAGCGAGATCATCAGGATGAATGGCTGGTCCTCCTAGGTTTATTCTTCTTCCATTGGAGATTCCTTCAATAGGCCCGGTACCGATATGGACTGGAGCAGGAAGAGATGGAAATGCTCATCAAGGAAAGCCACGCATCAGACCTTCAATCGGTCCGTGCTGCGCTCGCCTCGCCGGTCGTCTTCATTCCCACCATGGGAGCGCTCCATCACGGCCATGCTGAATTGATTCGCCATGGTGCGAGCCTTTCGAAATCGGTGATCGTCTCCATCTTCGTCAACCCGCTCCAATTCGAAGACCCAGAAGACCTTGCGAAATATCCGAAGCAGTTGGAGGCGGATCGAAAGATCGCACTTGATGCCGGAGCATCCTTCATATGGGCCCCATCCTTCAACGAGGTCTACCCTGATGAGATAGAGCGAATCCCATCGGGAAGGATCGGAACGATCCTTGAAGGCGCATCACGTTCCGGTCATTTCGATGGCGTTCTCACAGTCGTCAAGCGCCTTTTCGAGTCAGTCCAACCTTCCATTGCGATCTTCGGCGAGAAGGATTATCAACAACTCTTCTTGATCAAACGATTAGCCAAGGAGATGGGTGTCGAGATCATCGCTCACCCGACGGTGCGTGACGAGAATGGGCTTGCACTCTCCTCTCGTAATGCACGGCTGAGCGTGGAGGGAAAGAGAGTGGCAGCAGTGATCTACCGTGCCCTCACCGTAGCTTCGAGAACAGATACACCTCACGCTGCCATGTATGAGGAAATCGCGAACGAGAAAGATTTCACTCTCGACTATGCCAAAGTAATCGATGAAGAGAGTTTCGATCTCGTAGGTGATGAGAATCGAGATACCACCATCCAACGCCGCGCTCTCATCGCGGGATGGGTCGAAGGTGTCAGATTGATCGACAACATGAGGATCGAGAGCGCCTCATGAGACTTCTTGCTCCGACTCCAGGATGGAGTATGAAATGTGATGTCGTCGTCGTCGGCTCAGGTGTTGCGGGCCTTACCACCGCGCTTCAGATCAGATCCCATAACCTCTCGGTAGTCCTTGTCACGAAAGCGAATATCGATGAGGGCTCGACCAAGTGGGCACAAGGTGGCATCGCAGCGGCGCTAGGCCCTGGCGATTCTCCTGCTGCACATAAGGAGGACACGCTTACTGCAGGCGCAGGACTCTGTGATTCAAGCGCAGTCGAGGTCCTCGTCACCGAAGGACCTGAGGCGGTTCGGCGATTGATCGCTCGAGGCGCTGTCTTCGATAGATCGATGACAGGTGAGATTGCGCTCACTCGTGAAGGTGGCCATTTACGTAATCGAATCCTTCATGCCGGTGGTGATGCGACAGGTCTTGAGGTCTCTCGTGCACTCCTTGCTGCAGTCCGTGATGACAAGGGGATCGAAGTGATCGAGCATGCCTTGGTTCTCGATGCACTTCTCTCGGAAGAAGGTGAGATCGCGGGTGTGACACTTCACGTCATAGGTGAAGGAAGCCGAGATGGTGTCGGCCAGATCGAAGCAGGAGCAGTCGTCATTGCAACGGGTGGACTTGGCCAAGTCTTCGCACAGACGACGAATCCTTCAGTATCGACGGGCGATGGAGTCGCACTAGCGCTCCGTGCCGGCGCACGAGTCGCAGATGTCGAATTCATCCAATTCCATCCAACTGTCCTCTTCCTTGGTGAAGGATCCAAAGGGCAACAACCATTGATCAGTGAAGCGGTTCGTGGTGAAGGTGCATTCTTGGTCAATCACAAGGGCGAACGTTTCATGCAAGGCGCACATCCACTCGCCGATCTAGCTCCACGAGATGTCGTGGCTAAAGAGATTGAAAGTCAGATGCGTGCCTTCGATATCGATCATGTATTCCTCGATGCTCGTAGTATCGAAACCTTCGCAGCGAGATTCCCGACCATCCATCATTCATGTCTCGAACATGGCATCGATCCCACTAAGGATCTGATCCCTGTCGCCCCCGCATCGCACTACGCATCCGGTGGGATTCGCGTCGATCTCAATGGTCGAAGCACGGTGCCAGGCCTTTATGCCTGTGGTGAGACGGCATGCACGGGAGCGCATGGCGCGAATCGACTTGCATCGAACTCGCTCCTCGAAGGTCTTGTCTTTGGCGCACGAATTGCCTTCGATATCGCACTTTCCATCAAGCGCGAGAAGAAGATCGCCACAGATCGAAGGCGACCCCTCCTGATCGACGCTAAGGCAAGACGGAGGATCCAGGAGGCGATGAGTCGAGGTGCTGGTGTGGTCCGAAGCGAATCGAGCTTGAAGAAAGTAGCGGCAGAACTCCGTGAAGTTCGTTCACTCACCTCGGCCGATGCTCATACTGCATCATGGGAGACGACCAATCTCTTGCTCCTTGCGGAGGCGATCGTGGTAGCGGCGCTCAAGCGAGAAGAGAGTCGCGGTTCACATTGGCGTGAGGACTTCCCGAACTCAGAATCGAAATGGTTGGTTCGGATCGAAGAATGGTTGGTCGATGGCGCATTGAACTCGACGCTCTCACCTCTGACCGTTCATGAAAGTGGTGATCGACGATGGAGCTAAGGATCGATGATGAGATCATGGCGCTCATTGATCGCGCCATAGAAGAGGACCTTGCAGGTGGCG
>JBMUDS010000046.1:0-6488 GCA_049459795.1 Candidatus Nanopelagicaceae bacterium | reverse complement strand
CTACTCGTCCTCAGTAGCAAAGAAGTAGACGAAGAGGAGCGCCCAGAAGGCTCCTGCGCCATAGACGATCCACTCTTCATATTCTGCGTTCGGCCTCGAGATCAATATGGCAAGGGAAGCAAAGAGTGCAGAGAGTCCCCACAAAATGATTGCTGAGGACTTTCGCGAGATACCTTTCCGGATCAGTCGATGAGAGAGGTGGTCTCGACCACCTTGGAAGGGAGAGATTCCTCGTCGGAGTCTCGACAAAACTGCAACCGTCGTATCCAGAATTGGAACGGCGAGAATCAAGAGAGGTGTTGCGAAAGATCCGATCAAGACATCCGTGGTTGGATCTAGGCGAATAGTCAATGTCGCAATCACTACACCAAGGAAGAGCGCACCCGCATCTCCCATGTAGATCCTCGCAGGGCTCTTGTTCCAAATAAGAAAGCCCAGAGTTCCGCCCGCCATGACGGTCGCAAGGGCCGCGATGACATATTGATCGCCGGTGAGCGCAAGAATCGCGAGTGCAATAGAACTTACAGCGACAGTGCCTGCAGCACCACCATCGAGATTGTCAAAGAAATTGATCGAATTGCAGATGCCGACGATCCAAACGACCGTAACAATCGTATCTATCGTCGCTGATCCGGTGGGATTTCCCGAAGTACTAGAAGAGATCAAGAGAAATGCAGTGAAGACACCAGCGATTGTTTGTGCAATGAAGCGAGGCAAGGCACTGAGATTCTTAATGTCATCCCATAGTCCGATCAGCCCAAGAATCAAGGCCGGCACTAGGACTGAAGAAGCAAGATAGAAAGTGTTGATGTTGAAATTCGAAACCAAAGCAGTGCCATATGAAACTGTGATAACACCGAACATAATCGCAACGCCGCCAAGGTATGGGATCGGCTCTCGATGGGTCTTATGTCCCTGGTTGGGGTTATCGACGATGCTCTTCTTCAATGCGATGCTTCGAGCAAGCGGAGTGAGAAGCCCTACGAGTGCGAATGTCGTCACGAAGAGTGCGAAGTACTCCATGTTCGTAATGCCCATAACTAGGCAAGAGTAGGGCTTTACTGAGGTGAAGTCGTAGACTTACGACCATCGCAGATAAGCGAATGTAAGCGAATAGGTAAAGAGGATTGAAAAGTGGCTAAGGCTTGGACAGATAACGCGACGAAGCCAGTCACACTCAAGGAACATGCTCACCTCAAGGACCCGCTTTCCTACCGGATCAAACGAAAGCTTCTGGGTAGGGCAATAAACCGACACGCTCTCTCAGACCAAAGACTCTCCAAGCGCTACGCATTCGGAATCCTCTCGTCCGACTGCATCTCGTCATCTGCTTATGGTGGCGAACAAATCCTGGTCGCGTTGATACCTGCCTTCGGTCTTGCCGCATTCACGATCTTTCCTCCCATGGTGGGAATCATCTTGGTGATGCTCTTAGTCATCACTTTTTCTTACCGTGATGTGATCGCAACTTATGCGAAGACAGGTAGCGCCTATGTCGTGGCCCGTGAGAACTTTGGTACGAAAGTCTCGTTGATCGCTGCGATCGAATTGATGTTCGGATACATCATCACCGTCGCAATCCAGTCAGCAGCTGGTGTGGCTGCGATCATTTCTGCTTTTCCGGAAGTCACAGATGTGAAGGTCCAACTGACCGTAGCCATCGTCCTGCTTCTCACATTCATAAATCTTCGTGGTGTGAAGGATGCGGGCTTGATCTTCGTCCTCCCCTCCTATCTCTTCATCATCTCGATGTTCACCGTCTTCGGCTTCGGCCTGTATCGCCACTTCAATGGAACGTTGCCACGCTACGAGACTGAAGGCGTCGGACTCCTCCCACTCGGAGAATCACAAGGGTTGATCTCCCTTGCTGCATTTCTTTTGATCCTCAAAGCTTTCGCGAACGGCAGTGCTTCATTAACAGGCTTGGAAGCAGTCTCAGATTCCGTGCCGCTCTTCAAAACTCCTGAACATAAGAACGCCCGGCTCACTCTTGGCTTGATGGCGGCCACTCTTGCGACTCTCATCATTGGAATCGCCTGGCTTGCAAAGGAGACCACTGCAGTTCCATACGCTGAAGGAACTCCAACTGTCATCTCCTTGATCGCAAAGGCTGCACTCGGCGAGTCGCTCTTCGGATCGATCTTCTTCTATGTGGTGCAGGCCGGAACAACGCTGATCCTCTTCGCGGGTGCGAATACCTGCTACAGCGCCTTCCCGAATCTCGTCAATATCGTGGCAAACGATGGCTTCTTACCGAAACGCTTAACACAACGTGGACATCGTCTTGCCTTCTCAAACGGAATCCTCTTCATAACTGGCGGCGCGATCATCCTGATTATCGCCTCAGGTGCCAGCATCACCGCACTTGCCGCGATCTATGCACTTGCGGTCTTCGTAGGATTCACCATAACCGGACTCGGTATGGCCAAGAAATCCCTCCGTGAAGCACAGAGATTAAAAGCATTCAAGGTCGCACTTCATTCAACATCCGGAGGAATAGCGTTCATCACGGTTCTGATCATCTCTTCGGTCAAGTTCGTTGATGGTACCTGGGTGGTGGTAGTTGGTACTCCAATTGTTGCCGCACTGATGCTCAACTTCAATCGCCAGTATCGTCGGGAATCTGATGCACTCCTTACGACAACCTCACATGAGAGAAGTCCTTCTATCGCACGCCATGACGTGACCGTCCTTGTCGACTCGGTTGATATCGCGACAATCGGTGCGGTGAGATATGCAAGGAGTCTCAACCCAAGGAACCTCAATGCCGTTCACTTCGTCATCGATGATAGAAAGGCTGAAACCCTCAAGCACGAATGGGCGAACTCCTCTGCATTTGATGATGTCTCACTGGAGTTGATCGATTGTCCGGATCGACGGATCCCGAATGCGGTCGTTGACTACGCAATCCGTGCGACACAATCGCCAGATACTGAATTGACTCTTCTTTTGCCGCGCCGTGCATACTCGCGAATCCTCGGCAAGTTGCTCCATGACCAGACAGCAGAGGAAATAGCACGACCTATCTCACAGTTACCCCGAGTTGTTGCAACGATCGTGCCGATCGATGTGGACCGAATCCTGACCGGCAAGAGCGTGCTCACAGAGGAGAAGATTGAACTCGATGCGGCCCCATCGGTCGAAGTCATGAGCAAACCCCTTCGCGCACAATCCGAATTCCTATCCGACACGACAAAGGCATCACACTTCGAAACCACGATCATGCCCATCGGTTCCATCTCCTGGCGTAAGCGAGCGCACGTCCAAGGCCACGTAACTGCTATGAAGTCTTCTGCGAGTGGAAACGCACCATCAGTTCAGATTGAGGTTTGGGATGAGAGTGGTGGTGTGACACTTCAATTCTTAGGTAGACGAGAGATAGCAGGGTTGGAAGTTGGTTCGATCCTTCGTGCTGAAGGTATGGTCGGTGAACAAGATGGCACTCTCACCATCCTCAATCCCTCATACGAGATTTTGAACTAGCCGCCAGCTTTCCGTCGAAACATCTTCGGTCCACCTGCTCCTTGCTGGCTCTGACCTATCTTCGAACCTGAAGATCCCCCTGTACCCGGAGCAGCGCCACCTTTGCTCTTCTTCTTCTCAAGCGCCTCACGGAATTTCGCTTTTGGATCTTGGTTGGAAGATTTTTCGTCGCTCATGACTCTTCTTTCGTAGGGGGAACTTGGGGAGTTGTACTACCAGTGAGGTTCTTGAGAAGTGTTTGGACCTCTGACTGTCGATATCGTCGATGACCACCAAGAGTTCTGATCGCTGTCAGCTTCCCTGCCTTCGCCCATCGCGTCACCGTCTTGGGGTCGACCCGAAAGAGCGCGGCGACTTCGGCTGGGGTCAACAAGACTTCCTGGTCACGCGGTCGCAACATCCTTCGCCCCACCTTTCCTCATCTCGAATCTTCATCTTGGACCTAAACGACGATCGACGAATACTTACTTAACGAAGCAGTGAAGTAAGTATGTCTGATTTATCCGTTATGAGTAAGAGTATTCCGTTCCAGTCCCTTCTAAATCAAGGGGCAAATCAGATGAATTTATTGTGTGTGCTTCACATTGCTTGTTCGAAGGCGCCAACCTTGCGCCACCTGGAGACAAGACGTTCATACCCCTGTCCGGCAAGGGCGCCATCACCTGACGCAAGACCTTGGAGTGAGAGGGCGACATCCTCGATAGAGGAGTCATCGTCTATGCCGCTCCCGCCATTCACGCGAAGCGCGCGATCTAGATAGAGCGCAAGACCACCGTAATCCAGCTCGAGTTTCGAGGCTGGATGGAAGACGTTGAGCCATGCAAGAAGTGCGGCAATCTCGCCTTCAATCGGTCCATTCCCGAAGGCGTTGATGACCGCCTGATGTGCATTCTCACACCTCAACTTCGCAAGTGAAATATCCGTCCTAAGAATGGTGAAGGGTCCTTCTTCGCCGATTCCCCTCATCCGTTCATTCGGTTCGAAGAGCGCGAACCACCGTGGTGGCACTACCCACGTCTCGGTGAGGATATGTGGAACACGATCGTCTAAATCCTCAGCCTCCGAAGAGATCGCATCTTCAAGAGCCGGAGTGATGAAGTACTTGGTGATCGATGAAGGAAGTGACTCCTTGAAAGTATCAAGTGCGGCCCAACAACGCATCGCTGTAGACCATGGAGATATGTACCTCTCACCGTCTACATCGAGTACGTGCGCACCGTCTGCACGTAGACGTGGTGACTCCGGGCGAATCGTGCGAATCAATGCCCGGACTTGTTCTTCGGCACTTGTCGATTGATTTGATGGGTGAGTCGATTCTGAGGTTTCCACTTCTCTCCATCGAAGTTGATCTGATGGAGAGAAGGCGCTCAGTGGTTCATAGATTCGCAAGGATGCGACGTATGGTGTCGGATGCATGGTGTTAAAACGTGACGAGTCTTTGCGTAGAAGGAAAAGACTTATCGCCGGGGAATGAAGTTACCCTCGGCATAAGGGTCGAAATCGTCAGAATCATCATCTTTGTTGACTTCGCCGTGAAGTTCCTTGCTCAACTTCTCGAGATCGATATCTTGAGAGTTGTACTTAAGATCCCTAGCGACTTTAGTCTGTTTGGCTTTCGCACGGCCGCGCCCCATAGCGTGACCCCCCACTTCGTATCTGTCAGGTCGGTAGATTAGTCGTTCTACTAAAACTCTTCCAAAGGAGTTGATTTTCAGCGCCAAATGAGCGTTTTTTTCGTTTGCTCAGAGCCCAGGTCACGCCAACCACCTGTAAGAAGAGGCTTAGCCCGGCGGCTGGAAGCCGGAAACGATGGTCACCAATCGTTGCCATCGAAACTAACATGTTGATGAGAATGATTGAAAGCGAAACGATTCCCAGTAATCTCTCAATTCCATTGATTCGCCACATGACTAAGAATCCAAGGAGAAGGAAACCAAGGGTTCCAGCCACCCAGAGCCAAGAGAGCACCTTTCCTGTAATTCCATAGACAAGGTCATAACCTTCTTGGGTCTGCACTGTAGATCTCAATGGATGGTTTTGATTCCAAGGATTTCTCGCCATCGTGCCATTCGCAACAGGTCCAAACCAAGGCGACCAGTAATAGAGCGCTTTCCTTGCCATGAGTGGAATTGCTTCGCCGGGATTATCCATATACCAATTGATGACACATCGAACGACAGCATTGTCCTTCTCCGCTGCGGTCCCCTCTATCTCTGGACATTCAAGTTCAGACCCACCGTTGTTATAGCCACCACTTGCACCAGGTCCGGCTCCGATTCTCATCGTCACGCCCAAGTTGGTTGATATCGACGTTTGATCAGTTGCAACCACATTTCTCATCACAAGAAATGCTGGGAAGATCAATGAGATTGCCATCGTGGCGGCAATGAACCCCAATGCGATCTTTCGTGGCCTCGTAGCAAGAACCCAGAAAAGAAAGAGGAGAAATCCTGTAACCACCATACGAGGTTGCATGAAAGATGAAAGTGAAATCAGTAGAGCAGCAATCACAGCCTCTCTACTCAACCAAGAGATTCTTTGGGCTTGGTATTCCCGCACCATTAGGGCCACCGCAAGGAGAACGAGTGCTGCCACAAAACTTTCATACCCGATTGAATAGGTACCGAAGGCAAGGGTCGGGTTGAAGGCAAGAATAAGGGCGATCGGAACCACAAAGCGCTTTAACCTTGTCCGCGCCAGAGTATCCACAAAATATGCTGTCGCTATCGCATAGATGATGGTCTGTACAACTCCAGTCGAGACCAAAGTCCAGGAACGAAAAGGTAACCCAAAGAAGTAGAGAAGTATGGGATAGCCCGCAGGCCAGTAATTGAGGATACCTTCGGGAGAGAAGATCCCGTCGCGCACTAGGGCGTTGAGACCCGATATGTAATTCTCGCCATCAGCACCCAACCAGAAATTCGCCAAGCGATATTGATTCGGATCGATTCCTGGCCAAGCCGTGGCACCAATGCGAATAATGAAAATGATTTTGATGAGCAAAG
>JBMUDS010000045.1:0-6570 GCA_049459795.1 Candidatus Nanopelagicaceae bacterium | reverse complement strand
CTTGGAGCGCTGCTTGGAGCAATCATTGGAGCATGGCCGATCTGATCCCCTGAAATTCAACGATGCGCCTTGAATTGACGTGATGAAATTTTCTGATCATTTTGTTGATTGATGGCAGTCGATCATCACCCCTACCCTCATGGCAATGAAGTGAGGTCGTGATGGAGCACCTTTCACCGAAGCCGATCCGGCTCGTCCTGACCAGATCGTTGCTCGCTCTCATCCTGGCTCTCATGCTCGCTCTCTCCGGGGCGACGTTCCATCTGGATATCAGTTCCGCCAATGGCAACTTCCCACAGCGAACCGATCAAGAGGCGGGTTGCAACTACGGGACCCAAAAACTCGCCGATTGGAAGATCCCAGAGCCTGGAAGTTTCACCTCGGTCCATCAAGGTCGCGGATTCGGCATCGATCCGAGCGATCCGTGCTTCATCTTCCTCTATTGGACATCAGAGGTCGGTCCCTCTTCCTCCTTCTCTGCTGCGATGGTCAATAGCGATGCTTTCTTCAATGGGAAATCGACGCTCTGTTCCAGTGCGAGCGATCCTGCATGTCAACCAAGTGCGGCGCCGAATGGTCAATTCCGTCACCTTGGTGGCTTCTATAAATGTGAGACCGAAGCCGATCGAAACTGCATCGCATCGGTCACTGTGACGTTGGCTGACGGAAGCAAAGTCGCCGCAACCTTCGATCGCCACTTCCCTGATGTCCCGATGATTCCCGCATCGAATAGCCCACTTCTTTCCTATCCGAAGAGTGGGCCTCCGACTCTTTGGAGTTATCAATCAGGTGGAACGAAACGGTTGCTCTACTTGCAAGGAGTGATCGAGCGAAGTTGGAACAATCGCGGTGGACGGTGGGCAGGTCCTGCTGCAACGCTCAACTTCGCAGTCCAACCAGTCGAGCTCAAGACCGGAGTTCGAAACGCCATCAAACCGACGCTTCAAGAGATTCCGTTCACGACGCCCGACGGAGGATCAGGTTCCAGGATCGAATTCACGACAGGTGATGTGCGCACCTCAGGCGATGAGTGTCCAGGCTCTGTCGCGACCGATACAGATGCATGCTTGATCCCAGTCGAGTTCCCCGCGAATGAGCGATACCAAGTCACTTTCCAAGTGACGAAAGATATGAGTTTCTTCCTCAACGGCCGACTCGATGCGCCCATCGTCTATACCGAAGAGCTTGGTGATGGAAAGCGACTTGTGATCGATGGTGCACCAGCGACGCTCTTCTCCGTCTCTGGTTCGATTCCCAAGCGAGTGCTTGATGAGAAAGCGATCGCAGCGATCCGCGCTGCTAGATCCGACTTCGGAAGGAACTTAGGTTTCGCGCCATCCGATTTCCCTCCGATGGATACTGGTTATCCCGACCTCTTGAGTGCACTCCTTCCTTATTTCGGCGATCGCACCACTTTCAATCTCCGGGCGTGGACGCTTCGCTCGTCGGCGAATCTTGGAAACTTCGCCCCTGGTTGTTATGAGAGGAGTCGTGGCGAGATCCTTGGCATCATCTCCACCAATGCCACGGCATTCATCGGCGATCCACCAACCCTAGATCCAAGGACTAACACGCTCGGTTACAAAGTCGCGGCTCCACACTTTGCACCTGATGGCAAGACCGAGAACATCGGTCGCTACTACATGAATATGAACTCGAATTTCACGCAGTGCATCCTCGGCGTCGAGAAAGTCCCGAGTGAGGCAACTGTGGGTATCTCCTACGGACAAGGGCGAGAGCTCGTGAGCACGGTCTCTGTGAAACAAGACAAGGATTGGCTCAGACTTCAAGCAGACAACTTCACATTCTCTGCGCCTGAAGTGAAGGTGACATTCCCTCGTGCATCCAGTAGCTCGAGTGGTTCCAATGCAAATGGCAGTTCTTCGTCCGTCAGTGGAGTGAGTGCTAGAGAGAAGAGCATCACTTGCGTGAAGGGGAAGAAATCTCGGACGGTGACTGCGGTAAAACCGAAGTGCCCTAAGGGTTGGAAAAAGAAGTAGGGTCCATATCGTCGGGGTCCATTTGGTCGGTATCCGAATCGTCGGTATCCGTCATCTCCGGATCGATCTGCCGCAAGAAGTTCTCTTGTAACCACCCCAACCAGCTATAGACGGCATAGACCGCCTTCATCGGATCGCTCTCCGTCATCAATTCATAACGTCGGTGGATATCTTCCGAGGAATTTCCCGATGAGGTCGACGATGTAGACGATGTAGACGACGTAGATGACTCCGAACGATTCCCCTCGCTAACGCGATGTTGATCATTTGGAAGATCCCCCATCGTGGGGCCACCGATATCAAGGCGAACTGCGAGCGCAAGGCGTATGTCATTGAGCGCGCCTAGCCATGCCCAGACATCTTCACCTTCGATCGAGAGCGTCACCGCACTCGCCTCTACCTCTTTCTCGCCTTGGATGAAGATCTCTGGCGCATCCCCATCAAGGAGCATCTCCCGAACACGATAGGCATGTGCACGTTTCCTATCTCGCAGCGCATCCTCCGTGTATCGGCGGAACTCTGCTGCATCTTGTAATTCTTGATAAGCACTAGGAAGGAGTCGCTTCAATACCGGATCATCCGGCGGTAACTCATTCCCGGAGATCCCGACGAGATCATGGAGTGGATCGCGAGAGACTGAAGATTGACCTAAGAGCTCAAGGATCTGTTCCGCAAGATTGACGAGGACGAATCTCTCTTGAGAAGAGAAGGTATGGCGGATGCGATCAACGTGATCTGCAGTCTCTTCGCTCATCGGGTAATGATTGACTTATTCATCGTCGCGTTGGATCGTCGCCCACAATCCATATTCGTGGAGTTTTGCGACATCTCGTTCCATCTCTTCACGTGTTCCGGATGAGACGACTGCCTTGCCTTCGGTGTGGACTTTAAGCATCAACTCCGTCGCTTTATAGCGGGGGTAACCAAAGACCATCATGAAGACCTTGGTCACGTAGTTCATGAGGTTGACCGGGTCATCCCAAACGACACAGAGCCATGGCCGATCGGGATTGAACTCAGTCTCTGCAAGTTCTTCGAGACTGGGGGGTAATTTGGTACTCGTTGCCATCATCGTCTCTTTGGGGATCTCACTTTCCTTCAGGGCGCAATTATGTGGCCATATCGAAAGGGATGTGATCCCTTGTGCGACTCACCTGTGGACGCTAGCGAAGGACAGTCACCCACTGAGTCGAACTGACAAGGGCTGTTGGTGAGGCAGCGCTCTCCCCTTTGGCCTGTAAGCGAGCGCGAAACGAGAGGAAGCCTTCCGACATCGTCGCCGGAAGGCTGACTGACCCGGAACCATCGATCTTGCCACGAGCGACCTCAAGGTATTTGCCGCTCTTGCGATCTAACTGCTCGAGAACGATCGTGCCTTTTTCACGTGCTGGCGTGATGGTCGCTGTGAAAGTCTCGCTTCGACCGACGGTGCTCAAGGCCGGACCTTGGAGCGAGAGAACGGGATCGACTCTCACTGCGACTTCCGTGGATGTCGAAGCCAATCGCTCCCAACTTCCCTCCGATATCGCCCGGAATTGCACTCCACGTCCGAGGATCGAATTGACCACGATGCGTCCTTCGATGTCCGTCGTCGATCGATAGATATCGCGCCATCCGCCATCACTGACACGCATCTGAATCGTGGTGGGAAGGTTCGCCGCCGGGACTTTGTCGGGAAGCATGAATCGTGCATTGATTTGAACGATCTCTCCATAACGGATGGTGTCGCGATCGAGTGATAGATCCGCACGGACGATGTCAGGTGCGATCTCACGAGCGACGCCGCGGACTGCAAGGATCGCATTCGACTCCTCCATGCCGATCGTCCAAGCGACAAGTCCACCCAATCGATACTTCTCGACGAGTTGTGCGCGCGCCATATAGCCACGGGAGTCTTGGAACCAAGCAGTCCTACTCGCCGTGCATGTCGTCGGATTCCCATTAGCGGTGACACCGGTGTAGGTCCGCTCATAGGTGAAGTTCACTTCGCCTTCGCGCGTTCGATATTGGGCGTTGGCACCGTATCGAGCGACGAGATTAGCTGCGTCGCGCATCACGAATGTCGAAGCCTTCGCACCCGCTTTGACGATTCCGGCGACATCCTTTGGGCATGTGCCTGTCACTTTTGTCACCCAATCGCGACCATAACCAGCGACGCCCATGAAGATCTTCGATGCTGGCATCACCGATGTCGCATAGCGCATCGCATCCTCTGCCCAAAAGAGTGGACCGATCGGTCCAGGACGAGATGTCGCATAGTCATAGGTCATCACGCGAAGGCGATCGATATATTCTGCGATCCCGACCCAGTCATAGACCCAATATCCGCGCTTACCTGATGCAGGATCGAAGAGGACTGGAGTCGTGACCGAGAGGAGTTTTCCCTCAGCACGGAGCGCTATCGAGAGCTCTTTGACGAACTCGACCCATAGCGGTCTGGTCTTCTCCCACGATGCAGTGCCATCTTTGAAGGCGAAACCTTCGAAGTTGAGGTCGATGCCATCGAAGTTCTTCGAGCGAACGAGTTCGAGGATGGTGTTGATCGTTTGGGTCCGTTGTTTCGGCTTCGACATGATCGATTGAAGCTCGAGTTTCTCGGTGCCATCAGTGAGCGTTGGGATCAGGAGATATCCAGCGCTTCGAAGTTGTGCGAGCGGGGTGTCCATCGGGACATTCGGATTCGCTCCCTTGTAGAGATCAAGGATCCTGGTTGGCTCTTTGAGCGTGTACCAAAAGAGCATCACTTCACGGATCAAATCGTTGTTGTTGAGCGCTGCTGGAAGTGAGGTACGCATCGAATAGTAAGGAATCCAGCCACTCCAGATCCTTCGCGGCGGTTTGTTGGGGTCTTGGATCGTGGGGGTTGCTTCGGTGGTGCTGGGATTTGAACTGGGGGTGGCACTGGGGCTTGCGCCGGGGATTGCATTAGAAGTTGTCGTCACTGAAGTCGTATCAGCAGCGTATGCGCTATCACTGTGTTGCGATGAGATCACGGATAGAGAAGATACGAAGAGAGCTAAGAGAAGCGCACGAGTGCTCATCGCATGCGTGATCGACGAGCGACGAGATCTCTGTTGAGTGCCGTTTCGCCGGTCGCCGTCACTCATTACTGGATCCACCAGAATCACCAGAGCCACCAGAGCCGTTACCTTCATCTCGCTTGCGGATTCCCTCATGGATCTCTTTGCAGATCGGACAGATCGGAAACTTCATCGGATCGCGACCAGGGATCCACTTCTTTCCACAAAGAGCGCGGACAGATTTTCCAGTGACTGCTGATTCGACGATCTTCTCTTTGAGAACATAGTGCGAATAGCGCTCATGATCGCCAGGTTCGAGAGGTTCTTCGATGAGATCGGGATCAAGGACGCTGATGCTTGATGCTTCTTCGGTGGACTCTATTGGGCCTCGAGTTGGATCTTGCGCGGGACTTGAGCGATCTGGTGACCATGGCCATTTCGCCATCTTTACGAGATACGTGGGATCAATTACAACCTTGAGATCTGCGGATTCCGCGCTCTGTGAGCCTATTCTCGCCTCTCGATTCACGTGCGGAGTCTATAAACTGAGTAAATGAAAGACCTGTTACGAACCGAGGATCTATCCCGCGAAGATGTGGAGTTGATTCTTAGGTCCGCGAAAGAGTTCGCCGAGAATCCGCTGAAGGCTTCATCGCAACTCGCAGGCAAGACAGTCGCGATCTACATGACCAAACCTTCGACTCGTACGCGACTCGCTTCTGAAAGTGCTGTGGCTCACTTAGGCGCTCATCCGATTTTCCTTCGAGCAGAGGATCTCCAATTAGGACGTGGCGAGACGATCGCCGATACCGCACGCATCATCAGTGGATTCTGTGATGCGCTGATCATTAGGACCTTTAAGCAATCGGATGTCGATGAACTTGGGAAGTATGCATCGATTCCTGTGATCAATGGGCTCACGGATGATGATCACCCAACCCAACTCCTTGCTGACTGGACCACGATGGTCGAGCACTTTGGCGATGGTTTTCTTAATGGATCTGGTGGAGCGGGTTCTAGTGGTTCTGGCGCTAGTGGTTCTGGATCGAGTGCCCGCAAGCTCGTCTACTTCGGCGATGGCAACAACATGTCTCATGCCTGGTTGATTATGGGAGCCATCATGGGAGCCCATGTGGTTGCGAGTACTCCTGAAGGTTCATTCGCTCCTGATGCATCCGTCGTGAAGAAGGCTCAAGAGATCGCAGCAAAGTCCGGTGCGAAAGTGGAAGTGATCCATGATCCTAAAGAGGCAGCGCGCAGCGCGAGCGTCCTCTATACCGATGTATGGATGTCGATGGGCGATCCAGAATCAGAGCGTGCTGCGAAGATGAAGGCGCTTGCTCCTTACAAAGTCGACGATACTTTGATGGCGCTTGCCGCAGATGATGCGATCTTCATGCATTGTTTACCTGCACATCGCGAGGAAGAGGTTGCCACATCGGTGATTGATGGACCACGCTCCGTCATATGGCGACAGGCGTTCCATAGACGAACGACGATCCAGGCACTTCTCTATCACTTGGTTCGTGGCGAATTGAAGGGGCGATGAG
>JBMUDS010000044.1:0-6766 GCA_049459795.1 Candidatus Nanopelagicaceae bacterium | reverse complement strand
TAACGACTCCAGTATCGGCACCGGCACCCACACCCGTATCGACTCCCGTATCGACACTGGCACCAACACGAGCAGATGATTCATATGTGACTCCGATCGTAAGAAAGCTCGCTCAAGAACTCGGCGTCAATCTCTCTACTCTTCGTGGAAGTGGCGTCGGTGGTCGGATTCGCAAAGAAGATGTCTTGGCAGCAGCTGCCCCGAAGGCGCCAGTTACCGTTTCGACAGCTTCCTCTCCGGCCATGGCTCCAGCGCCTGCGCCGGTGACGCCTTCACCACTGCGCGGTACACGTGTTCCGATGACTCGACTCCGTAAAGTGATTGCCGCTCGCATGGTCGAATCACTCCAGGTCTCCGCTCAACTCACCACTGTCGTTGAAGTCGATGTCACCGCTATCGATCGCCTGCGAGGTCGAGCAAAGGCAAGTTTTGAATCTCGTGAAGGCGTAAAACTCACCTTCTTGCCATTCTTCGCAATCGCTACCTGTGAAGCGCTCAAGCAACATCCGGTCGTCAATTCCTCCATCGAGGGTGAAGAGATCATCTATCACGGTGCTGAGCATCTTGGCATCGCAGTGGATACCGATCGAGGACTCTTGGTACCAGTCATCAAGGATGCTGGTGATCTCAATATGGGCGCTATCGCCCGCAAGATCTCAGATGTCGCTGCGCGAACTCGAGATAACAAGATCTCACCCGATGAACTTGGCGGAGGAACATTCACCATCACCAATACCGGAAGTCGTGGCGCTCTCTTTGATACGCCGATCATCAACCAGCCACAAGTTGCAATTCTAGGAGTTGGCTCGATCGTCAAACGTCCTATGGTGATCAAAGGTAGTGACGGCAGCGAGACGATCGCCATTCGCTCGATGGTCTATCTCGCGCTCTCCTACGATCATCGAATCGTCGATGGTGCTGACGCTGCGAGATTCCTTTCGACTCTCAAAGAACGACTTGAAGGCGGTCGTTTCGAATCAGACCTCGGTCTCTCGTAACTACGAGTCCATGACTTTGCCACAACGCGTCGCTATCACCGGCTCTTCCGGACTGATCGGCGGTGCACTTGTCGGCCACCTCAAAGCCGAAGGTCACACTGTCCAACGGTTAGTTCGACGAAAGCCAATAGCACCGGATGAGGTCCAATGGGATCCGCTCAGCGGAACCGTCGATCTCGCTCCTCTTGAAGGTGTCGATGCGGTGATTCACCTCGCCGGTGCCGGGGTCGGCGATAAGCGTTGGAGCAAGAAGTACAAGGCGCAGATCCTAAATTCAAGATTATTCGGCACCTCTACGATTGCGACAGCAGTCGAGACTCTCAAACCAAGCGTCTTCATCTCCAGTTCTGCGATCGGTTGGTACGGCGAAACCGGTAATCGGGCCGTCGTCGAATCGGATCGTCCAGGGGACGATTTCCTGGCATCCGTCTGCAAAGAATGGGAAGCAGCGGCAGATGCAGCACCATCCGTTCGCACCGTGAAGATCCGCACTGGTCTCGTCCTCGATCCTACGGGTGGAGCTTTGGGAAGGATGATGCCACTTTTCAAATTAGGACTCGGTGGTCGATTGGGAAATGGCAAGCAGTGGTGGTCATGGATCACGCTCCATGACGAGATCAAGGCCATCTCCTACCTTCTCGAGAAGGAGATGGAAGGTCCGGTCAATCTCACCTCACCCAATCCAGTCACCAATAGTGAATTCACAGCGGCACTTGCTCGTGCGCTCGGTCGTCCTGCACTCTTCCCCGCACCAGCATTCGCGCTGAGAGTGGCACTCGGTGGTTTCTCGACGGAGATTCTTGGCAGTAAGAAAGTCATGCCGGAGAGATTGATCGAGGCCGGATTTGAATTCGATTTCCCGCAGTTGCCATCTGCTCTCGCCGAACTCGTGAAATAGAAATCTAAAGATTCGTCGCAACCATCTCAGCGGCTTTAACCCCAGAGTGGACCGCTCCTTGTTGGGCTGGCAGCACAAGGAAATCTCCGGCTAGATAGCGAAGCATCGAACTATTCCTTCGTTTCGTTCGCGGCGTGAAGTCGATCACTTCTTCGCTCTGGAATCCAGGGGACATCAATGGCAACGATTTGGGAATCGAATATTTCGCCACCAGTCGCCACTTTGAGGTGTCTTTTCGCCAGAGGTGTGCCAGGTGAGTGCGAACTCTCGCCTCAGTCACCTCATTTCCATAGGCGCTCATGACTGTCGTTGAAATCAAGGTCCGCCCCGAAGGTGCATACTCAGGAGCAAGCGAAGAGATTGCTATCGTGTTGGTGATCGGTCCATCTCCTCCACCATCGAGACGAAGCACGCTGGGGAAATCTTGATCCTCACTGCTGTGATACCAGGTAGTGCTCCCTGACATCGTCGAGTTGAATCTAGAGCTGACCTTACCGTCGATATCAACGAGATTTCTCGCAGATTGCGGGTCGGTGGCGACGATGACCGCACGTGCCTTAACTTTCCTGCGACCGACTCGGATGAAGTCCTCGCCAATCTCGTCGACGCGCGAACGAAGGTTGACTGTGATCCCACTGGCCATGCTTTTTGCGACCTCACCAACGCCTCCCTGTGGAAGACCGGGAGTTCCGATCATGAAGTAACCGATGAGCTCCCTTGCCACCGTCGCAGAGACTCGTGATGGCTGATTGAGGAAGACGCCACTTGCGAACGGTCCGATCACTTTCGAATAGAAAGTACCAATCCCCCTCTGCAACATTTCATCTTCGAATGATTCCCCTTCACTTCGTTCGCCATTGCGAGAAATTCCACTCAGATATCGAAGGAATCGAACTTTCTCGAAGATCGTCCCAGTCTCAGATGCAAGGTTTCCTGGAATTGAGGCGAATCCTTCACGCGGATCGCCTAACCGGTAACTCTTCGAACCGATCAGAACGTCGATAGAGCGCTCGAGACGATGAAACTCTTGGGGTTGGAAATACTTAGCGAGAGCGGGATAATTCGGATTGATCAGTTGGAATCCGCGATCACAGATGTAACCATCGACCACATCGCTTCGAACCCGACCGCCGATTCCATCACTTGCCTCAAAGACCTCTACCGCAAGTCCCAACTCGGACGCGCGGCGTGCAGCCGCTAGCCCAGCGAGGCCAGCTCCGACGATGGCGAGATCAAGATCGCGATTCTTCATACTGCAACTTCGATGGCCACCAGACCTTTGGACCAATGACGCGGACGATGGCAGGCACTAAAAGTGACCGAACGACCAATGCATCTAGGAGTACGCCGAAGGCAACTGCGAAGCCGAGTTGCGCCAGGAATACCAGCGGTAGAACGCCCAGAACGCCGAATGTGGCAGCAAGGACGATTCCAGCGGAGGTGATGACGCCACCTGTGACCGTGAGGCCACGAACGATTCCGGCACGGGTTCCGATCTGCTTCGCCTCTTCTCTGACTCGAGTCATCAGGAAGATGTTGTAATCGATTCCGAGAGCGACCAAGAATACGAATGCGAAGAGTGGGAATGAAGCATCCGTGCTTGGGAAGCCGAAGACGTTCTCAAAGACCAATGCACAGACACCTAGCGTCGCCGCGAACGAGAGGACGACGGTGAGGAGCAAGAGACCTGCTGCCAAGATGCTACGAAGGAGGAGTGCCAAGATGATCGCAATCAGCAACAAGACGATCGGAATGATCACTTGGTTATCTCTTTGCGAGGATTGATCGATATCGAATCCGATCGCTGTCTGACCTCCGATGAGCGCACTACCGTCGACCTTCTTGACCTCATCACGAATCGTCGGAATCAGACGTTTCGCCTCACTGGAATCCGCTGGGATCTCTAGGATCGCATTGAGCAGCACTTTGCCCTCAACGATGCGTGGCGTCGCCGTTGGTGCGCCCGTTGCAGGATCTCGCAACGTCACTGGGGCGACCGATGCGACTTCGTCGATCGAAAGAAGTGCAGCAGAAGCAGCTGCTACTCGATCCTCACTGACCACGATCTCGATCGGAGTTCCTTCACCACTAGGGAAATGCAACCCCAATCTCTCGAGTCCTATCACCGAGTTCTGTTTCTGAGTGAAGACCTCGGTTTGCGCTACACCTGAGGTGTTGAGCGAGAATGAGAATCCAGCGAAAATCAAAAGTACGAGTGCGGTAGTGATGCCGATCTGCTTCGGTTTGCGATCGACGAGCGCGCCGATCTTCGCCCAAAGGCCCGAAAGCTTCTCATCGGCATGGTCATATTTCGGAACCTTCGGCCAGAAGATCCATCTACCAAGAAGCACCAATGCGGCTGGAAGGAAAGTCAGCGCTGCCAGCATGGCGCAGGCAATACCGATCGAGCCGACCGGTCCAAGCCCTCTATTGCTCGATAGATCCGAGAGGAGAAGCACCATCAATCCTGCGATCACGGTCCCACCCGATGCGAGGATCGGTTCGACCGTGCCACGCCATGCCACTGCCATCGCTTGATAACGGGATTCGTGTTTATGTAATTCTTCTCGATAGCGTGAAATCAATAGAAGTGCGTAATCCGTTGCCGCTCCCAAGACGAGGACATCCAAGATGCCTTGTGTCTGGCCATTGAGGTCGATGATGTCGTTCTTTGCTAAGTGATAAACGATGAAGGTCGCGAAAGTCAGCGCAAAGACCGCATTGAAGAGTGGAATCAGCCAGAGCAGAGGCGAGCGATAGACCAGGATCAATATGATTGAGACGACGCTCAAGGTCGTGAGGAAGAGCGTGGTATCGATCGACCCGAAGGCGCCGAAGAGGTCTGCGATGATGCCTCCGGCTCCCGTGACATATGAATCGATATCAGCGCTGCCAAAAGTCTCTTCAACATCCTCTCTCATGAATTCGATAAGGAGGGGTAGGGCTGGTTCGTCTCCGATGCTTTCTCCAGCGAGGACGCTATTGATCTGCACGCTGATCAGGGCTGCTTTGCCGTCAGTAGAAGGGATCACAGCGAGCGGGATTCCTGGAGCGAAGTAAGTGCTCAACTTCTCACCTGATTCGGGGAGGACTTTCTCTGGAAGTTCCACTGCGTACTCGTTGATCCTCGCAAAAAGTGCAGGATTAGTGGCGGGGTCCATCTCCCCTTCAAGGAGTATCAATGTAGGGAGAAGTTCAGCGGACTGGTCTTGGAATTTGACGATGACGTCACTCGCGATCGTGGATTCCGCACTCTCAGGTAGGAACGCAGAATTGTCATTCTCCTGTACTGATGAGATCTTCGAAAAGACTGGACCGGATACTCCCCCGATAGCCAACCAGGCGACGATCGCCACGATTGCGATGTAGAGCGGCTTACGCCCTTTCACAGAGGTACGAGGAGAGTTTGGTTGAGACACTGTTCTGGGCCCACTTTCGGTTGCACGTCAAGATCGATCAGATTTCTTCTGGGTGTCATCCACGCCACACAAGCCCCACTTCAAAGGGCTAGATCTCGCGAGTAGATAACCCGCTAAGCCTAGTTCCATTACGCCGAGTCTTCTCTTCAGGCTTAATCTTCTCCCATGACGCGGCGAGAAACCCCCACTCTTCTTGCCGAACGGGCCTTGGTCGATATTGTGGATCTCACTTCACGTGGCGGCCTCGATTATCTCGATGCGCTCTCTATACAGCGGGATGTCCACCAGGAAGTGGCAGATGGCGTCCGCCCATCCACGTTGATGTTGTTAGAGCACACCCCAGTATTCACAGCAGGAAAACGAACCGAGTCGCATGAGCGTCCTATACCCGGCGTTACGACGTCTACGCCCGTGATCGATGTAGATCGTGGCGGGAAGATCACGTGGCATGGTCCCGGACAACTCATCGGATACCCGATCATCAAGCTTCGCAATCCCCATGAACTTCTCGGATATGTACGGGAGATCGAATCCGGGATCATTGCAGTACTCGCAGATCTCGGAGTCACGGGTGGGCGAGTGCAAGGACGATCCGGTGTCTGGATCGATGGAAAGCGAAAGATCGCAGCTATCGGTATACGTGTCGCTCGGGGCGTCACAATGCATGGCTTCGCCATCAATGCGAATTGTTCCCTCCAGTCGTTCGCCGAGATCATCCCATGTGGCCTTGCAGACTCTGAGGTCACCACCATTTCTCGTGAGATCGGTTCCGAGGTGACCGTTAGCGATATGTTGCCGTTGGTGAGACGGCGAATACTCCCTCATCTGGAGGGACAGTTATGAGCATCACTGAGAATCCCGGCAAGAAATTACTTCGTATCGAGGCGAAGAACGCCGCCATTCCAATCGAACGTAAACCGGAGTGGATCAAGACGCGAGCCACGATGGGCCCGAATTACACGGATCTCCGTTCACTCGTTTCCCGAGAAGGACTTCACACAGTCTGCCAAGAAGCCGCTTGTCCGAACATCTTCGAATGTTGGGAGGATCGAGAAGCGACCTTCCTCATCGGTGGCGATACCTGTACTCGCCGATGCGACTTCTGCAATATCGCGACAGGTAAGCCAAAAGCACTCGATCGTGACGAACCACGAAGAGTCGCTGAATCGGTCGAACGTATGGAGCTTCGGTACGCGACCGTGACCGGTGTAGCTCGAGACGATCTTGATGATGAAGGCGCCTGGCTCTACGCAGAGACTATCCGCGCGATACACGACCGGGTTCGTGGCTGCGGTGTTGAGATGCTCGCACCCGACTTCTCCTCACGCGATGAGCTCCTCTCGGAGGTCTTCGAATCGCGTCCTGAAGTCTTCGCGCACAATGTTGAGACGGTGCCTCGTATCTTCAAACGAATTCGTCCCGCATTCAATTATGAACGCTCACTCTCTGTC
>JBMUDS010000043.1:0-6854 GCA_049459795.1 Candidatus Nanopelagicaceae bacterium | reverse complement strand
GTCCACTTGCAGAGGTCCGGGCGTTCTCACTCGAACTTCTCGATCAATTGGTCGAGCAAGGCGTCAAAGCTCTCGTCATCGCGTGCAACACCGCGAGCGCTGCGATGCTTCGAGATGCAAGGGAGCGCTACGGCCTACCTGTCGTCGAGGTGATCCAACCAGCGGTGCGGCGAGCAGTCTCGGCGACGAGAAGCGGGAAGATCGGTGTGATCGGAACGGCAACCACGATCGATTCTCGCGCATATCTCGATTCCTTCGCGGCAGCACCTCACCTTGAGATCACTTCAGTGCCATGCCCACTCTTCGTCGAATTCGTCGAGCGCGGTGAGACGAGTGGCGCCACGATCACGAAGATCGCCCGCGACTACTTGCAACCCTTGATCGATGCACAGGTCGACACCCTGGTCCTTGGCTGCACCCATTACCCACTTCTCACCGGCGTCATCTCTTACGTGATGGGCAACGAGGTCACTCTCGTCTCGTCCGCGGATGAGACAGCGAAGGATCTCTATCGGGAACTGGTCGAGCGCGACCTGCTCAATCCTGGTGGGAGCACCGAAGCACATCATCGATTCATCTCTACTGGGGATCCTGACGCCTTCGCATCTTTGGCTCGTCGCTTCCTTGGTCCAGAAGTGGTGGATGTCAGTAATCAATTTGGCGAAAGAACAAGAACGGAACAAAGGAATCCATGACAACTCGCATCGATGGCCGCCACGCACAGCAACTTCGCCCGATCACATTCACAAGGAATTGGCATAACAATGCTGAAGGTTCGGTGATGGTCGAATTCGGCAATACCCGCGTCCTCACCGTCGCATCCTTTACACCTGGTGTCCCGCGATGGCTCAACGGGAGCGGAAAGGGATGGGTCACTGCTGAATATTCGATGCTTCCTCGATCGACACACACTCGGTCGGATCGTGAGAGCGTCAAAGGAAAGTTGGGTGGACGCACCCAAGAGATCTCGCGACTGATCGGTCGCTCACTTCGCGCCATCATCGATCTCAATCAACTCGGCGAGAACACCATCATCATCGATTGCGATGTCTTGCAAGCAGATGGCGGCACTCGCACTGCTTCGATCACTGGCGCTTATCTTGCGCTCGCTGATGCGGTTCTCTGGGCGAAAGAGAAGGGTCACGTCGCCAAGGATGCGAAAGTCTTGACTGACTCTGTCGCCGCAGTGAGCGTTGGCATCATCGATGGATCGGTGATGCTCGATCTCTGTTACGAAGAGGATGTCAAAGCCGAGACCGACATGAACATCGTCTGCACTGGCTCCGGGAAGTTCATCGAAGTCCAGGGAACTGCCGAAGGTGAGGCATTCGAGCGATCGCTCCTCAATGATCTACTGGATCTCGCAGTGATCGGATGCGGTGAGATCACGAAATTACAGAAGAACGCTCTCGCCTGATTGAAGTACGGCATCAATAGATGAGTTCTTCCGCGAAACTCCTCGTCGCCACCTATAACAAAGGCAAGCTCAAGGAGATCCTTCGTATCTTCGGATTAGAGATCCCAGTACTGGAACTCTTCACACTCGAAGACTTCCCTGGCTCAGAGGATGTCGAAGAAGTGGGAGATACCTTCGAAGCGAACGCACTACTCAAGGCACGAGCCGGCTTTTCACATTCGAAAATCCCCACGTTGGGAGATGACAGTGGCCTTATGGTGGATGCGCTCGAAGGTCGACCAGGGATCTATTCAGCGCGCTACTCAGGTGAGAGCGATCCGCTTCTGAAGGATCAAGCGAACATCAGGAAGATATTGAGTGAAATGGAAGCGGTCGACCAACCTTTGCGTACCGCCCGATTTGTCACTGTCGCCGCTTTCGTCGCAGGACCGACGAAAGCAGATGAGATCCTGGTTCGCGGTGAGCTCGAAGGAGTGATCGTCTCGACGCCACGGGGTGAGGGCGGTTTCGGTTATGACCCGATCTTCGAACCCATTGGAATGGATAAGACGCTCGCGGAATTGCCTGCCCATGAAAAGGATGAAATCAGTCATCGTGGGCGTGCGCTCCGCAAGATGGCGCCTCTTCTCGGGCTAAGATTCGCGGAGTTTCAACGACCGGTTGAATGAACTTCTCGGGGTAGTCACGTACCACCTCGTGAGTGATCGAAGAGACGCAAGGAGAATGCGTCACACGACAAGGAGTCATCCCAGTGGCAGCAAAGAAGGCAGCAAAGCGACCTGCGAAGCGTCCAGCGAAGAAGACTGTCAAGAAAGCAGTCAAGAAGGTAGCGAAGAAGTCCGCTGCAAAGCGCCCCGCGAAGAAGACTGTCAAGAAAGCAGTAGCGAAGCGTCCTGCTAAGAAGGCTGCCAAGAAGTCATCTGCTCGATCATCATCAAAGCGACCGATCAAGAAGAGCGCTGCGAGTGCATCAGGTGCGAATGTAACGATCCCAGAAGTTCCTACTCGCGGTGTCGTCTCGCCATCTTCGATGCCTTCCTCTTCTAAGTCATCTGCACAGTCATCATCCAAGTCAGCCTCTCCCGCATCATCGTCCGCACCTTCATCCGCTGCGAATAAGGCAGCTAAGAAGAGTTCTGGACCGTTCTTCTTCATCTTGATCGGCGTCATCGCAGTAGCACTCATCGTGTTGTCACAACGCGGTGGAGATTCAGATGAATCAGGCTCTGGAATGGTCGCTGAAGAGACTGCTTCGCCGATGCCGTCCGAAGAGGCGACAGAAGAAGCTGAAGAAGAATCAGAAGAACCCGCTGAAGAAGCGACGGAAGAGCCATCCACCCCAAGCTCATATGACGCTCCAACAGGAATCGTCGCGCAGTACACCAATAGTGATAAGTCCGCTGCGACGATCTTTTGGAAGGCTCCTGCATCCACTGATGGAATCACTGGCTACGCGATCCAGATCCAACGTAACGGCGGAGCACGCGAAGATCTCTCATCGACTCCATCGACGCAATTCACTTTGGACATCACAAAGAGTGAGAGTTCTGGTTGGACCAGTTTCATCATCCAGACGGTCTATGCAGATGGCGAAGTCGTTGACGGAAAGGTCTTCGGACTCCCTGGTCAGTGGAACTGATCTGATTCGTTGAAAGAGACGTCCGGCTTACTCGCGGTAACCGACCTCTTCTAAGACTTCGAGGATCGCAGAGACATAGACGTTCGCACCAGTCGGTACCAAGTGAACTCCGTCTGGAGCAAAGTACTCCGGCCTATCGGTTGAGATCCGATCCCAATCGACCAATCTTCCATTCGGATATTCGTCGATGACTTGAGCGATGATCTCGTTATTCGAGTCTCGCCATCCCCGGGGCACAGCCGCGTTGACGACGATGAAAAAGGGTTGATTTTCAAGCAATTCGAAGAGTGTGCGAACGGAATCCTCTGAAATCGCACCGTTGTTTCCGAGATTGATGACCGCAATCGAATTCGGAACGCTCTTTGCATCGACTCCGACTACTTCGATCAATTCCGGTAATTGTCTTCCTACACGGGCATTGATCAATTCGACAGGTTCGTAACCTTCAAGGAGCGAACGGATACCAAGAATCACAGAATCGCCTGCGATCCAGAGCCCTGTCTTCTCGTTCGGAGATGCGACGGGATCGAACTCGGAAGTCGACCCCTCACTCGCACCAAGATCACCATTGACGCTTCTCGCGGTGGTGATATCGGCACGTTCGATCGCGTTGATCGAGACCGTGGTCGTTGCGCTGAGTGTCACGACGACCGCAAGAGCGACGAGAGTCTTCTGTCGTGTCCGCACCGCAGGAGTTCGATACTTGAGTCCACGTAGCCATAACTCGACTGCGCCATTTCGGACCGGGACTTCGATCCACCGATAGGAGATATCTGCGAGTGCGAAGACGATGAGAATGCGCAAGGAATAGAGCGCCCAATCCTCACCGACGAGATCAACGGATGGCCTCGTCACTTGGAATACAACCCAATGCCACAAGTAGATTCCATAGGAGCGTTCACCGATCCACATCATCGGTGCGCGAGTGATGTGCCTAGCCAAGCGTGATGCCGGATGGACGAGTGACATGAGCGTCATGCATCCGAAGATCGCAGTCAATGGGAATGCGATGCGATAGAGCGTCGGATCATTGGGATCGACGAAGAGGAAGAGGGCAAGGATCCCGATGAAGGCAGCGATACCGAAACCATCGATGAAATTCTTGGCACCTGGCTCGACATCTGCGCTGAAATTCCGCGGTATCCATCGCACTGCAAGAGCTGCGCCCAGAAATAGTCCGATGCTGTGTGTATCGGTACCGAAGTAGACGTGACTTACCGATGAGGCAGATTCTGAATCGATCTTCACTGAGTAAAGAAAGAGCAAGGTTCCTGATGTGAGCGCGAAGAGAAGTGCGAAGGCGGGGATACGTTTCTTTCCGAAGAATCGAAGTACGAAGAGCAGGATCAAAGGCCAGAGAAGGTAGAACTGGATCTCTACCGCCAACGACCAAGTGTGTTGAAGTAGCGGCGGGCGACCGATCGTCGCGAAGTAATCCTGTTCCCTGGCAACGAGCGCCCAATTCATCACCCCTGAGAAGAGATAGGGAAGGTCCGAAACGAAGCGTCGGACAGTCTCCGGCGCCCACACCCCTATAAAAAGCGTGGTTGTGACCACCATGAAGATCAAGGCGGGGAAGAGCCTCCTGATGCGACTTCGATAGAACTTACGCAGATCCAGCGCACTAGACCGCTCGATCGAATCGAGGATGAGGCGCGTGATCACATAACCAGAGATGACGAAGAAGAGATCGACGCCGAGGAATCCGCCCGGCCACCATGGCAGAGTCAAGTGATACATCAATACTGCGATCACCGAGATAGCGCGTAATCCATCAATCGCAGGGATGTATCGCTCCGACTTTGTGGTCGATCTGATCTCAGAATCTACGAGTGACATGAGATTCCGGTCATTTCCAAGAACGAGGTCGCGTCAGAATCAGGAAGTATGTGAGAACTTACTTCTTCTTGCCTCTTGCGGGCTTCTTCGAACTTTTCGTCGGAGCGGACCTCGATGATTCTTTCGATCCACTCTCGCCATCTGCAGCATCATCGCGCCGCGGAATCCGTGGCTTGCCACCCTCATCGACAGTACGTTCGACGGCGTTGCTTAGTTGAGAGAGGCGCTCCCATGCCGCATCAAGTCGTCCGCGTGATTGCTCGATCGCGCTCGTTGCCGCATCGAGTGATTGAGTCTGAACTTTATAAAGGCGCTCTGCTTCTGCGACGACACCCGAGAGCCATGCACGATAAGAAGCGACATCACTGAGCGCAGAGGTGACCATCTGTTCTGCCTCTTTACGAGCTGTCGATACGATCGCAACTCCCTCACGTCGCTTGGTGTTGACCATCTCTTCTGCACGCGATTCTGCGGCCTGTAGCAATTCCCTTGCATCGTTCTCGGCAGCATCGATCAAACGTCGACCTTTGCTTTCCGCTTGTGAGAGAAGTGACCGTGCTTTTCCTTCAGCTGCTTCGATCGCGGCCTGCGCAGCCCGCTTGCTTTCGCCCAGTACTCGCTCAGCAGATTGAGTCGCCTTTGCTTCACGTTGTTGTGCGGTGCGAATCAAGGTCATCGCAGTCTCAGTCGCGAGGATCTCGAACTCTTCCTTCGTAAGGGTGGTGATGTCGCGACGGGATCGAAGATCAGCAAGTTGTGCTTCGAGTTCCCTGATACGAGCCAAGGCTCCGGTGTTGCTTGTGCTCGCCGTTGAAGGCATCTCAGCCACAGTCTCGGCATCCGCCTTGAAGCCCATCCAGCGTTTGATGCCGTCGTTTCGATCTGTCATGACACTCTCCATGTAGCAATCGGCCCGTCGACGTACGACGATTCCTAGTCAGGGTGGGATAGTAAAGGTCGGCTGAAGATGAGCAAAAGCCCCGGTTTTGGCGCGCTCACCCCCTCACTCCCGTCCTTCTTAAAACGACGAACTGAGCGCTCGTGCTACTGCGCGGTGCGATATTGAGGTCGGTGGGGGTAAGACGTGCTGTGATCTTCAAAGGACCTCTCGTTCCAGGCCGGTAATTACAGGTCGCCCGATAGGTCATGCCACCGGAGGCGATTCCAAGGTTCGGTATGGTGGAGATTGCCTTGCAGTTCTTGATAACCCGTCCATTGGCACTAAAGCGGACCGTTCCTGCGGCAGAGACGGTGACCGTAATCGGGTTGGTCACTCCAAAAGTGAAGGTGGTGGAGGAGAAGGCGATGGTAAGGGTGGCGCTTCCTGAGGTAATGGTGATGACCGCTGTCGCGCTCTCTGCAAGGTAGTTGGTATCGGCTGCCTTCGTTGCGGTCACAGTGCAATTTCCCACGGAGGATGAGAAGAGCGTCGAGCCTTGGATGATGCAATTCCCTGTATCGACATCAAAGGTGAGAGTGCCTGTCCCGGATCCTCCGGAGGTCGTGAGAGTTAAGTCATCACCATAGGCAACGGTCGTTGAAGTGATGGTGAGAGGAGATTGGGATTGCTTTTCTGTGGAGTTGTTCGTTACGGATTGGTTAGAGAAGGAAGCAACATCGTTGCCGACAAGATCCTGGAGGGCATTCGTATCGTCGCTTCCGGAAGGATCAACGTATGAAACTGTCACTGTGTCTCCCGCGAAGATCGTGCTCGCAAGAATCAAAGTTACTGTAGACCCTGAACTGGAAAGAGATGAAACTGTGATTGTGTCGCTGCTACCACCAAAAAGAGTTCGTGAGACGGTGAAACTATTTGCAGGTGCAGTAGTTGCCGAGAGGGTCTCGTTGAACAGGAGCTCAAGAGAACTGCCATTACTAGTGACTGTAGCGGAAGAAATAGCTGGGCCAGTCACATCGGGTGTGTAGCGGATGATGACTATGCCGGAACCACCGTTGCCT
>JBMUDS010000042.1:0-7084 GCA_049459795.1 Candidatus Nanopelagicaceae bacterium | reverse complement strand
CAATCTCCGACGCAAGAACTCTTCGCATCCTTGATCGGATTGGAAGTCTCACCTCGAACGATCCGTGAGTGCGCGCACTTCTGGCGCGAAGTCACGAGCGCACTCTCCATCGAAGAACGTGATCAACTCTGGGAGGATCCTTTTGCCTTGCCTACAGTCGAGGAGATCGCAGACCCTGAGAAATTCCTTCGAACTAGGCGAGCGCCTGATGATCTTTCTGGACTCGAGGGATAAGGGTTCGAATTCGTCCCAAAAAAAGCGAAGCCCCCGGGCGCATGCTCTCTATCTGCCTTCCCCTTGCAGATAGTGAACCGTTATCCGAGGACTTCGTAGGCGCAACGTAAAACAATCGCTGAGAAAAGGCAATTGACCATGCCTTTTATTAGCCAGTCAAAGAGCTCGATGAAGAGCCCACGGAATATCGCTACGTGTACTTGATCAAAGACGAATAGGAAGAACTAAGAAAAGAGATGTGGCGACACGCCCGGAGCGCACCGATTCACTCAACCTGAGGTTCACACTTTCGTCGCGAGATAATGAAGTCTCGAATGCGAAGCTCTTTGCTTCACCGTGATTGCCTGGAACCAGGAGTTGTGGATGGCCCGTAACGGCGTTAACCGGGTGGATAACTATCTTCAAGAGGAACTCTTCGACCCTACCCTCCTTGCCATGCCTACAACTACGCCTACAACTACGCCCACAACTACGCCCACATCAAGGCGAACGCCAACAACAAAGCGAATACCCCCGACAAAAAGAGCAAAAGAAAGTCCCAGAACGAAGAACAACGATGCAACTCACCCCTTGAAAACCGAGAGAGGCCGCGGCGATGCAAGAGTGATCACTCTCGATCTCCCTGATGCCCCACCGGTGAGGATCGTGAAGAGCAGACGCCATAAGCGGCATATCGCCGCCTATCGCCAAAGCGGAGAGATCGTCGTGAGCGTTCCCTTTCGAACCACACGTGCGGAGATATCGTCGATCGTTCCGGACCTCGTTGCGCGAGTGATCGAAGGCGAAGAGAAGAATCGAAAGAGCGATCGTGACCTAGCGCTTCGTGCTCGGGCGCTCCTTGCGACCTACCTTCCCGAGTTCGCCCTTGAGCCCGCTTCGGTCTCGTGGCGGACGATGAACGAGCGGTGGGGCTCCTGTACAACGGTCGATCGAACGATACGAATCTCAGAGCGGCTTAGAAGCGCCCCTGAGTACGTGATCGACCACGTCCTCTTCCATGAGTTGATCCACCTCGAGATCCCAGGCCACGGAAAAGATTTCGAAGCCCTGCTCAACCGCCATCCCGATCTCGAGCGTGCAGAATCCTTCCTTGAAGGCTATGAGGCAGGGACCCAAGGCCTCTAGAAACGGACATTTCACCCAGAAATATCGATCTCACGCGTAAGTCATGCGTGAAATCCCCGTGTATCGCATGAGGCGGGGGTATGGTGACGCTATTCGCCACCTGGCGACGATAGGAGGAATAACAATGGCTGAGACCTACAAAGGTGAGGCTTACTGCGTGAAGTGCAAGGAGAAGCGTCAGTTCGAAGGCACCGTCAAAGTCTCCGACTCAGGTCGTCGCATGGCACAGGGCATCTGCCCTGTATGCGGCACCAAGGTCAACCGCATTCTCGGCAAGGCATAAGCCCGCCACTCAAAGCTTCAAAGAGGGGCCGTTCTGCTCGTGTGAGCAGGGCGGCCCTTTTGCTTGCCAACTTCCTTAACGATCTACATAACCTATCCACAGAATCGCGGCTGCGCTCAGCATGACAACCCTTCGCAAGTCCAGAATCCCGCGCTATGGGCCCGCATCACTTACGAAAGAAACTTCCACCCTCCCCCCTACACAGCACCAGGCTCCACCCGCGAGATATTGCGCCGAACACCCTCCCGCTCCGGTTTCCAACCCTGGCAACCGGCGTCGAAGTCATCGCGATCGGTGAGGAGAGACTCGGGGAGCGGATCTGGATCGGCGGGAGCGTCCACGGCGTCGAAGTGACCCGACATTTTCGCTTCTTCGCACTCGACTCCCCGGAGTTACGACCTTCCCTCTTCACCGCGCTCAGGGCGCTTGATGGCTCACGTTCGATTGCCGAGTTGGCGTCTTCATTGTCGATTCCGTTGAGTGACTTCTCGAGATTGTTGACCTATCTCGAGAGTGAGGCCTTAATCGACTTCCACTCAGCACGAGTTCAAGCCACCGTAAAACGCACGAAAGAGACGCGGCGGGAGATCGAACGCATCCATCTTCCACGAGGGACATCTTTCAAGGAGCGATCAGAGCGAACGATCGCCATCATCTCGCAAGAGGGAGCGCATACCAGTGCGACATCCGACAAGGATGCGATCTCACCGATCGCGATCTCGATCGCTGCGCTGCTCTTCGGTTCTGGATTTACTCGAATCAGATTCTTAGGGACTGAGGATTCGCAATACGAAGCGAATGCACCGAGTGAACAGATTTCGGATCGTGATCTCGGTCTTTCTATCTTCAATGGACGAGATATCGGTATGGCAAAGATCGATCTCCTCGAGGAGTTGGCGCATCGAAGTGCGATTTTGCCTCGGGAAGAGACGAGCCCACTGCTCAGTGAAGACTTCAACGCCAACCTCACCATCTCGATTGGTTATCCACGGCCCGATCATCACCAAAGATGGCTATCTGAGGATCGAACCTTCTTCATCGTCCCGGGTTATGCCCAAGGAGAGGTAAGAATCGGACCAATAGTGATCCCTGGAAGAACGCCTTGTTTACGCTGTTATGAGCTCAATCAGATTGAAAATGATTTCTTCAGAGAGCAGACCCGCCAACTCCGCTTCCTCAAACCCGTCATCGATCCACCAACGATCGCCACACATCTCATCGCTGCGCTCGCTGCACATTATGCAACCACATGGCTCGATGCTCATCGTGACGATGACGAAAATACCCAAGGATCTTCAGACGACTCACTACCTAGTCAGGCCGGGCATCTCCTCCTTGGCCATCAGTTAGTCCACGATCTTCATGCACGTGACCACAATCAAGACCAGCTAATTGACGATGAGCAAGCACGCTCACCCGTTCGTGTAGAGCGTTGGCATAACCATCCTGAATGTGGCTGCCTCTGGCTTCCGAACTTCGACGGAGGGATCAATAGAGCGAGTACGCGGGGGCATGTTCATCGACAGTGCCGCGTATGAACTCTCTTGCATGCTCCATTTCATGGCGCGCCTCGTCTGCAGTCGCAGCATAGAGAGATAGTCGAACTGCGGAGAATCTTGAAACCTCGTCACCTTTATCTCTCCCAGCACTTTCGCCTCCACTTTCCCGCAGGTACCGAACTTTCAACCGAGGATTGCGTGCGTAGAGATGAAGAAGTGGACGCGTCGGATCATGGATCTCCACTTCAGCAAGAGCGAACTCTTCTTCTAGGAAGACCTCTTCGTAATCGATCACGCGCGTATCACCTAGAGGAAGGTCGAGAATCGATCTCACGATCTGTTCGGTGATGGATGTGTAACAGGCACTCTCGCTCCAGACAGTGTACGTCGATGCACCGAATTCCCTTCTCACGATGGATTGATCAATAGGATCGATGACATAATTCATCACACCGATGAGCGAGAGTTCCGTGACTTCCCTCATGATCTGATCAATGAGAAATGAGAGCTCTTCCTCGCTCACTTCTTCGCTCTCTTCCTGACCTTCTGCCTCTCTATCTTCCATCCTGAGACTGCCATCGCGAAGGAGAGTGAGAATCGGCCAGGTCGAGATCTGACCATGAGGTGAACGTGCGACTGAAAGGACTCGAAGTGCATCGCGATCGAAACCCTCATCTCGTCGCTCGCTCGCTGAGAGAAGAGGTGACTCGGTACGCACGACGAGTCTCGTGTTCCCTCTCTTGCCAAGTTCTCGGGACAAGAGCGCGGCGAAAGAATTCATCGTCGCTCTCGGTACGCTCGCATCGATCGCAGCAAGAATCACCGCTCCATCCTGCGGGATCGATTCGATCCAGCGGATGAGCGCCCGCTCATCCTTCATGAGATCTGAGGCGGCATATGCCTCGATTCCGCGATAGCCAACTCCGATCGATCGGGCGTGTGATGCCAGCAATGGATGGTTATCGCTGCGCCCAAGTGCGATGATCTCCGGTTGCATGAGGCGTGAATCTACGCCTGCTTCGAGCCACTTCGAGCTACTCCAACATGCTCCAACATGCTCCTGGCTCCCTCGCATTGCGAGCGCCTCCACATTGAAGGTGGCCACACTTAGACTTCACTCATGTTGCGACGGATCATGGGCGCACGAGTCGAATTGATGAAGTTCGGCACCGTGGGTGGCATCGCTTACATCGTCAATATCGTCCTCTTCAATCTCCTAGTCCACTTCCCCTTCTCGCCGCTCGATGATCGCCCGGTGACGGGTTCACTCATCGCGGGGACCGTCTCGATCCTGCTCGCCTACTTCGGGAATCGCTTCTGGACCTGGAAGGAACGTCCCCGGCGTGCGATGTCTCGTGAGATCAGCCTCTTCTTCATCATCAACGGCATCGGGATCGGGATTGCTTCCGGGGTCCTCTACATCTCACGATATGTCTTGGGTTTTGAATCCGCTTTCGCTGACAACATCGCGGCGAATGTGATCGGGGTAGGAATCGGAACCATCTTCAGATTCTTGAGTTACCGGGTCTGGGTATTTCCCAAGACGTTACCGGCTGAGAAGGGCTCTGCTGCGTGAGTGCCAGTGTGAACGCAAATACGAACGCAAGTACGAACGCAAGTACGAACGCGTCCGGCCCTGCTTCATCACTTCGTAAATCTCCTCTCGTTGTCCTCGCCTCCGCATCTCCCTCAAGGCACCGCCTTCTACGGATGGTCGGGATTGAACCGACGATCATGGTCAGTGGTGTAGACGAAGAGAGCGATGAGTATCACGGTCTCTCGCCGAGCGAACTTGTGATCGCCCTTGCGATCGTCAAAGCACATACCGTTGCGAAGGAGATCCTCGCCTCACAAGCCTTCGCCAATCGGGATCTGATCGTCATCGGATGTGATTCGACATTCGAGTTCGAAGGAAGGTCGCTCGGAAAACCAGGGACGCGCGAGAACGCGATCGAACGATGCCGACTCGTCGCAGGAAAAAGTGGACTGCTCCATACCGGCCATTGCATCATCGAGATACGGAGCGATTCGGACTCGGATGCAGATTCGGCTTCGGCTTCGGCTTCGAGTAAGACAGGAGATACTTTCAACGAGTATTCCGATATCGCAACGACACGAGTCCACTTCACTTCGATGAGCGACGAAGAGATCGAGTCCTACGTCGATTCGGGTGAACCACTCCATGTCGCAGGCGGATTCACACTCGATGGCTTGAGCGCTCCCTTCATCCGTTCCATAGAAGGCGATTGGTCGAATGTGATCGGACTTTCACTTCCATTGGTGCGATCGGCAGTGACTTCATTCGGTCATCCATGGTTCGATATCGCAACTGCCGGCACGTTGCATGAGATGGGTTCGAAGTGACGCTCTACGCCGCCTATGGATCTAATCTCGATCCAGAACAGATGAAGGCTCGTGCACCGCATTCACCGCATCGAGGTACTGGATGGCTACGTGGATGGCGGATCACATTCGGCGGCCATGAACTCGGATGGGAAGGATCGATCGCAACGATCGTCGAGGATCCTTTAAGTGAAGTATTCGTCGCGATCTACGATTTGACCGAAGAAGATGAGCTCGCACTCGATCAATGGGAGGGTGCGGAACTTGGCCTCTATTCGAAGGTGAAACTACGAGTCGAGACGCTCTGGGGTAGCGAACTCTGCTGGTTCTACGTCCTCAACTCCTACGAGGGCGGATTCCCAAGTTATCGATACTTGCGGATCATGGCTGATGCCGCAGAGATCGCTGGCGCACCGCGTGATTATGTCGACGGGCTCAGATCGCGTACCTCTATCGATGATGAATAATCGATCTTGAATAATCGATGTTGAATAAGTGTAGGAAACCGAGCCATCAATAGATCAATCGATTCATCGAATCGATGATATTCAGTAGAGGATCCAAAGTTTCGATCCCTGCCAAGGCGATAGCAACGCGAATCGCATTCTTCACAGCGCGCTTCGGAGTCGCATCCTTCTTCATGATCTCCTTGCGACCGGTGACGCCGAGCTTTCGATAGATGGTCACGGTCTCTTGGCGGATCAAAGACTCGCTATAGCCCATCTCCTTCGAGATCTCATAGTTGGTCTTGCCTAACCGGATTAATTCGACGATTCGCTCTTCACGTTCAGTCAGCGACAAAGATTTCTCATCGAACCAGAGATCTTGCTTCTTACCCAAACGAGCATTGAACTCCCATTCGAATGAGGTCAAGAGTGAACCGATACAGTGTATGAAATCCTCATAGTCAGAATAAGTAGTGACATCATCTCGAAAGTTGATGAAGTACATCGACTGCAAACCGATGGGGATCGCGGCGGCAGAATTCCAATAGGTCTTGAGATCCTTCGGCAGTACGGTCGGAAATCCTCTGAACTCGCTCTCTGAGTAGATCCTTACTCGCGCGTCACGAAATGCGATACTGACGGCGCGATCAGAATTGATATCGAGATCCGTCACAGTCATCGGGTCGAAGTGAGCGAAACCTTCATGCATCACGACATGAAGTAACCCATCTCGAGAGAGTTGTAAGAAAGCGACTGCGCATGGCTCACTCTCCGGTGATAACTCTCGCGAGAGATAACTGATGACTTGTGCGCGAAGCGGGTCTTGTCCAAGTAACTCGACCAGACCCTGTGCCTTTCGAAAGAGCGATTGCGTCACTACCCCCCGCCCGACCGGAGTCATTAGGTGCTATTCACCTATTTGTGCGTATCTCGCACTCTTACCCTAGTAATGACCTCCGACAATTGGGAAGGGCAATCGGTGGACCAGAAATGGACCAGAAGTGGACACGGAATGGAAGAGGGAAGGGGCACGTCACTCATGAAGCCCCCGATTAGAACTCGAACAGAACTGGAGTAAATCTGGAGTATTACTGGAGAAGAGTGCTTATTCGATGGCTCGCTCGGCGATAGATTCCTGATGTGAGCAAGATCGA
>JBMUDS010000041.1:0-7090 GCA_049459795.1 Candidatus Nanopelagicaceae bacterium | reverse complement strand
AACGCCGGGGCCCCACACTCATCTAGGGGTGCGCAAGCCTTAATTTGGCATCGTTCTTCGCTACCCTTTGGCAATTACGGTTCGGCCGAAGGGCCACCTAAGGATCGGGTCACGGATCACTTGAGAGAGGGGCCGCGTGCTTTCCTACATTGCGAGGCGTTTAGGCGCTTTGGTCGTCATTCTCTTCGGTTCGAGTTTCATCCTCTATAACTTGGCTGCGATCTCGGCAGATCCGCTCGAAGGACTTCGACAGAGCACAGAGCCGAACGCCAAGGCTCTGATGGAGGCCCTATCGCGCGATCTTCGTCTTGATCTACCGCCACCACTTCGCTACTTCTTATGGCTTCGTGGCGTGCTCGGAGTCTTCACTGGCAATTTCACGCTCGGCGAGACTCGTGAGTATCAAGATGTCATGACCGAACTTGGAACTGCTATCCCGATCACGGTCCGTCTTGTCTTCGCAGCGACGATCATCGCGATCATCCTCGGCGTTGCAATGGGCGTCGTGTCGGCGCTTCGTCAATATAGCCGCTTCGACTACTCGATGACTTTCTTCGCCTTCTTGATGTTCTCGCTACCGATCTTCTGGGTCGCAGTTCTCCTCAAGCAGTACATGGCAATCGAGTTCAACAACTTCCTCTCCGATCCGAACATCTCGCCATCGTGGGTCTTTGCCATCTCCTTGGTGAGCGGGATCTTCTGGGCGGGAGTGATCAGCGGCAACAAACGGCAAGTCTTCTTGATCTTCTTCGGAGTCGGTTTCGCGACCGCAGCCTTCATCTTGCTCTTGAACTCGGCCAATTGGTTCATCGAACCACGACTAGGCGTCATCGGAATGACACTTTTCTCGGTCGCCGTAGCGTTCGGTATCACTCAACTCTCCACAGGTGTATCCAACAAAGAAGCGCTCCGTTCTGCGCTCGCAGTCTCATTTTTGCTCGGTGCGGTCGGTTATTTCCCTATGCAAGCGGTTCTCGACTTCTCCAATAAGCGATTGATGTTCTTAGGGTTGATCGCCCTCGTGCCACTTCTTGGCTTCGTCGCCTCTCGCATCTTCGCTCGCGTCGATCGTGGTCCTGTGATGCGTACCGGCATCATCAGCGGGTACGTAGTGGTCCTCCTCTTGATGCTGGATCGCTTGATGCAGGCCTGGCTTCCTTATATGGAGAGCGACGCGGTCAACTTCCGTCCGATCCCAACCATCGGTCAGTCGAAGGCTGAGCTGACCCTTTATGGCGATGTCGATTGGTGGATGAGCACCTTGGATGTGATGGTCCACTTGATCCTGCCAACTGTCGCACTCACTTTGATCTCTTTCGCTGGATATATCCGTTACTCCCGCGGCACACTCCTTGAAGTCCTCAATCAGGATTACATTCGAACTGCACGTGCGAAGGGACTCACAGAGCGAACAGTGATCATGCGCCATGCGTTCCGAAACACGATGATCCCGTTGACGACGATCATGGTCGCAGATTTCGCTGGCATCGTCGGTGGTGCGATCATTACGGAACGTGTCTTCGGATGGACTGGAATGGGAACTCTCTTCAACAAAGCCATCACTGGTTTTGATCTCAATCTCTTGATGGGAGTCTTCCTTGTGACCGGAACACTTGCCGTCTTGGCCAACTTGGTCGCCGATCTTCTCTATTCGGCATTGGATCCACGTATTCGAGTCGGAAGTGGAAAGTGATGATGAGCGAAAAGAATCAGAGCCTTCCAGGCGACCGTGAGGATGCGATTCGTAACAAGGAGATCGAAGGTTTAAGTCAGGGTCAGATCGTCCTTCGTCGCTTCGTCCGCCATAAGGCGGCGATGATCTCTGTATTCGTCCTGCTCTCCATCTTCATCTTGGTCTTCTCGGCACTCGACTTCTCATTGGGTCCGATACAGATCCCTGGATGGTGGAAATACTCCTATTTGGATACTCCAGAACTTCGATTCGAGGACTGTCCTGGCGGTGTCACTGGATGTCCGACCTTAGACATGATCCCGTTCCTCGATGGTGATGGCGTCGTCATCGGCGAACATCCTTTTGGACAAGACAACATCGGACGTGATTATTTCGCTCTCGTGATGCGCGGTACCCAACGTTCACTTCAAGTGATGATCATCATCGGAATGATCGCAGGAATCCTTGGGACGGTCGTTGGTGCTATCGCCGGATATTTCCGTGGCTGGGTGGATGCAATCTTGATGCGTTTCACTGACTTCATCATCGTCATCCCGGCGATCATCATCGGATCGGTGATCGGCTATCACTTCGGAAATCTAGGTGCCACATTCCTTGCTTTCTACCTCGGACTCTTCGCATGGACCGGACTCTCGCGTCTGGTGCGAGGAGAGTTCTTGACCTTACGTGAACGCGAGTTCGTCGATGCTGCGCGCGTTGCAGGGGCAAGCAACCGCCGAATCATCTTCAAGCACATCCTTCCTAATGCGATCGGTGTCATCATCGTCGCCGTGACCCTCCTTATGGCTGGCGCGATTCTGCTTGAGACTGCGCTCAGTTATCTTGGATTCGGCGTGACATCTCCAGACGTATCGCTGGGTTTGATCATCAGTCAATATCAAGAATCATTCGTGACCCGGCCATGGCTCTTCTGGTGGCCAGGCTTCTTCATCATCGCGATCGCCCTTAGTATCAATTTCATCGGTGATGGACTCCGTGATGCATTCGATCCGCGTCAACGCCGCAAACTCTCTCTCAAGGACAAGATCACCGGAAAGACAGCTCCAGTCGTTGAGGAGTCCAAGGCGTGATCGAAGTGCAGGTTCTAGATCGCGATATCGATCGCAATGAGCAGGAGCAGCACCAGAAGAAGGCGCTGTCCAAGAGCGTTCGAGGTGAGTGTTGCGGGAATGATGGCGCTGTTGCCGCTTCGTTCGAACTCTTGTTGTCGCAACCGGGCGAGTGCCGCAGCCTGGCCGGAGTGACTTCGAGGGGAATCACCAGGGCGAAGCGCCATGCCGTGGTCGATACCAACGCCACGGATCTCGGATTGATGGATCGAGCGCGAGTGATAGCGACCTGGAGCAGGGGCGGCAAAGGCGTAGACGGTATCGGTCTTTTTTCGATGCCACGGAAGTTTGACCTCATCGCTCAAGCGAATCGACATGGTGTATCGGACATCGATAGCGATGATCTCCGACCAACTTCGAGTGACTTCATGAAGGGGGTTGGTGATCGTGATTCCTTCGTCGAAGATCAGTACTTTAGGGCGGATGAAGATCAAGTAACTGCCAGTTATGACGAGTGCTGCCCAGATGGAAGTGGTGATGCCACTTGCGAAGGAGAAGTACCGGAAACTTTGGTAGGTGTAGATCAAAGAACCGAGTGTTGCGAGCGTGAAGAAGACATATCCACTGCGTGGTCTGAAGACCACCGGATCAGTCATGGTCAGATCATCTCACGGAGAGGGTTGTGATGAGCGAGCCGATTCTTAAAGTGCGTGATTTCACCGTGGAGTTCTGGGTTGACGGAGTTTGGTATCCCGCAGCCTTGAAGATGAACTTCGAAGTCAAGCCGGGTGAAGTCCTCGCAATTGTCGGTGAATCAGGCTCGGGTAAGTCAACGACTGCGATGGGATTGATGAGCCTACTGGCGCCTAATGCTCGGATGAGCGGAAGCGTCAAGGTCAAAGAGACCGAGATGGTGAGCGCGAAGAAGAACATACTGCGCGATTTCCGTGGCAAAGAGGTCGCATACATCTTCCAAGAGCCGATGACTGCGCTCAACCCCGTCTACACCATAGGTTTCCAAATCGTCGAGACGCTACGAACACACTTCGATATGACCCCGAAGGTCGCAAAGGAACGCGCCATCGAACTGATCAAGATGGTTGAGATCCCTGATCCAGAGAAATCATTCGACAAGTATCCGCACCAACTTTCTGGTGGACAGCGACAGCGCGCGATGATCGCGCAATCACTTGCCTGCGATCCAGGTCTATTGATCGCAGATGAACCGACCACGGCTCTCGATGTGACGATCCAGGCTGAGATTCTCGACCTGATGCGTGGTCTCCGCACCAGGCTCAACTCGGCGATCTTGCTGATCACTCACGATATGGGCGTCGTCGCCGATATGGCGGATGAGATCCTCGTGATGAAGGATGGTCTCACTGTCGAACATGGCACCGCGGATCAGATCTTCAATCGCCCTACCCACCCTTACACCAAAGAGCTCCTTGCCGCCGTTCCGAAGTTGGGTTCGAGTGCCAAGCGAGTTCTCGCAACAGAGAAGGCCAGTGCTGCACCAGTTCTCAAGATGGAGAACGTCACCATCGAGTATCCGAAGCGCGGTCGTATCCCGGCTTTCACTGCAGTGAAGGAATTCTCACTTGAGATCCATCCTGGTGAGATCGTCGGACTTGTCGGTGAATCGGGCTCTGGAAAGACGACGGTAGGTCGCGCTGCGATCGGACTCCTACCGATCAAGGAAGGTCGACTCGAGATCATGGGTCGGGATATCTCGAGGGCGAGCCAGAAGGAACTCTTCTCCATCAGGCGCCATACCGGAATCGTCTTCCAGGACCCTGCGAGCTCGCTCAACCCACGTCTTCCAATCGGTGAGAGCATCGGTGAGCCGATCTTCCTAGCAGGTCTTGCCAAAGGGGATGAGCTCAATAAGAAGGTCGAGGACCTCTTGGAGCAGGTTGAATTGCCTCGCTCGTATCGCAATCGCTTCCCGCACGAGCTTTCCGGTGGTCAACGTCAGCGCGTAGGTATCGCTCGCGCTCTTGCACTTACACCCGACCTTTTGATCGCAGATGAACCAACCTCCGCCCTCGACGTATCAGTACAGGCGCGGTTCCTTGATCTCCTTTTGGAATTGCAGGAGAAGCTCAACTTCGCATGTCTCTTCATCAGCCACGACCTCGCCGTCGTCGACATCCTCTCCCACCGCATTGCGGTGATGCAGAACGGACGTCTCGTTGAGGTCGGTGACCGAGATCAGATTCTCAAGGAAGCGAAGGATCCATATACACGTCGCTTGATCGCAGCGGTTCCTGTTCCAAACCCAGAAGAGCAGCGGATGCGCCGCGAAGCTCGACTGGCTGCTAAGAACTAACCTGAACTACCAGATCCTTACGCGATCCGCTTCGGCCATGAAGAGCTCGTCCTCTTCCGTCACCTCAAAGGCCTCATAGAACTCGTCGATGTTTCGGACGATCTGATTGCACCGGAACTCAGCGGGTGAGTGTGGATCGGTCGCAAGGCGAATCCGCATCGTCTCTGGACGGAGTTTCGCACGCCAAATCTGGGCATAGCCGATGAAGAAGCGTTGAAGTCCGGTAAGTCCATCGAGCACGGGTGGCTCTTGGTCACCGAGCGCTATCCGATAGGCCTTGTAGGCGATGGTTGCACCACCAAGATCGCCGATGTTCTCACCGATCGTCAGCGAACCATTCACCTTCGACTCCGGCGTCTCTTCCGGAGCAAGCGCGTCATATTGTGCGATCAGTGATGAGGTCCGCTTCTCGAATTCCTTTCGATCCTCATCGCTCCACCAGTTGACCAGACGACCATCGCCGTCATAACGAGAACCTTGGTCGTCAAAACCATGACCGATCTCATGACCGATCACCGCACCGATACCGCCATAGTTGACCGCGTCATCGGCCTCTAGATCGAAGAACGGAGATTGCAGGATCGCTGCCGGGAAGACGATCTCATTCATCCCTGGGTTGTAATACGCGTTCACAGTCTGTGGCGTCATGAACCACTCGCTCTTATCAACCGGAGCGCCGATCTTGGCGTACTCGAAGGCGGTATCGAATTGATGGATCCGGTGCAGGTTCCCGAAGAGGTCACCTTCTCGAATCTCGAGCCCGCTGTAGTCTCGCCACTTATCTGGGTAACCGATCTTCGGCGTGAACTTCTCTAATTTCTCGAGTGCTCGCTTCCTCGTCTCGGGACCCATCCATTCGAGTCGAGTAATGGATTCGCGGTAAGCAGTGATGAGGTTCGCAACCAAGGATTGCATCCGCTCCTTCGCCTCAGGCGGGAAGTGTCGTGCCACATAAAGTTCACCGACCGCCTCTCCCATCGCACCTTCAACGAGAGCGACGCCTCGTTTCCATCGCTCTTTGAGTACGGGGATGCCACCCAAAGTACGGCCATAGAAGTCGAAGTTCTCGTTGACGAAAGGGGAGTGAAGATAAGGCGCGCTATTGCTCAAGACCTTGAAGGCGAGCCAGGAACTCCATGCGAAACCATCGAACTTCTCCAACATGGCGCTGATACCTGCGAAGAAAGAAGGTTGGCGAATGACCGCAGGCGCGAGGACCTTAGATGGGGTATTCGACATATCGGACCAAAGTCGCCAGTCGAAGTTTGGAGCAAGTACGTTGATCTCTTCGAAGGTCATCTTGTTGTAGGTGGCGACGGCATCGCGATTGCGGACCTTGTCCCAATGATGCGAAGCAATCTCCGTCTCGAGAGCAAGGATCGCTTCAGCTCTCTTTGCTGCATCATCGATCCTCGCGAGTGTGAACATGCGCTCGATATGTCCGACGAGCGAGCCGCGAATCTCCCGATGTTCATCCGATCGGTAGTAGGCCTCGTCAGGAAGGCTGAGTCCGCCTTGACCAAGGTATGCGATGTTGATCGTGGGATCGTCTTTGTCGGTCGTGATGTAACCACCGAAGAGCGCTGCCCGGCCACGACCTTCAAGAGTGCCGAGAGTCTCGATGAAGGCACGGGCCTCAGTCGCTGAAAGTGCGATGGCGAGCTCTTCAGCGATCGGCTCGAGACCGCGAGCATCTATCGCTGCCTCATCCATGAAATCGCGGTAGAGGCTCTTGATCTTCCAGGCGTTGCCACCTTGTGGGCCATCGGCCTCTTCCACGATGGTGCGGACCCGCTCTTCCGAGAGATCTCTCAAATGATAAAAGGATCCATCCGCAGCACGATCTGCGGGAATCTCTGAGGTGGTGAGCCATGCCCCGTTGACGTGTCGATAGAGATCGTCCTGGGGACGAACTGAACTGTCGATGTTCTCTCTGATCAGACCACTTCGCCTCACGCCAACTCCATTCGATACGTTCCCTATGAGATAACTTCCTTCCTGGCCTTGGTGAGCCAG
>JBMUDS010000040.1:0-8193 GCA_049459795.1 Candidatus Nanopelagicaceae bacterium | reverse complement strand
GATTCCTCATACGAAAGATTCGCATTTTCGCCTCAAATTGCCAGCCAATAGACTTCGCACATGTCTAAGACGGGGACTCAGCTCTCACCTTCCGAGTTGAGTCTTCTCCTTTCGCCAGAGCTCCAACGTGCACACCGTCTTGCAGATGCTGCTGATGCAATTTCTCTAAGTCGATATCTCGCAATTGATCTCGTTGTCGAGACGAAGCCTGATACGACACCGGTCACCGATGCAGACCGCGCAGTCGAGAGAAGTATCCGCGCAATACTGGAGCAGGATGCCCCCCGTGACCTCATCATTGGAGAAGAGTTTGGCGGCAAGGAACTCTTGGAAACTGCAGAACCTGGCACGAGATTCTGGATCATCGATCCGATCGACGGAACCAAGAACTTCTTACGTGGCATACCGACGTGGGCAACGCTGATCGCACATGGTCAGATCACTTCGGATGGCAAGAAAGTGATCGATCGCGGTGTTGTCTCTGCCCCTGCATTGGGAAGAAGGTGGTGGGCTGAGCGGGGTAATGGCTCCTATGTGACTGAGAATTTCGCTCCGGCTTCACCTCTTTCAATTGTGCAGACACTTGCTTCACCGACACCAGCGTCACCGGTATCAACGTCACAGACACCAACGTCACAGACACCAAAGACTCCTAGTGAAAACTCCACGACATCGGCAGATTCATCCCCCGCCACACGAAGGATCACCGTCTCGAAGGTCGGATCATTGAAAGATGCATCGCTCTCCTACTCGGATCTCATCGGGTGGGGCACGCGCAAAGATGCCTTCACTGCCCTCCTTGAAGATGTCTGGCGAACCCGTGCATTAGGCGACTTCCTTTCCCACATGTTGGTTGCAGAAGGTGCCGTCGATATCGCAGCCGAACCATCACTCGCACTCTGGGATATGGCGGCGCTTGCGATCATCATTGAAGAGGCAGGTGGACTTTTCACCTCCCTTGATGGCGTTGATGGTCCCTTCGGAAATTCAGGATTAACTACCAACGGCCGCCTTCATGAAGAGATCGTCACGCGACTTCAAGGGACGAGGCAATAAGGTGCTTTGGATCATGTGGGCCATGAGTAATAGAGGCAATGAGGAATAGAACATGACGGACAAGAAGCCCAGCTCAGAGCCAGCACTCATTCCAGTCGGCGACCTTATGAAATCGCCATTTCGCAAGATAGAAGGTGGACTTCTCTCCCAATTTGATGACGGGGCTCCGACAAGCGCTTCCAATAGCTCCACTAACGGCGCAACCACTAGCGCAACTACCAGCATCAACGAACTAGAACAGATCGACCTCAAGATCTCGGGGATGACATGCTCGTCATGCGTCGCAACGGTCGAAGGCGCGCTCAATCGAGTCGATGGGGCGAGCGCAACGGTCAATTTCGCGACAGAGAGCGCTCATGTGCTGGTACCGAAGGGAATGAAAGCGAAGACGCTCATCGACCAAGTAAAGAAGGCGGGATACGAAGCGAAAGTTCGCACCGATGAGAATGACTCGTTCTCAAGAACACGTGGCCTTGGAATCAGGACTCTGATCACAGCCATCTTCGCTATCCCCGCGATCGCGATCTCGATGACGATGCGATTCCATGAACCAATCGATGATTTCATCCACGAGACCATCACTCGATTCAATCTCTTGCATCCGACCTATTCGGCACATGGATGGCTCGTCATCGCACTCACCGCTCCGATCGTCCTCCTCCTCGCCTGGCCGATCCATCGTGCAGGTTGGCGCAATCTCTTCCATCCGACGATGGATACTCTCGTCTCGCTCGGCTCACTCACTGCCTTCGGTTGGTCCATCTACGCGAATTCCACGGGTGAAGGCGATATCTACGCCGAAGTCGCGGCCGGCGTCCTCTTCTTCATCATCCTTGGCCGCTACTTCGAATCGCGCGCAAAGCATCGCGCGGGTTCTGCTCTTGCCCACCTCCTTGCACTCGGTTCGAAGGAGGTCGTGATCCTTCGCGGTAGTAAAGATCGAGGCTACGAAGAGGTGATTGCCCCCATCGAGAACCTCCGCGTCGGAGATCGATTCGTCGTGCGACCTGGTGATCGCATCCCTGCTGATGGTCTCGTCGTCGACGGAGCGAGTGGAATCGATAACTCGTTCATCACCGGCGAATCACTCCCGGTCGATGTGACGATCGGCGATCAAGTGACAAGTGGTGCAATCAACTTAACCTCTCGCCTTGTGATCGAAGCAGAGCGCGTCGGACGCGATAGTGAGCTCTCGCGCATCACTCAGATGGTGATGACGGCACAGAGTGAGAAGGCACCTGTGCAACGACTCGTCGACAAGATCAGTTCCATCTTCGTTCCGATTGTCGTCCTTGCAAGCATCGCCACTTTCTTTGCGTGGTATGGATTCGGCTTTGGCACCTTGCAGGAAGCAGTCACGGCATCGGTCTCACTTCTTGTCATCGCATGTCCATGTGCACTCGGTCTAGCAACTCCTGTCGCACTTCTCGTCGCATCCGGTGAGGGCGCTCGTTCAGGGATCGTGTTGCGCAAAGTCCGCTCCATCGAGATCGCCTCAAAGATCGACACCGTGATCTTCGATAAGACCGGAACTCTCACCACCGGCAAGATGCAGGTGCAGAAGGTGACGATCAATCCAGCAGCAAAGATCACCGGTGATGAAGGAGCAAACGCGAGATTCATGGCTGCGATCGCCCACACTTTAAGTAAAGAGAGCAATCACCCCGTCTCTCGTGCGATTGCTCGCTATGCGATGAAGGAATCCATGACCGGTACTGGATCCTTGACGGGTACTGGGTCTTTGACGGGCCCTCAAACTCTCAAGGACTTCACGGAGACACCTGGTTCAGGACTTGCCGCACGAATAGAGATCGATGGCCACGACCTCCCCGTCATCCTTGGCTCTGCCTCAGCAGTCACTCGAGCGACCTTCTCGCTTCCACCCGTGATCAAGGAAGCAGTCGAGAGTGCCACATCGAATGGCAACTCCGTATCAGTCCTTGCTCTCGACGGTGAAGTCCTTGCTGCATTCGAAGTCGGTGACACGTTACGAAGCGATGCAAGGAAAGTGATTGAGAATCTCTCGCGACGTGGCGTTGAGAGTTGGGTGATCTCTGGGGATTCTGAAGCTGCGGTCGCACACATAGGCGACGTTGTTGGCATCCCTGAGAAGAATCGCATTGGTGGCGCTTCTCCTGAGGCGAAGATCGCAAAGACCAAAGCACTTCAAGACGAGGGCAAGCATGTGCTAATGATCGGAGATGGCGTCAATGACGCCGCTGCCCTTGCACAAGCCGACCTCTCTATGGCGATGGGCACCGGTACTGATACTGCGATCGCCTCAGCGGATATCACCATGATGCGCCCTGAACTCCATGGCGTGATCGACTCACTCAAACTCTCGAAGCGCACCCTAAGAACGATTCGCGGGAATTTGCTCTGGGCCTTCCTCTACAACACGATCGGAATACCGATCGCTGCCCTTGGTCTGCTCAATCCGATGATCGCTGGTGGCGCCATGGCCCTCTCATCGCTCTTCGTCGTACTCAACTCGTTACGCCTCAAACGAGCGCTGCGTTAGATCACCTTCGCCGGGAGAGTCTTAAGAATCCGTAAGCGATGATCACTGCCGGAATCGCATTCCATCGCTCATCCGCAGAACGTGAGATCAACTGCATCGCAGTGCTCACGAAGAAGATGATCGAGATCCACCGAGATTGTTTCGACTCACGGTGCGATATCTGTCGCCCCTCACGTCGAAGATAGAAGCGAAGCAAGAGGATCATCACAATTCCCATGAGGAAGTAGAGGATCCGCAACACAATGGGGAACTCTTCGAATTGCCCGCCTGCAGCTCGTGTTCTCGCCCACGCGAGATCCAATGTCACTGAGAAGAGAAGGAGTGCATTGAAAAGGAGTGAGACGGTCACCAACCCGGGTATGAGCCGCCGCAGTTTCCTCATGTGCGGAACGTACGGAGCCTTGGCGCCCACGTCTATAGACCGGCAAGGTCACACAGCGAATACGTTCAGAACCTATGCCTTCAGAACTAGTAGCGGGGGCAGGATTTGAACCTACGACCTCTGGGTTATGAGCCCAGCGAGCTACCGAGCTGCTCCACCCCGCGTCGGTAAGCGGGAATAGTAGCGGTTAACGGTTCTGTGCTGAAATCGCTGCTTCGATCGCTGCCTTCAAGCGATCCTGCGCGCGTCCATATGCAGTGAAATCTCCTGCTTTGAGAGCCGCATCCGCATCACGAAGCGCTTGTTGCGCACTTCGTAGCGCTGCTTGAAGTGCAGAGTTCGTCGTGCCGGAATCAGTACCTGCATCACTTCCACCAGCACCACTACCGGTTCCGCCGCTTCCTCCTTGTGAATCCACTCCTGTTCCGAGCGAATCACCAGAGTTTCCACCGAAGACTTGATCGAGAGCACCCTTGACGGTGTCGTCGAATCCGATCTGATCACCGAAGGAGACCAAGACTTTCTGAAGCAACGGATATGCAGCGGTATTCGCAGTCGCTTGAACGTAGACCGGTTGGACGTAGAGAAGTCCGCCACCTACAGGCAATGTCAACAAGTTACCGAGAACGACGTTCGCGCCACCTTGTCGAAGGAGTGAGAGTTCGAGTGCGACCTCAGGCTTCGCTTCGAAGTTCGAAGCGACCTGTGACGGACCTGCGACGTTAGTTGAACGCGGCAAGACCAACACCGTCCACTTACCGTAGTCCGGACCTGGATCGGAGTTCACAACTGCGAATGCAGATAGGTTCTCACGACCACCTCGTGGTACGAATGGTGTCGATATGGAGAACGAAGGCTTCTTCTCTCCCGGCAATTGCAGGGTGTAGTAGTACGGCGGTTGCGCGCCAGCATTGGCACCCAACGTCGATGGATCTCGCGGAACGCGCCAGAAATCCTGACCGTTGTAGAAAGCATTCGCATTTCCAACGTGATACGCGGAGAGGATCTCGCGTTGCGCACGGAACATATCCTCTGGGTAGCGGACATGACTTATGAGTGCATCACTCATCTCGCTACGCGGCTTCACACTTCCATCGAAAGCCTTGGACCACGCTTTGAGGACGGGATCGTTCTCTTCCCAGGCATAAAGAGTGACGGTGCCGTCATATGCATCGACCGTCGCCTTCACGGAGTTACGGATGTAATTGACGGTCTGGCTCGCACTCGTCGCAAAGAGTGATTGCTGAGTGAAGATCTCAGGTGCACCGATCGCAAGGGTGCTTCGTCGCGAATAGGGATAACCAGCGCTTGTGGTGTAACCATCGAGCATCCATACGACGCGACCATCGATCACGGCTGGATAGGTATCCCCATCAAGGGTGAGCCAGGGCGCGACCTTTTCGACTCGCTCACGCGGGTTGCGGTTGTAGAGGATCTTGGAGTCAGAGCGGATCAAGTTCGAAAGCAGGATGCGCTGCTCCTGATAGTTGATTGCGAAAAGGAGTCGACGCAACAGTGATCCAACAGGCACGCCGCCTTCACCGGTATAGGTGTAGTTCTTCTGGCCATTGGGGGAATTGTCATCTGGATAGTCGAACTCGATCGGCTCATCACTGGTGCTGCCCACGATCGAATAGTCAGGGACGTTCTCACCGAAATAGATCCGTGGTTCGAACTCACCGAGCCCATCCGTTGGGGGCACATCGCCGACGATGAAGTTCGGCTTTCCATCGGGGTCACGGGAATTTCCAAAAGCTGCCACGAAGCCGAAACCATGTGTGTAGACCAGGTGATCATTGATCCAGTTACGTTGCGGGTTGCCTTCGATATTGACTTCACGGACAGCGACGACAGCATCACGCTGCACCCCATCGATCGTATAGCGATCGATGTCGAGAGAAGCAGGGAAGGTGTAGTACTGCTTGAGCTGCTGCAATTGGCGGAAGGTCGCAGAGAGGACATTCGGATCCATGAGTCGGATGTTGTTGATCGTCGCAGCATCGTCTGAGAGTTGACCCGCGGTGGTCTGGATCGTCGCGACGTAATCCTTCACATCGATCCCGTCGAGACCGTATGCGGCGCGAGTCGCTTCGATATTGCGCTGGATGTAGGGCGCTTCCTTCTGTGACTCAGAGGGACGGACTTGGAATTGTTGGATCAACGCTGGATAGATTCCCGAGATCAAGAGCGAAGATATGAGAAGGAGTGCAGTACCCGCTGCAGGAAGTACCCAGGAACGGCGGATGATGTTCGCGAAGAAGAGGAGTGCGCAGATCACGGCGATACCAGCGAGGATCGCCTTCGCAGGCAAGACCGCGTTGACATCTGTGAAAGTAAGTCCAGTGATCAATCGACTGTCTTTGAGCGAGAGCGCATAACGATCGAACCAGTAGGCGACCGCTTTCAAGAGGACGAAGATGCCTAGAAGGACAGAGAGTTGGACCCTCGCTGAGACCGTGGTGCGATCTTCCTTGACCTGTGGCCGAATGCCGCCATAGAGGTAATGGACTGCAGCCGTCGCAAGAAGTGTGAGCACCATCGTCGAGATGCCCCACCCGATCAACGCTTGATAGAAGGGCAACTGGAAGACGAAGAACGAGACATCCATATTGAATTGCGGATCTGTAACGCCGAAGTCGTCGCCGTTCCTAAAGAGCAACCAGTCCTGCCAGAGATTCGTCGCTGACGATCCTGCGAAATAGAAGAAGACGACGAAGATGCCAAGAGTGATCAACCTCTTGATCGGCTCGATCTGGGTTCGATAACGCTCCAAGTTGTCGGCTTCCATGGTCAGTGGAACGTAGATAGGACGCTTCCGATAGGCGATCACAATGTTGATGGTGAGGATCAGAGCGGTGAGGAGGCCGAAAAGAACGAAGAGTGATGCTTTGGTCAGAAGGACTGTCGACCAGACATTGGTGAAGTCGACCGATCTGAACCAGAGGTAATCGGTGTAGAAACCACTCAAAGAGACAAGGACTGAGGCGAGCACTGCGAAGACGATGAAGGTGATCGCTAGAGGTCCGGGGCGACGCCTTCCTCCTGCTGGGCGGGCGAAACCGCGGAACGGATTGTTGAAGTTACTGTTGGAGAAATCGCCAAAAGTCATGGGCGTAACCTACCTAAACGTTCTGGGACCGCTACCGGGAGCTACTGTGGAGAGGAGCAGGTGGGGCGGTTGGAGGGATCTGGATCACGAAGGACTTCGACCGCTTCACGGAGCGTCGCCACCGGAATCACCTGGAGGCCATCGGGGATGTGAGCGATGTCATCACAATTATTGACCGAGGCCAAGAAGATCGTCGCACCCTTACGCCGCGCACCGATCAACTTCGCTTCGATGCCACCGATCGCGCCGATGCGACCTTCAAGATCGATGGTGCCAGAACCTGCGATCTTCCGACCGCGGAGTAGGTCCTCTCCTGTCATCTTCTCGATGATGCCGAGCGTGAAGATCATTCCAGCGCTCGGTCCACCGGTATTTCTAATGTCGATCGATATCGGCACCGGTGAATCGAAATCGACCACGAGGAACAATCCGATGGCGGCGCCTTGCGAATTCTCGATCAACTTCACATCTCGTACCGTCCGGAGCACACCATCTCGCTCGACTTCCATCGTGATGGAATCCCCTGGCGATTTACTTCGGACGATCTCTACGATCTCACTCGATGAAGCGACATCTCTTCCATCGACGGTACGAATCACATCATCGATCTCGACTTTTCCGATCGCATCTGATTCCTTAAGTATCTCGACGACTCGCGCCTCGGTCGGGACCTTGAAGCCAAGGAATGAGAGCGCGTTGTAGATCGCATATTGCTGCGAACTCGTCATCTCGAACTGTTCTTGGCTCTTGATCTCTCGCGCATCTTGTCCTTGCGGGTAGATCGCATCACGTGGATAGACCGCTTCATCACCGCGAATCCATGCCCGCAAGATCTCCGCGCCGAAGACTCGCGATCGTGGTGTCGTCACGAAGACCGTCGTGAGTAAGAGTTGGCCTTCCTCATCGCGCGATGCCAGGTCGAGATTCGCATAACTCTGTGGCACCGTGATCATCGAACCTAGGACATTCTCGGGAGTGCCAGGACGGAAGATGACGAAGGGAAGAGGTAGAGCGAGCGCGATCACGAGCACTATCGCCAAGAAGAGGATTCCGATACGAGACTTCTTCTGTCGCAGCGGCGTCATCTCGTATCCATAGGGAGATGAGAGAAACGGAATCATTCTG
>JBMUDS010000039.1:0-9339 GCA_049459795.1 Candidatus Nanopelagicaceae bacterium | reverse complement strand
CCGAGCTTGGAGTTCTTGATCTGATCATGGAGCTTCAAGATCGCATCCATCAACATCTCAGGCCGTGGTGGACACCCGGGGAGATAAATATCGACTGGGACGACATGGTCGACGCCTTGGACGATCGCGTAGTTATTGAACATGCCGCCTGATGAGGCACATGCGCCCATCGAGAGGACCCACTTCGGCTCTGCCATCTGGTCATAGATCTGTCGAAGCACCGGTGCCATCTTGTTCGAGACGCGACCTGCGACGATCATCAAATCCGCTTGGCGAGGAGATGCACGGAAGACTTCCATTCCAAAACGCGCTAAGTCGTAACGACCACCACCGACTGCCATCATCTCGATAGCGCAGCATGCGAGTCCGAAAGTCGCGGGCCAGAGCGAATTGCGACGCATGTAATTCGCAAGTCCCTCGACCGTGGTCAAGAGGAAGCCACTAGGAAGTTTCTCTTCGACGCCCATGGTTATCTCCTAATCCCATTCCAATCCGCCGCGACGCCATTCATATGCATAGGCGATCGAGACATTGAATATGAAAAGTGCCATCGCAAAGAGACCGAAGAGCCCCTGCTGATCGAAAGTGACCGCCCACGGATAGAGGAAGAGGATCTCGATATCGAAGATGATGAAGAGCATGGCAGTGAGGAAGTACTTGATCGGGAATCGTCCGCCACCTTGTGCTTGTGGGCTTGGCTCGATGCCGCATTCATAGGCCTCAAGCTTTGCGCGGTTATAGCGACGCGGCCCAGTGATGGCTCCCGCGACGATAGAGATGATCCCGAACCCGAATCCGATCGCGAAGAGCGCGATGATCGGCACGTAGGGGTTCACGAGGGGCCATCTTAGATGTGGCCGCTAAGAGGCGGAAATCGAGGTCGGTCGCTTTCCGATGTGAACTGCGACAACCCCGAAAGTGAGATTTTTCCAGCGCACACCCTCCCATCCTGCCCCCGTCATCAACTCGGCCAACTCTCGTTGATCGGGCCACGCGATGATCGATTCGGCGAGATAGATATAGGCATCAGGGTTGGATGAGAATCGCTTCGCAAGTGGAGGCAACGCACGGAGAAGGTATTTGAAATAGATGGTGCGGAAGATGGAAAAAGTGGGATGTGAAAACTCAACGACATAGATCGAACCGCCTGGCTTCGTCACTCGTAGCGCTTCTTTGAGCGCTTTGATCGTGTCATTGGTGTTGCGAAGTCCAAAAGAGATCGTCGTCGCATCGAATTCACCATCGCCGAAGGGAAGTGCGAGTGCATCGCCATAGATGAAGTTCAGCTCTGGGTGAAGTCGCTTTCCAGTTTCGATCATCCCTTTCGAGAAGTCGACCGGGATCACTTCAGCACCACTCTTCGCAAGAGCCGCACTCGATGTTCCAGTTCCCGCTGCGATATCAAGGATTCGCATTCCTGGTCGTGGCGCCACGATCCGATTGACTTTCTTGCGCCACCTTTTAGTCTGGCCCAGACTCAAGAGATCGTTGAGGATGTCATATCGTTTCGCAACGCGATCGAACATCTGTGAGACCTCATCAGGGTCTTTCCCAAGGTCTGCACGCGACATAGCCATATCCTCGCCTCAACTAGGCTTAGCGACAAATCAAAATACATGGCCAGAAGAGATGGCTAGCAAGAGGAGCACGATGAAGACGAAGGTAAGCACCGAAGCTCTCGGTGATCTTCCTGAACTCTTGTTCACAGCTCTCGCCTCCGATCCCGAATTAGAACCCTTGACCTGGGTACGTGGTGAAGAGGGAATGGTCGCTTTTGGTATTTACAAACAAGTAGAAGTACGAGGAGCCCATCGATTCGAGGATGCGAAGCGATGGTGGCAAGAAGCGCTTCATGAATTCGAGATTCATAACAATGTAAACGGCTCAGGGACTGGGCCGATCCTCTTCGCCTCCTTCTCCTTCGATCCCGACGAACCCTCGCTTCTCGTGATCCCTAAGGTCGTTGTAGGAAAACGAAGTGAACGACGGTGGATCACTTGGATCGGAGATGCTCCACAACCACAGTTGATCTCGCTGGAGAAGGAGCCCGACCCGCTTTCGATGACGTGGAGTGGTGAGAATGGTGAAGCCTGGCGAGATCATGTGGCGAAGATCGTCGATCTCATCCAAGAAGGCGAAGCAGAGAAGGTCGTATTGGCACGTTCACTTGATGGAAGAAGTGAGAAGAAGATCGAGAGTAGGAGATTGCTCCAATTACTCGGTGAGAGCTATCCGACGACCTGGCTCTTCTCGTTACAAGGACTCGTCGGAGCGACCCCTGAATTGTTGGTTCGATTAGCCAAATCGTTCGTAACATCTCGCGTCCTTGCTGGAACCATCAAGCGAAGCGGTGACGACGAGAAGGATCTCGCACTCGCTGCATCACTCGCGCGATCGTCGAAAGACTTGGAGGAACATGAATATGCGGTTCGCTCAGTCGCAGATGCGATCACGCCACTTTGTGCATCGACGAATGTCCCGGAGTCGCCATTCGTCCTCCACCTCTCGAATGTGATGCACCTTGCCACTGATGTCACGGGGGTAGTGAGTGATTCGGTCAATCCGCCGAATATCTTCGATTTCCTCGAGCGATTACATCCCTCTGCAGCAGTCTGCGGCACACCACGCGATGTAGCAGCGCGCTCGATTCGAAGCGTGGAAGAGATCAGTCGTGGTCGATATGCGGGCCCGATCGGATGGGTCGATATTCGATCCGATGGTGAGTTCGGAATCGCACTTCGATGCGGCCAGATCGACGAGAGCGGCAAGAAGATCCGGATCTATGCAGGATGTGGCATCGTCGCAGGTTCTGATCCAGTGGCCGAGTATGAAGAGAGCGAAGCGAAGTTAAGCGCGATGCAAAATGCCTTAGCGCGACATTAATCCAGAAGCGAGATGAGAGAATCTCTCTCGAATCTCATCGAGATTTTTTGCATTGCTCTCGCGATCCGGCATCTTCGCGATGATCACCCGCATCGACGAACCACGCTTCTTCCCTGTCGCTTCATAGGCATGCAATAGTCCTTCTATCGAATCCACTTCGACTGCAGGTACGCCGAAAGAGGTAGCGACCTTCTTGAGCTCCTTCTCATGTGGTGTTCCGAAGACCGATTCGAAGTGCTCCACGCCGCGCTGTGGCAATGTGGAGAAGATGCCACCGCCATTGTTGTCGACGACGATGATGGTGAGATCGGAGTCTTCGAGATTGGTGAGGGCAGAGATGTCATGAAGGAATGCGAGATCGCCAAGGAGGGCAACGCTTCGATTGAAATGATGCGCGATTCCCATCGCTGTTGAGATATTCCCATCGATGCCGGCAAGACCACGGTTTGCGAAGACCGGGATCCTTGCATCATCGCGAGGTAGCGCGAAGGCTTCGATATCTCGAATCGGCCTCGATGATGCGACGAAGAGCGCATCCATATCTATCTGCGCGACAGCAGCAGCGACTCTTCCTTCACTCCACTCCGCACTCGATGAGATCGCTTCAGCGGCTTTCGAGAAGAAGGTAAGCCATCGCTCACGCCACTGTTGCTCTGCTTTCGTCGCAACGACCTTCGGTAAATGATGATGGATCTCATCCGCGCTACGACGAGTGTCGATCGCTGCAGCGCGTGGATCGATCACCATGATCCGCTTGGCGGCAGAGATATAGGAATTGAGTGAGCGATTGAGCGTAGTGCGACCGATCACGATCGCAAGATCCGCTTGAAGATCAGCACGGACCTTCTCATCACTCAAGATCAATGAAGCATGTGGGATGCACTGCGGAAACGAGAGCGGATCCTCAGCCAGTACGACACCTTTCGTTGCGAGCGCAAAGGCTTCGACCTCCTCCGCAGTAAACCCTGCGAGGTCATGACCGATGATCACCACGGTTCGCTCCTGATTGATCGCGATCTCTCCTGAGATGAGCGTCTTGGTTTCGAGTGGTGTGACCTTGATGCCATCGAGCCAACTATCGGTCGAGTTGGAGGCATCAGGAAGAAGTGGCTCGTCGAATTGGAGATTGAAATGGACCGGACCGCCATTGCTCTGCGAGTCGGCAAGAAGATGGCTCGGTTCAAAGGCGGTGGCGGTATCGATCGACTTCACGACGAAGTTGCCGAAGATCCCTTGTTGCAGCGTGGTCTGGTTAGAGCCCGTCTTTCGCACTCGTTCGGGACGATCCGCAGTGAGCAAGAGAAGACGGAGATTGGAGTGATAGGCCTCAAGGAGTGCCGGCATGAAGTTAGCCACTGCCGTGCCACTCGTAGAGACGACGGGGACATAGCGATTCGTAGCCTTCGCTAGGCCGAGCGCATAGAAGGCCGCGCCACGCTCATCGATGCGGATATGGGTCTCGATGAGACCACGCTTCGAAGCATCCGAGAAGGCAAGAGATAGCGGTGCATTACGAGATCCTGGAGAGATCACCACATCGCTGATGCCAAGTTCGACAAGGCGCCTCACGATGTGACGAGCGAGATTCGTCGCTTGTTCACTCATCCTTCAAGCACCTCATAACTCGCACGGACTCGATTTTGCCACCACTTGAATCGATCACTCTCCACTGCGAGTCGATCGAGAGTAAGACGATCGAGAGTTGCGATCCCACTCACTCTCATCCGACCATCTTCGATCTTCGACTTCACCACATCATCGGTGAAGAGAGCACCGGTGCCTAAACCAGATGCACGGTGATAATCCGGGATGGATGCAGCAAGCCGTAGGCCATGCGCAATGCCGACTCCACTCTCAAGTGCGCTCGAGACGGCTACTGGGAGTTTGTGATGAGCGGCGATCTCACGAGATCGTTTGATCCCGCCGAGCGGTGAGACTTTCAAGACCAAGAGATCCGCAGCCTCGAAAAGGTCGATGGCGAATGGATCCTGACTCTTTCGAACCACTTCATCTGCAGCGATTTTCACACCGATTCGTCGTTTCACCTCACGAAGTTCCTCGATCGTGGCACATGGTTGCTCTACATACTCGATGCCTTCGCTAATAGGTTCTAAGAATGCGACTGCTTGATCCGCGCTCCATCCACCATTGACATCGAGCCGTATTGTGATTGATGGCGAGATCTCTCTCACCGTCGCGATACGTGCGCGGCTTCGTTCTACATCCTCACTTACTTTGATCTTGACCGTCTTCGTCCCTGGATAGAGGTCTAGTACCGCCTGAATCTCGCTTGCTTCATCTAGTTCGGGAAGCGTGGCGTTAATCTCGATCTGATCACGAAGAAGAGGCGATGGCGCTTCGAATGCGGCTTCGAGGCCAGCTCGTAGCCACCATGAGGATTCTTCGCTTCCATATTCAAGGAAGGGGGAGAACTCGCCCCATCCGTAAGGACCTTCGAAGAGGGCGACCTCGCGATGATCGATCCCACGAAATCGTGTTCGCATCGGCAACCGCACCACATTCAAGGATGCGAGAACTTCAGAAAGATCTGGATACGTATTCACTTCTTGTTGATTCTCTTCTTACTTCTTAGTGACTAAGGACGTTTCGGGAATCGTCCGAATTCCGGTGGACGCTTCTCCTTATAAGCATCGCGACCTTCTTGTCCCTCTTCGGTGAGATAGAAGAGGAGCGTGGCATCGCCAGCGAGTTGTTGTACTCCTGCAAGTCCATCATCAGCCGCATTCATCCCGGCCTTCAAGAGACGAAGTGCCATCGGTGAATGTCGGAGCATCTCTCGACACCACGAGACGGTCTCTGCTTCAAGCTCTTCGACTGGCACGACAGCGTTGACGAGTCCCATCTCGAGCGCTTCCTTCGCGTCATATTGCCGGCAAAGGAACCAGATCTCTCGTGCCTTCTTCTGACCGACGTGACGAGCAAGGAGTCCTGATCCATAACCGCCATCGAATGATCCGACCATCGGTCCGGTCTGGCCGAACTTCGCGTTCTCGGCTGCGATCGTCAGATCACAGACCACGTGAAGTACATGACCGCCACCGATCGCCCATCCTGCGACCATCGCTACCACTGGCTTCGGTGTCCTTCGAATCTGTACTTGCAGATCCAATACGTTGAGTCGGCCGATTCCTTTCTTACCTAAGGAATCACTGCCGATATATCCATCATCACCACGAACCGAGATGTCACCACCAGAACAGAATGCCTCCGAGCCTTCGCCAGTGAAGATGATGACACCGACACTCTCATCATCACGAGCGGCGTTGAATGCGATCTGTAACTCAGCCAAAGTCTCTGGGCGGAAGGCATTGCGAACCTTCGGGCGATTGATGGTGATCTTCGCCATCCCCTCAGCAGTCTCATACTTCACATCGGTGAAATCAGCACTGACCCGTGCCGACTGCCAATTCGGAATCTGCCTAGAACCTGGCTCTCGCTTTATTGGTTTACTCATGGTGAGCCGATAGCCTACGCGTGATATGGATCCGAACGCCAAGCGGGGCGTGAAGCACGTAACCGCTGAGTGGCAGATGCCACAGATACTCGACTCACTTGCGAAAGCACTCAACGGTTCTGGACCTGCATTGCGCTTCGCGGAACAGAGCAATCCTTCGCTGACTGCCGTTCCCGAGAATGTAGCGGTCGTGGTTTCGACGAGTGGCACGACCGGAAAAGCTAAAGAGATCGGCCTTAGCGCTGCAGCGCTCTTCGCCTCCGCACGCGCATCGAATGATTATCTGGGTGCAGCCTCCGGCGATACCTGGTCATTGCTCCTGCCTTTGACCCATATCGCAGGCGTCAACGTCTTGGTCCGTTCCCTCGAATTGGGAAGGGAGCCCATCGATCTTCGTAACCCGAATCTTGAGACCGTCCCTACCGCCGATTTCACAGCGATCGTGCCGACACAACTTCATCGTGCAGTGAATGAGAGTGGATTCCTGCTTCGTCACTTCCAATCAGCACACCGAATATTGGTCGGAGGTGCACGACTTTCGAACGAGTTAAGAAAGAGCGCAGTCGATGCCCAGGTGCAGGTCACATCGACCTATGGCATGACTGAGACCTCCGGCGGATGCATCTATGACGGGATTCCCTTGGCGGGAACCGAAGTCGAACTTCGAGAGGGAAGGATCGCCATTAAGAGTGATGCGCTCGCTTCGTACTACCTACCGACTTATGATGGAGAGGCGATCACTGCGATCGCAGATAAGCATGGTTGGTATCTGACGAACGATCTTGGCTACTTCGAAGCCGGACGATTGATTGTCACGGGACGAGTCGATGACGTGATCATCTCTGGTGGCGAGAAGATCTCGCTTCGCGCAGTCGAAGAGTTCCTCTCCACATTGATCGATGGTGAAGTCGTCGCATTCACTCATCCCGACGCCGAGTGGGGCGAGAGACTTGCGATTGCGACCACTGCGACGATCGAAGTCGATCACTGGCAGGAGTTACAAGGCAAGATCCGTGCATCGTTAGGACGTTATGCGATTCCACAAGATATCTATCGCGTCGCCGAGATACCGAAGAGTGCGCTCGGTAAGGTTGACCGCGAGAAGGTCTTACGCAGTGTGATAGCGAAAGAGAGTCGGTGATCTCCGATCAAGACTGGGATCGAGCCTTGGCTTCAGGGAGCTAGGCCCAGGACGCTTCCGGCTGCGATCGCGCCCGTGCTGGTTGCGAGCGCTTATGCGGGCGAGAGCTTCTCGTTGACCGGTGGCATAGCAGCGCTGATCGTCGCTCTCGCGTTACAGATTGCGGTCAATTATGCGAATGATTACTCCGATGGCATCCGCGGCACCGATGAAGGACGTATCGGACCACTTCGCCTTGTCGCATCCGGCACGAAGAGTGCAAAGTCGGTGAAACGAGCTGCCTATCTCTCTTTCTTCATCGCCATGTCCGCGGGCTCCTATCTTGCGATCACCACATCTCTCTGGTTCTTCGCCGTGGGGGCGATCTCGATCCTCGCAGCATGGAGATACACCGGTGGAAAGAATCCTTATGGGTATCGCGGCCTTGGCGAGATATCAGTCTTCGTCTTCTTCGGACTCGTAGCGACGATCGGTACTTACCTCGTACATACGAAAGAGATCGACCTCACCATTGTTGCACTGGGAAGTGCGATGGGTGCGATCGCTTGTTGCATCCTCTTGCTCAACAACATCCGTGACATCGAGACGGATCAAAGGAGTGGGAAGCGAACACTCTCGGTGCGCATCGGTGCGAAGAAGAGCATCGCGCTCTACTGGATCTTGATCTCGGCTTCCTTAGTCGTCTTCCTCTCGACTTCCTCACTGCCTTCTGCACTCCTTCTTCTGGCATTGACGCCACAATTGATCGCGATACGAAAGGCGATTGGAAGTGGTGAACTGATCCGAGCGCTCGAAGCTACCGGGAAGTTCCAGATTCTCTTCGCGCTTCTCTTATCTTTGGCGCTCCTCCTTGGCGCTCGGTAATCTCGCCCCATGTTGCGCTACCTGCCACTGATCATCCTCTTTGGCATCACCATCTATGCCTTGGTCGAGTGCGCTCAGACCGATCAGGAACAGGTAAGAAATCTGCCGAAGTGGGGCTGGATCCTCATCATCATCCTCTTCGGTCCACAAACCCTTGCCTTAGGTCCGATCGGTTGGTTCGTCGCGGGAAGACCTAAAGGAAAAGGCTTCGGTCGCGGTTTCCGACGAAACAACAAGATCGTGCCGCCTGACGACAATCCAGATTTCTTGAAAGGTCTCTAGGGAATCGATCGACTTCGTGATTCGACTCCTTAACGAAGAACCGACTCCATCTGAGACTTCAATGATTCGCCGTCTCCTATCGGAGGCCTTCGAGGGCGACTTCTCTCATGCCGATTGGGAACACACCTGTGGTGGCATCCGTTTTCTAGGAATAGAAGATGATGAAGTCATCTCGCATGGTGCAGTGATAACGAGACGAATCTGGATTGATGGTAACGAGCATCAGGTCGGTTACGTAGAGGGTATTGCTGTCACTCCAAAGCACTGGCGAAAAGGTCTTGGATCGAAGTTGATGATGGAGTTGACCTCATACTGTGCTGAGAATTTCTCGATCTCATTGCTCTCGACAGGAGAGAAGGAGTTCTACTCACGATTCGGTTGGCGAGAGTTCACTGGCAAGTCATTTGTGAAAGAAGGAGATGAGATCGTGAGGACTAGGGAGGATGATGACTCGCTCATGTATCTCCTAGGAAGAGTTCCGATCACTGAACCGCTACAGGAATTCATCTGTGAGATCCGCTCTGGGGATCCTTGGTAAGGCCAAAGCGAGTTCATCTTGGATATCACTGTTGATGACTTTCGCACCTTCTTCGATGAATCGGAATGCAGTCGCCTTACCGATTCCACTTGCACCACCGGTGATGAGTGCGACGCGTCCAGTCAATCTCTTCATTTCTCTCCTCCACATCTAACG
>JBMUDS010000038.1:0-9619 GCA_049459795.1 Candidatus Nanopelagicaceae bacterium | reverse complement strand
GAGGATGTGAAGTTCGGCCTCTCGATCGCTTCTGGTGCAGCAGAGGCTGTGATGACAAAAGCGCTCACGATGCCGGGGATCGAGTTAAGAGGTGTGCATTTCCATATTGGATCGCAAGTTACTTCTTCTGACGGACATGAGCTTGCGATCAAGCGAACGATTGAGTTCATCAGTCACTTCACGAAGAAGAGTGGATTCAAGATCGAAGAATTCGATATCGGCGGCGGATACGCGATCTCCTACACCGATGAGGATGAGGCGCTCGATCCTCAGCGCATCATCGAAGCATTGGTCGCATCGATTCGTGGTGAATCGGAGCGCCACGGTATCGAGATGCCGATCGTCTCGATCGAGCCGGGTCGGGCGATCATCGGTCCTACGACCTCGACGATCTATGAAGTGGGTACCGTCAAAGAGGTAGAACTCGATCAAGGTTCCCGCAGTTATATTTCGGTCGATGGCGGAATGAGCGACAACATTCGCACATCGCTCTATGACGCTACCTACTCGGTTGCACTTGCGAATCGGATTTCGGCTGCTCCACTTAGGTCATCTCGCGTCGTCGGAAAGCATTGCGAGACGGGCGATATCGTGGTTCGTGAGTGTCAATTGCCAAGCGATGTGAAGCCAGGCGATCTTTTGGTCACTCCAGCAACAGGTGCCTACGGTCGCTCCATGGCTAGCAACTACAATCATGTTCCTAGACCGCCCGTCATCGCTATCCGTGATGGCAAGGCGCGCATCATCGTTCGCCGCGAGACCTATCACGATCTCCTCGGACTCGATCTCTAGTAGTCGTGACAATGGTTCTGAAATGGGAGTTGTGAATCGAGTGAAGGAAGCGAAGATCGGCGTCGGACTCCTCGGGTGTGGCACCGTGGGGAGCGAAGTAGCGCACCTGCTCAAGCGCGATCAGGCTGATCTTTCTGCACGCGCTGGCGCATCACTCGAATTGGTGAAGGTCGGCGTCAAGGATGCTGGAAAAGAGCGCGCTGGAATCGATAAGGTGCTCATCACTGCCGACCTTGCTTCGATCGTCACTGATCCCTCTATCTCTATCGTGATCGAAGTGATGGGTGGGATCGAGCCGGCGCGGACCTTGATCCTGCAAGCCTTGGCTGCCAAGAAGTCAGTGGTCACTGCGAATAAGGCGCTCCTTGCAAAGCATGGCGCAGAGATCTTCGCCGCGGCGAAAGCGAACGGTGTAGACCTTTATTACGAAGCAGCCGTGGGTGGAGCGATCCCGATCGTAAGACCACTTCGCGAGTCGATCGTCGGTGACAGCGTCACACGAGTGATGGGTATCGTCAATGGAACGACGAATTACATCCTCACCAAGATGGATGAAGAGGGCGCCGCTTATCACGATGTGTTGAAGGAAGCGCAAAGGCTTGGCTATGCCGAGGCTGACCCGACTGCCGATGTCGAAGGCCATGATGCAGCGGCGAAGATCGCGATCTTGGCATCCCTTGCTTTCCACACTCAGGTGTCGATCGATGATGTCCATGCTGAAGGAATCGCGCGACTCGATAAGCGCGATATCGAGATCGCACAAGCAATCGATCACGTGATCAAGCTACTTGCGATCGCTGAGGTCAATGAGGATGCGAACGGCAAGCAACAGGTATCGGTCAGAGTTCATCCGACCTTGATCCCGAGACATCATCCGCTGGCATCAGTGCGAAATGCATTCAACGCAGTATTCGTCGAGGCAAAATCAGCAGGAGAATTGATGTTCTATGGTCGTGGCGCAGGCGGCGCACCGACTGCGAGCGCGATCCTCGGTGATCTCGTGGCGATTGCTCGCCACATCTCATTCGGTGGTGTCGGAAGTCGAGAGAGTGATTACGCCGCCCTCGAGATCGCTTCCATCGATGAGATCAAGACTCGCTATCTGATCCGACTCGATGTCGCTGATCGACCTGGTGTCCTTGCTGGAGTTGCCCAGACATTCGCAGCCCACGGCGTATCGATTCAAACCGTTCGACAGAGCGGTCGTGGCGATGATGCAGAACTCGTGATCATGACTCACACCGCGACCGATAAAAACCTTGCAACCACGGTGAAGGATCTCGCTGGACAAGAGATCGTCAAGAGAGTGGAGAGCGTGCTCCGTGTTGAGGGTAATGAAGTTGAAAGTAATGAAGTTGAAGGTCATGAATCAGAAGGAAGCAGGGCATGACTCCCTCACTGATCGGAGCAGTCAAAGGTGCTTGGGCCGGATTGAATGGAACTTCTGGCGCACACCAATGGCGCGGCGTTATCGAGGAGTATCGAGAGAGACTTCCGGTCTCTAGATCGACTCCGGTAGTCACGCTCTGTGAGGGTGGCACACCTCTTATATATGCATGCGGTCTCTCTGAACGTCTTCACAATGAAGTCTGGCTCAAGTTCGAAGGTGCGAATCCGACCGGATCATTCAAAGACCGCGGCATGACGATGGCGATCTCGAAGGCTGCAGAATCTGGTTCGAAGGCTGTGGTTTGTGCATCGACCGGAAATACCAGTGCATCCGCGGCTGCGTATGCAGCAAAAGCGGGAATGCTTCCCGTCGTTCTCGTGCCACAAGGAAAGATCGCGATGGGCAAACTCGCACAAGCGATCGCACATGGCGCGAAACTCCTCCAGGTCGACGGTAACTTCGATGATTGCCTTGAGATCGCGCGTGAGTTGGCGGAGCAATATCCAGTCTCACTCGTCAACTCAGTCAATCCCGATCGCATCGAGGGACAGAAGACGGCATCATTCGAAGTCGTCGATGCTCTGGGTTTTGCACCGGATATTCACGCTTTGCCGGTAGGAAATGCTGGAAATATCACCGCATATTGGCGTGGCTATGAGGAGTATCGACACGATTCCATCATCAAACGGTCACCGCAGATGTGGGGATTCCAAGCATCAGGCGCTGCACCGATCGTCCGCGGCGAAGTAGTGAAAAAGCCAGAGACGATTGCCACTGCGATTCGAATCGGTAATCCCGCATCCTGGAAACAGGCAGAAGAAGCGCGTGATCGTTCCGGTGGCCTCATCGATGAAGTGACCGATGAAGAGATCCTCTCCGCATACCGTCTCGTTGCTGCGAAAGAGGGCGTCTTCATCGAACCATCGAGCGCAGCTGGGATTGCGGGATTGATCAAGTATCGAGAGCTTGGGAAGCTCCCTAGAAATAAGAAGATCGTGATCACAGTGACAGGCAATGGACTTAAGGATGTTGCTTGGGTCCTTGATGATGCGAAGGATCCGATCGTGATCCCTGTCGATGTACGCGCAGCGGCAGAAGTCCTAGGACTCGAGCGGAGCAAGTGATGGCACGGAATAGGCATCGTCAGCGGGTGACTTTCAAAGCGACGCCACAACAAGCACGCGTTCCAGCAAGCATCGCCAATATCGGACCTGGTTTCGATTCCCTTGCGATAGCGGTGGAACTTCGCGATACCTATGTCGCTCAAATTCTCGATGAGGAGCTCTTCGATATCGACGTCGCGGGTGAGGGTGCAGAGGATGTGCCACGAGATAAGAAGAATCTCGTCATCAAGGCGATCTTCCATGGTTTCGATTTCCTTGGTGGAAAGCCTGCTGGTCTCGCCCTCCGCCAACTCAATGAGATCCCACATGGTCGGGGATTGGGTTCCTCTGCTGCTGCGATCGTCGGTGGATTGGCGCTTGCACGTTCGCTTGTCCTTAATGGAAACCAGATCATGAGCGATGACGACTTGATCGCGCTCGCTACCGATCTTGAAGGCCATCCAGATAATGTCGCAGCGGCAACACTGGGTGGCGCGACGATCGCTTGGAATGAGAATCGGATGGGAGTGGCAACAGGTGTCGCAGTGCGAAGTGAAGTGGATCAAAGGATCTCGCTTCTGGCATTGATCCCAGATTCATCACTCTCGACTTCGAAGGCGCGAAAGGCGCTTCCAGAGATGGTCCCTCACGAAGACGCCGCATTCAATCTCTCGCGCTCTGCTCTCTTGGTTCATGCGCTGACCTATCGCCCTGATCTCTTGCTTCCTGCAACAGAGGATCGCTTACATCAGCCGTATCGGCGAGAAGTGATGGCACGTTCGATGGAATTGGTCGACACACTTCGCGCAGCGGGAGTAGCCGCGGTGATCTCGGGCGCTGGTCCTACCGTTGTCGTCCTTGATACTGGCGAGAAATCAGAGCGGGACGAGATCATTCGTGCCGCAGGTTCACACTTCACCCCTCGAGAGCTTGAGGTGGCGAAGTCAGGCGTGGAGTCCTCTTCGATCTGACCTGCGATTTGACCGGCTCTCTGCTCGTGCTAACCTTGGGGCATCTGGCCAGTTGGCATACGGCAGATTCACAATCACCTTGATCACCATAATCTCATCGATTACCTCGAACAAGGGTGTATGCGACTGAAATACATGAGTCAGACTTCGTCACAGTAAGAAAGCAAACCAAGCCAGCAGAAAAAGTAAGCAAACAAAGTAAGCAGCAATTAATCCATTACTTGTGAGAGTAGCCGATGGCTACAGAAATGACACGAGAAATAAATGAGCGATACCGCTACCAAAGCCCGCAAAGACATCACCGACCTCTCATCCATGGCGGTGGCAGACCTACGGAAGACCGCAAACAATCTCGGCATCGAAGGTGCCGCAGATATGAAGAAGGCGGAATTGGTCAAGGCGATCGGCGATCTACAGGCCGCAAATAGAGAAGCCGCGCGATTAGAGCGCGAGGCGAAGCGAGAGGAACGTATGGCGAGACGCCAAGAGAAGCTTGCGAAGAAGGATTCCCGCGAGAACGAAAGCGACGGTTCGGCGAACGAGATGAATCAGAACACGCGCGACGACTACGACAATGAGAACTCCGAGAGCGATAACTCCTCACGGGAACGTAATGACCGAGGCGACCGGAATGAACGCGGAGATCGCGGAGATCGATACGATGGAAACGGCCGGGGCGATCGTGGCGATAGAGGCGGCCGCTTCGACCGTCGGGATCGATTCCGCAGGGATCGTGGCGGACGTGACCGCGAGATCGTCTTGAGTGAGGACGATGTCCTAATCCCGGTATCGGGTCTTCTCGACATCCTTGAGAATTACGCATTCCTACGTACCAGCGGATACCTCCCTGGCCCACAGGATGTCTATGTCTCCTTGCAACAAGTCCGCCGTTACGGACTTCGCAAAGGTGATGTCATCACCGGATCAGTTCGCGAGCCACGTGAGAACGAGCGACGCGAGAAGTTCAATGCACTGGTAAAGATCGAAACCGTCAACGGTATGGATCCAGAAGGTGCGAAGGAGCGCGTCGAGTTCTCGAAACTCGTACCGCTCTATCCGCAAGATCGACTTCGCCTTGAGACTCAGCCGAACATCCTCACCACTCGTGTGATCGACCTGATCGCGCCGATTGGCAAAGGTCAACGTGGCTTGATCGTCTCGCCACCGAAGGCCGGAAAGACCATGGTCTTGCAGTCGATTGCGAATGCGATCACTGAGAACAATCCTGAGTGTCACTTGATGGTCGTTCTCGTCGATGAGCGTCCTGAAGAAGTCACCGATATGCAACGCTCAGTAAAAGGCGAGGTGATCGCATCTACCTTCGATCGTCCAGCTGATGATCACACGACGGTTGCAGAACTTGCGATCGAACGTGCGAAGCGCCTTGTCGAATTAGGTCACGATGTCGTCGTCCTTCTCGACTCCATCACACGTCTTGGTCGTGCCTACAACATCGCAGCACCAGCATCAGGTCGAATCCTTTCTGGTGGTGTCGATTCTGCGGCGCTCTATCCACCGAAGAAGTTCTTTGGTGCGGCACGTAATATCGAAGATGGCGGATCACTCACCATCCTTGCCACCGCTCTTGTCGAGACTGGTTCGAAGATGGATGAAGTCATCTTCGAAGAGTTCAAGGGCACCGGAAACATGGAACTCAAGTTGGACCGCAAGTTCGCAGATAAGCGCATCTTCCCTGCTGTCGATGTCGATGCATCCGGTACGCGTAAGGAAGAGATCCTTATGGGACCAGAGGAACTCAACATCGTCTGGAAGCTCCGTCGAGTACTCCATGCGCTTGATTCACAACAAGCACTCGAACTCTTGCTCGAGAAGATGAAGGGCACCAAGTCCAACGTCGAATTCTTGATGCAGGTCCAGAAGACCACCGTCGGACCAACCGCTGAGGATCAGGTCAAGTAAGTTCAAATAGAGGCACGATTTCAGGATTACCCAGTTCGCTGGGTAATCTCCTCCTCTAGAAACCCCCTCCAGAAAGCGCATTGCTGGTTCACCTATCGCCTCAGATCGAAGCCATAGGACCCAGCGAGAAGGAATGATATGAAGCCAGAGATCCATCCCACATATGTGGAGACCAAGGTCACCTGCGGTTGTGGTGAGACCTTCACAACTCGTTCGACTGTCGAGAGCGGTTCGCTCTTCGTCGAAGTCTGCTCGGTTTGCCATCCGTTCTACACCGGTAAGCAGCGCATTCTCGACACCGGTGGTCGCGTCGCCCGATTTGAAGAGCGCATGAAGAAGAGCGCAGCAAAGGGCGCAAAGAAGACCACTAAGTAGCGTCGTTCCCACCAACGGGAATTCGATCGTTGAGTCCATGTCATGAGTGATCGCTTCGCATCCATGCCCGAGATCCTCGCTGAGTATGAGGAACTCGAACGGAAGATGGCTGATCCATCGATCCATTCGGACCAGGGAAAAGCACGCCAATTCGGTAAGCGTTACGCGCAATTAGGTCCGGTGATCGCTGGCTATAAAGCGTGGAAGAGCGCCGAAGAGGACTTCAATGCAGCGAAGGAACTTGCGGCCTCTGATCCTGATTTCGCTGCAGAACTCCCATCGCTCCAAGCAAAACTCGATGAGAGTGCGACGATCCTCGAAGAGCTCTTGCTCCCGCGAGATCCCAATGATGATCGCGATGTGATCCTTGAGATCAAGGCCGGCGCTGGTGGTGAAGAGTCCGCACTATTCGCAGGCGATCTGCTTCGAATGTATCTTCGATATGCCGAGAAACAAGGATGGAAGACTGAAATCATCGATGCCACGGAGAGCGATCTCGGTGGATACAAGGACATCTCGGTCGCAGTCAAGTCACGCGGCACACCTGAGGCCGGCATGGGTCCATTCGCGAAATTGAAATTCGAAGGCGGTGTGCATCGCGTGCAACGCGTCCCAGAGACCGAGAGTCAGGGTCGTATCCATACTTCGGCTGCAGGAGTTCTCGTTCTCCCCGAAGCAGAAGAGATCGATGTCGAGATCAACATGAATGACCTTCGTATCGATGTCTATCGCTCATCAGGGCCAGGTGGCCAGAGCGTGAACACCACCGACTCAGCAGTTCGTATCACTCATATGCCAACCGGCATCGTCGTCTCCTGTCAGAACGAGAAGAGCCAATTACAGAATAAGGAATCCGCGCTTCGCATCCTCCGCGCTCGCCTCCTTGCTGCAGCACAAGAAGCTGCCGATGCCGAGGCTGCTGCCACTCGAAAGTCTCAGGTTCGAACTGTCGATCGAAGCGAACGTATCCGAACCTACAACTTCCCAGAGAATCGAATCTCGGATCACCGCGTCAATTACAAGGCGAACAATCTCGATGCTGTCTTGGGCGGCGAACTCGACGAAGTGATCCAATCACTGCTCGATGCCGATAAGGCAGAGAAGCTCGCGGCAGCGAGCGCATGAGCACTTCAAAAGAAGATCTGTCAGGAGAGTCCCGCGAGGCTGGACGATCTATCTTGCGTGAGATTCTCCGTAACGGGAGAGAGCGATTGGAAGCGTCTGCTATCCAATCTGTCGATGCAGAACTTCTCTTGGCACATCTTCTAGGTGTTAGACGGATGGACCTTCATGCTCGCGAATTTTCATTCACTGACGAAGAAGAGAGCGAATTGCGTGAACGCTTCGATGAGTTGATCTCATCACGGATCGGATCGACACCGGTGCAGTACTTGACGGGAGAGGCTCCCTTTAGACACATCACTCTTGCAGTCGGTCCAGGAGTGTTGATTCCAAGGCCTGAGACTGAGGGACTCGTCGAGTTAGCGCTGGTCTGGTTGGAACGTGAACATAGCGTCGATCCAATGCGAAGGTTTTCAGCAGTCGATCTAGGTGCAGGCTCTGGTGCCATCGCTATCTCATTGGCAGTGGAAGCGAGAGAGCGTGGCATCCCACTCTCTGTCGTCGCTGTAGAGGATTCTTTAGAAGCAAAACCATGGCTGGAGCGAAATATCGCGACCTATATCGAGAAATTCGATGAGAGCATCGATATCCGTTTCGTGTATCGGCCTGTCAAAGATGCACTACTCGATGTGAAGTGCGATCTCGTGATTGCCAATCCGCCATACATCCCGCGGCATATCGAATTGCCGGATGATGTTCGAAATGAACCAGAGCGCGCGCTCTTCGGTGGCGTAGAGGGAGTCGAGATCCCGATCCACTTCATAGAGCAGGGAATACGTCTCTTGAAGTCAGGTGGCTCGCTCTTCATGGAGCATTTCGAAGGGCAAGGAGAGCGACTAGCGCGGGAAATGAATCCATCCTTCTTGGAGATCATGGGCCATGAGGACCTGACCGGGCGTGGTCGATATATTTCAGCCCGCAAGAAGTGAAGCAAGCCGTGAGAGTGGGAACGAAAATCTGATGTCGGAGCGATTGACGATCAAGCAGGGGCCACGTGCCAAGGTCGGACCTGCTGCACAATCTGCTTTCGAAGCCATCCGAGATGGCGCAGTGATCGTGGCGCCGATCGAACACTCCTACGTCTTCGTCGCAGATGCCTTCAATCACAACGCGGTTGCGAAGATCCATCGACTTCGCGGAGATGACCTTGGTGTCGCGACACAAGTATTGATCCGTGATGCTTCCGTTGTGAAGGGAATCGGTTATGGATTCCATGAAGGTGCTGAGGCGCTAGCAAAATACTTCTGGCCTGGATTGCTCACCATCATCACTCCGGCACAACGTGGCCTGACCTGGAATCTTGGCGATAGCAAGGAACTTGGCAAGGTCGCGCTTCGCGTTCCAAGCAATCGCTTCATGACGGCGCTCCTTGCTCTCTCAGGTCCGTTGGGGATTGCGAGTGCTGCTCCGGCACGGGCAAAGCCGCCACGTAATGCCAACATGATTCCGGCGTTAGATAGCGATCTCGCTTACATCGTCGATGCCGGTGAATTACCTGAACATCCCTCCGGTGCGGCCTCAACGATCGTAGAGATCAAAGGGAAAGAGATCGAAATCATCCGCGAAGGGGCGATCTCGGTGGAGGAATTGATTACAACTCACCCGTCAGTGGTGCGTCCTTCTGCTTCAAGCAGTGAGCCCACCGCTTAGGCTTCGACTCATGTCCCAGCAGCCTTCCTCTGACGCGACCTTCTTCGGATCAGATTTCACAGCGCTCTCGTCACAAGATCCTGAGATCGCAGAGATCCTGCTCAAAGAGTTAGAGCGACAACGGACCCATCTTCAATTGATCGCGAGCGAGAATTTCACGTCGCCGGCCGTTCTCACCGCGCTTGGATCGACGCTCTCCAATAAGTATGCCGAGGGTTATCCAGGAAAGCGCTACTACGGTGGCTGCGAAGTCGTCGATATCGCCGAAGAGATCGGAATCGCTCGAGCGAAGGAAC
>JBMUDS010000037.1:0-9814 GCA_049459795.1 Candidatus Nanopelagicaceae bacterium | reverse complement strand
TCAGGTAAAGGTTGAGATAAGGGCGATGCTCGAGCCGTTCAAGATAAGGCTTCACAGTTCGATAGGTCACGAAAACTCCGACGATGTAACTGATCGTGAATGCAAGAACGATACCGAGCGTCTTCGATTCGACAGGAAGGACGTTGAATGCGATGAGTGATATGACGACGGCGATGAGATTGATCACGAGATTGCTGAGCGCCTGATACTTCGTATTCTCGAAGGCATTGAGGGTCCTGATGAAGATGGTGTTGAGCGCTAATGGGATCAATGCGAGTGAGAAGAGCGAGAGAAGAGTCCCGATGAACTCTGCATCTTGCTTCGGAACACCAAAGAAGATGGCTCGGCCGATCGCTTCACCGAAGAAAAGAAAGAAGAAAGTACTGGGGATCACGACGATCCCAACGAGTCGGATCGCTCGCGTGAGGTTACTTCGCACATGATCGATGGCGCCGTCTTGGACGAAACGACTGAGTGAGGGGAGGATTGCTGTCGTCACTGCGATCGTGAAGATCGAGTGTGGGAGCAAGAAGATCAAATAGGCGTTCTGATATGGAGTCAACCCCAGACCCTCTTCGATCCCAAGAAGACTCGCCTCCTTGCTGATCCTGGTGGTGAGGTTTACGGTGATGAGGAATCCCACTTGTGTGATCAGTGCGTAGATAAGCGTCCATCCAGCGAGTCGGATCGATTTTCGTAGACCGAATCCGCGCCATTTGAAATCCATTGTGATCCCGATGTGAAACTTTCGGATCACAGGGATGAGGACGAGCGATTGAGCGATGATTCCTAGAGTGGTAGCGAAAGCGAGAGTCTGGACTTGGCCATCCGTGATCGTCTCTGCCCTCAAGTTAGAGTTTTGCAAGAGGAAGATGGTGAAGATCGTGATCACGACGAAGTTATTGACGATCGGCGCCCACATCATTGGAGCGAAGGAACCGCGGGAGTTGGCGATCTGTCCCAAGAGGGCAAAGAGCCCATAGAAGAGTATCTGTGGCAAACAAAAGAGCATGAAGATCAAGGTGATCTCAGCCTCTCGCCCATCGAAAGTCGGTGCGTAGATCTTGATGAGGAGCGGAGCAAGGATGATCGCGATCGTCGTGATGAGAAGGAGTGTGGTCATAACAAGCGTTACGAGCTTCGATATGAAAGCGCTACCACCATCTTCATCTTTGAGCGCACGAACGATCTGTGGCAGGAAGACTGCGGTGAGTGCGCCGCCGATGATCAGGTTATAGACGATATTCGGCATGGTGTTGCCGACGTTGTAAGCGTCACCAAGGAGCGCAGTTCCAAGAAGTGCGACGATCACAATGTTTCGTATGAAGCCCGTGATTCTCGAAAAGAGAGTGCCGAGCGCCATCACTAAAGTGGATTTGATCAATCCATCGCTCATACCCGCTCACCATCCGTTTGTTTCCGTCTCGACCGTCGTACGCGACGGAGACTTTGTACGATTGCAGCAAGCAAGAGAATGACACCTGATCCAGTCGTGAGCCAGGTTGTGAGCGGGCTGATCACAGCAAGGGTTAGTGGAAGTCTCGTCTCTGGCCCGACACGGCGACCATTCTCATCAATCAACGTGATGATGAGATCAGATTGGCCGGAGGAAAGAACCTCGACTGGGATCGTGATCTGTTCCTTCGAATTCGCCCTGATCGTGATCGGATCGATGCTTCCGATGATGACACGGGTATTGCTGGCTCGAACTCGAAGTTGAATCATCAAGTCGTTGGAGAAGTCATTGATCAAAGTCACAGGGACGCGCTCTTTGTTCGAGGTGAGGGTGTAGCGACCAGATGTGATTCGGATGGAATTTCGGTATCTCTGTAATGATCTATCGAGATCACGTGCGAATTGAAAGGCACGATCTCGAGTGAAATTGGGGTCGATCAAGGAGGCATTGATGAGGCGAAATTGTCGCGTCTCTGGATTCTTCGCATAGCGATTGATGGCACGGATCTCACGTCGATGATCCGTGTACTTCTCGGTGAGGAAGGTAGGTAGGCGCTGACTCGCACCAACGAGTGGAGCCAAAGTGACGACATCTCGCGAGAGTGATTCAGCAAGCTTCTGCGCTGAGAGCCTTAGGTGGATTCGAAGTTCTGACGGTGCGGAACGGGAGAGGAATGCAATATTCGGACTTCCGTAATTGAGAGCTGCGATCTCATCACCATTCGTTACTTGATTGAGGCGCGATAACCAAGCGCTCGCCGTCTCACTCGGCGCGATCTCTTCGATCGCGACATCTTCTTGATCACTCGCAAGACGAAGATTGAAGCCATCTTGAAGATCTTCTACCTCTTCGATCAACATCGGATCTATTGCCACGATCCTTCGGTTGTTTGGGAGCGAAGCGGCGCGTTCCAACAAACGACCAAGGGAACCTTCAGGGAGCAATTTCTCTTCGAGAGTTCGATCATAGAAATTTCCAGCAAAATCACGATGTCGTGTATCTGAAAGTCGAATGATCTCTTCATTGGTCTCGAAGAATTGATTGGCGCTACTTGCCGTCGGGATCGAGATAGGGATCAATACCGACATCACGATGGAGAGAAAGAGAGGAGAAAAAGATGAGCTCTTCATGGCTTGAGATCGCCAGACCGAGCGATGAGTTTCTTCTCATCTGGATAAGCAAGGCGTTCAACCACCTCTTCTAAAGGAACCCATGCCACATCATCGACTTCAGTCACTTGTGGTGTGAGTGATCCACTCACTTCCTTGAAGAGGAAGTGGTGCACTGTCTTATGGATTCGTTTCCCACTCGCCATGAACCAGAAATCGATCACACCTAAAGACCGTGATATCTCGCTCGTGATTCCAGTCTCTTCAGCGACTTCACGGATCGCCGCAATCTCTGGTGTTTCGCCCGCTTCGATATGGCCTTTTGGTAGCGACCAGATCAATCGAGTCTGATCCTTCTGATCGCGACGTGCGATCAAGAGTCCTTTGGTTCCCGTGGAGTCGACGACTAAGCCACCAGCGCTCACTTCGTCGACGCGCTTGGCATATCGCGTTCTCGAACCATGCTTCTTCCTCGATTTCGCTGATGGTTGCGAATTCTTACTTCCATCTGATGATGCGGGCGATGTTCGCCGCGGGCGCCTCCGCCTGCGTTTCTTTGCTCTTTCCTCGCCGCCCGCACTAGGTGCCGGGGTCATAAGGCGAAGGTTATCGGCATAGCGGAAGAAAGCCGATGAGGAAGGGAATGGAAATCAACTCTTTCGATGCGAGAGATAGCCTTAGCCGTGATGGATCCGATCTCACTCGCTGGCGCTCATATCGCACGAGAGACGTTGAGTGAAAAAGCTCCGATCGCGATGGAGCTCGCTAAGGTCTTCGGGAACTCAGGTAAACATCTTGCTCTCGTCGGTGGATCGGTAAGAGATGCGATCTTAGGTCGACTCGGTAATGACCTTGATTTCACGACTGACGCTCATCCATCTGAGACCGAGCGAATCTTGAAGTCGAAAGTACTTTCTAGCGTGATCGAGAATGTCTGGGATACCGGTGCGCGATTCGGAACGATCTCTGCGAAAGGAGTGGATGGAAGTCTCATTGAGATAACCACCTACCGCGCTGAGAGTTATAGCGAAGACTCCCGAAAACCTGAGGTGAGTTTCGGTGACAATATCGAAGCGGACCTCTCGCGGAGAGATTTCACGATCAATTCCATGGCTCTGGAATTGACGGGTGGAGAGCCGACTTTCATCGACCCCTTCGGTGGCGCTTCCGATCTCGCGAAACGGATCATCAAGACGCCACAAAGCGCAGAACTCTCATTCTCCGATGATCCACTCCGAATGCTCCGAGCGATCCGATTCTCATCGCAATTGGATTTCGAGATCGCACCAGAGGTGATGAGAGCGCTCATCGCGATGAAGGATCGCCTGAAGATCATCTCCGCTGAACGAATCCGCGATGAATTCGTAAAAATCCTCTTATCGGATAGACCCCGCCATGGGATCGTCACTTTGGTTGAGAGCGGAATGGCTGAGATCTTCATTCCGGAGGTGCCGTTACTGCAATTAGAGGTGGATGAACATCATCACCATAAGGATGTCTATCAACATTCACTTACCGTCCTTGAGCAGGCGATCGCACTCGAGGAACGTCTTGGTGGAAAGAATTTGACGATTCGCTTAGCTGCACTCCTTCATGACATCGGGAAACCAAGGACCCGGAAATTGATTCCCGGTGGCGGCGTCTCCTTCCATCACCACGAAGTGGTCGGCGCGAAGATGGCGAGAGAGCGCCTCCGGGCGCTTCGTTTCGACAATGAAGTGATCAAGGATGTCTCGCAACTCGTCTTCCTCCACCTTAGGTTCCATGGTTATGGAAGCGGTGAGTGGAGTGATTCAGCAGTTCGTAGGTATGTCCGTGATGCTGAGCATCTACTAGAACATCTCCATGTCTTGACTCGCGCTGATTGCACTACAAGAAATCAACGGAAAGCAGAGGCCTTGGCTCGCACCTATGACTCACTCGAAGAGCGGATCGCGAAACTCGCGACAGAGGAAGAGTTGGCAAGCATTCGACCTGACCTTGATGGAAACGAGATCATCGAGATCCTTGGGATCAAACCTGGACCGAAAGTCGGGAAGGCATATGAATTCTTGCTTGAGCTTCGATTAGAGCGCGGCCCACTCGGGAAAGAGGAGGCAAAGCAAGAACTCCTTACGTGGTGGTCGGCGAATGGAAGCGCTGAGGCGAGAGAACGGTAACGGCGAAGATTAGATAGAGAAGTGCGATCACTGCTGGCAAGAGCGCACCCTCACCGCTTGTAGGAAGAAGCAACGCAGCGACGATCGCGCCAGTAACGATTGCGAAATTTACGATCACGTCATAGACAGCGAATACTCGACCACGGAATTCATCGACGATCCGTGATTGAACCAATGCATCGTTCGTCACTTTGACTCCTTGACCACAGGCACTCGTGAGGAATCCGGTTGCAAGGAGTGCGACCTCACTTTGTTGCAGGCTCAAAAAAATAGGTGTGATCGCACTTGCCATCAACATCCATCGGATCCATCTATGTCGACCGAAACGTGCCACTCCGAAAGGCGCGACGATGGCACCGATACCGATGCCGATGCCCGCGATCACCGCAGAGAGCGCGAAACCTTGTAACCCGGCATCCGGATCGTCGCTCGGATTGAAGGTATTTCGTTGCAAGAGCAGGGCCATCAACGTCAGCGCAGTAAGGCCACCTCTATGGATCGCGGTCGCGAGGATGCCAAGGAGCGGATCATGTTCACTGCGCAACCGATGGAATCCATCTCGCATCTCATGGATCCCTTGCAAGAAGGAACCCTTTGAGATCTCTTCTGTCATCGGTCCTAGTTGACTCTTCTTAAGTCGAAGCGATAAAAGTCCTGCAAGGAGGAAGAGTGATCCAGCGACAGTGATCACGATCGAGTCGGCACGATTCGCATCGAGATCGCTAAGTAGTCCACGAACTCCGATCCCGATCCCACCGCCTAATACGACGAAGATCGTTCCACCTGTGACTGCGGTCGCATTGATGGCGACTAACTTCTCTTTCGATACCAACAATGGAAGCGATGCCGAAAGACCAGCAAGGATCAGTCGGTTGATACCAAAGGCGACGAGTACAAGGGCGGTGAGAGTCACTCCCGTCGCACCTGCAGCGATGGATGTGGCGGCGATTCCGACCACGATGGCGCGTGAGATGTTCGAGAGGAAGAGGATGCGTTGACGTGAGAATCGATCCAAGATGGTTCCGACGAAAGGTCCGATCAATGAATATGGCAAGAGGACCACTGCGAATGCGAGCGCTGCTGAGAATGCATCAGGTTGTCGCTCTGGTGAGAAGAGGATGAAGGAAGCAAGCCCTGATTGGAAGATGCCATCAGAGAGTTGACCGGTCCATCGAAGCGCGAGGAGTTTGCCGATGGGTGATGCGATCTGCGCTTTGATCCGAGAAGCCAATCCTCGTGTTGGATTAGCGTCAGAATTCACTGAGAAAGGGTATCTCTCGCGATTTCCTACGCATTTCTCGAATGTTTGGTCAGATTCATCTTCACTACGATAAGCGAGTGTTCTGGTCACAGCGCGCTCGCGTCGATTACACCTTTCGCCGCCGCGCGACCCTTGCCGCACTCTTCCAAGGATTGAGTAGTGCGATGGATGCCTGCGACGCTGATCCCTATCTTCGTCGCGCTGCGAAGTTCCACGGTGAGAGGACGGATCGCCAATGCCCGGTCTGTAAATCACGGAAGATGGTCGAACTTCGCTACACCTTCGGAGATCAACTCGGTCAATACTCAGGCAGATTGAAGAACCTTGAAGAATTGCGGGAGATGCAATCAGAGTTCGGTGAGTTCCGGGTCTATGAGGTCGAAGTATGTAATGACTGTGGATGGAACCACCTTGTCGCGTCCTACTTACTAGGAGATGGCGTCAATCGAAAACCACCACGGAAAGTCCGAACCATCGAGGATGAGAAGGTCGGATGATCTCGAAACGACTCCGACGCATCCTGCTTCGACTTGCGATCCTCTTAGGTGGCCTTGGTTTTGCGGCGGGAGCGACAGTCTTTGGCGTCGCCTACTTCACCGTCGATATCCCTGATCCCAATGACTATGTCAACAGTCAAGCGACGATCATTCAATATGCCGACGGAAGCGAGATTGGACGACTTGGCGCACAGAACCGAACTGTCATCCCATTAGCAAGAATCCCAGTCAAACTTCGGGAAGCAGTCCTTGCAGCAGAAGACCGAAACTTCTATAGCCAACTAGCTTTCAATCCGGTCGCGATCCTCCGCGCTGTGATCAATAACGTCCTTGGCGGCCAGACCCAGGGTGGATCGACGATCACCCAACAGTATGCAAAGACTGCGTTCTTGACCTCTGAACGGACCATCACCAGGAAGATTCGTGAATTGGTGATCGCGATCAAACTCGAGAATCAACTCTCGAAGGATGAGATCTTGGAGAACTATCTCAACACCATCTATTTCGGTCGTGGCGCGTATGGCGTTGAGACAGGCGCACAGGTCTATTTCGGCCACGGTGTCGATTCATTGACCGTCGCTGAAAGCGCGATCTTGGCTTCGATCCTTCGCTCGCCAGGTCTCTATGACCCGTACTTCGATGAAAGAAACGGCCCGCGTCTTTCTGCTCGGTATAAGTATGTGATCGATGGCATGGTCGATGCTGGTTGGCTTGATGAGGAACGCGGCGAGAAGTTGAAGATGAAAGAACCTGAGGTCAATCCACGACTCTCTTCTGGTCGGCTCTCTGGTCCGCGGGGATATCTGATCTCATGGGTACAGCGAGAACTCAATGAATTGGGTTTCAGCGATGAGGAACTACTCGTCGGCGGCCTTGTGGTTCGAACGACTCTCGAGCGACAAGCACAAGAGTCGGCACAGATCGCAGTACAAGAAGTCGGGCCGCAGGATCCACCGGCAGATCTTCATATCGGACTCCTTTCGATTCGCCCTGGAACGGGTGAGATCGTTGCGATGTACGGTGGTCGCGATTATTTGGAGCGACAACTCAACGATGCGACCCAAGGCATCACACAGGCAGGCTCCACTTTCAAAGTCTTCGCTCTCATCGCTGCGCTAGAGCAAGGGATCCCGCTCACTTCGATATGGAACGGTGATTCACCACAGTTCTTCGATGATTTAGGTAAGCCCTATCGTGTCGGAAATTACGGTGCCAAGGATTTCGGCGACATCTCGCTTCTCAGTGCGACGGCGAGCTCCGTCAATACCGTCTATGTCCCACTTGGAATCGCGTCAGGACTTGAGAATGTCGTCAACGCAGCAAGAAGAGCAGGTATCCCAGAATCGGTAGCGATGTTGCCGACGCCATCAGTCGTCCTTGGCGTCTCCAGCCCAAGGGTCATCGATGTCGCAGCGGCTTATGCGACTTTCGCAGCAGAAGGCGTCTATGCGAAGCCATTCATCATCAACGAAGTTCTTGGTCCGAATCGCGGAATCCTCTATCAAGGAAGGATCGAAGCAGAGGAGGTCTTCTCCTCCGATGTGATGCGCGACCTTAACTTTGCACTGCGACAAGTCGTCCTTGCTGGTACTGCCACATCCGCACTTCGCGGTCTTGGTAGGCAAGCGGCTGGAAAGACCGGTACATCGAATGACAACACCAGTGCATGGTTCACCGGTTACACACCTGACCTTGCGACATCGATCGCCTTCTTCCGAGATGATGCCTTGACCACACTTAAAGGAATCGGCGGCATCAACTCATTGACCGGTGGCACATTCCCGGCTCGGATTTGGAACGCATATACCAAGGGAGCGTTAGAGGGATCTCCGAAACTCAAGTTCCGCCCGCCCGTCAATAGAAATGGGAGCGAACCGGTAGATATGCGTGGGACTGTGATGACGTACACCAAGGAGAGTGCGACTGCTCTCATGCCTCCGACGACCGAGTAGGGAAGAACAGGTATCAAGCGTGGTGAAGAAGTACTTTCTTGCCACATCGTTAAGTCTTCTTGTCGCACTCATCTCGTTCATCAAATCACTTCCTTGTCGGAGTGATTTCTTCCAAAGCCCCAATTCCTATATGCGTCTTTGTTACTCCGATATCCCCGCCCTCTTTGGTGCAAGGTCGCTCGATCAGGGTGTCAATCCTTATGCGAGCGCTACTAACTCCATGGAATACCCGGTCGGAACCGGTTACATCGCCTCGACGATCGCACGGTTTTCCGATGATTTCCTTACCTTCTTCGACCTCAACGTCTTACTCATCGCACTCCTCTTCACCACGACCACATTGGTCATCGCGCGCCTTGCGCCGGATTACTGGCCGCTCTTCATCGCTGCCCCTGCGCTCGCCGCTTCGCTCTATATCAATTGGGATATCTGGGGAGTCTTTGCGATGGTTCTTGCCTTCTTCTACATCAAGAAGGAACGGTGGGACCTTGCTGGGATCTGGTTCGGTCTTTCTATCGCCATCAAGTTCTTCCCGATCTTCTTTCTTCCTATCTTCCTCATCTTCTTTCTATTGCGTCGACGCTCAGGGGACACAAGAAGTTGGCGGCCGTTCACTTTCTATCTTCTTTTCACGATCTTCATCCTCAACATCTCCACCGCGATCACTTACTTCGAAGGATGGTCTCGCTTCTTCACTTTCAATCAAGATCGTGGCGTCGATCTGGGATCGATCTGGTATGCGCTACAACTTCTCTTTGATCTAACGATCCCGTCACTAAATCTTGCGCTCCTACTTATTGGCGCACTTCTGTTGCTCACTACTTATCCCAAGTTGAAGGAGATGAGCAAACGAGAATGGGATCCCTATCAAGTGCTTACCTTCGGATCATTCATCTCGCTTGCACTGCTCTTCTCTGTCAATAAGGTCTATTCCCCGCAATACATCATCTGGTTGACACCGCTCGCTGTTCTTTCGATCGCACATTCATGTACTTCTCTAGAACGGACCTGGTTTTGGATCTGGCAGGTCGGTGAGGCGATCTATCACCTCGGTATCTGGCAATACCTTGCTGAGTTCTCAGGAGGAACCGGACTCTCTGAAGAGCTCTATGCCCTCACCATCTTTATCCGCATATCCACACTCGCGGGTTTTGCGTATGTCGTTGCCAAGGCTAGGCTTCACCCTCCCTTCACCGAAGAGTCCGATGATTCTTCACGTGAAGGGGTCCCGAAAGGGGCCCCAAAAGGGACAAGCGCTTGAACCCTCCTGTCGCGGAGAGCCCGCGACCGTTTAGTCCAGAGGAGGTGGGGTTAACGCATGCGTCACTACGAACTTATGGTCATTCTCGACCCAGATCTCGAAGAACGCACAGTCGCACC
>JBMUDS010000036.1:0-9843 GCA_049459795.1 Candidatus Nanopelagicaceae bacterium | reverse complement strand
AGGAGCCTTCTGGGCGCTCCTCTTCGTCTACTTCTTTGCTACTGAGGACGAGTAGGAGAGAATCCGACTGTGAAACTGCTTACTCATGGTGGTGCAAAAATCCTCATTAGTTTCTTGGTCATCTTGGCTCTCTATGTCGCAACGATGATCGTGATCTCATCAAGTGGTAGCGAGAAGACGTACCAACTTGATGAAGTGATCACAGAGAGCCTTTCGGAAGAACATCTCGGGATCTTCGTTCAATTGACTGAGATTGATCCGCTGAAAGGTGAAGCCAAAGCGAGAATCCTTCCGTGGCCGAATGAAGAGTCTGTGGGATTCACATTCCGAAGTGGATGGTTACCGAATAGAAAGATCTCGATCCACGTCGACTCTGTCGTTGGGAATAGCAAGAATGGTGACAATCTCAACACATACGAAGTAGGTGTACCCACCGGAGGTTTCGACGTCTCCCTTGACGAATCCCCCGAGAGTGCTGATCGGCCGATCAATCTCTACCCATTCGATAGATATATCTACGAAGTGCCGATCAGTGCCTCATATGACGAGAGTGGCGAGACTTTCGACTTGCCGATCTTCCCTCAGGATTACACAAAGCAGATAGATACATATGACGTCCGCATGGATCATGTCCTTTGGACCGATTCATATCGGGTCATCACAGAATCGGATCGCGATGTAGCTGCGATTGTCGAAGAGTTAGAGCAGGGACTCTCATCTTCGGTCTTCACAGTGCAACGATCGGACTCGACTCGAGTACTTGCTTTCATCATCATGATCCTGATGCTCTCTGCATTGATTTCGGTAGGAACGATGACTTACATGGTGGCGATACATAAGCGGCCACCTACCCTCTCTTCTCTCACATGGAGCGCAGCCCTAACTTTCTCTCTGATCTCACTTCGTGGCATCTATCCTGGAGATCCGCCGATCGGCATCTTGATAGATAAGGTCATTTACTTTCCGGCACTATTGATGACCTTGGTATGTTCGTTATGGGTCTTGATCATGTGGTCCAAGCGTGAGGACTATCTCAATTAGCCAGTGATGGATAGCCTTTCCCGTGATGTTGATCGAAGGTCGTCATGAAGCGCAGTGATCAGGTCGAGTTCGCGACCTGGCTTAAGGAGAGACAAGTTGCTCTGCTTCGTGCCGCCAAAGTGATTTGCTTCGATACCCAAAATGCAGAAGATGTTTTGCAGGAAGCACTTGCTGATGTCTGTATGAGATGGTCGAAGATCAAGCGCCATTCGAATCCTGAAGCGTATGTGATGCGCGTGATGGTGAGTAAGCATGCTGATATGCGACGGAAGTGGCTTCGCAAGCGTGAAGAGAACGAGACGTCGTGGGAGTTGGCTGAGAATATTCGTGAGATCGCTGATCAATCCGATGATGTGACACAGAGACTCTTGGTGCAAGCAGCGCTCAAGTCGTTGAGCGCGCAACAACGTGCCGTACTCGTCCTGGTCTTTGAACATGGGCTTGTCCTACGTGAAGTCTCTGAGATCCTTGAGATTCCACTGGGTACTGCAGCATCACACTTGGCTCGCGGGAAAGCTGCTGTCGCTGCATATATCGATCTCGTCCCAGAGTTGGAGAAGTCTTTGAACAAGTCTTTACCTGCACCCGGGAGTCAACCACACGAGATCGGTGGCGTAGTCTTCGGAGAGGTGGTGGAGTAAATGAGCGATATCGATCCTCTCATCAAACGAGAGTTACAGTGGATGGCACTTGGTGTGCTCGAGAATCGTGATCTCTCCACCATGGTCTTCGAGAGAGTTCGTCGGCGTCGAATCAAGCGCGCCATCTACACATTCGTAACGCTCTTCGCACTAGTCACTACTTCGATGGCTGGATATTGGGTGATGACAAGAGAAGGACCGGTTGAAGAGATAGCAATAGATAGTGGTGCGATTGGATCCTCTGATGAGAATGCGATCAATGGCAACGAGATCATGGGACTCACCTCTGACTATCCGATCACATGGGCACAGAGCGTCGGTGATTATGCGGCGATCAGCAAGGCTGCTGGAATTGGAGACACACTTGGTGGACTCACTGCACTGGGGCTTCGGGTCAAATGGGAGCGATGCGGTGAGAATCTCTGTCCGACGGAATGGGTTCTCTCGCTCAAGAACCAGACCAACGACATCGTCACTATCGCACCAGCAGTTTCCGTCTTCATCGATTACAACCCGATCTCATCCATCACCAGGCCCGTCACGGTCGTTCCTGGGGACACTGCGATCCTGGTCTTCACCTTCCCTGAATTCGAGGAATTGGTGGTCCGCCGTGGTGCGAGCTGGCAATGGAACTGGTTCCTCACCTCGCTCTAATCCTTAACCATTTTGCTAGCAAAATAACCCTGACAAATCGGACATTGATTGCATAAATTCTCCTCTGAATAGCGGTGTGTATTCCGTCGGGGGACATCCCTGACCCCTGTTCTCGACCTCGTGGGATGGCTTTCATCCTCGCGGGATTCCAAGGAGGAGAAAGTGAAGAAGAAATTCACCGCGGTCCTTACCGGGATCGCACTTATCGCAGGCCTCGTGGTCGCGACATCAGTGCCGTCAAACGCGGCGCTACGTCTGCCACGAACAGCGATGCCTGCATGTGCCGCCCAACCGACGGCCGTCTATTGCATCCAATCAGTATCCGTGAGCATCTCAGGTGGAGCAGCAGTTCCACTCACCTATGTGCGTTCGGGTGCTGCGGTCCCACAAGAAGCCATTCCGACAGATTTCTGGGCACCGATTGCCACCGTTCGTAACGGTCGCGTCCAAGGAAACGATTGGTGGCTCTCGCAATACCAGCGCGATGCCCTCTTGAATCCTGCCGTCCAATTCGTCGATCTCACACCATTATGGAAGACACCGAATCACCCAGAGCAAGGTGCGAAGTTCGATCCACAAACCAATACATGGGACATCAATAAGCCTCTCGAGTTCTATGACTATCCGATGCAGTGCTATGACCCAAAGACCAACTCATCGTCACAATCGACCTTCGGTGCGTGCTATGCCGCATCGATGGGTATCGTGCTCGACAATGAATTGATCATGGCGTGGCACATGAAGACTGCTGCGGAGGTGACCCGACAGATCGATCGAATGAAGAACGAGACTCGTGTCGACCTGACTCAGCTCTCTGAGTTACAGCAACGTCCAAAGCGTGGCACCACATACAACGCAACAACCAATACTTTCGGTGAAGTCGAGGCGTTCATCATCCCAGCATGGTTAGCAGCGAATGCCCTGACCAATGGATGGTCTCTTGCAGGTACTACAGCGACTCTTCCCGATACTGCCGCGATCGCAGAAGGTGATACCGAGACTGTAACTGCACCATTGGCGCCAGATACAGCAACGGCGGTAAGTCCGGTCGCTGAATCCGGCCGTGCACTTCCTGGACGTTGGACACACCCACGTTGGGATGCGCTCAACCTTGGAACGCTCGGTTATGACGGTCTCTATGTCGAGACGAAGGCATTCAATGAGTTCACGAACCACTTCTTCATGGATGTCTTGCCGACCCTCAGCAATGCCTCGAATCAGACCACCCTTGCCGGTCAGGTCGGAAACAAGGCTTATGCAGTCAGCCTTGATCCAGACATCGTTGTCACTGCGAAGATCCGTGTTGGATCGAAGCAGACCAACAACAATGTCGTTCCTGGTGTGACGGTCGGTATCGGCGTTGATGTCGACATCAAGTACACCGATGAAGATGGTGGTTATGCATTCATGACCATCACGGGTCAGCCAGTGACTGTTCCGCTCTTCCGTGCCGCAGCTGATTGCCTCGGTGAGACAGGTGTCGCAAAGGCAAATGTCCGCCAGCTCCAAGCTCTCGTCGTGGTCAGCAATGACACCGCCGGATTCGGCGTAGAGGGCATGAGCGGTCGTATGTATGTCGGCACTAATGGCGTTTGCTCACTCTCCACTCCAACGTGGAAAGACGAGACGAAGTCATTCGAGTGGAATGCAGCTGCACCGCACTTCGCTCCAGATGGCGTCACTGTGAACAAGGGCTTCTACAAGGCAGTCATCCCGACAAAGGATGCTGAACTTCTTTGGGGCCTCACAAATCCACGTGATGCGGCAACCGCACTTCAGGTCACTGTCACTACTGAAGAAGGTGGCACATCAGGCGCGATCAGCGTCATCTCAGTCAACAAGGGCAACATCATCATCGATGTCTCCGGATTCGAATATTCGCGTCCGAAGTTGACCATCAAGATGAAGAAGAACTACAAACCTGCGAAGACGAAGGCCACAACAAAGAAGACTGTGGCCAAGAAGACGATCACTTGCAAGATGGGTAAGACAACCAAGAAAGTGATCGGCACGTCTCCGAAGTGCCCAACTGGCTACAAGTTAGTCGGGTAGGTAGCTCCTCTCAGAAAGACAGGGATGGGAAGACTCCCGCACGAGAGATCGTGCGGGAGTTCCCGCCCTAAAGCGTGACCTAGAAGAGTCAATGAATCACTAAGTAATCGCATAGGAGCCATTACATTGATCAAGCGAGTACTCGTCGCCACTTTGGTGCTCCTTAGCGTCACGGTCGATGCCTCTTTTGGCTACGGCTCCACAAGCAGTTGGCCGACGATTCCTGAGGCTGGGACCAATATCGGTGTAGTTGGTCAGACCTTCACTGAGGATTTCTCGGATACTACTAGCGGCGCTTCTCTAGTAATGGGTTCCCGTCCCAATCCAACAAACAGTTCTGGATACAGCATCGACTTCATCTGTGATTCCGCTACGGATCCTGAATGTTTAGCAAGTTACGGTTCCGCAGAGATGCTATTGCCGCATTGCTCCATCGATGAATCTTCTATGTGCGTTGAAAGCCTCTACTTCATGCGCAACGGCGAGAGAGTCAATGCAGTATTTGATCGCATGGTCAAGAGTAAAAAAGCGATAGGAAATCCATCTCTGGGAATCCCAAACGGTTATAACTCTTCACTGTGGAGTGCTCCAGGCGTTTCGCATGCATCCGGAGAGATCACTTACTCTGTATACGCTAGTTACCGTGCTGAACTTGATGGGGATCTTCAGAAATTCAGAGTAAGTGTCAATCCCTATGTCATTAGGCAGGATTCCAACTATCGTGAGAACAGTTACTCTGAATCCCCCTCAGGAGATGGTGGACAAAGGATCGTAGGTACTAACGGTGCGACTGGATGTATCTGGATCGAGACCGGAATTTGCGGGTATCCGACGAATTTCTCCAACGATGTGAAAGTTGGAGTCGTCGTGAGGGTATCGAATCAGGTTCGCGGCTGGCTTAATGGGAGGGTACAAAGCCCCGAAATAGATTTCGTCAGGCTCAATGAGCGACTAAGTCGACTTGAAGTAGTCGGTAGTCCTACAACTGTGCAAAAAGTCTATGGAAAGACATTGATTGCTACGGGCGATAAAGAAGTCGTGGACTCTATTCGATACTTTGGTTGGAACGAATCGGCCCAATATCTCGGCACTACAACTGCGGACGACGTGAAGTCCATTCCAATTTTCGAACTATGGCGCAAGTACATCCCCGATGAAGCCGAATCCATGCGCACATATTGGAGTTTTGCCGTCGCGGGCACCTCAAATCAACGTTGCTTTGCTGAAGCGCCGGGAGTTGTCGGGATCGTGACGACGAACGCCGTGGTCTATGAGCCATCAGCGCCAGCATTCATCAATAGTGAATTGCAGTACCGGGTCGCAGGGGTTCCTCTTACGCCAACAAAGGAGCGTTTCCCGGGAAGTTACGACTTAGTGATCGATTCAAAGGTGGCTCGCTGTCTTTATGGTTTTACTGACGCGCCTATTAAGGCAACAGTGTCGGTGAGTGCAGAAGGTGGAGCAAGAACTGTCGAAACCATAGTGACCGGAGAGCGAGATGGCTGGTTCTCTTTAGGAGCATATGGATTCGGATTCTCATCTCCTACGATCAAGGTACAACTCAAACAAGATCCAACTCCCTCTGCGACAAATTCCAGTGCTGGAAGCACGACGACTCCTCAAATCGAATCCAAGAAAGTAGTAGTCAAGAAGATCACCTGCGTCAAAGGTGCGAAAACCAAGACTCTCAAGGCAGGTAAGACAAAGTGTCCGAAAGGATTTAAGTGAGCATGAAGCGTACTTATCTTTTCGCGACCATAGCTAGTCTCATCATGGCACTCATGATTCCGACCGCGGGAACCACTTCAACGGTCCCTGATGAGCAATTGAATATCTTGAAACCTCCTACGACTTCTGCGGGTGGCTATTCAGGGGTTTATTTCGATGATCAGAAGACGCTTCAACGAGCGTTTTATTACGTCGAATCTGGCCCACGGGATGAGACTCGACTTCGTACCTATGTGACTTGCACTTCAGCACTCGTGGAACCATGTAAATCTGATGAGAATCTTTCGTTTGAGACACCTCTCTCGCCATGTTCAGAAGCGCGAACGAGTGACTGTCTCATCCGTTTTTCTGGCGGGAAGGATCCAAATTCTTTAGCCCCAGCTCAATTTGTTGAGACTGTTACGGTCAACACTTCAGGTTATGGAGTCGAAGCCGCGAAACGTTACTTCACGCCTTTCACGGGCGATAAGGCTCGCGGAATACCTGATAGCGGCTACCCATCAATCTGGAGAATGAGCCACTTGCCACATCAAGGTGGCGATGAGTACTTAGTCGTTGCGAAAATGAACGCTTACCTTCTTGATACTGCTGGACGTAAACCCGTCAACGTAGATGTGGGAATCTTCCCAATCTCCCGAGTTCGTGGATTTCAGTCCGATTGCTTCTTCAATACCATGAGTGAGTGCCTCGTGCGCTGGCCTTTCCCCGCGGGAGCCGAGATCGAATTGGCGTTGAAGACGAATAGCAGGCTCGTTGGCTGGTTCTATGGTCGAGTTACGGACCCTGCCATTGATGTCAAGAAGAGTGAGAGTGGTGAGAGTGAGATCACCATTCGTGGAAAGCCAACAGTGGTCCCAATCGTCGCAGCATGGTCGAAGAATGAGGATTTGCCATCACGCCTCAATCAATTGATCGAGAATGAATTCAATTTCCGAGGCAAGCAGTTTGCTGGAGTCTGCTACTTCGGGTGCAATACATCCGAGCGATCACAGCAAGTGGTCAATGATGAGCGGAATCCCTCCTTCTCAGCTTCGAGTGACTACTTCGAGAGGTATTTGCTTTGGCTAGAGGTTGTGAAGGATCGTGCATATGCGAACAAGTCCACCTGGTCCTTCCGATCACTAGAGGATTACGCACAATACGAGAAATGCATTGCCTCGAGCGGTGTGGCAGGTCTTGTCACCACTAATTCCAATGCCTATATAGCAACTCCACCGATCTTCCAGAACGAAGAGCTCTTGTACAAGGTTGCATCACCTCATTACGACTCGAAAGGTGAAGTTCAAATCGGCACCTACGATCTTGCAATTCGATCAGATGTGGCTCGTTGCATCTATGGGTTCGATGAGGCGCCGATTAATGCCACTCTTAATGTGATCTACGAGAATGGCGAAGCCGTTAACGCAACCACCGTAGTTGGAGAGAAGAATGGGTGGCTCTACCTCTCCGCCAAGGGCTTTACTTACTCATCACCTACCGTAAAGGTGAAGATCAACCAAGAGAAGCCAGCACCAGTCGTATCCCCGACTCCGACTCCTTCGCCAACAGTCAATGTTCCTACTGTCAGCGAAGCCACTTCATCCGTTTCCAAGAACTTATCGAAGAAGGCAATCACGTGTATCAAGGGTGAGAAGAAGAAAGTTCTTCCTAAGAATCAGAAGAAATGTCCGAAGGGGTACAAGAAGGCATGAAGAAGACACTCTTGGTCGTAGCAGTAGTCCTTGTGGCTCAACTGCTCCCTCACATCGCATCTACAGCGAGTACTCCGAGCAACCAGATCATCGGGATGTCACTCACAGAAGGTGATTCATTGCAGACAAGCCTCTCTCATATCACTGCACGAACAAGTAACAGTCGTTCTGGTTTTGGCATCATCTGTGATGGTCTTGACGACCCTGATTGTGTTGGCAAGGACTTGAATATTCGAAGCTTCCTATTGCCTTGTTCGGATCAAGCGACGATAGCCTGTATCAAAGAGGTCTATGCCGAGAGTGAAGATGGAGCGAAGGTAGTAGCAAGGTTCATACGATCAGTTTCGACGAGTGCTCGTTACGATTTCAAAGAGAATCTCGAGCGGGGAGTTGTTGCTGGATCCGGCACTGGCGGACTTTGGGAGTTTCCAGGTCTAGTACACGGTGGCGGAAACTCCACCTACGGTGTTCAAGCACGCTTAGAAGGTGCTGTATTTCCTGGAAATCAGACAGATTCTGTCTACAATCAAATCGAATTTGGTATTGCAGCTGTTCGTGAGGTGGCCGGCACATATATTCAAAACACCGTTGAGTACTGGGCGGGTACGCCGGATGATCAAATAAGAGGCTGGAACACGATTGGAGCAAATGGTCGTCCGGATTACAAATGTGTCATGACTGATGTAGGAAGGTGTTACGAGCGGTCTACATTCCCTCCGGGCTATCGATTGGGAATGGTTGTTCTAGTACCTAAAGAGCTATCAGGTTGGTTCCATGGTCGTATCTATTCTCCTGAGATCACGATCACGAAAGTAGATCGTGGATACGAATACACCATCGAAGCAAGACCCGTGAAGGTGCCCTTCATCCGTGAAGAAATTCGATCCTCATCCTGGTCCAAAGAACTCGTCGATTACGTCAATGCAAACTTCACTTGTAATCCAGAGGGAGACTGCAGTAACACTGGTGGCGGACTGATGATGCCAGGGAACTCCGGGCCACAATCTTTCGATCTCACACGCCTCTTCCTTCCCGTCACAAAGGACAAGTCATCTGGAACCGGTGATTACTGGAGTATCCGTACTCTCCAGATGTTCGGCGAAGGGGTCAATCCCGGTCTACTTCAATCCTGCTCGACGAACGCTTCTTCAGTCTCTGGAATCGTGACCACGAATTCGATGGTCTATAGCGCGGGACCGCCTATCTACAACCCAGAGTCTTCATCATTGGATTACAAAGTCCTTTCACCACATTACAACGAGAAGGGTGAAGAGAACTTCGGCAGCTATGACTTACTCCTCGATTCGAAAGTTGCGCGATGCATTTATAAGTTCACGGATGCACCTATCAAGGCGGAGATCGAGATTTTCGGTAGTGATGGCTCGAATCGGGTAGCGACGACCGTGATTGGAGAACGAAATGGTTGGCTCTTCATGTCTGCCAATGGCTTCACTTACTCTGAACCAACGGTGCGCATCAAACTCACTCAAGAGCCGCCTAAGCCAGAGCCGACTCCCACCCCTACGGTAAGTCCAACTCCAACACCTTCGCCTGAGACTTCACCGATTGCGGCGGTGACACCAAAGCCGTCGAAGAAGTCTGTGACATGTGTGAAAGGCAAGACCACGAAGAAGTTTGGTGGAGCAAAATGCCCTAAGGGATGGAAGAAGAAGGCATGAGAGAGGAATCGCTATGAGCAGGATCAATAGAGCTCGGTTCACATGGATCGGGGCCATGTTGTCTCTAGTGGCTACTCTTCTCATGGTTCCTTCGACTTCAGCAAGCGCGGCGATCACATTGCCTACCGAACCATTCTTGCCTTGTTCAGTAGCGGCCGGTGAGTACTGCATCGAATCTGTCGGAGTCCAACCAGTTGGCGGAGCGTTACAACCTCTTCAATGGATTCCTACGGGGTCGACTGGTCCGGTTGTTTCGAAAAATGAGGGCGTCGTGCCTGGTCGAGACCTTCCTGGCCGATGGAGCACTGTGGGTGCCTTCGAAGGCGAGAACTACGACGGCCTCTATTTAGAGGTGAA
>JBMUDS010000035.1:0-10106 GCA_049459795.1 Candidatus Nanopelagicaceae bacterium | reverse complement strand
AAAAAAGACCGGGGCTCGACTCCCCGGTCTTTTTCGTCCGTGCTATTCCGTTGTTCAGAAGGAAGCCGCTCTGCGCGGCGGTTTCGTAATCGGTTCCCTAGGAGGAGAGAAGGAAATTACGAGACGGAATACATCCCACGCCGTGTGGAGCGGGAGATGATCTCGAGGCGTTCCTCTTCGGAGAGGCCGCCCCAGATTCCATATGGTTCTTGTACTGCGAGTGCATGCGCGCGGCATTCCGCGATCACTGGGCAGGAATTGCAGACCGCTTTGGCCGCCATCTCGCGTGCCTTGCGACGTGGACCCCGTTCATTCTCGGGGTGGAAGAACATCTCAGTGGGGAGGGTGCGGCATGCGCCCTGCTGCTGCCACTCCCATGATGCTGCGACTGGCTTTGGAAGTCTCGATACTTCGGTCATGCTGAGCTCGTTTCCCATTTCTCTAGTTTCCGGGTGTTCCGACTAGTCCAGATTTCAGGTTTCCGGCCTTGCGTGAGCGCACCCTACTAATCGTTGCATAGGTTGTTCAAGCCCCTTGGGGGTGTGGCGGGTGAGACTTTCCTGAGTCTGAGCCTGGAAAATCCCTAACCCCCACGCTCCTTTCAAGTGGCAGTGGCGTGGGTCATAGCCCACTCTTGCCCCGTGGAGACCCCCTCACATCCAATGGCTACCGGCGCCAATCCCGCAGTCGCCAAAGACGAGTCATTGACCGTCGCTGCGGTGGCACGTCGCCTCGGGGTCGCACCAGCCACTCTTCGCACCTGGGACCGCAGATACGGTCTTGGCCCGTCGGGACATACCCAAGGTGAACATCGAAGATATAACTCACTCGATCTTGCGCGACTTACCTTGATGCGAAAACTTGTGATCGCAGGAATGCCGCCTTCACAAGCAGCAGAACAAGCTTTGACGTTAGATGACGAGAACATCAGCAAGTCGAACTTCGTAGAACTCTTGCCACAAGAGTTCGAAGTACGCGAAGAGTTAGTCGATTCCTTGATGCGCGCAGCACAATCGATGGATCGCACCTTCATCTATGAACTCCTCGAAGCAGAGATTCGGAATAGTGGAATCATCAACGCGTGGAGTGAAGTGATCGTGCCATGTCTGATGCTGATCGGTGACGAGTGGGCGGTCACCGGAACCGGTATCGAAGTCGAACACATGTTCTCTGAGATCGTGAAGAGTATCTTGCAGAACAACTTGAAGAGTTCGAAGGACCCTAGGAATTCGAGACCTGTGCTCTTGGCATGTATCGGTGAAGAGACCCATTCATTGGCACTCTTCGCATTACAGGTCGCGCTCTCAGAATTGAATGTCGAAGCTCAATTCCTTGGTGCAAGAACGCCGCTAGAGGCCATCGTCTCGACAGTAAAGCGAAGTGCTCCGCCAGCGATATTCCTTTGGGCACAACTTGAGCGCCATGGTGATGTCACATTGCTCGCCGACATCCCATCGGTCCGTCCGACGCCACGCATCGTGCTCGGTGGTCCTGGTTGGTTCCGGGATGATGTTGCGATCCCATCGTCGACGCCATCGAAGCTCAAGGTCGTTCACGTAGAAGATCTTCCGAGTGCGGTCGCTGAGATCATGCACGCGATTGGTGACTGAAATAGCACTGCTTTCGCCATTTTCTTCGCCTCTGGTTCAGCCCTTAGGATGGGCATATGTTCGAGTCTGAATCAGGTGCCAATGAAAAGGTTCTGATGCTCGGCCTCACTTATGACGATGTCCTCCTCCTTCCAGATGCCTCTGACGTGGTGCCGAGCGAGGTAGATACAAAGACCCAACTCACGCGGAATATCAGCCTCGATATCCCGCTCGTCTCTTCGGCGATGGATACCGTGACCGAGTCGCCGATGGCGATCGCTATGGCCAAAGCCGGTGGCATCGGGATCATCCATAGGAACCTCTCGATCGATGAACAAGTCACTCACGTCAAATTGGTCAAAGGTGCGGGACTCATCGTCGGCGCGGCGGTTGGAGTAGGTGACGATGGATTCGCTCGGGCGCAGGCGCTGATCGATGCAGGAATCGATGTGGTCGTGGTCGATACCGCGCATGGACATCATCGCGCTGTCCTGGAAGCGATCGAGAAGATCAAGAACTCCTATGGCGAACAAGAAGTGATCGGTGGGAATGTAGCGACCCGTGCTGGAGCGCAAGCGCTGATCAATGCTGGTGCTGATGCAGTAAAAGTCGGAGTGGGGCCAGGATCGATCTGCACGACACGAGTGGTTGCTGGTGTGGGCGTGCCTCAAGTGACTGCGATTATGGAAGCGGCGAAAGCATGTAGGAAGTCGGATGTTCCGTTGATCGCCGATGGTGGATTGCAGTACTCCGGAGATATCGCAAAGGCGATCGTCTCTGGGGCAGATAGCGTGATGCTTGGATCGCTCCTTGCCGGATGTGATGAGTCTCCTGGTGAGTTGATCGAGATCCAAGGGAAGAAGTACAAGACCTATCGCGGAATGGGCTCCCTCGGTGCGATGCAAAGTCGTGGTGAGAAGAAGAGTTACTCCAAGGATCGTTACATGCAAGACGATGTGCTATCTGAAGACAAGTTAGTCCCAGAAGGTATCGAAGGAAAAGTCGCATACAAAGGCGCACTCGCAACGGTTGCACATCAACTCGTCGGTGGCCTTAGAAGCGGTATGGGATATGCCGGCGCTGCGACGATCGATGAATTGAAGCGAAATGGTCGCCTCGTGCAGATCACCTTCGCAGGGCTCCAAGAGAGCCACCCACATGATGTCGTCCATGTCGCGGAAGCCCCGAATTACAGCCGGGCCAATAAGTCGGGGCAGTAAGGGAGTTTGAAATAGATGGCAGATATAGAACTCGCCCCTGGTAAGCGGGCACGGACTGCATATTCCTTCGACGATATCGCCATCGTCCCAAGCAGGAGGACTCGCGATCATGAGGAGGTATCGACTGCGTGGCAGATCGATGCCTACCGTTTCGATATCCCACTCCTTGCTGCACCGATGGATTCAGTGGTGTCACCTGATACCGCCATCGAGATCGGAAAGCTCGGTGGTCTCGGTGTCTTGAATCTCGAAGGCCTTTGGACCAGGTATGAGAATCCGAGGATCCAACTCGGTGAGATCTCATCGCTTCCGGCCGAGCAAGCGACGAAGCGAATGCAAGAGATCTATCGCGCGCCGATCCGTGCGGAGTTGATCAAGTCTCGGATCAAAGAGATCCGAGATGCGGGCGTGACGGTCGCAGCTGCGCTCTCACCACAGTGCACCCAAGAGTTCTACAAGACAGTCCTTGAAGCAGGAGTCGACATCTTCGTCATTCGCGGCACCACAGTCTCTGCAGAGCATGTCTCGACGAAGGAAGAGCCGCTCAACTTGAAGAAGTTCATCCATGAACTCGATGTTCCCGTGATCGTCGGTGGATGCGCGACCGAGAGTGGCGCACTTCATTTGATGCGCGCAGGTGCTGCGGGAGTCCTTGTTGGATTTGGTGGCGGCGCGGCTCATACGACGCGTCAAACGCTTGGCATCTCTGTGCCGATGGCATCAGCGGTCGCAGAGGTCGCTGCCGCACGTCGCGAGTACTTGGACGAATCCGGTGGTCGGTATGTCCATGTGATCGCTGATGGATCGGTTGGAAAGAGTGGCGATATCGCGAAGGCGATCGCATGTGGCGCGGATGCGGTGATGATGGGATCACCACTTGCAAAGGCAGAAGAGGCGCCAGGTCGCGGTTTCCACTGGGGTCGAGAAGCGCATCAGGATCAATTGCCACGGGGAACTCGCGTCCCTGTCGGAACCGTCGGAACGTTGGCGCAGATACTCCATGGACCATCGACGACTGCAGATGGCTCGATGAACCTCTTCGGCGCACTCCGTCGCGCGATGGCGACGAGCGGCTATTCAGAGTTGAAGGAGTTCCAGAAGGTGGAGATCGTCATCCATCGTGGCTGATCAGCGTCCGACCGAACGCGTCCTGGTCATCGATTTCGGCGCGCAGTATGCGCAACTCATCGCACGGCGGGTGCGACAGGCTGGGGTCTATTCCGAGATCGTCGGTTCGACGCATGCATGGGATCTCATCGAGAAGGAATCGAAAGAAGGAAGAGCGCCGAGCGCGATCATCCTCTCTGGCGGACCATCATCAGTCTATGAAGTAGGTGCACCAACACTTGATCCGCGCATCGTCGAGTCTCGGATCCCGATCTTCGGTATCTGTTATGGATTCCAAGCGATGGCCAATGCGCTGGGCGGTGAAGTGGCGAAGACCGGACGTAGTGAGTTCGGCCGGACCCGATTCGTCGCAAAGAAGTCGAAGCTCTTCTCAGATCTACCGGAAGAGTTCGATGTGTGGATGTCACATGGCGATAGCGTCAAAGAGTTACCGACAGGATTCGTAACGACAGGAAGCACGAGTGAGACAGCGATCTCTGCTTTCGAAAATGAGAGTGGAACTCTCGCAGGTGTGCAATTCCATCCGGAAGTCCTTCATACCGAGAATGGCCAAGCGATCCTCGCTACCTGGCTCCGTGAGATCGTCGGCCTCTCCGGAAAGTGGAGCGCGGAGAACATCATCGAGAGCGAAGTGAGAGCCATCCGTGAGCAGGTCGGAAGTGCTCGTGTCATCTGCGGTCTCTCTGGTGGCGTCGATTCAGCGGTCGCGGCAGCGCTGGTGCAACGCGCGATCGGCGCCCAACTCACGTGCGTCTTCGTCGATCATGGATTGCTCCGTGAAGGAGAGGCAGAACAAGTTGAGCGAGACTTCGTTGCAGCGACCGGAGTGAAGTTAGTTGTAGTCGATGAGCGAAAGAGATTCCTTGATGCGCTCGCTGGTGTCACCGATCCAGAGACGAAGCGAAAGATCATCGGCCGTGAATTCATCCGTGCATTCGAATCTGCAGCGGAAGCGATCTCGCGCGATGGAAAAGTCGAATACTTAGTGCAAGGAACGCTCTATCCAGATATCGTCGAATCAGGTGGCGGCACGGGGACAGCGAATATCAAGTCCCATCACAATGTCGGTGGCCTTCCAGAGGACATGGAATTCAAACTCATCGAGCCGCTTCGCGCCTTGTTCAAGGATGAGGTCCGCACCGTCGGTGAACTCTTGGGGCTACCGAGCGAGATCGTCTGGCGTCAACCGTTCCCAGGTCCAGGCTTGGGAATTCGCATCATCGGTGAAGTCACTGAAGAAAGACTTAGAGTTCTTCGTTTAGCCGACTTGATCGCTCGAGAGGAACTAAAATCCGCTCAGTTGGGTCGAAAGATCTGGCAATGCCCAGTCGTATTGCTCGCAGATGTCAGGAGCGTCGGAGTTCAAGGTGATGGCAGGACCTATGGCCATCCGATCGTTCTTCGTCCGGTGACAAGTGAGGATGCGATGACGGCAGATTGGGCACGAGTCCCATACGAAGTGTTGGAGCGGATATCGACTCGCATCACGAACGAAGTGCGTGAGGTGAATCGAGTGATACTCGATATCACGAGTAAACCGCCAGGCACGATCGAGTGGGAGTAGTCGCTCGATCCTTCCCTGATGTGAACATGAAGTACCCTGATGAAGTTCGGAGCAGTGATAGAGATGAAGAAGCGAATCGGCTTCGCGCTCGTGGTGGCGCTACTGCTTCCTACTATGAATATTTATTTTGCCGCTGCAGATGAGCATCGTGTGAGCAAGGTCAAGGTCGAGAAGGCGAACGAAGTAAACAAGTCATCCAAGAGTGCGAAGAACGTCAAGTGCGAGAGCACGACAGCTATCGGACATGCGCCAGTCGATGTCCCGATCCCGGATCGAGTGATGACTGCGCGCCAAGTAGCGCGTGCAATGAAGCAGATAATCCTTGAGACCAATTGTGGCGAGATCGTGATCCAACCGAACTATCGTGCGCGAGTCGCGCTTACTGCGATGAATGCGTTGATCCGTGGTGGTTTCTACGACATGTCACTCTGCCACCGTCTCACGACGGAGGGGATCTACGTCTTGCAATGCGGTGACCCGACTGCGACAGGACGTGGTGGTCCGAACTTTACCTATGGCGTCGAGAATCTTCCAACGGCATCTGAGGACAATTACCCAGAAGGCGTGGTCGCGATCGCTAACTCTGGAACCGCCAATAGCAATGGCAGTCAGTTCTTCATCGTCTACGAAGATACGACATTGCCACCGAATTACACGATCTTCGGTCGCGTCATCAAGGGATTGGATATCGTGAAGATGATCGCACGGGCGGGCGTGAAAGATGGTTCTGGTGACGGTACGCCAAAGCAGACCATCGCCATCGAACGCGCTTTTATTCGCTAGTTCAACTACTTAGATCAATCTGAATTGACCACGCGGAAGATCTCCGCGCATCGCCCTTCGCCAAGACCCACGACTTGGGCGCTTCGCTCAGCCCAAGATCGGATCATCTCTTCCATCTTCGGATTATGCGCGGTTTGGCTGACATGAGCGTGAAGCGCCTTGATCTTCAAGTCGATCGTCTCGGTGATATCGACGTGATGATTCGGATCGCGAGCTGCCATCACCCATACCTCGCGGACACGATGGGGTTCTAGACCCTCTTCCTTGAGCAAGTCCTCGAAGGCGAAAGCATTCCTGGCATCGGGATAGACCGCTTGGATCGCTGCTTCGCCGGCAGCCATATGGTCCGGATGAGATGAGAAGAGTCGATCCCAGTTTCGCTCCGGTGATTGGATCACCATGCGGTCTGGTTTATGGATTCGGATCTGCCTGACGATCTCCTTCCGCAATTCGATGGTTGGTACCAGCCATCCATCGCGATAATTCAAGAAAGTGATCTTCGAGACGCCAAGCACTGCACCTGCATCGCGCTGCTCTTTCTGTCTGATCTTCGGCATCTCTTCACGCGGCACTGTCGGGTCCTCACCACCTTGGTCACCATTGGTGCAGATGACATAGGAGACCTCGATGCCTTTCTTCACCCAGGTCGCGATCGTGCCAGCACATCCGAAATCGAGATCATCTGGATGCGCGGTGACGATCAGGACCTTTGAGATCTCATCGTCCGAGAGCGGTTGATAAGGAGGAAAGAGCGGCTGAGCCATGGCTTGATTCTCGCAGATTGCGCGTCACGCTTACACTCGCCATCTATGTCAGCCACCGTCGAGGATTCGTTAGCGGATCTCAATCCTTCGCAACGTGAGGCTGTGATCCATCATGGAACCCCGCTATTGATCGTCGCTGGTGCGGGTTCCGGTAAGACACGTGTGTTGACGAGACGCATCGCACATCTGCTCCGGGCGCGCGATGTGGCGCCGTGGGAGATCCTCGCCATCACCTTCACCAATAAGGCCGCTGGTGAGATGAAAGAGCGCGTGGCAGAGCTGGTCGGATCACGCTCCAAGAACATGTGGGTCGCGACATTCCACTCAGCCTGCGTCAGGATCTTGCGTAACGAGATCGAACACCTTGGATATTCGCGCCAATTCACCATCTACGACAGTGCCGATTCCTTACGTCTCATCACCTTGGTGATGCGTGATCTCAATCTCGATTCGAAACGATACGTACCACGTGCTTTCCAGGCGGCGATCTCGCGAGCGAAGAACGAGTTGATGGGCCCTGCGGATTATCGGAATGCGACCGAGAATTACATGGAAGAGGTGATCGCTGAGGTCTATGCCCTCTATCAGAAGCGATTAGGGCAGGCGAATGCGTTGGATTTCGATGACATCATCATGAAGACGGTCGAGATCCTGCAGCGCTTTCCTGAGGTACGCGAGCGATATCGGATGCGCTTCAAACATATCCTGGTCGACGAATATCAAGATACCAACCATGCACAGTATGTATTGGTTCGTTACCTGGTCGGTGATTTCGCGGAAGGGATCCCGCCGGCTGAACTCTGTGTCGTCGGCGATGCCGACCAATCGATCTATCGTTTCCGTGGTGCCACGATCCGAAACATCATGCAATTCGAAGAGGACTACCCCGATGCTCGAACCATCCTCTTGGAACAGAATTACCGCTCCACTCAAAACATCCTGACCGCTGCGAATGCCGTCATCGAGAAGAACGAATCTCGGAAAGCGAAGAATCTCTGGTCTGAGGCAGGAAGTGGCGAGAAGATCACTGGTTTCGTCGCGGGAAGCGAACATGAGGAGGCGCAATTCGTAGCGGATCAGATCCGTGCGCTCGGTCGTGAGGATGAACCGGAGTCGAGCGCTCGGTACGGAGATTGCGCGATCTTCTATCGAACCAATGCACAATCACGTGTCTTCGAAGAGATCTTCCTTCGAGAATCGATCCCCTACAAAGTCGTAGGCGGTCTTCGCTTCTACGAACGGCGTGAGATCAAGGACCTCTTGGCCTACCTACGGGTGCTCGTCAATCCAAGTGATGAGGTCTCACTTCGCCGGATCATCAATACCCCGAAGCGTGGCATCGGAGATCGTGCTCTCGATGTCGTCGATGCATATGCGAAAGAGAATGAGATCTCCTTCTTCCAAGGCCTCGTGAAGGCGAGCGAGATGGAAGACCTTGCGGCACGAAGCGCAAGTGCGATCAATGGCTTCACCGATCTCATAGCAACGCTTAGAACTCTCGTCGAAGCGAACTCGTCACCGGCATCGATCACCGCAGCAGTCCTTGAGCAGAGCGGGATGCTCGCCGAATTCCAAGAGAGCGATGACCCACAAGATGAATCGAGAGCAGAGAACGTGCAGGAGTTCGTCGCTGTCGCAGAAGAGTTCGCGACCAATCGTGTTGAGGCGGGCGAGAGCGCGACCTTGTCGGATTTCTTAGAGGAGGTCTCGCTCGTCGCTGATGCCGATGAGATTCCGGTGGACGATCCATCGAGTGAGGAGAACCAAGGTGTGGTCACCTTGATGACACTCCACACCGCAAAGGGTCTCGAGTTCCCCATCGTCTTCTTGACCGGCATGGAAGAGAACATCTTCCCGCATTCGCGCTCCATCGGTGATCGAGAGGAGTTAGAGGAAGAACGTCGCCTTGCCTATGTCGGAATCACACGAGCGCGCAAGCGCCTTTATATCTCTCGCGCTGAATATCGAAGTGCATGGGGAGCGCCGAACTACAACCCACCATCACGCTTCCTTGATGAGATCCCAGAAGAGGTGATCGAGTGGAGCGGTGATGCGATCCATGGATCACCTGGAATCAGCGAATATCGACGTGCGGTATCCGGTGCTTCGAATTATGTTCGACGGACAGGCGCGCCTGCGCCGCTCACTCGTCCTCATGCGACCGGCAAGCGCGCTGCTCCAGAGGGAATGAAGCTCGCACCGGGAGATCGCGTCTCTCATGACACCTTCGGCCTTGGGACTGTGGTCTTGGTCTCAGGTGAAGGCGATCGCGCAGAGGCGACCATCGATTTCGGCACCTATGGCGAGAAGCGATTGTTGCTTCGATATGCGCCGGTAGATAAGTTATGAACTTCGTGCGGGTCTCTTCCACCGCATCCGTTTCACTGTTTGTGAAAGACCGCCATAGCTGAAAGAAGTACTCACTAACGAGGAGCGATAACGAGAGTGGATCTCTACGAATATCAAGCGCGCGATCTCTTCGAAGCACACGGAGTCCCTGTGCTCAAAGGTGCAGTCGCATCGACAGCCGATGAAGCAGCGAAGGCTGCAGCAGAGATCGGTGGCAAGGTCGTCGTCAAGGCACAAGTCAAAGTAGGCGGTCGCGGTAAGGCAGGTGGCGTCAAACTCGCAGAGAGCGCTGATGATGCGCGCCAAAAAGCGGGTGCGATCCTTGGTATGGATATCAAAGGTCATACCGTCCATAAAGTGATGATCGCGCAGGCGGCGCCGATTTCGTCCGAGTATTACCTCGCGATCTTGCTCGATCGTGCGAATCGATCATTCCTTGTGATGGCTTCGGTCTCTGGTGGAATGGATATCGAGCAGGTCGCACACGAGACGCCCGAGAAGCTCGCTCGAGTCAACTTCGATGCATATACAGGTTTGAGTGAGAGCAAGGCGCTCGAGATCGTCCGTGCAGGTGCATTCCCACAGGATGTCGAAGCAGAGGTTGCTCGAGTCTTGTTACTCCTTTGGAAGGTGTTCAAGGAAGAGGATGCGACCTTGGTCGAGGTCAATCCGCTCGTCAAGACCGAAGATGGTCGGATCATCGCGCTCG
>JBMUDS010000034.1:0-10383 GCA_049459795.1 Candidatus Nanopelagicaceae bacterium | reverse complement strand
CACAACCTTCACAAACTTCACAACCCGTTCAAGCGTCACAGCCTTCAGGCTTCACACCACAACCAACAGTCTCGCAACCTCGAGTCACAACGTCACCGACACCTGCAGATCCTGTTGCTACACCAGTGAAGTCCGTCGAGACACCGGGTGCCGCACAGGTTGAACCCATCCGCGGCGTCGGTGCGCGCGTTGTACAAAGCATGGAGGCGTCGCTCACTGTTCCAACTGCAACATCAGTACGCGCAATTCCTGCGAAGCTGCTGATTGACAATCGCACTGTCATCAACAATCACTTGAAGCGCGCTCGCGGCGGAAAGGTTTCCTTCACGCATCTCATCGGCTTCGCGATGATCAAGGCGATTCGCTCGATGCCAGAGATGAATGCCTTCTTCACCCAAGTCGATGGCAAGCCCGCGATCGGTCATCCAGAACACATCAACCTTGGAATCGCAATCGATCTTGCAAAGCCTGACGGCTCGCGCCAACTTCTTGTTCCATCCATCAAAGGATGCGAGTCACTCGACTTCGCACAGTTCCACTCTTCCTATGAAGCGCTGGTCAAGAAAGCCCGTGAAGGCACACTCGCAGTAGAGGATTTCGCAGGAACCACAGTCTCACTCACAAATCCTGGAACGATCGGCACGGTTCACTCCGTTCCACGTCTCGTCCAAGGACAAGGACTCATCCTCGGTGTTGGTTCGATGGACTATCCAGCAGAATTCCAAGGCGCTAGCGAAGAGACCCTTGCACGCATGGCCATTTCGAAAGTCGTCACACTCACAAGCACTTACGACCACCGCATCATCCAAGGTGCGCAATCAGGTGATTTCCTCCGTCGCATCCACGAGATCTTGCTCGGCGCGGAGAACTTCTATGACGAGATCTTCGCTGCGCTACGTATCCCCTACGAACCGATTCGCTGGGTCCCCGACTTCGAATTCTCCAAGGATGATGAGATCAACAAGACCTCGCGCGTGCAGCAACTGATCAACGCCTATCGCACCTCTGGCCACATCATGGCCGACGTCGATCCGCTCGAGTACAAGCAGCGTTCACATCCAGATCTCGATGTCGTCACACATGGCTTGACCCTTTGGGATCTCGATCGCGAATTCGCAACCGGTGGCTTCGGTGGCCAACCATTCATGAAACTTCGAAAGATCCTCGGCATTCTTCGCGATTCTTATTGCCGCTCTATCGGTGTCGAGTACATGTATATCGAGAATCCTGATGAGCGAAAGTGGATCCAAGAGAAGGTCGAAGTCGGCGCACCACGTATGCCGCGTGAGGAACAACTTCGTATCCTTCGCAAAGTGAATAGCGCCGAAGCGTTCGAATCGTTCCTCCATACGAAATTCATCGGACAGAAGCGCTTCTCACTCGAAGGTGGCGAGTCCGTCATCCCACTCCTTGATGCGGTCGTCTCCTCCGCCGCTGAATCCGGTCTCGATGAGGCATGCATCGGAATGCCACACCGCGGCCGCCTCAATGTCCTCGCGAATCTCGCAGGCAAGTCCTACGGCCAGATCTTCCAAGAGTTCGAAGGAAACTACGCAGAGAACGAAGTGCATGGCTCTGGCGATGTGAAGTATCACCTCGGTACCGAAGGTGTCTTCACCAGCGAATCCGGAGCAACGACGAAGATCTATCTCGCAGCGAACCCATCACACCTTGAGGCGGTCAATCCAGTCCTCGAAGGAATCGTTCGCGCGAAGCAAGATGAATTCAATATCAAGAAGCTCTATTCAGTACTTCCTATCCTGATCCATGGTGATGCTGCATTCGCCGGCCAAGGTGTCGTCGCCGAGACTCTCCAACTATCACAACTCAAGGGCTATCGCACCGGCGGAACCATCCATGTGGTGATCAATAACCAAGTCGGCTTTACCACCTCACCGGGATCTGCGCGCTCATCGCGCTACTCGACCGATGTCGCAAAGATGATCCAAGCGCCGGTCTTCCACGTCAATGGCGATGATCCAGAAGCGTGCGTCCGCGTCGCCCGTATCGCATTCGAATATCGCCAGACCTTCAACAAGGATGTCGTGATCGACATGGTCTGCTATCGCCGCCGTGGACATAACGAAGGCGATGAACCGAGCTTCACCCAGCCGTTGATGTATGAATTGATCGGCCAGAAGCGATCGGTCCGCACGCTCTACGCCGAAGCGCTTGTCGGTCGTGGTGACATCACCCAGGCGGAGGCTGATGCCATCGCTCAGGAATTCCAATCACAACTCGAAGCGATCTATCAAGAGGTCCATAACACCAAGCCAGACGACAACTTCCCACCTGCTCCTGAAGCGGCATCATCGAAGACGATCAGCACCGCAATCTCTGAGGAGGTCGCGCGCAAGATCGCAGCGACACAGACCGCAGTCCCAGAAGGCTTCAATGTCCATCCGAAACTCTTGCCTCAACTAACACGTCGCGCAGATTCCCTCAATGACGGAACGATCGAATGGTCGGGTGGCGAGCTTCTTGCATTCGGATCCCTCTTACTCGAAGGTCATCCGATTCGACTTGCTGGACAGGATGCGCGTCGTGGAACCTTCTCGAATCGTCACGCTGTCATCATCGATTCGAAGAATGCAGCAGAGTGGACTCCGCTCCGTGGTTTGATCTCAGAAGAGAACCAGTTCTTCGTCTTCGATTCGCTTCTCTCGGAATATGCAGCGCTCGGCTTCGAGTACGGATACTCAGTCGCCCGACCGAATGCGCTCGTTCTCTGGGAAGCGCAGTTCGGTGACTTCGTCAACGGCGCACAGAGTGTGATCGACGAGTTCATCTCATCGTCGCTCCAGAAGTGGGGCGAGCGCTCTTCTGTCGTCATGCTCCTGCCACACGGCTATGAGGGCCAAGGTCCGGATCATTCATCAGCTCGCATCGAGCGTTTCTTGGCGCTCTGCGCTGAGAAGAATATGACCGTCGCCCAACCATCCTGCGCCGCCTCCTATTTCCATCTCTTGCGATGGCATGTGAAGAATCCGGCTCGTCGCCCACTCGTCGTCTTCACGCCAAAGTCGATGCTCCGCTTGAAGGCAGCGGCTTCGAAATTAGAGGACTTCACTGCAGGAACTTTCCGGCCATTGATCGATGATCCAACGGTTACCAATGCGACCCGAGTGATCTTCTGTTCCGGAAAGATCTATTGGGAATTGGTCGCAGAGCGCGAGAAGTTGGGTGAGAGCTCGACAGCGATCGTCCGCATCGAGCGCTTCTACCCATTCCCTGAAGCAGAATTCGCAGAGGTCGCTTCGAGGCATCCGAACGCCAGTCTGCTCTGGGTACAAGATGAGCCAGCGAACCAGGGTGCATGGCCGTTCATCGCTCTTGCTACCCAAGAAGTATTGCAAGAGAAGTTACAAGGTCGAACTCTCCGTCGCGTCTCACGCCGCGCGACTGCGAGCCCTGCGACCGGTAACCATCACGTCCATGAGGAAGAGCAGAAAGCTCTCATCATGGAAGCGTTCATGCGTTAGTTACAGCGCAACTCCTCGAATACATTCTCTTGAAATCCATCCGAACTTCCGTGAATCATGTTGCAGTTCCGCAATTCCTGGATCCTTATTGTCACCTTCGATCCAAATCAGATTCCCGTGAACTTTCTCCAGGCGCTTCAGCAAGAAGATCCCGGGATACTCCTCACGCTCCACCAAGATGACTCGACCGCGGAGCTTGAGTACGCGTGACTCGGAGGGGATCCCATCGAAGAGTCTGACCCAGATTCGTTGACCTGTTCGGTATGTGGGCGCCATGGAGTTTCCCTCAATCTCTACGCGAGTAAACCCTCGTAATCGAGCGAGAAGGAACGACCTGACTATTCCCATGCGTGAACACCTCTCGTGAGTATCTCTCTTCTTCGTGGCTCATCTCTTGCTGGCTGATCTCTTGCTGGCTCACCGAAAGACTCTGGGTGAGCATAACCATCCGCTCGCAGGTAGCCTTTGGCCATCTTTCACCGAAGCCCCGCATCGTTTCCCATTGAAGCGATATTTCCGAAGAAAGGACCGACCATGTCGATCACCTCAACACCGAGCTCAGTGACCAAGGTCTACGCGCATTGCGATCTTCCATGCGGCGTCTACGACCCAGCACAAGCACGAATCGAAGCCCTCTCCGTCAAAGCATGCATGGAGAAGTACGCCGCATCCTCTGATGCCGACTTCAAGGCTCGCTCCGTTGCGATCAAGGAAGAGCGTTCCCATCAAGTCAAGGAACATCTCTGGGTTCTATGGACCGATTACTTCAAGCCCAATCACTTCGAGGCCTACCCACAACTTCATGGTCTCTTCAATGAAGCGACGAAGCTCGCAGGTGCCGCCGGAACAAAAGGAACGAACGATGTCGCCGTCGCCGATAAGTTGATCGCGAAGATCGACGAGATCGCTGAGATCTTCTGGGCGACGAAGAAGGCTTGATTAAGAATCAAAAAAATTGAGAATCAACAAAAAAGTACCAACCCGGCAAGAATCAGTTGAGCAAGATTTAATTGGAGTCGCTGCGTTCGCCATCTTGGGCAAGTACGGTGAGCGCGGCGACTTTCGCTGAATAGCGGACTCTCTCCACGATCTCGCGCTGGATCATCCCTTGAGCTACTCGCATAGTTCCATGGTGGATCTCGCAATCAAAGATGACGAATTCACGGCCATCTCGCGCATCGAGTGCCACGACGGTCGCAGTCGCATTGAGATCGATACCGACTCCTACGACATTCTCGATTCGAAACTCGTTCTGGGTCGTTATAGAAGTCTCATGCATCGCCAAATACTCTGAGATCGCAGTGTGCGATGCGCCGTCCATCAGGCGCAACAAAATAGACGTGGAGACCATCACAAGGTCCCCATCACCCATCGCAGCAGCAGTGTCTCCAGGACGTGTGGACATATTCGCGATGCCAACAGCACCGAGCAGATTCTCTCGGGTTGGTTCATACGCGACATTCGAAAGCACGTCGATAACCTAGCAGTCGGGGTGATGAAAACTCGGCAGATCAATCTCATGCCTGGCGATCCTTCAGTGAAAGTAATCTGTTTTGGGAAGTTGGTCTTTAGAACTAGGACGAGTGAACTTGCTCTTGAGTACAAGAGCAAGGGAACTAGAGCAAGGGAACCGTCTCCCGGGAACTAGAATCCGTCTCATGCGCTACATCATCTTCGTCGTCGATCATCCCAACAATCTCGGAAATCCAGATGAGATGAGCGCGATCGATGCCTTCAATCTTGGTCTTCAAGAGAATGGCTATTGGGTCATGGCCGCAGGCATTGGCGAACCGACGACTGCCACATTGATCGATAATCGAAACGACAAGGGCGATGTCTCGAACCGCTCGCTCTTCGATGGACTATCAGCCGGCGATCGACCCCATAACGAGCATTACAGTGGATTCTGGATCATCAATGTTCCAAGTCGCGAAGTAGCACTCGCGTTAGCTGCACAAGGCTCCAAGGCGTGTAATCGTAAAGTGGAGCTACGGCCATTCTTGGGTAATTGAGAGATTCCGCTCTCTCGAACTTAAATCGAACTTGAATCGAACTTAAATCGAACTTTAAAGTGGGAAGTCGCGACGGATCTCGTGAGACTCCTCGATCTCAATCGTCGTCTCGCCATCGATTGTGATCTCGGTTCGTTGATACTGAGAATAGATCTGCGTGGTGCCGATTCCTAAGAAGCCAGGCGCTTGCATCCGCGCAGCAAGTGAGCGGATCTGCAGCACTATCTGCTCCTCTAAAGTCTCCGGCGTAATCTCGATGCACGAGCGAGTCAAGAGATTGCGAAGAATCGTGATTTGCTTTCTCTCCCTTTCAGTTCGCATCGCACAATCAGCACATCCCTGTAAGTGGAAGGCGATGGCATTGAAAAGAGCTGAGTCCTCGATCTGGTTATCGATGAAGGGGTGTATCGATGCCATCACAGACCTACAGGTCATCGGAGCGACGTCATAACTCATGATCGCGTGCTCCCTTCCCTCGTTGCCTTCTCGGCTTTGGCCGATGAGCTGGCCTTCGCTGGTGAGCTTGCCTTGGAATCACTCTTGGAGTCGCCATCGGCAACGCCATACCCAAGCTCACGGGCATACTCCGCTAACAACTCTCGTAGCTGTTTTCGTCCCCGATGTAGGCGCGACATGATCGTCCCGGTTGGGATTCCGATGATCTCGGCCGCTTCCTTGTATGAGAAGCCCTCCACGTCAACGAGATATACCGCCATCCGGAATTCCTCAGGAATACTCGCAAGGGCTCGCTTCACATCGACATCAGGGAGTCGCTCAAGGACTTCGACTTCAGCGGACTTGCCTTGATCGGAGGTGTGGCTCGCGGACTCGAATAACTCCCAATCCTCGAGTTCACTATCGGTCACCTGCGGCCGGCGTTGACCCTTGCGATAGTTATTGATGAATGTCGTCGTCAGTACGCGATAAAGCCATGCTTTGAGATTCGTCCCCGGCTCGAACTGATGGAATGAGACGAATGCCTTGGCGTAGGTGTCTTGCAAGAGGTCCTGGGCATCATCGGGATTTCTCGTGTAGCGCATCGCAGCCGAATAGAGCTGGTTCTTGAATGCAAGCGCATCGCGTTCGAATCTCTTGGTTCGTTCCGCCACGCTCTCCTTGTCGCGATCGACAACGACAAGTTCTCCGCCATCATGGCTTGCTTGTCCGAGTTGGAGCATCTCCTTCTTCGGCAGCTCCTCGAGGATCTCGACCTTCTCGTCCTCGAGAAAATCCCCTGAGAGGGAATCCTTATCAATCTCCTTCCCGATCTCCTTGCCCTCGACGAAGGCAGGAGTGCTTGCATCCTGTTTCTTCTTCGTCGACGTCATGCGGTAATGCTATTGCCTGGTGTTTACGCGCTCAACTGAGCACTTGGTCAGATGCGGAAGCACGCCAGAGATCAGAAAAGAGTTTCACTCTCGCCGAGAACAATAGGCGAGATCAATTCCCTTCCGTTGTTGCGAATCGAATTGACTCGTGACGATACTGGCCAGAATCTGAGATTCTGATCAGGTTCAGCCACTCTCATAAGGTCCATGACTTCGGGAAGTGGTGTATCTCGATCGAGCCACCGTTGCCATCTATCCGCGGGCAAGAAGAGTGGCATCCTGTTGTGAACGTGGGCGAGTTCATTGACTGCTTCGCGTGTGATGATGGCGAGGCTCTGGCGTTGCAGTGGGGTGGATAAGTTCTCTACGTGTGAAGAACCTATTGATGTGGAAGCAGGGGACGAAGTACCAGAGGACGAGGAGTCTCTTGATGAAGAACCTATTGATGTAGAACGAGAGGATGAAGAATCATGATCGACTGCGCGTCCAACCTCCGGTGACTTCCAATAGTTGTAGATCCCAGCGAATGCAAGGAAGTGCCCTTCCTTTGGAGAGATGAAAATCGGTTGCTTTCTTGGATATTCACCGAGCTCCGTCGCCCACTCGTAGTATCCGCTCGCGGGGACTAGGCACCGTCGCACTTTGAAAGAATCTCTGAATGTCGGCTTCTCGTGTACCGTCTCGATACGTGCATTGATCGCCATCGATTGCGAGCGTGCTGCATCATTTGCCGTCTTGCTCCATGGTGCGATCAATCCCCAGGAGGCGATATCCAAAGTCCGTTGATTCCCATCACCTTTGATGAGATAGATCTCCTTCGTCGGGGCGATGTTCCAATCGGCGGGAAGAGAACGCTCTCGTGCGATGGCGGTTTGATCCGAAATCCCGAAATCAGCGATGATCTCTTCTTTCAGCGCCGTCATCGCATATCGCCCACACATATGAGAAGGGTACGCAATAGCGTCTGCCCGATGCATCAGCGGTGGATCATGAGTAGAAATCCAATTCGTAAATCCAGCCAAAGGTTCGACGGTTAGACTTCGCCTTCTGATCATGAACTGGGGCTCTTGTGAGAATGCATCGTGACTTCTGAAGGGATGATTACCCGAGATCACGATGCCCTTTGGAGCGCACCTTTCGCTCCCACTCACCCTCTTGCTGCAAGCCTTTCGATTCCAGGTTCGAAATCGATCATGGCAAGGGCTTTAATCCTCGCCGCTCTCTCTGACGCGCCGACGGTGATCAAGAATCCATTGATCTCGCGTGATTCCGAATTGATGCGCGATGGTTTGCGCGCTCTCGGTGTGAGGATCGAGGAGAGTCCCAAGCAGTGGCGCGTGATTCCAGCGTCCATGACAATTCCTGCAGAATCCTCTACACACACGGATCACGAGAAACTTGCCATCACAACCCTCACAAGTATCGATGTTGGAAATGCCGGAACCGTGATGCGCTTCCTTCCTGCAGTGGCTGGGCAATCACGTGGCGCTTTCAGCTTCGATGGCGACTCACGATCTCATGAACGTCCACTCGCCCCACTGATCAAAGCGCTTGAGCATCTCGGGGTGCGGATAGAGCATGATGGCAGGTACGCACTCCCGTTGACGATTCATGGCGCTGGCCCGCTCGAAGGTGGCGAGATCGAGATAGATGCATCGCTATCAAGTCAGTTCGTCTCAAGTCTCCTGCTCGCAGGGTCTGCGATGAGGCATGGCCTTGTCATCAGAGATATCGGCAAGTCGCTCCCATCATTGCCACACATAGAAATGACTATCTCGATGCTGATTGCACAAGGGATCGAGGTCGAGAGTGGTATCGATGAGAATGGAAGCGGTAGACGCTATTGGAAAGTTGCGCCACGCCACCGTGATGTCTCATCCGTAGAGTCCACCATCGAGATCGAGCCTGATCTCTCGAATGCTGCTCCCTTCCTTGCCGCAGCACTTCTTGTCGGCGGAGAGGTGGCGATCAAGAATTGGCCAGCACGAACCACTCAACCGGGAGATTCACTTCGTAGGATCTTCACAACGATGGGCGCCACCTTCAGAGAGGATGGCACTTCCCTTGTGATTTCTGCATCTGGTGAGCGCTCTGGGATTAAGGGAATCGATATCGACCTTTCCAATGAGGGTGAACTGACGCCAACGATCGCTGCTGTCGCTGCATTTGCCTCTTCGCCATCACATCTTCGTGGCATCGGACACCTACGACTCCATGAGACGGATCGACTTTCAGCACTTGCCACGGAGTTGAGAAAAGTCGGTGCGACAGTTGTCGAAGGACCAGGAGACCTGCACATCACACCAGGCGATCGACTACCGAGTGGACCCATCACGATCTCTACCTATGACGACCACAGGATCGCGACCCTAGGAGCGCTGGTCGGATTGATGATTCCTGGGACGCAGGTCGAAAATATCGCCACGACGCGAAAGACGATCACTGATTTCCCTGCATTGTGGAATCAATTGCTCTCGCCCACAGAAGAGATCGATGGTCGATCCTCATGAATGACCTTGACGATCTCGTTAGCGAGAGACGCTAAATGACGTCGGGAAATCCACGGCAACGTCGAAGAACTTTCGATGAGAGCGATGTGCGGGTTCGACCCTCTAGATCTGTGCCACGTCGTAGCAAGGATCGCCCTGATTACAAGGATCTACCGCTCGGCTTCGTCACTCAGGTCGATCGTGGTCGTTCGCTCTGCTTGATTGATGATGGAACCACTGTCACGGCGATGAAAGCACGTGAACTTGGCAAGAATGCCGTCGTTGTCGGTGACATCGTCAAACTCGACGGTGATGTTTCGGGTGTCGAGGGTTCACTCGCTCGAATCGTCGAAGTCAACGAACGGAGAAACTCACTCTCTCGAACCATTGATGATGCTGGCGCGATGGAACGCGCCATAGTTTCCAATGTCGATCTCATGCTCATCGTCGTCGCAATCTCGAATCCAGAGCCTAGGACAGGATTCATCGATCGCGCTCTTGTCGTCGCCTTCGATCAAGGCATCACTCCGATCCTGGTCATCACCAAGTGCGATCTCGCAGATGCCAGTTCCCTTGCCGATCTCTACTCGCCGCTCTCTGTTGAAGTCTTCACCACGAAGAAAGGTGAGGATCCACACTCCTTGCGTGATCGTCTTCAAGGAAAGACCTCCGTCTTGATCGGTCACTCTGGAGTCGGGAAATCGACACTTCTCAATTCGATCCTTGGGCATCAAGCGCGTATTACTGGCGATGTCAACGAAGTGACCGGACGTGGGCGACATACCTCCTCTAATGCTGTCGCTTTCAAACTAGATGGCAACCCAGGTGCGGCAGATGTCCCGGGTGCGGCAAATCAAGAAAGATCAGGGTGGTTGATCGATACTCCAGGAGTTCGGTCATTCGGATTGCGTCACATCGATCCAGATCGCGTCGTTGGCGCATTCGCTGAGTTGAGCGAGGTGATCGCTCGCTGTCCGAAGAATTGCAGTCACAATGAAGAGAGTTGTGCCTTGAATGAGTGGCTCAAAGTAAATCCGCAAGGAGAACATCGCGTGGCGAATCTACGAAGACT
>JBMUDS010000033.1:0-10392 GCA_049459795.1 Candidatus Nanopelagicaceae bacterium | reverse complement strand
GGTGAGTTGAAGCATGGTCCGATCGCGCTCATCGAGGAGGGAACTCCGGTGATTGCGATTCTGCCGCCAGTCGGGAGTGAGATTCGCGAGAAGATGGCGAGCAATATTCAAGAGGTGAAGGCGCGTGGAGCGCACGTGATCCTTGTCGCTGACACAGCAAGTGATATTCCTGCAACGGATTACGCGATCCGTGTGCCGGCGACTCTCGAGTTGTTGCAGCCCATCGTCTCGATTGTGCCGTTGCAGGTATTCGCATATGAGATGGCTTTGGTCCGTGGAAATGACGTGGATCAGCCGCGAAATCTCGCTAAATCCGTCACTGTGGAGTAGCGATGTCGCTAGAGCAACTTCCCTCACGTCGTCGCCTGGAGATGTACAAAGCGATACGCCTTTCGGTCGCGCTCTTCCTTGGTTATGTCGCGGTGACGCTTTCGGTCGTCCTTGACACTCCGGTTCGCGCTTTCGATCAGTGGGTGCATGAGATCGATATGCCGAACTTCCCGTGGATCATCGAGTTCGGAATTCGTCGTGTCGATGATCTAGGGCTACGTGGTCTTACTGCGCCGATTCTTGTCATTGTCGCGATCGTGATCGGAAGACGGTTCGAATCATGGCGGCCACTCAATCTCTCTTTGCTTGCGATCTTGTTGTTGAACTTGGTCGTGGGGGCATCGAAGATCGGATTCGGTCGGACGAAGCCGAGACTCAAGATCGATGAGCTCTTCGCAGATGGCATGAGCTATCCATCAGGGCATTCATCGAACGCGCTTCTGACATGGGGATTGTTGGCATACCTTGTCTATAGGTATACCCATCGGGAACCGTTCGAGGGTTTGAAGTTGAGTTGGGTGGTAGGAGTCATCTCACTGAGCGTTTGTGCTGCATCGATCCTCCGAGATACCCATTGGGTCTCTGATCTCTTAGGTGGACTCTTTGTCGGTGGCGCGCTCTTGGTCTTCATCATCGCGGTCGATCGTGCGTGGCCGTCGAAGAAGCAGCCGTCGTAACGGAATAGAGAGACGATAGGTATATGAGGGCATTCGCTGAGATCGATCTCAGTGCGTTGAGGTCGAATGTCGCTTTGCTCCGCGAGAAGGCCGGAAGTGCCAGGCTTCTCGCGGTCGTCAAAGCAGATGCATATGGACATGGCTTGGTTCCATGCGCGAAAGCAGCGTTAGAGGGTGGCGCACAGTGGTTAGGCGTTGCCCTATTGGAAGAGGCGCTTTCCTTGCGTTCGGCCGGGGTAAAGGCGCGGACGATCGCGTGGATGACGCCGCTTGGAAGTGATTTCGACTCAGCGATTCGAGAGGACATCGACCTCTCTATCCCATCTCGTGAGCATTTGAAGGCGATCATCGCTTCTGGGCGGAAGGTCGGCGTGCGGCCGCGAGTGCACCTTGAGATCGATACCGGGATGTCACGGGGTGGAGTCTTTGCGGATTCTTCTGAGTTCTCGGTCTTATTGGATGAGCTCGCTGATGCAGTGAAGCGGGATCTCATTGAAGTCGTCGGTGCATGGACCCACTTCGCTCGTGCCGATGAGCCGGACGAAGCGATGAATGAGGAGCAGATAAGTAAGTTCGATGGCGCGCTCGATGAAATATTCTCACGAGGACTTTCGATTCCCATTCATCACATCGCGAATTCGGCAGCGACTTTGAGTGAAGTGAATAACCAGAGAGCGAAGTATTCGATGATGCGTGGCGGGATCGCGATCTATGGACTTTCGCCAGATGTGAAGATGATGGGGGACTCCGAGTCTTTAGGATTGAAGCGCGTGATGACTTTGAAAGCACAGTTGCAACTTGTGAAGGATGTTCCTGCAGGTGCGACGGTTGGTTATGGCGCGACTGCAGTCGTTTCGAAAGATACGAAGCTTGGTGTGGTTGCGATGGGCTATGCGGATGGGATTCCGCGAAATGCGAATTCTGAAGCGGGTGTATTCATCCCTGGAGCGAGTGGCGGAAAACGTGCACCGATCATCGGTCGTGTTTCAATGGATCAATTCGTAGTCGATCTCGGAAGAGAGTCAAGCGCTGAAACTGGGGATTTAGTGATTGTTTTCGGAGATGGCGCTACGGGCGAGTACACAGCAGATGATTGGGCGCGCGCATCAGGAACAATTAATTACGAGATTGTCACCAGAATCGGGCCTAGAGTGCCTAGAATCTGCGTCAATCATGAGCGGACCAACGACTAATCCGATTCTCGAAATCGATTCTCTTTCGGTCAATTTCGGTGGATTGAAGGCGTTGAGCGATGTGACGCTCAATCTTCGAGAAGGTGAAGTCCTAGGACTTATCGGTCCGAATGGTGCCGGAAAGACGACGCTCTTCAACGCGCTCTCCGGTTTCGTCACGCCTGCGAATGGATCGTTGAAGTTATTTGGCGCTGATAAGAAGTGGCCGCGTCCGGATCAATTGGTCGAGCTCGGCATTGCGCGGACTTTGCAAGGGGTTGGTCTCTTCCCTGATCTCACAGTCTTAGAGAATGTGATGCTTGGCGCCGATCGAATGGCGAAGACTGGACTTGTTCGCGCAGCTTTAGGACTCACATATAAGGACGAGAAGGCTTTGGCTCAGAAAGCGCAGACAGTCCTTGAGCGGGTCTATGCCGGACATCTTGCAGATCGCCGTGCCGATACCTTGTCATATCCGGATACGAAGCGAGTTGCGATCGCTCGTGCGCTTGTCAGTGATCCGAAGATCTTGCTTCTCGATGAACCAGCGGGTGGTCTAGGAGCACAAGACATCGCATGGCTCAATGGATTGATCCGCAATCTCACTTCTTCATGTTCGATCATCATCGTCGAGCACCATATGGATGTCGTGATGACGGTATGTAATCGGATCTATGTCTTGAACTTTGGCGAAGTGATTGCTAATGGAACCGCTGATGAGGTGCGAAACGATCCAGATGTGATCGAGGCGTATCTTGGTAGTGGCGCGAATAGTGGGGCGGGACACTGATGCTTAAAGTCGAACGCCTTGTCGTCGAGCATGGTGCAATCCGTGCGATCGATGGAATCTCCTTTGAGGTAGCGACCGGATCACTCGCTGCGGTGATCGGATCGAACGGTGCGGGAAAGACGACTCTGCTTCGTACTTTGTCGGGACTTAAGGAATCGAAGCTCGGCAAGGTCTGGTGGAATGAGCGTGAGATCACTGGGATGAAACCAGAGGATCTCGTCCGGCGTGGAATCAGCCATGTTTCTGAGGGAAAGTCGGTGATTCCAGAGCTCACAGTCAAAGAGAACTTGGCTTTAGGTGGGCTATGGCGCAGCAATAAAGAGGAATTGAAAGAGTCGATCGATGAGGCGGTCGAGCTCTTCCCGCGACTTGGTGAGCGAATGGCGCAACGTGCGGACACGCTCTCTGGTGGTGAGCGTCAGATGCTTGCGATCGGTCGGGCGCTTGTATCGAAGCCGTCACTTCTCTTACTTGATGAGCCATCGCTGGGACTTGCGCCGCTTGTCGTCGAGCAGATCTTCGAGACGGTTTCGAAATTGTGCAGAGAAAGAGGTATCACGATCGTTCTCGTCGAGCAGAATGCGATGGGCGCACTTTCGATCGCGGATAAGGGAATCATCATCAACCTCGGGCAGATCGTCGCCCAAGGAGATGCCAAGTCATTGATCGACGATCCTGCGCTTCGGTCAGCGTATTTGGGGTACTGATGCAACAGTTCATCAACACCATACTTATTGGGATCAGCATCGGCTCGATCTACTCGCTCATGGCGCTCGCCTTGGTCTTGGTCTGGCGCTCGACCCGGGTGGTCAACTTCGGACAGGCAGGACAGGCGATCGTCTCGACCTATGTCGCGTGGGAAGTCGTGAATCGAAGTGGTTCTTTCTTCTTGGCATTCATCTTGGCCGTTGCGATCGGTGGCGTGATCGGCGGATTGATCGAGAGCGGATTGATGCGCACACTCTTTAAGCATGCGAGTGATGGTCCGATCGCAGCGGTCGCACCTGTGATCGTCACGTTGGGTTTGCTCGGTGTGATTCGCGCAGTGGTTGGACTTATCTGGACCAATGAAGGAAAGCGATTCGATTCGCCGGTCGATGCATCAGGTTTCGTGATTGGCGATACCACTTTGCCGTTCTCACGTTTGAATCTCTTGATCGTCGTCACGGCGGCGGTGGTGATGATCATCTTCTCGATCATCTTCCAGAAGACCAATCTTGGCCTTGCACTTCGTGCAGCGGCCTATAACCCTGAGATTGCAAGGCTTTCCGGGGTGCGGGTATCACAGACTCGAACCATCGGTTGGGTATTCGCAGGAGCTGCCGGTGCGGTGGCTGGGATCCTTGTGACACCGAATGATTCATTGACACCGAACTCGCTCGATACTTTGTTGGTCTTCGGTTTCGTCGCGGCGGTGATCGGTGGTCTTGAGAGTCTTGTCGGTGCTGTCGTCGGTGGACTCGTCCTTGGAATCGGACTCTCCTTCGTCCTTATCTATCTCGGTACATCTCTCGTCTTCCCAACCGCATTCGTCGTCTTGGTACTCGTTCTCTTGATACGACCTGCCGGGATCTTCGGAGTGAAGGGGGCGCGCAGTGCTTAAGCGAAAAGGCTCCCATGATGGTGGCTCTAGCCATGATTCGAAGGAATTGAAAGAGAAGAAGGAGAGAAATCCGAATCGTCGTCGGATCCTCTTCTTCATCATCCTTGGTTGGTTGCTGCTCCTTCTTGGCGATCGCGTAGATGAGCTTCGGGTCTATCAAGGCGCGCTGATCGCGATCTATGCGCTAGCGATCGGATCGTTGATCCTCCTTACTGGTTATTCGGGACAGATCTCACTCGGTCATGGCGCTTTCATGGCGATCGGTGCATACGCCGCGGCTTTGACGCAGATCTACTTCGCACCGCCGATCATCGTCACCTTCATTGCTGCAGTGATCGCAGCCGCGCTCTTCGGCGCTTTGCTCGGCGGTGGTGCATCGAGATTGTCGGGGCCGTATCTTGCGGGAACGACTCTTGCGTTAGCTCTTGGACTTCCGACACTTGCTAATCAATTCGGATTCCTTGGTGGCGAGACGGGACTTACATTCGATGTCGGATTCCCACCAGAGAGTCTCGGACTCGAATTCACTTTGTATAAATGGTTCTACTGGATCGCAGGGCTTGCGACTTTGATCATGCTCTGGATGACTCAGAACATCTTGAAGAGTCGGTACGGAAGGGCATGGAAGGCCGGTCGATCGAATCCGGCGGCGGCAGCGTTGGTGGGGCTCAATGTGGGGCGCAGGAAGGTGCTCGCCTTCACGGTAAGCGCAGGAGTAGCCGGTCTTTCTGGGGCTTTGCTGGGGATGATCTCGATAGTTTCACCCTCAGCCTTCCCATTGAGCCTCTCATTCGCCATCATTACCGGTGCTGTACTTGCCGGTTTGACTAGCCTGGCAGGTACGATCATTGGCGGATTGGTGCTGGTGATCATTCCGGATATCGCGGAGACCATCTCCTACAACCTAGGAGATAGCGAAGCGGTGGTCGCGAACCTACCGGGGTTGATCACGAGCGTTCTTCTGATCCTGGCGGTGATCCTCACGCCGAACGGACCAGCGGAGCAGTGGCACCACCATAAAGAGAAGAAGGCAAAGAAGGCTCTCGCAGGCGGACATTAGTTCGGTTGCGAAACTCGACAAAGTAATGGTCAAGAGAAAAGCAAAATGCAAGTAAACGGAAGGAAGACAATGATCGGTTCATTCCGCAAGAAGGGCTTCGCGGCCGCTTCTGCAGTGATCGCCATTGCAGGACTCGCGCTCACTTCGGTGCCAGCGCAAGCTGCAGAGCCTGGCGTCACAGCGAACTCGGTGAAGTTGGGTATTACGGTGCCGATGACAGGTATCGCAGCACCTGGCTACTCCAAGGTCGCCCCAGCAATGAAGGCTTACTTCGACTATGTCAACGCCAATGGCGGTATCAATGGTCGACGAATCCAGTTGGTCATCGAAGATGACCGCTACCTGCCACAAGAGGCAGTCAATAAGACGAACAAGTTGGTCCTTCGTGATCGCGTCTTCGCGATCGTCGGAGCGCTCGGCACCGCCAACAACCTCGCTGTCAATAGCAAGGTCCGACTTGGTGCACGTGGTGTCCCATCACTCTTCGTCAATACAGGTTTCAGCGGATTCGCTGATAAGAGGAAGTTCCCAACTCTCTTCCCGCTCTTCTCCACATATGCGATGGAAGCGAAGATCATGGGTAACTACATCAAGGAGAACTTCGCTGGAAAGAAGCTCGGACTCATCGTCCAAAACGATGATTTCGGTGCAGATGCACAGAAGGGCTTCGCATCTGTCGGTCTGAAGTTCGACGAGACGATCAAGTACGTCTCAGGTACTCAGAACGCAGCGACAGCGACGACTTGGATCCAGAAGCTCGCAGCAGCGAAGGTTGAAGTGGTCTACGTCTTCGGCGTTACGACTGCGACAGCTGCAGCGATCGGTGTAGCAGCACAGGCTGGCTACAAGCCACAGTGGATCTTCGGATCCGTCGGTGCTGATGCGACGACGATCCAGACAGCGACCACTGTCCCAGTCGCACTTCTCAATGGTGCGATCTCAGCATCATTCATGCCAGATGCGGCAGATACTTCAGATGAGTATGTGAAGTTCTTCCGTGAGGTCAACGAGCAATACAACAAGGGCGCGACATTCGATAACAACGTCCTTGCCGGAATGAACGGCGGCATGATGGTCGCAAACGCGATCAAGGCAGCAGGTCCGCGACTCACCCGTAAGGGATTGATCGCAGCGATCGAGCGTGAAGGTGCGAACTTCGCAAGCGCAGGTCTTGCTCCGCTCGGATTCTCGCGTACTAGCCGAGTCGGTTACACCGGATACTGGATCGGCAAGTACAACGCCACCGGTTCCATCCTCCCAGTCGAGGCGAAGAACGTCATCTACACAACTGATTCCGGTAACGGTCCAGTCGTGAAGACGACGACGAAGCGCCCAGCACTTCCACCGAAGGGATTGCCACAATAATGAAGAGATCATTCAAAGCAATCGCTGTTGGATTCACCTCCGCAGCGCTCGTCGCACTCTCACTCGTAGTCGTTCCGACTGCGGCGAGAGCTGCAGATCCAGTCTGTGCGACTGCAGGTGGAATCAAGAGCTGTCAGGGTGTGACCTCTGATGGTGCTGCATATGCACTTCAGGCGCCACTGAACTTCAATGGCACTGCATTCCTTTATTCGAAGGGTTATCGCTATCCGATCAGCATCCCAGGACTTTGGGATGTAGCGGCTGCGAAGCTTCCTGAGCAAGTTCCAGGTGGAGCAGCGCAGAAGACCTCTGTCGCTACATACCTCCTCTCTAAGGGATATGGCGTCTTCAGTTCCGGATTCGCTAAAGCCGGATGGAACGCTGATGGCGCAGTGAAGACCAATGTCGAATTGATCGGCATCTGGAAGAAGGAATTCCCGAACACCAAGAAGATCGTCGCGTGGGGTGAATCCCAAGGTGGATTCATCACACAGGCGCTCGCTGAGAACCACCCTGATCTCGTCGATGCAGCAGTTCCAATGTGTATGGTCGGCGGTAGCGTCGAAGCAGCACTGAAGATGGCTGGCGATGCGCTCTGGGGAATGAAGGTCTTCTTTGATCCGACGATCAAGGCAGGCGGATATTCAGCAGGTGCAGCAGGTGTCGTTGAGCAACTCACCGATATCAGCAAGATCGCAGCAGCGTTGACATCGCTCTCACAAGGAGTCGCAACAGGTGCATGGCCTGCGACTGCAACGGGAGTACCAGCAGCGCTCAAGACTGCTATCCCTTCTCGTTCGGCAGTCACTTTGGTTGGCCAGATGGCTGGACTTCCAAATATCAGCGCGAACATCGATGGCGTCTCAGGTCCTGGAGACCCAGCATCACTTGATCACGCTCGATTCGTCCTCGGTGCAGCACCAGCGATCGCAACACTGCAGAACCTGCAGGATGCAGCGATCCTCGGTGTCTTGATCACTGCGGATCTCGAGGCGATCAATGGTGGCCGTGTCTATGACAACTCCAAGGCCGACTACGACGCACAACTTGGTGATGCGAAGACGATCTTCAACCTCGCACTCTCCGGTGACGATGCAGCAGATGCTCTACTTGGAGTACTCAAGGCGGCACCACGTGTCACTGCCGATGCGGCAGCGTTGACCAAGCTTCGTGCGATGCTCTCTCACAAGGGAGTAGTCAATGTTCCGACAATCGCGATGACTGCGCCGTTCGAGTCGACCACACCTGGTGGACACGTTCAGTGGTTGATCAATGCGAATGCAGCGAATATCGCTAAGGCGAAGGAGGCAGCGGTTGCTGCGATCCGTGCCGGAAAGCCACGTCCAAGCACCACGAACAAGTTGATGACGATCTGGAACTTCCCACCAGAGAAGTACACGACCTTCACCGCGACTGGGCTTCCTGATACGACCAAGCCAGCAGCGAATGGAACCAAGCACTGCAACTACACCGTCGCGCAGTTGACGTCGATGGCGGAGATCGGTGCCTTGGCTGCGAATGCTGGCAAGTTGCCGAACACAGCGCAGGTTCGTCTCTTGATGCGAAAGGCTGGAGGACTCTCCTTCGATCGCACATTCGAGGCACCTTTGCTCAAGTTCTACGCTGTCGAGTAGGTAGTACTTGTAGCAACAAGTAATTGAACCGATCGATCACCGGGGCTCTAGGGAAACCTAGGGCCCCGGTTCGTTTTATCTGGAAGTTAAGAACTACAGTGGATGATGTGGAAGAGGTCGTCAATTCAAGAGAAGAGATGCTGGCACTCGGCGAAGAGTTCGGCCGAACTCTTGTAGCCGGCGATCTTGTCGTATTGAAGGGCGAATTGGGCGCAGGAAAGACCACCTTCACTCAAGGGATCGGACAGGCACTTGGACTTCACGATGTCACCTCACCGACGTTCGTGATCTCGAGAGTCCATCGCTCCACTCCACCGCTTGTGCATGTCGATGCCTATCGATTGATCGATAGCAAGAGTGGGACGTTGGAATTCGATGACCTTGATCTCGATACCCATCGCGAAGAGGCGATCACGGTGATCGAGTGGGGCAGTGATCTAGCGATGCGAATGGATGAGCACTATCTACTCGTGGAGATCGATTTTCTTGGTGATGAGAAAGATGATGGCCGAGTAGATGCGCGAAAGGTAGTGATCTCGAAGAGATGACTTCCCTTGTGATCGATACCTCTACCTCTCGTACCTCTGTTGGATTATTCGATGGTGCGGTTCCGCTCTTTGCAGGACGTCACGATGGTGCGACGGAGCATGGTGAAGCGTTACCGCGATTAGTCGAAGGTGCGTTAGAAGTCGCTTCTGGATTAGGGAGAGCGATCACTCAGGTCGTGGTCGGCATGGGACCGGGACCATTTACCGGGCTTCGTGCCGGGATCACGTTTGCAACGGTCTTTGCGCATGCACGAAAGATCCCGTTAGCAGGAGTCTGTAGTTTGGATGGAATCGTAAGTGGCGTCGGTGGCGAGTACATCGTTGCGACAGATGCGCGGCGTAAAGAGGTCTATTGGGCGAGGTACGACTCTGGAAAGCGGATTTCAGGGCCGCACGTATCGCTCCCTGATGAAGTGAAGGCGATGGGGCTTCCGGTCTACGGTGAAGGCGCCGAGAAGTATGGTTTCGAGGCCGATATCGATTTGATCTATCCGCATCCGCTCTTCTTACTTGCCGCGACAGAGTGGGCCGATAACGTCCATGAGCCGATGTATCTTCGAAAGCCAGATGCCGTGCCGACAAGTGAGCGTTCATGATCACCTATCGGAATCTGACTCTCGTCGATGCAGTGGAGATCTATGAATTAGAGAAGGTGATCTTCACGAAAGAGGCGTGGTCATTGGCGCAGGTGAAAGAGGAATTAGGTGGATCGCATCGCCTCTATATCGGCGCAGTCTCAGGTGAAGCGGAAGGCAAGGAGCGGATCGTCGGTTACGGCGGGATCGCTTTCGGGGATGAGAGCGCGGATATTCACACCATTGCGGTGGTCGAAGGATTTCGACGGCAAGGGATCGCGCGGCGCTTGATGGCGCGATTAGAGCGATGGGCGAAGGATCAAGGAGCGAAGAAGCTCTTGCTTGAGATGCGAGTCGGAAATGACGAAGCGAAGCCGCTCTATGAGTCGCTTGGGTACAAGGAGATCTCAAGGCGCAAGGATTATTACGCGCCTGGGATGGATGCGATCGTGATGCAAAAGAGCATCGATGAGTCGGGTGGCCAATGAGCACACCCCTGGTTCTTGGAATCGAGACATCGTGTGATGAGACGGCGGTAGGGATTGTCTCGGGTCGGACGTTGCTTGCGAATGTGATCGCTTCAAGCGTCGATGAGCATGAGCGATTCGGCGGAGTGGTTCCAGAGATCGCAAGTCGCG
>JBMUDS010000032.1:0-10546 GCA_049459795.1 Candidatus Nanopelagicaceae bacterium | reverse complement strand
GCATAGTCAAGACTCGGTGGGATGACCTCGATGCATTTGGCCATGTGAACAATGCAACCTATCTGACTTACGTTCAAGAAGCGAGGTTCGATTTCACTTGGTACGCGCGAAAGATGAAGAACGAGGATCCGATACTGCTGTATACCGTCGTTGCCCGTGCCGAGATCGATTTCTTGATTCCGGTCTATGACGGTCACAAGGACCTCGATGTCTCGATCTGGGTGGGTCGAATAGGAAACTCATCATTCACTCTCAAATACGAGATCGCCTCCGATGGAGTCGTCTTTGCTCGTGCTGAAACGGTGCAAGTCACTGTCGATGAGAAGACACATAAGTCACGTTCGATGAGTGATGAGGAACGAGCATTCCTACTCGAATATCAAGATGAGAGCGAGCAGGAGTAGGTCATGACACTTCCGCCGCGCAACTCACGAGCATGGTGGCGCGATGCTGTCACCTATCAGATCTACATCCGCTCCTTCGCGGATTCGAATGGCGATGGCAAAGGTGATGTCGAAGGAATTCGCTCTCGCCTTCCGTATTTGAAGAGACTCGGCATCGATGCCATATGGATCACTCCGTGGTATCCCTCACCACAAAATGATCATGGTTATGACGTCGCTGATTACATGGATATCGAGCCGGATTACGGCACGCTAGAAGACGCGAAGCGACTCATATCGGAAGCGCATGACCTGGGGCTTCGAGTCATCGTCGATATCGTGCCAAACCATTCTTCCGACCAACATCCATGGTTTCGGGAGGCGCTTACCGCTGCGCCAGGATCACCCGCGCGCGACCGATATATCTTCCGTGATGGAAAAGGTGAGCACGGTGAGCTACCACCAAATAACTGGAACGCGGTCTTCGGTGGCTCTGCTTGGCAAAGGATCATCGAGAAAGATGGAAAGCCGGGTCAGTGGTACCTCCATCTCTTTGCCAACGAACAGCCGGATTTCAATTGGGAGAATCAAGAGGTCCGGGAATACTTCGAGAGAGTCTTGAGATTCTGGCTCGACATCGGTGTCGATGGATTCAGGATCGATGTCGCGCACGGAATGATCAAGGCAGAGGGTTTGCCGGATACTCCAGAGAAGGATTCACCTGAGATGCTCGCAGCGGTTGCGATGCCATTTTGGGATCAAGATGGTGTTCATGAGATCTATCGCTCGTGGCGAAAGATCCTCGATTCGTATCCTGGAGATCGAATGGCTGTGGCTGAAGCCTGGGTAAGCCCTGCATCGCGGATCGCCCGTTATCTTCGCCAAGATGAGCTTGCTAACTCATTCAATTTCGATTTCCTCACCTCTCCGTGGGATGTTTCAACTCTGCGCGAGCGAATCGATTCTTCTCTTGCAGCGATCAAGGAAGTCGGTGCTCCCGCTTCTTGGGTCTTCAACAATCACGATGTCGTCCGTTCCGTAGATCGTTTTGCCTTGGGATTGACTCCCGGAACAGGTGAAACGACGCTTGATCGCCAAGGAGATCCCGCCAAGCTGGATCTCAATCTCGGTATCAAACGCGCGCGTGCAGGTGCACTCTTGATGTTGGCACTTCCAGGTGGTGCATACATATATCAAGGCGAAGAGTTAGCGCTCCCGGAAGTTCGTGACATCCCCGAGAATCGCCTCACGGATCCAAGGTGGCGCATGTCTAATTTCACTGATCGTGGCAGAGACGGGTGCCGCGTGCCGATTCCATGGAAGAGCGATGCTGACGGCGCATTCGGTTTCTCAGGAAAGAGCACGCTCTCACCACAGGATGCATGGCTACCTCAATCGAACTGGTGGGGTTCATTCTCCGTAGAGTCACAGGAGAAGACTCCTGAATCGACACTCAATCTCTATCGGCAGGCGCTGGCGATTCGTGCTACAGAAGAGGGATTAGGCGACGGACCTATGACCTGGCTTGATTTGGGCGAAAACGTACTTGCGTTCGCGAGGCCAGGGAATTTCTTATGCATCGTCAACTTCGGCGAAGAGATTCCGCTACCACCAGGCGATCCACTTCTTTCGAGTGCACCGTTGAATCAAGGACGACTGCCACGCGATACCGCTCTTTGGATGCGGACGCGATAAAGTCCCAGTGATGAATGGGAATCACGAGCGCTCCACCGAAGAAGTTCAAGAGCGGACAGTACGAGTCCTTGCCCTAACCCAAGTTCTCAATGGTTTGGGCGTCGCAGGCACTGTGGCGGCGGGATCCCTTCTAGTTTCTTCCATCACTGGATCGGAGACGCTTGCCGGACTAGCTCAGACTTTCTCGGTTCTCGGAGCAGCGGCCCTCGCATTGCCTTTGGCTCGTTTGACTGCGCGTGGCGGGCGAAGGCTTGCGCTATCGATCGGTTTCTTGGCCGGTCTCATGGGGGCGCTCTTTGCGATCCTGGGTGGCATCGAACGAAATATCTACTTGATGTTGCTCGGCACTTTCCTTGTCGGGTCTGCATCTGCATCCGGGTATCAGGCCCGTTTCGCAGCGATCGACCTTGCAGTCGATGAACATCGCGCCAAACAACTCTCCTTCGTCGTGTGGGGAGCGACCATCGGCGCCGTCGCAGGTCCGAATTTGATGGATCCGGCTGGGGCAATCGCAGAACTCTTCGGTTGGCCACGACTAGTCGGCCCCTACATGGTCGCCGCTGCGACATTGGCCTTGGCGACACTTGTGATCCAACTCTTCCTTCGACCCGATCCTTATCTTCTCGCCCAAAAGAACGCGAACAGGCCAGCATTGAAGAAAGGCGGCTTCCGCCCTGCGCTCGCATATCTCAAGACGAATCCGCTTGCGTTCTTCGCGATTCTTGCGATCTCGATCGGCCATGTTGCGATGGTTTCGGTGATGGTGATGACACCGGTACATATGGCCCATGTCGATGTCACTCTCACTGTCATCGGACTCGTGATCAGCATCCACGTCATCGGCATGTATGCCTTCTCGCCGATCGTCGGTCAGATCAGCGATCGCATCGGAAGAGTCCGTGCCATACAAGTCGGAATCGCCATCCTCTTGCTCTCGATGTTGGTCTCCGGCGTTGCGGCTCCGGACGATGAGATCACACTGGGAATTGGACTCTTCCTTCTCGGCCTTGGTTGGTCTTTCACTCTCATTGCCGGGTCTGCGCTCTTGAGTGAATCTGTCGATCCAGAGATGAAGCCCGCCTCTCAAGGTGCAAGTGATCTCTTGATGAACTTGAGCGGTGCAGCAGGTGGTGCGCTCGCGGGTGTCATCATCGGAACCCTTAATTACGCATGGCTCTGCTTCTTTGCAGCGTTACCTGTCGCTTATCTAGGAGTGCGTTCGCGTCGCTTCACCGAGAAAGTTTCATCATGAGCGATAGCTCAGTAGAGAAGAGTCTTTACGAGCGGATCGGGGGAGAGGAGGCCTTCGAGCAACTCGTCTCCCATTTTTATGCACTCGTCTCACAAGATCCGATCCTTCGTCCGATGTATCCAGAGGATGACCTCCATGGTGCAGCCGAACGGCTCATGCTCTTCTTGATGCAATATTGGGGTGGACCACATACTTACAGCGAGATGCGTGGACATCCAAGGCTACGAATGCGACATGCAGCATTCCCGATCGATAGCAGAGCACGCGATAGATGGTTGCAATATATGAAGTCAGCCGTGGACGAGTTAAGCATCGACGAGAAAGATCGCGCTGAACTGTGGGAGTACCTGGAGATGGCGGCACATAGCTTGGTCAATACTGCCGACGCATAGTGCGTCGATCATCGCTTCGAGCGATTACCTAGTTTAAGAATCTCGCCGTTTCGCAAGTACCAGAGCGTTCCGTCTTTGGATCGGACTGTCGTAATCCTGAGACCAACTGACTCGACGATACCTTCGATATCGAGGACTTGAATCTCGTCACCGACTCCGTACTGATCCTCAAGGAGCATGAAGAGTCCCGCGATGAAATCGCGGATCAGGGTCTGTGCACCAAGGCCAACCGCGACGCCTAGGACACCTGCTGAAGCGATCAATGGCGCAAGGTTCATCCCAGCTTCACTGAGGATGGTTCCGATGGCGACGAGCGCGATGACTGCATTGGCGATACTTTTCAAGACGGTGCCTGCGGTCTGCGCGCGTTCCTTCTGGCGCGAGAGCGAGCGGGTCTTCCCAGGGATTAGATCGGCGCTGGCGATCCGGTTCATCGCTCGGGTGATGGCTCGAATGATCAGGGAGCGAACGACGAGGGCGATGAGCGCGATAGCCATGATGCGAACTGGCGCCCCAAGGAACCAATCCAGGAGTGCTGCGCCATCGAACCCTTCGGTGATCATCAGTCGCGACTTTATTGGAACTTGACGTGAAAATCGCGGATTCCTCGGATTGTTACGGCACTATATGCCCACCAGCGCGAGCCACGTGCTGAGTCACAAGGAGCCTTACGTGCCAGGGAGTTCGAGGACGCTAGTTCTGAACGCCACCTACGAGCCACTAGGTGTCGTTTCTGACCGTCGCGCGCTCATTTTGGTCCTCAACAATCGTGCAACTGCCGTAGAAGAATCTGATCGCATCCTTCGTTACGAAAGTGGAGAAGTGACGCTTCCTGCAGTGATCAGATTGCATAAATTCGTGCGAATCCCATATCGCCACTCAGTTCCACTATCGAGACGTGCGATCTTCGCCCGTGACGGCGGTCGCTGCGTCTATTGCCAGGCGACTGCGACCTCAGTCGATCACGTGATCCCGCGTTCACGCGGAGGGATGCACCATTGGGAGAATGTCGTCTCATGTTGTCAGAAGTGCAATCACGTCAAGGCTGATAAGACACTGAAAGAACTTGGTTGGAAACTTCGCACACTGCCACGTGAACCAGTAGGTGTGGCGTGGCGCATACTCGGCACTTCGCGAGCAGAGAGAAGTTGGATTCCTTATCTCGAACCATATGGTGCCTCTAGCGCAACTGCTTGACGTGCGCGACGAGTGATCTCCACTATTAGGATGCACCCATGTCGAACCTGAGCTCACTCCTCTCGATCCGATTCCTCTCCATACGACAAGAAGATGGTTCGCTTCCTGGAGAGCCACTGCCTTTACTCGAAGGGTTGATCTGGTTCCTCTTCATCCCAGTCGGAGTCTCAGCGTTGATCTGGATCCTGGTCTCAGTCTTTGAAAAGAGTGAGAAGAAGGAAGTTGCCGCGCCTTCATCAAAGCGCGACATCCTCACATCAATCGAATAACCAACTTAAACTTTATTGATCGATCGCCTTCACCTTGAGCGCTCGCTCAAGAGCATCTCGACCTTCTGCAACGAGTCGGCGCAAGATCGCAGGGGCATCTTTACCCGCACCAGTTAGCCAGTCATTCGCCTTCGTCAATGTCGCATCCTTGACGATATACGCGGGGAAGAGGAGCGAGACGATCTTGCTTGAGACTTCATAGGACTTCTTGCCCCAGACATCGAGAAGTATGGCGAAGTAAGTATCGACATAGCCTTCGATCAGGTCACGATGAAGTGGTCTCGCGAAACCATTGAGAGTCGCGACGCGCTTTGAATTCGTAAGGTCAGATTCGGTCGCTTCACGCCACGCCCACGCCTTCGATTCAGCATCAGGAAAGGCAGCGAGACAGAGTTGATGAGCGTTCTCACCTGTGACCGTGTTGTCGCGAGAGAGTTCGGCATCGATATCTGCTCGCGATGCCACACCCTTCTCCACAAGATTCGTGAGGAAGTGCCATCGAAGATCAGCATCGATGACGAGACCTGACACCTTTCCATCGAGCATCTCCGAGACCTTCGACTTCTGTGACGATGAATGGGCGAAGGTCGCAACTGCGCGAGCGAATTGAAGTTGATGATCGCTTCCTGGCTTAGCGTTCTCTAGCATCGCAATAAGTGCATCGGCCACCTTCTCGCGTAATCGATCGCGATTCTTATCGGCCGCATAGAGTTCCACAGCCGTCACGAGTTGAAGTGCGACGTTTGTCACGATGGTGATGTCATCTTCACCCGGAAGACCCGCGATTGCGATATCTACGAAGTCAGTCGCAGATAGCTCAGCATCTCGGAGCATGTCCCAGGCCGCGCTCCAACAGAGCGCACGCGTCAGAGAGTCATCGATCTTTCCGAGATGAGACTTCAAAGTCGCGATGGATCGATCATCGAACCGGATCTTCGCGTAGCTCTGGTCATGATCATTGATCAGAAGGAGATCAGCTTCTTTCTCACCCACGAAGGCGGAGACCTCGGTGAGTTCGCCCGACATATCGAACTCATGTGACTTTCGGCGGGAGAGTCGTCCGTCCTTCAAGTCATAGAGACCGACGGCAAGTCGATGTGGCCTAAGTTCCTTCGAATCCGAGGGAACCAATGGAACCTCTTGCTTGATCGCCACTTTCTTATACGAACCGTCTGTGACTTCGAGTACCGGACGGAGCGTGTTCACGCCAGCAGTTTGTAGCCAGGTCTTGACCCATGGATTGAGATCTCGACCGGATGTCTTCTCTAATTCGACGAGCAGGTCGGTGAGAGTTGTATTTCCCCACGCATGTTTTGCGAAGTAGGCGCGGAGCCCTTCGATGAAGTTCTCTCTTCCGACATGTGCGACTAGTTGTTGCAGTACTGATGCACCTTTCGCGTAGGTGATGCCATCGAAATTTGCGTTGACTGCCTCGATATCGACCATGTCAGCGACGATCGGGTGTGTCGATGAGAGTTGATCTTGGCGATAGGCCCAGTTCTTCCTTTCCGAATTGAAGCCAGACCAGCCATTCTTGAAGCGTGTTCCCTCGACGAGCGCAAGGTAGGAAGAAAACTCAGCGAAGGATTCATTGAGCCAAAGGTCATCCCACCATGACATGGTGACCATATTCCCGAACCACATATGTGCCATCTCGTGGAGGATGGTGGATGCACGGGCTGAGTACATTCGTTCTGTCACCTTGCTTCGAAAGACGAGAAGGTCCTCTCGGAATGTGACTGCACCCGAGTTCTCCATCGCTCCCCAGTTGAAGTCCATCACTGCGATCTGGTCGTACTTTTCGAAGGGATATGCGAGACCGAAGACACTCTCGAAGTAATCGAAACCCTGCTTCGTCACCAAGAAAATGTCATCTGGATCCAAGTGCTCCGCAAGCGACTTGCGGCAATAGATGCCTAAGGGGACTTCCTTCTTTCCACGATAGACGTCATGGACGTAGGAATAAGGACCAGCGATGAGCGCTGTGATGTAGGTGGAGATTCGTGGAGTGGGATCGAATTTCCATGTTGCGCTCTTGCCTTCGACCATCTTGGAAGCGACCGGACTATTCGAGATCACTTCCCAATGTGAAGGCACGATCGCGGTCAACGTGAATGTCGCTTTGAGATCAGGTTGGTCAAAACATGGATACATCCGACGGATGTAGGCGGTCTCTCCTTGGGAGTAGAGGTATGCCTCACCGTCTGCAGGATCGACCGAGTATTGGAGGCCTTCACCATTCTTGGAGTAGACACCCTCGATCTCGACGATCAGGTGGTTCTTCGCAGCGAGCCCTTCGATCTGCAGGCTCTCACCATCATAAGAAGAGGAATCGACGGCTTGACCGTTGAGGGTGGCCGAGATGATTCGCTTTCCAACGGCGTCGATGAAGGTCTTGTATCCATCGTGAGAGCAGTCGAATCGGATCTCGCTACGAGCAATGAAATTCTCACCACCATGGGTCACATCGATAGTGACCTCATAGCTCGACACCGATAAGTGCTTCGAACGCTCCTGTGCTTCTGCGCGAGAGATATTGACTCCTGGCACGGTTCCCCCAATAGATAGGCCTACGTGATTATTAGGTCGCCAACTATAGATGGCAGAGTTGGAGTCGTGGAGCGACCATCGGTGCGAAGTTATCAATTACGTGGCGCGCGGATGACGAAGGCCCAAAAGAGTGCAATCGACCATCACGGGTCCACTTTTATTCTCAATCCATCGTCACCCTTCACGCCACGACAAGTATTTCCCGATGGAAGAGAAGTCATCGTCGAAATTGGTAGCGGCATGGGTGAAGCCAGTGCCCAGATAGCCAAGGCATTTCCAGAAAAGGGATTTATCGCCATCGAAGTCCATCGACCAGGTATCGGTTCGTTGATATTGCGTGCTTTGCAATCAGAAGTCGATAATCTCAAGATGATCAATGAGGATTGCCATCTCGTACTTGATCTGATCGAAGACGATAGCGTCGATACATTCCACATCTTCTTCCCTGATCCATGGCCGAAGACAAAGCATCGGAAGAGAAGACTTTTGAATGACTCATTCGCCTCCGTTCTCGCAAAGAAACTAAGGCGGAATGGAGTCATTCGTATAGCAACGGATTGGGAGGATTACGCACGCCAGATAGAGGAGACCTTTGCACGTCAGACGAGTCTCGAAGGTGGCATATGTGATCGACCCGAGTGGCGACCGCTCACTAAATTCGAGTCACAGGGAATCGACAAAGAGCACCGCGTGACTGATTTTCTTTACAAGAAGATCTAGAGCGAACCGCTCTCTTCATACTTGGAGATTTGTCCTATGCGACGGACATGTCTCTCATCTTGAGTGAACGGCGTAGAAAGGAAAGTATCCACAAGATCGAGACAGAACTTCTCGGGATGCATACGGCCGCCGATCGAGATGACATTGGCATCATTATGTTCACGAGCAAGCTTCGCCGTCTCAAGGCTCCAGACCAAGGCAGCTCTGATGCCCTCCACCTTATTCGCAGCCATCTGCTCACCATTTCCTGAACCCCCAAGAACCACGCCAAAAGAGCCTGGATCCTTCGCTACAGCCATAGCGGCGGGAATACAGAACTGTGGATAGTCGTCGAGAGCGTCATATTCGAAAGGTCCATGATCTATCACTTCATGACCCTGTGATTTCAAGTGCTCGATGATCTTGCCCTTGAACTCGAGGCCAGCATGATCGCTTCCAATGTGTACTCGCATGTTCGGATTCTCTCAACAGTTGCCTAAAAAAGGGAGAAGCCGCCACTTTCGTGGCGGCTTGACTTTCCCTGGAGGAGAAATGACTTAAGCGTCAGGACTCGATGTTGTGGAAGTTGAACCTCTTGGTGCCTTTGCACCGCGATGTCCATTCATTCCCTTCCCGAACCTCTTACCTTCACCAAAGTCCTTATCTTTCCCTTTCCCCATTTTCAGATGGCCAGGGACTCGATCGACGAAGAAAGTCACCTGCGCAGCAAGACCCGCCTTGAGCGTCGTCGCTTGCTCTGCAGTTACTTTTCCATCGGTCACAGCCTGGTCGATTCTCTTGGTGTGAAATGCGATGAGTGCATCGATAAGAGCCTGCCGCTTAGTTCCAGCGATGGCACCGAGACTTTCACCCGCTGAGAGGCGAGAGGTGATAGTCGCGCTGTCCAAACCAATCGTGGTTTCGATGAGGTTCTGAAACTCTGTGGCCTTCGCATCTCGCTCAGCCTGTGCAGTCGCTCGTCTTTCTTCGATTGCCTTCTTGATTTCATCCACCTGAGATTGAGTCAGGGTTCCTTTTCCAACGAGGCCAGAGAGGACACCGTCAAGGTTTCCTCCGCGACCTTTTCCACCGTGAGCAGATGCTGTTAGCGCTGATCCTCCTGAAAGGACAAGGCCAGCGACAAGAGCTCCCGCTACCAGTTTCTTTTTCATTTACTTCCTTACTCGATTCATCTCAAGCATCAAGCACACTCGCACTTGATGTGAGCACTCAATACCTGCGTACTGGGATGGGAAGAAGTATTTGCTGAGAGACACCTTGGAGATTGATTCCCAAGGTCGCCCGAACGGGGCAAATTGTCCTCTTTCTCCTCGCGGAAAGCCACAAGCATTTCATCTTCTCATTGGGGGGTTATCCGTCACTCTATTTCTTCCGCGGCATCTATTGGATGCATGCCGCCCGTTTCAATCGAAAAAAACGACAGAAGAAGGATAGGAAAAGAGGAATCCAATGAACCGCAACAGATCGCTGAGCCTGACTTTGGCGATCATTTCAGCACTTCTACTAACAACATTGAGTCCCATGGCTTGGTCAGCAAAGCCACCAAAAACAAAGTCCGCAGCTGGTCGCGAAGGTAGCGGCATCAACACAATCTTGAGTGGTCGCGGTGCACCGAAAGCGACTGTCGGCGTGGACGGCGATTTCTACATCGACGTAACTACCTTCACGATCTTTGGTCCAAAGAAGAGTGGCAAGTGGCCCACCGGAGTGAACTTGAAAGGACCTCAAGGTGCCGACGGGAAAGTTGGAGAGAAGGGTTCAACGGGAAATGCAGGTGCTGCAACTAAGGGCGATAAGGGCGACAAAGGTGACAAAGGCGAAAAGGGTGAGCGCGGTGAACGAGGTGCAACTGGTGCAAGCGGTGAAGCTGGACCACAAGGCCCATCTGGCTCAATAGGTGCAAGTGGTGCGACAGGTCCTGCAGGTCCCGCCGGTCCCGCTGGCGCGCAAGGTGTACCGGGACCTGCTGGTGCAGAAGGTCCAGCAGGAAGTACGGGATTACAAGGACCTAAAGGTGACACTGGTGAGAAAGGAGACAAGGGAGACACTGGCGATCAAGGACCAGCTGGTGCCCAAGGTGCAACAGGT
>JBMUDS010000031.1:0-10803 GCA_049459795.1 Candidatus Nanopelagicaceae bacterium | reverse complement strand
AATAAATGCCAGCCATTCATTGCCAGGACGGTCAAACAGACCATTAGCATCAGGAGAGACGAAGTGAGGAAGGAATCACGAAAGCAGGGAAGGCAGACAGAGAAGATTATCTTCGCCCTGCTGGGAATAACTGTGGTCTTATGGTTCATAGGCGTCATAGATTGAGCCTGAACAAGTAATAGTGACTAGTCACAAATTCTTCTTGAAGCTGATTAAAGAATTTTCCATCAAGTCTTCTAATGTTTGACCATTCAGGCTATATTGGGCATTGGTTCCAAACTTAATAGCGCATATCTCTTTCAAAAATAAGGAAATAAGGCGAAACTCTCACCGCCCACAACTATTTGAGGAGCTAGGCATCAATTTTGAAATTCATCATTTACTTTCATCAACAATGGGTGGGTGACCACAGCCTTGACTGGTTTCAGGCACGTGGCCCTATGGCACGTGCTGTAGTTGAGGACATGAAGGAAGCTGGTGTCTTGGTTATTGCTGGTGGTCTTGACGAGGATATTCAGAAAGCCATTGGAGTTAATGCCAATGGAGAAATAACGGCACCTATTTCCTTGAGTGGAGATTATCTTGGCGGATTGACGATTATTGAAGTTGAGAACGAAATTGAAGCAAAGAAGTGGGGAGCGAAGGTTGCAATTGCATGCGGTTGGCCACAAGAGATTCGTGAGATCAAGTAGGAGAATAATCTCGGTCACTTGATTTAGGATCATTCCGTGAAGCTTGTAACGGAGCGTTTGATTTTGCGGCCAATGACACCTTTGGACGCAGGCGACCTGCTTGAGTATCAGTCCAATTCAGAAATCGTTAGATATATTCCTTGGCCATTAGGTAACGAAGAGACAGTTCGCCAACATATCGAGAAGACTCTTAAGCTCTCGACTTTTGACTTGAATGCGGATGGTAAGTACTTCGTCTTGGTGTGGGAAATGAAAGATGGCGGAAAAATCATTGGTCAATCAAATCTCGGTGTCAAATCCTTGGAAGACAAGTGCGGAGTAGTCGGATGGGTAACACATCAGGACTATCAAAGAATGGGATACGCCTTCGAAGCTTCCTCGGCGATTCTCGAATACGCCTTCACCGCTAATGACTTTCATCGAGTTGTAGCGGAGATAGATACAAGAGCCCTTAATTCTGCGATGCTTGCCAAGAAGCTTGGTATGAGACTTGAAGGAGAATTCCGGCAGTCAGAGTTCCTCAAAGGAGAATGGTGTGACATGTGGCTGTATGCCATGTTGAAAGAGGAATTCATGGAAAAGAAGTTAAGTAGGGAGACAAAGAGAAACTAGGGTTTTGCTCCAATATAGGCTCGCTCTAATTCCTTGAGATCAATTTTGCGCATCTTCAACATCGCCTCAGTCGCACGCTTTGCACCTTCAGCCTCAGGGCCATTGATGTACTTGTTCATCTCTGGAGATGTGACTTGCCAGGAAAGTCCAAACCTGTCCTTGAGCCAGCCACATTGACTTTCTTGACCACCATTCTCCGTCAAGAGTCGCCAGTAGGTATCAATCTCCTCTTGGTTGTTGCATGGAATCTGCAAGGAGATTGCTTCGTTGAATTTGAACTGTGGACCACCATTGAGAGCAATGAAAGGTCTGCCGAACATCTCAAATTCGACCACGATTTCCTCGCCCTGGCGATTTCCTGGAGTATCGGTGGGTGCAATCCAGTTATCTTTGAGGCGACTATCAGGAAAGATGCTGGTGTAGAAAGTGGCAGCTTCTCGAGCCTTCCCATCAAGCCAGAGGCAGGTCGTTAACTCCACGATCAAATAGTAGATTGTCGCGGTGCGGATTTTGGAGACTATTGCCTTCGGAGAAGGTGAAGGATGAGGAAGTTTCTAGCCATTGTCGCCCTCTCACTATTTTCGGTCCTCGTAGTCTTTTTCCTTCCCCATGGCTTTTGGGCCTCTATTGGTGATCTTCCTGCTCATCCACTAGTTGTTCATGCCGTCGTCATCTTGTTGCCATTACTAGCGCTCGGACTTCTCCTGTTGCCATTCAGAATGGATTGGCTGAGACGGTTGCATCGTCCGCTCTTGTCACTGCTAGCCGTAGCAACAGTTTCAGTCCTTGTGGCAAAGTCCTCGGGAGACTCATTGTCAGCAGCGGTGGGATTACCGGAGCTACATGCAGAGTGGGGGAATAACTTGGTCCCTCTAGCGATTTCTTTATTGGTATTCACCAGCGCTTACTTCTTCCTGGCCTTTTATCTTGATATCCCATCGCTTGAACGAGTGCTTCGAATACTTGTTGGTCTATTGAGTGTTGTGACAATTGCTGTCACCATACTTGTGGGCCACTCCGGCGCAGAAGCCGTATGGAAGGATCGTTACGCGGCCGCGAAAGTACCTTTGGCATTAAGCCTTGATCGGTATACAGTCGAAGAAGTCGCAGCGCATAACACCGCAACTGATTGCTGGACCATCGTCAATGGCTTCGTTTATGACGTGACCACTTTTGCTGGTCGTCATCCGGCTGGATCCGAAGCGATCAAAGAGATGTGTGGAGTCAATGCGACAGAGGATTATCTTGATGAGCATGATGGACAACGCGAGCCGAGTGAGTGGTTGGAGACCCTCAAGATCGGACGTCTGAAGTAGGCTTCACCCCTTATGGCTGAGGCCCCTCACATGAATTCTTCTGTTGCAATAGATCCACAAGCGTTTCGCAAAGTCATGTCGTCATGGCCGACCGGAGTCGCCATCATCACCACTCGTCTTGAAGATGGCCGAAAAATCGGAATTCTATGTAACTCTCTCACATCCATCTCGCTTGCTGGAAAGTTACTTCTTTGGACCGTCGATCACGCATCCAGTAACCACCAACATTGGATCGATGCTAAGAACTGGGCGGTTCACTTCTTAGCCGATGATCAGCAAGACCTCATCGATCGATTCGCACGCAAAGGAGTAGTGGATAAGTACGAGGGATTGAACTGTGCCATTTCAGATGCTGGAACACCGATTCTCGATGGAGTGGTCGCTCGACTCGAATGTAATACGACTGAGACTGTGAAGACCCTTGATCACACCATCATCTTGGGTGAAGTCACCGCTATGACTTCCTCTGATCGTTCACCCATCATCTTTGCCTATAGCAAGTTCCACAAAGGGCCGGAGCGACCTGCGAGTTCTTGAGCTCTATTCCTTAGTGTGGGTACGAACGGCCTCTGCAACTGCTTTCACTACGTTGCTATCAAAGACACTCGGCACGATGAAGGAAGCATTCAATTGTGATTCGCTGACGCATGATGCGATCGCATCAGCACAAGAGACAAGGATCTCATCCGTTATCTGCCGTGCTCCAGCATCGAGAAGTCCTCTAAAGATCCCTGGGAAAGCTAGGACGTTATTGATCTGATTCGGTTGATCGCTTCTTCCCGTCGCAACAACCGAAGCGTGTTTACGCGCGATGACGGGGTCGATCTCGGGATCAGGGTTTGCAAGCGCGAAGATGATCGAACCCTTGGCCATGGAAGCGACATCCGATTCCGTGAGCACATTCGGGGCGCTCACCCCGATGAAGATATCTGCCTCTTGCATCGCTTCCGAGAGCGTTCCGCTGAAGTGATGTGGATTGCAATTCTCTATGAACCACTTGCGCATCTCATTGGTCGCTTCACGGGTGTGATCGATGACGCCTGCAGAATCGAAGCCGATGATGTTCTTCGCTCCGGCGAGTATGAGTAGACGTGCGATCGCGGTTCCTGCAGCTCCTGCACCATTGAGCACGATCTTGCAATCAGGGAGTTCCTTGCTCACTAACTTGAGTGCGTTGCGCAGTGCGGCCAAGACAACAACCGCAGTTCCATGTTGGTCATCATGAAAGACGGGAATATCAAGAAGTTCGCGGAGTCTCGCTTCGATCTCAAAGCAACGTGGCGCTGAGATATCTTCGAGATTGATGCCCCCATAAACAGGCGCGATCAATTGAACGGTACGGACGATCTCATCGGTATCTTGAGTATCAAGGCAGACCGGCCAGGCGTCGACATCTGCGAATCGCTTGAAGAGCGCTGCCTTACCCTCCATCACAGGTAGGGCCGCCTCTGGTCCAAGATTTCCAAGACCTAAGACTGCAGAACCGTCAGTGACGACTGCGACAGTGTTGCGCTTGATAGTAAGACGCCTCGCATCGCTCTTATCTTTTGCGATCGCTTGGCAGATTCGAGCGACGCCAGGGGTGTAGGCACGAGAGAGATCGTCACGATTTTTCAGCGGGACCTTCGAATTGACCTCAAGTTTTCCACCCAAGTGAAGCAAGAACGTGCGATCCGAGACTTTACGAACGTTTAGGATAGGTGATGCGCTTAAAGCAGCTGTCACTTTCTCGGCATGTTCTTGATTGACGGTATCGCAGGTTACGTCGATGACGACGAGATCGAGTTGCGAGTCAACGACGTCGATCGCAGTGACCATCGCCCCTTCACGGGAGATGATGGTGCTGATCTCAGCGACAGGTTGGAATTCAGGTTTTCCTTCGATGCGGATCGTGATCGCGTAACCGGGGGAAGTGTTCATTGATCTCTACACCACGTCTCTTCTAGGCAACGTCTATGCAACTTCTACACAACACCGTAGAGGCGATCGCCAGCATCCCCGAGACCCGGGACGATGTAACCATGCTCATTGAGTTTCTCATCCATAGCACCGGTGACGATCGTGATCGGGAAATCTGAATCCTTGAATGCCTTCTCAACCGTTGCTACTCCTTCCGGAGCAGAGAGGAGACAGACGGCGGTGATGTCCTTTGCGCCACGTTCGATGAGGTAATTGAATGCTGCGACTAAGGTGCCACCCGTTGCAAGCATCGGATCGAGGACATAGCACTGACGGCCACTGAGATCTTCAGGTAGTCGATTCGCATAAGTGGATGCTTGTAGCGTCTTCTCATCTCTAACCATTCCAAGGAAGCCGACATCAGCGCTTGGGATCACGCGCATCATCCCTTCAAGCATTCCAAGGCCAGCGCGGAGAATAGGGACTACGACAGGACGCGGCAGCGAGAGCATCGCACCTTTCGTCTTCGTCACTGGCGTCTCGATCTCGACCGGATGGATCTTCACTTCACGAGTTGCTTCATATGCAAGGAGTGTGACCAACTCCTCCACAAGATGACGGAAGACCTGGGAATTAGTCTCTTTGTCCCGAAGCACAGTGAGTTTGTGGGTGATCAATGGATGGTTCGCGACATGTACGCGCATAGGAGAGCACTTTACTCTGATGCGAGAGGATGACCCCATGGACCAGAGTGAGGCGATGCGAATAGCGCTGGAGCAAGCACGATTCTCGTCGGAAGCCTCCGGTGATGTCCCCGTTGGCGCTGTGATCCTCGACGGAAAAGGTCGAATGGTCGGAATCGGTAGTAATCGCAGAGAATTGATGGGCGATCCAGTCGGTCATGCCGAGATCGTCGCGATCAAATCTGCCGCACGTGCACTGGGTAATTGGCGTCTTGATGGATGCACCATGGTGGTCACTCTCGAACCATGTGCCATGTGCGCTGGAGCGATTCAACAGTCGCGGATAGCGAAAGTCGTCTTCGGTGCTTGGGATGAGAAGGCAGGGGCAGTCGGATCAGTGATCGACATCCTTCGTGATCCACGAGCCCTCCACAAGGTCGAAGTCGTAGCAGGTTTCAAAGAGGAAGAGTCCGCGAAGCTCTTGAAGGAGTTCTTCGCACGTTTAGAGAAACGGAATTCCTGATCCCCAAAATGAAGAAGTTCGAGTCGATCAACATCCTCTCTGGTCTCACCGTCGCTGTCGTTGCTCTGCCATTGGCGTTGGGATTCGGCATCACTTCTGGAGCAGGAGCGCAATCAGGGCTCGTGACCGCCATCGTCGCAGGTTTTCTTGCGGCGCTCTTTGGAGGTTCGAACTATCAAGTGAGTGGACCAACGGGCGCGATGACGGTGATCTTGATTCCTTTGATAGCAAGTCTCGGTATTTCGGCACTCTTCATCGTGGGGATCCTTTCCGGTGCGATCATGATCGCGCTCGGCCTCTTCCGTGCTGGATCGTTGATGGAGAAAGTGCCGTGGGAGGTTCTCGAAGGATTCACCATAGGAATCGCCTTCGTCATCGCGATTCAACAAGTTCCACTCATCTTCGATGTTGAGAAGGGTGAAGGAGAGAGCGCACTCGAGATATTTATCGCGACATTGGGGAATGTCGATTGGTCCTCAATTTCACTGACCACGATCACAGTCGTCTGCGCGACTCTCTTGATCAAATTCATCTGGTCACAAGGAAGGAAGAGATTTCGGCGAGCACGTCACCTACCAGCGAGCATCGTTGCGGTAGTCGTAGTCACTTTTGGCACTCTTCACCTCGAGATAGCACGAATCGGAGAGATCTCCATGTCCGGCCTCTTCACCTTCACGCCACAACTCTCGGGCTTTCCCATTACAACTCTTATTCATGCAGCCGTTGTGGTGGCGCTACTCGGCGGCATCGAGTCCCTTCTAGCAGCACGAATGGCCGATGCGATGGTGCATCGCGAGCGACGAGTTGAGATCGAATCGCATGATCCGAATCGAGAATTGATCGGACAAGGCATCGCGACGGTAGGGGCATCGATGGTTGGCGGCATGCCTGCGACAGGTGCGATCGCACGAACCAGCGTCAATGTCTTTGCGGGGGCGACTCATCGCTCCTCTGCTGTGATCCATGCCCTCTTTCTGCTCGCATTCATCACACTTTTCGATGAACTTGTCGCTGTCATTCCACTTGCTGTGCTTGGTGGGGTTCTCTTAGGCACTTCACTTCGGATCGCCAATCCACGCTCTATCCGTGAAGCGCTTCAAATCAGATGGCAAGGGCGAGTCGTACTTCTTTCCACCGCGATTGTGACAGTTGCAGTGGATCTGATGTGGGCCTTCGTTGTAGGGATCCTTTTATCAGTCATTCTTGATAAGAGTACGAGTAGCAGAAATTGATTCCTTAGGCTTTCTTGAAGCCCTTAGGGCATTTACTTCCTTGTACTTTCTTCTGCTTATTCCCCTTGATACAAAGAATCGCTTTTTTCTTCGAGACACTCTTCTGAGTCTCTGAAGTTTGAGGAGTGGTAGTCGCCTCCGAAGGCGCAGACTCCTGCGTGAGTTTGATTCTGATGATGGGGGTGGAGAAGGTGAAGCCTGATGCGTTGAGCCTTAGCCAACCATCCTTCTCCGAAACGACAGTAGTCGCCAAGGTGCTGATCCCTGATGCGTTCTGGACTGAGACCGTCGCTGATATTGGTGCGTTGGTGAAGTTGTAGAGGCAACGAGCGACGCTGCTCTTGAGAACTAAGTTGTAGGTACCTTGGAAGACCTCTCCAGTAGGAGTGAGGTGTGGAGCTGCCACCTTGTAATCGAGCGTTTGGCTGTCGGGATTGAGATCCGGTGGCCCGTCGAGATAGAGCGTGGAATTGGTGGTGACCAATCCGTTGAGAGTCGAAGTATCTTGAAGGCACCTTGACTGTTGTGAGTCTCGTTGCGCCATGCTATTCATGCTTCTAAAGGCCCAGATCGTCGGAAATGCGGCAGCCTTATCTTCTGCCAACGGAAGCCATGCCAGGAAGTTCTCCATCTCCACCGCATCGAAAGTCTCACCACCATGGCGCGTGATGGATTTCTTCGTATCGGTCGCGAGATCCTCATTACTTGCCCCACCGGCACCGGCGAACCAACTGGAGATACGAGCGTAAGAGCGGCGGGCGAGTAGGTCCTTGAGCGACTGATTGAGCTCCGAATAGCGCTTCCATACCTGGAAGACCGGGACTTTCGTCGGCTTCGCCATCATAGTCACGACAGATCCACCGCTCGACGTCGATTGATATTGCACTGTGGGATCTTCGATTCGCCCGTGCAACCATCCAGTCATCGGACGTTGGAATCTCACTTTCATGCCGAACTTCATATCGAGCGGAAGCGGATAGGGAGCAGCACATTGAGTCGTGGAATTGCTGACACAACCGCGTTTATCGCCCGTAGGACCGAAACGAGAGACTTCATCGTAGAAGCAACCGGTGTTATCGACCTTCTCGAGTGATGAATAGCGATAAGACTCTCCTGGCTTGAGTGGTTGTGGGAGATAGCCGCAGGCGCCTCTACGATAAGTTCCCCAGTTATCCTCCTGCAATTTCACTGCGAAGACGGCGGCTTGGAAACCCCGGTAGTTGAATGGCTGGGCTACTCCATTTCTATGTGATCTGAATCCAGTCAACTCACCGCGATAGATATAGAGATCACCCTGGCTATGCGGAGCATCCTTGATTCGAACCAGTAATGGTTGTGTACCTTGCGGGAGATTGATCGATTGATCGGCTGCGAAATCGGTGACGCCTCTTTCGGGGAATGTCCCTAATCTCTCGATCGCGAGCTTCTCACCGTTGCGCTCTGCATAGAGTTCTTCGATGCAGGTGAGTGTCGCACTCGAATCACAGTAGGGAAGCACGGCAAGGAATTGTTGGATGATGCGAAGTTCGCAATCGGGAGCGCTCGATGAAGAGCAGATGACGACATCGGTAGGCGCCTCGTCATTCGAAACCCATCCGATCCGATCACCGACCCAGGTACTGACATACGTCGACGTGTTCTGAGTCGACTCCGCCATCTCGTTGATGTAATACCCGCGCATCTGTTCTTCTTGCGGATTGGGAATTTGGAATTGTTCATCGGGGAGAGTCGAAGCGAAAGTTTGCGGAAATGCGAGCATCAATGAGATTGCTATGACCGCGACCTTGGTGTACTTCCTCATGAGGGACCCCTTTGGTGATAGGAGAAGCATTCACGTGGGCGCGCGTAATGACAACGATTGGCATTGAGCATTTCAGATGGAAATCCCGCTAAATATGAGGCTCAATGGGGTGCGACATAAGATTCCCCTATGAGATCGCCCTCCGACGAACAGCAGCGTCTAATGGATCTCCAAGATCACGACCTTCATCTCGCTCGCCTCGACCACCAGGCCAAGACACTTCCCGTCCTCAAGGAATTGGCACATGCCACGGAAGGGTATGAGAGCCATGTGGCACTCGCTATAGCAAGCGAGACTGAGCGCTCGGATATCGAAATCGAACTCAATCGGTCGGCCAGTGATGTCGAACAGGTCGATATGCGTTTAGCCAAAGACCAACAATTGATCGATTCTGGACATGCTTCGGCGAAGGACCTGCAGAATCTCTTGAGCGAGTTAGAGTCACTTCGCAAGCGCAAAGAGGAGTTGGAGGAAGTCGAACTCGAGATCATGGTTCGAATCGATGATGCGCTTTCTAGGCGAAAGCATCACGAATCAGAGCGAGATCGATTCAAAGGAGAAGTGGAGCGATTGACGAGTGAGAGAGATGTCGCGCTCGCAAAGATCACTAGTGAGAGGGACCAAGTAAGTTCTGAACGAGAGGCCATCGCAACCACGATTGCAAAGGAACTGATCGACCTCTACAACAAGGTCAAAGAATCTAATGGCGGTATCGGAGCGGCCCGACTCAAAGACGGCAAGTGCGACGGCTGCCACCTGACGATCAATACCGTGGAACTGGGTCGGATCAAATCGCTTCCCGACGATGAAGTGGTTCGATGTGAAGAGTGCCGTCGAATCCTGGTTCGGGTGTAAGTGGAAGAGAATTAGATGCCACGAAATCTCATCATCCTCGCTGATGGCGGATCAAGGGGAAACCCCGGAGCAGCCGCATACGGCGCGGTCATCATGGAGAACGGAACTGTTCTTCGTGAACTGAAGGAAGCAATCGGAACTGCGACCAACAACTACGCCGAATATTCCGGTCTTATCGCAGGCCTTCGAGCGGTCCATGAATTGGATCCTGAAGCCACCGTGCGAGTTCAAATGGATAGCAAACTCGTCGTCGAGCAGATGTCAGGGAGATGGCAGATCAAGCATCCGGAGATGCGAAAGCTCGCTACAGATGCAAGGAGTGCACATCCGCCTCAATTAGTCACGTATCAATGGATCGCACGCGAAGAGAACACCCATGCCGATCGCTTAGTCAATGAAGCGCTTGATGGAGAAGTGGCGACCGCTTTTGAACCGATTCGCAGGAATTATTTGATGGAACGACTACTCAGCAGTGAAGTTCCAACCACCCTCTATCTCATTCGCCATGGCGAGACTCCGCTGACCCCATTCAAGAAGTTCTCTGGAAGCGGTGGTAGTGATCCTGAACTGAATGAGGAAGGCCATCGACAGGCAGCGCTTGTGGCGAAAGAGATCGAGAAACTCCAACCTGATCTCCTCATCTCATCGCCGATGAAACGCACCCGGCAAACTGCAGAGCACATCACGAAGTTGACTGGACTGGATCCGATTATCGACGAAACCTGGATCGAAGGAAGTTTCGGTCTATGGGATGGACTCACCATCTTCGAAGTGGCAGAGAAGTATCCGAAGGAATATGCATCATGGCTTTCCAGCGCTTCGGTGCCACCTCCGGGTGGCGAGTCCTATGAGGATTGCATGGCGAGGGCGCGTCTCGGGATGGAGTCCGCTGTCGCGGAATATCCGGGAAAGCGGATCGCAATCGTCACACATAACGGGATCATCAAGACATCGATAGCAGTCGCGATGTCGACACCCGCTGAGTCGATCTTCAACGTCGATATCGCGCCATGTTCGATCACGACGGTCTCGATCTGGCCCTCCGATGGACTCATCGCGTTACGAAGCGCTAATGAGCGCGGTCACCTTCGTTAAACGACCGCTTTTCGAGAACTAGTTCGCTTCGCTCACTGTCGACATATTGAAGTCTTTGATGATCATCGGTGGCATCGCGACGCGATCGACGTAAT
>JBMUDS010000030.1:0-11072 GCA_049459795.1 Candidatus Nanopelagicaceae bacterium | reverse complement strand
CGATCTTTGCATGGGCGACACGCAAGAGCGATACAAGCTCAACTAAATAGCGCCGAGCGCTTGAAGCTTCTCCTGGACCTGCTTCGCTGAAGGGTTCGTCATTGCTTCGCCGTCCGAGAAGACGAGAGTTGGAACGGTTCGATTTCCGCCATTCACTTTCTCGACGATCTCGGCAGTTCCTGGGACTTCTTCGATATTGATCTCTTCGAAGGTAATGCCGATCTCGTTGAGTTGCTTCTTGAGGCGCTTGCAGTAGCCGCACCACTCGGTGGAATATATGGTGAATGACATGTTGTGGAGTCTCCCTCTTATCTGTGCGGACCTTATAACAGGCAGGGTTGAGATGCGGTGCGAAGGGTTCGCAGATGCTCGAGTTATAGGCTTCGGGAAGAGAGGTGGTTCCAGTGGTCTCGAAGCAAGAACTTGAACGAATCGGTGATGCCTGGCAGGTCCTTAGCGACCTCGGTAAGCGATTCGTCGATCGTGGACTGGTAGTTGGATCCGGCGGAAACCTTTCGATGTTGCTCCCAGATAAGAAGAGTTTTCTCGTCACAGGAACCGGAACCCAATTAGATCGATTGACGGAAGAGAGTTTTGCTGTCGTTGGTCTTGATGGGACGCATTCCTCGGAGGGGATGCAGCCATCCTCTGAGTATCGAGTTCACCTAGCGACGTACCAGAGTCGTAGTGATGTATCGACATGTATCCACCTTCATCCACAGGCCAGCGTCTTGCTTGCGGCTTTGGATATCGATACGAAGTTTGTCACTGTCGATCATGTCTATTACTTAAGGAAAGTAGTGCGGATTCCGTGGATGAGGCCCGGGACGCAAGAGATCGCGGATGCAGTCGCGAAGGAAGTTGCTTCGTGCAATGTGCTGGTTCTAGAGAACCATGGTTGTGTCGTTGTTGCTGATAATCCAGAGCTCGCCTATTCGCGTGCATTGAATCTTGAGCAGGCATCAGAGTTGACTTTGCGAAGTCGAATGGTCGGGATTGATCCTTTAGAAGTTCCAGGTGTGTATCGCGAGTACTTGGAAGGTAAAGGGATCTAAGTCTCTCTACTTAATCGCTGACAGTTGGGTGGGTACGCCGCCTTTTGGGCGATAAGTGGCGCGGGGTTGAGCCTTAGGAAACTCGTTCTTCATCCGAAATCTTGAGGCTGCGAAGAGCAAGATCAAACGAGATTCTGCGAGCGCAAAGTATTCGCCTAGACACTTCCTAGAGCCTGCACCAAAGGGAAAGTAAGCGCCCTTTGGTAGCGCTTTTTCGAACTCGGGATCAAGCCATCTCTCGGGATTGAATCTCTCAGGTTCTTCGAAGTACCGGGAGTCACGTTGGGTGACGAATTGGCTCACCAAGACATGTGCCCCTTTTGGCACAGTCCTTCCATCGATCTCAACATCGTCGACTGCGATACGGGGTGCGACCCATACCGGCGGTGCAAGACGTAAGGCCTCCCACAAGATCGCTGAGGCGATGGGTGTCTTCTCCTCGAGTTCTTGATAGCTAGGAGGCTTGGATAGATCCCACTCTTTCGCTTCAGCTTCGAGCCGAGCCTGCCACTCTGGGTTCTTGCTCAAGTAAGAGAAGGCCCAGGTCAAGACATTCGCTGTGGTCTCATGTCCCGAAAGGATCAAGGTGAGGACTTCATCGCGAATATGAGGAAGCGAGATCGATCCCTGCATTGCGAGCATGATTCCAAGCAAGTCATCACGACGATCCACCTTTGACGAGATCCTCTTTTCGATGATCTCGTCTGCGATGGCGACCAGGTCATCAGAAGACTTTCGGAACTTCGCAAAGTAAGGGATCTTGGTCCGATCGAATCGCTCGAGGCCCGGAAGCATGGTCCGCTCGATGCGATCGATAGCGATCTCCATGGAGTGAGCGATCGGCTTGGTGTATTTGCTCGATTCCATTCCAAAGAGACACTGAGCGACGATCTCGAGTGTGAGAGCCATCATCTCGTCCGCGAGATTGATCGAGTCCTTCCACTTCGCAGTGTGTTCATCGATGATCCCGTGCATCAGCGCGACGTAGGAATCGAGATTTCCGTGGTGAAAAGGCGGTTGCATCATCCTTCGATGTTGCATATGGATCGGCTCTTCATTGGTGAGTAGTCCTTCGCCGAGAACTTTTCGCATTCGCGCGAAACCGACTCCTTTGACGAAGTGATGCTGCTTCGAAACCGTTACTTCGTAAGTGCCTTGAGCAGAGAAGATCCCGAAGAAGAGTTTGCGGGATAGGAAGAAGGATGTGACATCGCCATGTCGTTCTTGCATCCGTTGCAAGAAGCGCGGCGTATCGAGCATGAAAGTGAGGGTGAGGAGGTCTGCGAGCGCAGGATTCGGCCCAGGTGGTAGTTGAAGTCTCTTCGCTTCACGGCGCGTGATCGCATCAGGTATCTCGCGATATTCCGAAGGCCTCGGGGAGTCGAAGACTGTCGGGGTGGAGGCCATGTTCGATTCTATGCTCATCACGCCGTTGTAAGGCACGTAGTAGGCAGAGGTCTTGGGTGACTACTCCTCTAGACCTCAAGGTAAGCAGAACTTAGACCAATATGCTCTACCTATGGCCGATGTGAGAATAATTAGCATCGGAATCGCTATCGGATTGATCTTGCTCTATGCGATCGGGTCGGGTCTCTTCATCGATAACAGTGGTTGGTACCAAAGTCTGAATAAGCCGAGTTGGCAACCACCCGATCTCGTCTTCGGTTTGATCTGGCCCTATAACTTCATCATGTTAGGTATAAGTAGTGTTGTCGTGCTTCGGGATGCTTCGACTTCTCGAGGCATCATCTTCTTGGTCTTCCTTGCGTCGAGTGTCGTTGCGGCGCTTTCATGGTCGTATTTCTTCTATCAACCGCATGACTTCACACTTGCAAGCATCTCCCTTGGTCTAGCCACGCTCTTCACGCTGCCTTTACTGATCTTGACGTTGCAAACCAATGCCCTGGTCGGAATCTTGTTGATTCCCTACCAGGGCTGGTTGACGATTGCGACCTTGTTATCGGTCAGTTACGGCAAGCTGAACTGAACTACTTTCCGCCGAAAAGCTTCGAGAAGAAGCCTCCGCCGGTGGAAGCTGCAGCGGCATCGCACTTGCAGATCTGACTATCAGAGAGGCCGTAGAGCGCCTCTTCTACATGCTGGCCACAACCTGACCAGGTGTACTTCTTGCATGTTCCACATGTGACTCGACTGCACATACTTCTCTCTCTTTCTTTCTCTTCTGGTTACTAGTTCTATTTTGTGACTTGTTCTATTTTGTGATTGGTTTTATCTGGATGATTAGTTGGTATAAAGAGGCTTGCCGGCAGCAGCCCAATCGATGACTCCGCCATTCATGTCATACATGTCGGTGAAACCGAGATCCTCCATGACTTTGACTGCTTCGCCGGATCGATTTCCACTTCGGCAATAGACGGCATAGGTCGCGTTCTTATCCAGTTTGGCGATCTCTTGCTCGAAGTAGCCGCTCTGGAAATCGACGTTGATCGCATTCGCAAGGTGCCCCTGCGCGAATTCGCCCGGAGTCCGGACATCAAGAACGACGATGTTTGGCTCTGCAGCTTTCGCCGCGAATTCTTCGATGCTGAGTTTCGGTGTTGCCGATGCGCTCGAGCAGCCGGTAAGAAGAAGTCCAATAGCTGCGAGTGCGGCAAAGACTTTCATTTTCTTCATCTATTGATTCCTCATTTTCTGCATATCTATCTATCAACTAGACCAAAGTGTTGAAAAGCTTCTGTAGGTTCGCCGAGATCGCTTCTGAATCAGGACGATCCTCTTCGACACACTGCTTCAGATTCGCAGAGATCAGTGAGAAGGCGGCGGTATTGACCGCCTTGGTCACTGCAGCCATTTGGGTGACGATCTCGTTACAAGTCCGACCTTCTTCGAGCATTCGCGCCACGGCACCAAGTTGACCGTGTGCTCGATTGATTCGCTTGACGATCTCATCGAGCTGTTCCTGGTCGGTCAGTACGTAGCCAGTCTTCTTCGACGTGCTTGACTTCTTTGCGACAGATTTAGTTGCCATAGTCGCGGAGCCTAGCAGATACCCCTAGGGGTATGTCTATATCCCGGAAAGCTCCTTGAGCGCGCTTCCACTTACCCGAAAGACGGTCCACTCATCCATGGGCTCTGCCCCGATGCTCTTGTAGAAGTCGATCGCAGGGGTATTCCAATCCAGCACCCACCATTGCAATCGGCCATAACCCTTCGCCATGCAGATTCCGGCAAGGTGCTTCAAGAGCGCTTTGCCGTAACCCTGACCCCGATACTGAGGGCGGACGAAGAGGTCCTCTAAGTAAATGCCGTGCTTTCCCTGCCATGTTGAGTAATTGAGGAACCAGAGGGCCATACCCGCTATCCGTACTTCGCCATCCGATTCGACTTCGACGAGATCACAGAAGACGCGGGGATCATCGGTAAAGAGAGTGGAGATGAGATCAGCCTCGGTCGCTTCTACTTGATCAGGCGCCTGTTCGTAATCCGCAAGCTCCTTGATCAATTGGAGTACGACATCCGCATCTTCTCTGTTCGCTCGGCGAATATTCATCTTCAGAGACCCTCACTTCGTCAATGGTTCAGCACATAGTGTGACAGATGAGACAGGTAGGAAAGTTTCAGTTACGCGAAAGTCGCTCATATAGTGCGACTTTAGCGAGGAGGATCAATGACGATCCAAGGCCAGTCGATCGATGCCGCAGTCAGGCAAGTCAAGCATCGTGCGCTTGCGAAGTGGATAGCGGAAGTCGCAGCGCTCACGAAACCGGACGAAATCCATATCGTCGATGGCAGTAATGCCGAATGGAACGCGATCACAGATTCGCTCGTCGCAGCTGGAACCTTCGTTCGACTCGAGAAGAAGCCGAATTCGTTCTGGTGTGCATCTGATCCAGATGATGTGGCGCGTGTAGAGGACCGCACTTATATCTGTTCTCTCGATGAGGATGATGCTGGGCCAACCAATAATTGGATGGCACCAGATGAGATGAAAGCGACGATGCGTACGCTCTACGACGGATCGATGCGCGGTCGCACTATGTATGTCATCCCATTCTGCATGGGTTCTTTGAAGGCGAAGGACCCGATGTTCGGCGTGGAGATCACTGATAGCGCCTATGTCGTCGCATCGATGCGGATCATGACGCGGATTGGAAGCGATGTCCTTGAGTCGATGGGAGAGGATCGCCCATTCGTCCATGCACTGCACTCCGTTGGAGCTCCGCTCGAAGCAGGTGCGAATGATGTTGCCTGGCCATGCAATAAAACCAAGTACATCTCGCACTTTCCCGAGACTCGGGAGATCTGGTCCTATGGATCCGGTTATGGTGGCAACGCTCTCTTGGGAAAGAAGTGTTACTCCCTCCGTATCGCATCTGTGATGGGACGTGATGAGGGTTGGCTTGCAGAGCACATGCTCATCTTGAAACTGACCTCACCTGAGAAGAAGACGCACTACATCGCCGCAGCATTCCCATCCGCATGTGGCAAGACCAACCTTGCGATGTTGGAACCCACGATTCCAGGATGGAAAGTCGAGACGCTAGGTGATGACATCGCCTGGATGCGCTTTGGTGCAGACGGTCGGCTCTATGCGACAAACCCTGAATTTGGCTTCTTTGGCGTAGCGCCTGGCACCGGGTGGCCAACGAATTCCAATGCGATGCAAACCATTGATCGTGGCAATTCCATCTTCACAAACGTCGCTTTGACTGATGATGGCGATGTCTGGTGGGAAGGTGCGACAGATCAAGCGCCGGCGCACTTGACCGATTGGAAACGTCGCGATTGGACACCAGCGAGCGCTGAACCATCGTCACACGCAAATTCGAGATTCTGTACTCCTGCAGGTCAGTGTCCGATCATCGCTCCAGAGTGGGAGGATCCGGCAGGAGTTCCGATCTCTGCCATCATCTTTGGCGGTCGCCGAAAGACCACCGTTCCGCTCGTCGTTCAATCACGGTCATGGAACCACGGTGTATTCCTTGGCGCAACACTCTCCTCTGAGACGACTGCTGCAGCGACGGGTGCAGTCGGTGTCGTTCGTCGGGACCCCTTTGCGATGCTTCCCTTCATCGGTTATCACGTCGGTGACTACTTCAATCATTGGCTTGGGCTTGCGAAGAAGAACGATGAATCGAAGTTGCCAAAGATCTTCTATGTGAACTGGTTCCGCCGCGGTGATGACGGTCGATTCCTCTGGCCTGGATTCGGTGAGAACTCACGAGTCCTCAAGTGGGTGATTGATCGGATCGAAGGAAAGGTCGATGGCGTAGCGAGCCCGATCGGAGTCGCTCCGAATGCGGACGATCTCGATCTTGTCGGTCTCGATATACCTGCTGCTGATCTTGAAGAGGTCTTGGCAGTTCGAAATGAGGAGTGGCAGGCGGAACTTCCCTTGATCGAGGAGTGGTTCGAGAAGATCGGACCGAAACTTCCATCTGAGCTTCGGGATGAGTTGGCAGGTCTCAAAACCAGGCTGGGTTAGTCAAACTCTCTTGGCATACCCCTGGGGGTATGTTAGCCTTGGCCGCATGTCAATCACAGTGATCAATCTCGATACCCCGACCCTTGGTGACCGCTCCTACATCGCCCATGATGGGAAGTCAGCGCTCGTCGTAGACCCACAGCGCGATATTGATCGCGTCACTGCGATCCTGGAGCGAGAGGGCGTGACTCTCGATACTGTCGTTGAGACACATATGCATAACGACTACGTCAGCGGTGGATTGGTCCTTGCTCGCGAGTTCGGCGCGAAGTACATAACAAGCGCTGAGGATCCGGTGAAGTTCGAGCGCACTCCTGCAAAGGATCTCGAGGAGTTCCAAGTCGGTTCATTCGGAATCAAGGCGCTGAAGACACCAGGACATACCTTCACTCACCTCTCATACATCTTGAAAGATGGTGCCGGTGCATCGAAGGGGATCTTCACTGGCGGATCGATGCTTCATGGATCGACTGGACGTCCAGATCTCTTGGGTCCAGACAATGCGCCAATCCTTGCAAAGCATCAACATGAGAGTACACACCGCATCACTTTGATGCTCGACGATTCGGTCTCGATCCATCCGACACATGGATTCGGTTCCTTCTGTGCCGCGACATCGACGAGTGGCGACTCATCGACGATTGCTGATGAGAAGCGAGCGAATCCAGCGCTCTTGATGGACTTGGGTCGTTTCGTCTCCGAGACTCTTGCCGGCCTTGATGCATTCCCTGCCTATTACAAACATATGGGTCCTCTTAATCATGCTGGACCGGGAGCGATCGATCTCTCAGAACTCAAGCGAATGAGTACTGATGAAGTGCTCAAGGCACTTGCTGCGGGTACTTATGTCGTCGATCTTCGCCATCGCGACAAGTGGGCCGCTGGTCATATTCCAGGCGTGCTCAATTTCGGCGTGGATGGCTCGTTTGCGACCTACTTCGGTTGGATCTTCCCTTATGAGAACAAGTTGGTCTTGCTCTCGGATCGAAGCGAAGATATCGCTACTGCGCAACGTGAGCTAGTGCGAATCGGCATCGATCGTCCTGAAGGTGCATTCGTTGGTGAAGAGATGGGTGCCACAGCTTCAGTCGAACGCGTGACTTTCAATGATGTTCCTGCGGCTCTGAAGGATGAGAATGTCGTTGTCCTCGATGTCCGCCGAAATGGCGAGCGCCATGCTTCGCATATTGCCGGGACCAAGCACATCCCATTCCATGAACTTCAAGCACGTGCTCATGAACTGCCTAAAGAGAAGAAGATTTGGGTTCACTGTGCTGGTGCCTATCGCGCAGCTGCTGCAGCGGGCATGTTAGAGCGCGCCGGTTACACACCGGTTCTGATCAATGAAGCTTACGAAAAAGCGCTCAGCGTTACCGCGATTGAAATCGTCGCTGGCGGCATGGATTCAGGTCCTGTCGCACCATCTGACTTGAAGGCTCGGGCTTAACTCTACGTCGATCACATGAGTGACCTACTGCTAGAAGTCTTCCTCGGAGTGCTGATCGGAAGTTCGCTTGGGATCATTGGTGCTGGCGGTGCGATCCTTGCCGTTCCGGCGCTGGTCGCAGTCCTCGGCCTTGATGCAAAAATCGCAACCACTGCTTCGACGATCATTGTGGGATCTGCCGCTGCTGCAGGATTCATCCAACGCATCAAGACTCGTGCTCTGGATTTCAAGATCGGCATCACTTTCTCACTCCTCGGTCTCGGTGGGACCTTCCTTGGGACCTATCTCTTGCAGTTCCTCTCGGACACTTTCATCTTGGTCCTCTTCGCACTCCTTATGTTCGGCGCAGCCTTCGGGATGTGGCGAAAGGGTGTGAGCGAACGGGAGGCAACCAAGCCAAAGTGGCCGCTGGTGATCTTGAGCGCGACTGGAGTAGGGCTTGCTACAGGACTCCTTGGTATCGGTGGCGGATTCTTGATCGTTCCCGCTTTGGTCCTCTTCTTGAATGTCCCTGCGAAGATCGCTGCCGGAACATCACTGGTCGCGATCACACTCAACTCGATCATCACATTCTTACTTCGCAATGAATATTGGGAAGAGATGCCGTGGGGACCAGTTCTTACTTTTGCTGGTTCAGCAGTCCTTGCATCATTCGTCACCGCACGATTCGCTCAAAAGTTCAATGCGCGACAACTTCAACGCGGTTTCGCTATCTTGATCACGATCGTTGCGATCTATATGTTGGCAACTCGCTTCGTTTGACTCTTCGGTTAGCGCGGGAAAGCTGCAGCCACTCCACCATCGACTGCGACGACGCTTCCGGTCGTCCGTGACGATTCATCGCTCAGTAAAAACGCAGCGGTGGCGGCGACATCTTCAGTCCGGACTCGCACTTTCAACATATTCCGTGATGCGTAGAAATCTTCGAGCTCTTCGGGTTTTACGCCATGTGCGGCCGCTCTCTGCTCTCTGATTCCACCCGCCCAAAGAAGTGAGTTATCGAAGACTGCATCGGGATTGATCGCATTGGCACGGATACCTGCTGATCCACCCTCGAGTGCAGCGATGCGCATCAATTGCAGCATCCCCGCCTTTGTCACGGAGTAGCCTCCGAATCCAGCACCGGGAGCGAATGCATTCTTGCTAGCTACAAAGACCAAGGACCCGCCCATACCTTGCGTACGGAGTGCACCCATCGTGTACTTGGTCATCAGGAATGCGCTGGTGAGATTGACTGCGATTCCTTGCTCCCACTTATCAAGTGATAACTCTTCAAGGTTTCCAGAGACTCCGATGCCCGCATTGATAACAGCGCCATCTATGCCACCGAAGTGCGAGATCGTCGACTCGACCGTCTCGCGGACGCCGTCCTCCTTTGATTGATCGGCAACGATCAGAAGTGGCTTCTCGCCTTTCACTTCGGCGATCGCCGCTTCGACTTCTTCAAGTCCCGGCTTCGAGATATCTGCCAGGACAAGATTCGCACCATTCTTCGCGAGATGTAGCGCGATCCCCCGACCGATCCCGCTTCCAGCACCAGTGACGATGTAGATGCCGCCTTCGAACTTTTTTGGCGCTGGCTTGTTCTTGAGTTTGAAGAGTTCCATCGGCCAGTAATCGAATCCGAAGATCTCTGACTCGGGGATCGACCTTCCCTCACCAAAGCAATCTCTTACCCGTGCTGCCACGGCATGAGTGTGAAGTGAGATATCTGCAAGCATCTCATTGTCTTTCATACTCGTCGCTGCAGTGATCGCACCAAGACCCGGATAGAGCATCACCTTCGGATCATTGCCGTGAGATGAATATCCTGCAGGGAGAAGTGATCGATTGCGCTCGAAATAGGCCTGGTATTCATTGCAATATGAATCGATACTTTCTTCGATATTCGAAGGATCAATCGCAACGGAGCGTGGTCGGATACGGAGCATGTGATCGGCGCTTGAGACACCTGCCTCAACGACTTGCTTCAGATCATCGCGCTTGGTGAGATCTTGTAACCGCTTATCGACGCGTAGGAGCTGTCGCTTTCCGATCTTGCCGCGGAGCTTTAAGAGAAGGTCTCGGAGGTCTGAATTACTGAGGTCGCGATGGACGAACTTTGCTTCAGGGCGTTTTTGTAATGTGTTGAGGTAACGCTCGGCGGCATTGACTGCATCGATGGTCTTTTGGAAACAACGATCTGAATTCTCATCCCAAACCACGAGACCATGGTGGGCAAGAACGACTCCCTCATGATCCTTAAGCGTTCCGACCAATTTCGAGAGTTCGAATCCAGGTCTGATCCAATCGACATACGCGAAGCCATCGCCCAGCGCTTCACGCGTCGCGTCTTGGCCCTTGATGTGGTTTGTGAGTGCGCAGATGGAGTCAGCATGGACATGATCGATGTGTTTTGCTGGGAGGAATGCGTGAAGCAAGGTCTCGATCGACGGGCGGCGCGAGGTGGGATCGACCAGGGCCCTGGTGACGTAATCGACCATGATGTCATCACTCATCTCTTGGAATTCTTCGAGAGCAAGCAATTCCTCTAAATAAAGCGCTGGGTAATCTCGATCGATCGCGTATTGCATATCGGCGCCGGATCCCTTGACCCAGAGCACTTTGCGACGCCTGCCGAGATGATCTGCAATCTCGCCTTTGCTTGATGTGTTTCCGCCGCCATAGACAACAAGGCTCTGGTCTGCACCGATCCTTTGTGAGCGTGAAACGAGTTCTTCAAGAGGTCTTAAGTCGGATTGTGAGTTGCTCACAGCGTCTCGCCTTTCGCGATCTCATAGGCCTTCACTTCGGTGATCACAGCGCTGATGTACTTCGCAGGTGTCACATCGAAGGCTGGGTTATAGGTCATCGCATCAAGCGGAGCGACTTGGATCCCTTTGAAATGAGTCAATTCCTCATCGCTTCGGATTTCGATATGGATGCTACTTCCATCAGGCTTCGAGCGATCGACGGTTGATTCAGGGGCGACGACCAAGAATGGGATCCCTGCCTCATGACATGCAAGCGCGACAGCAAGTGAGCCGATCTTGTTCGCTGAGTCGCCGTTCTTTGCGATCCGGTCTGCTCCGATAAGGGCTGCATCGATTCGTCCAGAGAGGATCGCGAGCGCTGCAGCGCCATC
>JBMUDS010000029.1:0-11767 GCA_049459795.1 Candidatus Nanopelagicaceae bacterium | reverse complement strand
TGGAGTTTTGCAAGGACATCCTTGCTCTCCATGCCGAGTTCTTTTGCTAACTCATATACGCGGACTTTCGCCACTATTCCCTCTGTTCTCCTCCGACTCCGCGCATCTCGGAAGAGACAAACGCAGCCTAAATCTGGGCAGACCTCATGATCGAGTGGTGCTCATTAGAGTGCTGTGCCCATTATTGATCTGTCCTGGTTTCTCTTCTTCTTGCACGTTCTTACGTGGTGTACGTAAGAGCCCTTAATCGAGCCCTAGCCTACCGCGCCTTCATCTGCGCCACCGCCAGGTTTGGTGCCACTATCGGAGTGAATATCGATTCGCCACCCCGTCAATCGAGCAGCCAAACGGGCATTTTGGCCATCTTTGCCTATTGCCAGCGAGAGTTGAAAGTCCGGGACAACGACTTTAGCTGAGCGAGTTTCGCTGTCGACGATCTCGACTGAGGAGACTCGAGCAGGTGCGAGCGCGCTCGCGACGAAGGCTGCTGGATCCTCAGACCAGTCGACGATATCGATCTTCTCGCCATGCAATTCGTTCATGACATTCCGCGCCCGAGAACCCATCGGTCCGATCAAGGATCCTTTCGGACTCACTCCAGCGCGATGACTTCGCACCGCGATCTTGCTTCGATGCCCCGCTTCCCTTGCGATCGCCATGATTTCGACGACTCGATCGCGAATCTCCGGGACTTCCAATGCGAAGAGTTGCTTCACGAGAGCAGGGTGCGTGCGCGAGAGTGTGATCTCTGGTCCTTTGAGTCCTTGTTTCACTTCGACGACAAAAGCCTTGATTCGTTCTCCGTGACGATAGACCTCTCCTGGCACTTGTTCATGAGGAGGTATCTTTCCTTCGATCTTGCCGAGATCGACATAGACCATGCGTGAATCCCGACCTTGCTGGATGACGCCAGAGACGATGTCACCAACGGTGCCATTGAACTCACCGATGACTTCCATGTCCTTTTTCTCGCGCAATTTCATCTTGATGACTTGTCGCGCAGTCGATGTCGCGATGCGACTGAAACCATCTGGCGAATCGATCTCTTCACCGAGATGTTCACCATCAGGACCGAAGGTGGGAATGATGATCGAAATTTCGCCGCTACTTCGATCCAATCGTGCGAAGGCGTGTGGTTTCGCATCGGGAAGATTTGTGTAGGCAGTCTTCACGCCGATCTCGATTGCAGAGATCAACTGCTCAAGCGAGATCCCACGTTCTGTTGTGAGAGCCTCGAGAAGTCTCATATCGACATGCATCGCTACTCCCCCTTCCGGTTGAACTCGATCTCGATCGTCGCACGTTTGATGTCGGCAGGGTCGATCCTTTGCCCATCGACAATGGCTACACCATCGAAACCTTCGATTCTCCCTTTGGTCGTCGTGCCACTCTTCATGGTGATAGAGACCAAACGTCCGATGTTCTTTCGCCAGTGGCGATCCTTAGTCAGGGGTCGATCGACGCCAGGAGATGAGACTTCGAGAGTAAAGGGGGCATCGCCTAAGAGCGAGAGTGAATCCAAACGTTCTGAGATAAGCCTTGAAAGTGATGTGACTTCATCGAGGGTGAGTGACCGGTTCTCATGGTCGACTAGGACTGTCACCATCCTGCGCTTTCCGGCCAGGGTGACTGTGAGATCTTCGATCAGGGCATCAGCCTTCTCGACCAGAGGATTCAACTGATCCAACAACTCTGCGGCGATACTCATGATGCTCCGTCTTCATTCCGATATTCACTTGTCTTTCCCGTCGCTAGAAATCTAGCGAATGTCGCCGAGTCTACTGCGAGAAGATATCGATGCCAAGGCGCACGATCAGCAAGACCGTCACCGCGATGAAGGCCTTCCGGATGAATGCAGAGCCGCCTTTGACCGCAACGCGTACGCCGATGAGTGCGCCGATGAGATTCGCGACTCCCATGGTCAAACCGATCGCCCAGATTACGTTCGACGAAAGTTGGAATGAGATCAGCGCAGCGAGATTGGTTCCCCAATTGACCACCTTCGTGATCGCAGTCGCCTCCAAGAAAGCGAAACCGATCACCGCCACCAAGATCAACGCGATGAATGAGCCCGTACCTGGACCGAAGATTCCGTCATAGAACCCGATGAGAAGTCCAGATCCACTGCCGATGAGGTAGCGCTTCCGGTCGCTATGACGATGTGCCTTGGTAAGTCCAAGATCCTTCTTTGTGAAGGTATAGATCGCTACCAGGATCAACATAACGACGATGATCGGTCTGAAGAGCTCCTTTGGGATCAGGCTTGCGAAACGAGCGCCGATGAAGGAACCGATGAAGGCAGGGATAGCCATCGCGATCGTGAATCGAAGATCAATCTTGATCTTGCGAAGGTAATTGACCACCGCACTCGAAGTGCCGATGAAAGAAGGCAGCTTGTTGGTCCCGAGGACCGTTGCAGGAGCGGTCGAATTCCCGAGTCCCACCATCAGCGATGGCAATTGGATCAAGCCACCGCCGCCAGAGATCGCATCGACGAAGCCTGCGAACCCTGAAGCGAAGAGCAGGAAGAGGACGACTTCGAAGGAGAGATCCATCGATGCTTACTTGCTGGCGACGATCGAAGTAACCTCAGAGAGAATCGAATCCAATGCCACCTCACGCTTGATGTTGCCGTTTCGGATTCGGAGTTCGACTTTTCCATCTGCGAGCGCCTTACCGAAGATCACGATGATGGGGTTGCCGATCAATTCAGCGTCCTTGAATTTCACTCCGGGCGATGCATCCCTTCGATCATCCAAGAGGACCGAGATGCCCGCTTCTTCAAGTGAGTGTGCGAACTTCTCTGCTTCGTTGAATGGCGCATCATCCTTACCGGTGGCAACGAGATGAACTTTCGCTGGCGCGATCTCGAGTGGCCAATTGAGTCCCAACTCATCATGAGTTTGCTCAGCGATCGCAGCAACAGCGCGTGAGACGCCGATTCCGTAAGAGCCCATCGTGACCACACGAGATTTTCCTTCGTGATCTAGGACGGTGAGTTCCAGCGCCTCTGCATACTTTCGACCCAATTGAAAGATGTGGCCGATCTCGATCGCACGATCGATGATCACGGGAGTTGAGCATTCAGGGCAGAGATCCCCAGCCCGAACTTCCGCAGCTTCCACGAAGCCATCGACTTCGAAATCTCGACCATGGGTGACATACCTAGCATGTCGATTGAGCTTGTTCGCACCCGTGATCCAATGTGAACCAACTACGACACGAGGGTCGGCATAGAGTTTCAAGCCAAAGCGCTTCGCATCCTGTGGGCCGACATAACCCTTGACCAATTCTTTGCGCTGTGCGAAATCGGCGTCGTCGAAGAGTCGAAGGTCCTTGACGCCTGGAAGGTTCGCTTCAAGGCGTTTGAGGTCCACTTCACGATCACCAGGAACCAATACCGAGATGGCTTCACCATCAGCCATGAGCAAGACATTCTTCAAAGTGTCGGATGCTTGATAAGGGCCACCGAACTTCTGATTCATTACGTCGACTAGTGAGTCGATGGTCGGAGTGTTCGGTGTATCAAGCTCTTCAATTGCAGGGGGGACTTCACCTTGATAGGGAGCTACTTTGGTCTTCATCGCCTCGACATTCGCAGCGTAACCACACTTCTCACAGAGGACATATGTGTCTTCTCCAGTCGTACATGGAGCTAAGAACTCTTCTGACCGTGAGCCACCCATAGCACCTGACATCGCTGAGACGATATTGAATTTCAATCCCAATCGTTCGAAAGTCTTTATGTAGGCATCACGATGCCTTTGATAGGAGTGAGACAAGCCTTCATCATCGAGATCGAAGGAATAGGAATCCTTCATCACAAACTCGCGGCCACGGATGATTCCGCTTCGTGGCCTGGTCTCATCACGGAACTTGGTCTGGATCTGATAGATCACCAATGGAAGGTCCTTGTACGAGGAGTACTCCCCTTTCACCATCAGCGTGAACATCTCTTCATGGGTGGGACCTAAGAGATAGTCATTCTCTCTTCGATCCTTCAAACGAAAGAGGTCGGGTCCGTACTCACTCCATCGATTGGTCGCTTCGTAAGGCTCCTTCGGCAAGAGGGATGGGAAGTGCACTTCTTGGAAGCCTGCTCGATCCATCTCTTCTCGGATGATCCGTTCGATGTTGCGGAAGGTGATGTAACCAAGCGGGAGCCATGAATAGACACCAGCCGCGATCCTTCGGACATAACCTGCACGAACGAGGAGCTTGTGGCTCGCTACTTCGGCATCGCTCGGATCGTCACGCAAAGTGCGAACGAAGAGGGTGGACATTCGAAGCATGGGATCAGCTACTTCACCGAAACCGATGGTTCGCCCGAGGCGACTCCTTGAGCCTCCATCTCCTCTGCAAGGCGCATGGCTTCTTCGATCAGCGTTTCAACGATCTGGGCCTCAGGGACAGTCTTGATCACTTCACCTTTGACGAAGATCTGGCCTTTTCCATTTCCCGATGCAACTCCAAGATCTGCTTCGCGTGCTTCGCCTGGACCGTTGACGACGCATCCCATGACGGCCACGCGAAGTGGGACTGTCATTCCCTCTAATCCTGCTTGGACTTTCTCGGCCAATGTGTAGACATCGACCTGAGCACGACCACAGGATGGACAGGAGACGATCTCAAGTTTTCGTTGCCGTAGGTTCAACGATTCGAGGATGGAGATGCCGACTTTGACCTCTTCAACGGGTGGTGCTGAGAGTGAGACTCGAATCGTGTCCCCTATTCCCTCCGCGAGAAGAATGCCGAAAGCAGTCGCTGACTTGATCGTTCCTTGGAAGAGCGGACCTGCCTCTGTGACGCCAAGATGGAGTGGGTATTCGCAACTTTGAGCCAAGAGGCGATAGGCCTTGACCATCGTGACCGGATCATGATGCTTGACCGAGAGCTTGATATCAGTGAAGCCATGTTCTTCGAAGAGTGAGATCTCCCAAAGCGCAGACTCGACAAGGGCCTCTGGAGTCGCTTTGCCATGCTTAGCCAGGAGCCTTGGATCGAGTGAACCTGCATTGACGCCGATTCGAATCGGGATCCCTGCATCACCAGCAGCCTTCGCTACCTCTTTGACTTTGTCATCGAACTGCTTGATATTTCCTGGATTGACGCGAACTGCCGCGCAACCTGCATCGATAGCGGCGAAGATGTATTTGGGTTGGAAGTGGATATCTGCGATGACTGGAATCTGAGATTTCTTGGCAATGTGTTTCAGTGCGTCAGCATCATCTTGACTTGGAACCGCGACGCGGACGATCTGGCAACCCGATGCAGTGAGCTCTGCGATCTGCTGCAAAGTCGAATTGACGTCTGCGGTGAGAGTTGTGGTCATCGATTGAACCGAGACTGGTGCATCGCCACCGACAAGAACGCTGCCCACTTTGAGTTGCTTCGACTTCCTTCGAGGGGCCAGGGTGGGAAGCGGAGCCTGAGGCATTCCGAGGTTCACCATGGCCCTATTCTCTCGGATTCATCACACGAGACAAATCAACAGGCGGAGAGCCTTGAAAAAGGAAGCTTAGAAACCTAACCGCACTGGATTGACCACATCAGCGATGACAAGGAGCACTGTCAGTGAAAGCAGGAGTACGACCACGACCAAGGTCAGCGGAGTAAGTCGCTCGACATCGATCGGATCAGGCAAAGGTCTCTTTCGGATCCGTGCATTGGTCCGCTTGATCCCATCCGCGATCGCAACCGCCATATGACCCCCGTCGAGCGGAAGGATTGGAAGTAGGTTGAAGATCCCGACGAAGATGTTGAGGCCAGCGAGCATGATGATGAAAAAAGTCACTTTGTCGCTGATATCGAGGCGCTCGCTCGAAGCCGCCTCACCGGTGGTTCGGGCGACACCTACGATTCCAACCAAACCTTCAGGATCACGCTCCTGACCGCCGAAAGTCTGTTCCACCAAAGCAGGGATCAACGTCGGAAGTCGAAGTAGCGCTTCGAAGCTTCCTACGGTGACATCTTTCATAAAACGTCCGCTCTCGATGACGCCGTCGATGAGGGATAACCGCACTTTGCCGAAGTCATTGATCACTCCGATGACGCCAAAGACTTCGCCATCGATACTTCGAGAAGCGACTCGAAGTCTCTGCTCGAAAGTCTCACCAGACCTATTGATGGTGAAGATCAACTCCTGGTTGGCGGAGGCGCGAATGAGTGTGACGATCTCACTCCATCGCATCTTCCCGCCCGCGCTCTCTCCCACTTTGCGAACCGCGACGATCTCATCGCCAGCCAGGATTCCTGCATTGACTGCGGGTGAACGAGGAGCAGTCGGCGGACACTCACTCTCTCCCTGAGCCAAGATGCATGGGACTACCTCTTCGACGGTGTTGAGGGCGCGTACCGTTCCGATTCCCGTGAAGAGAGTGAAGATAAGGACGAAGCCAAGGACGAAGTGAAGGAAAGAGCCAGCACCAAGGACGATCAGTCGTTGCGGAACAGTGCCGCTCAAGAATCTCCGTCCATGATCCGCTTCCTCCACCTCTTCACGAGGTGACATACCGACGATCTTGCAATATCCGCCAGCAGGGATCGCCTTGATTCCGAATTCTGTCTCACCGCGACGAAAGGACCAGATCCGAGAGCCGAAGCCTAGGAAGAACTCTGTCACCTTCATGCCGAATCGTTTCGCGGTCAAATAATGACCGGCCTCATGGATCATCACTGAGATCAAGAGTGCGACGACAAAGGCGAGGATCCCGACCACATTCAATAGGTCCACCATCAGCTCCTGATCATCTCTTGATCATCTCTTGGGCAAGCACCCGCGCATCATGCTCTATCGCGGTGACATCATCGATATCGCGAAGTGGTGATAAGGCACCTCCGCCCTGTCTCATCACTACCGCTTCCACGATCTCGACGATCCGTGTGAATCCGATCCGACCTTCGACGAATGCGCCGACTGCCTCTTCATTAGCAGCGTTGTACATGGCAGTGACCGAAGTGCCCAATTCACCACATCGCTTCGCTAGTTCTACTGCTGGGAATCTCTCATCATCGATCGGCGAGAATTCCCACAGATGGGAGGCGCTCCAGTCGACAGGTTTCATCACCTTTGAGAGTCGATCGCCCATCGATAAGGCATAAGCGATCGGTCCCTTCATATCAGGAGGACTTGCCTGTGCGATCGTCGAGCCATCACGGAATTCCACCATCGAATGGATCACAGACTGCGGATGGATCACAGCTTCGATTTTGTTGTACGGAATGTCGAAGAGATGATGTGCTTCGATCACCTCAAGACCCTTATTGACGAGCGTTGCTGAGTTGATCGTGACCACCGGACCCATCTTCCAGGTCGGATGAGCGAGCGCCTCCCCTACCGAGACATCGTGAAGATCCTTGCGATCACGGAATGGCCCGCCGCTTGCGGTGAGCACGAGTTTCGAGATTTCGCTTCTCTTCCCAGAGCGCATCGCCTGTGCCAGAGCAGAATGCTCGGAATCAACCGGAAGGATCCGATCTCTTCCGAATGCTGTGACGAGCTCACCGCCAGCAACGAGAGATTCCTTATTGGCAAGTGCGACAGTATTACCGCTCGATAGCGCAGAGAGAGTCGGACCAAGGCCGATTGATCCCGTGATCGCATTGAGCACGAGATCAGCAGGGATCGCCGCGACCTGTGCAGCAGCGGTCGCCCCATCGATCACTTGAGCATTCGTCATCGATTGCAATAGCTGGCGATCACCTGTGGTCGCGATGATCGGAACTTTGAAGGTCTCCGCCTGCCTGGCAAGGAGTTCAAGATTCCCTGAACCCGCTGCGAGCGCCACGACTCTGAAACTCTCGGGATGTGAGGCGACGATCTCTAATGCTTGTACGCCAATCGAACCAGTCGACCCCAAGATCACGATCTCGCGCACGCCGTCATTCTCTCATCTAATAAATAGACAGGTGATGATGGCTGGTTCAGACTTGGGCTATGTACTCATCACAGACTTCCCATGGGCCACATCTGCCACAAGAGCGTCGAGTCGTCACAGCCATCCCCGGACCAAAGTCTCAGGAACTCTTGAAACGGCGAAGCAATGCTGTATCTGCCGCGCTCGGTATGTCGATCCCCGTCGTCGTAGATCGCGCGGGTGGTGGTGTGATCGTCGATGTCGATGGCAATTCCATCATCGATATGGGTGCCGGTATCGCAGTCGTCAACGTTGGAAATAGCGCTGATCGAGTCGTCGCTAATGTCCAAGCACAAGTAGAGGCATTCACGCATACCTGCTTCATGGTCGTGCCATATATGGGTTACATCGAAGTGTGCGAAGCGCTCAATGAACTCACACCAGGGAAGTTTGCAAAGAAATCCGCGCTCTTCAACTCAGGTGCAGAGGCGGTCGAGAATGCTGTGAAGATCGCTCGCAAGTACACGAAGCGTCCTGCGATCGTCGTCTTTGAACATGGGTATCACGGCCGGACCAACTTGACGATGGCCATGACTGCGAAGAACATGCCATACAAGGATGGTTTTGGTCCATTCGCTCCTGAGGTTTATCGGATGCCGATGGCTTATCCCTATCGCTGGCCGGGAGGGAAAGAAGCATGTGAACGTGAGGCTCTCGATCACGTCATCCATAAGATCGAGAAAGAAGTCGGTGGCGAGAATCTTGCAGCGATCGTCATCGAACCAATCCAAGGTGAAGGCGGCTTCGTAGTTCCACCACAAGGATTCTTACCAGGCCTTGCCGAGTACGCGAAGAAAGTCGGAGCACTCTTCATCGCCGACGAAGTTCAGACTGGATTCGCTCGAACAGGTCAGATGTTCGCTTCAGAAGATGAAGGGATCGAACCAGACCTCATCACCACCGCCAAAGGAATCGCTGGCGGACTTCCTCTTGCAGCAGTCACTGGCAAGGCCGAGATCATGGACTCAGTCCACATCAGTGGCCTAGGTGGAACCTATGGCGGATCTCCGATCGCATGCGCAGCAGCTCTCGGCGCCATCGAAACCATCAAGGAAGAGGGGCTCGTGGAACGAGCAAAGAAACTCGGTGAAACGATGCGATCAGCGCTCCTTGCGATGCAAGAGAAATACGAGATCGTCGGCGATGTTCGTGGCCGTGGTGCGATGCAAGCGATAGAACTCGTCAAAGTGGGAAGTGACGAGCCCAACCCAGAAGCACTCACCTCGATCATCAAGTATTGCCAGAGTAAAGGTGTCTTGATTTTGAGTGCAGGTACGTATGGGAATGTGATTCGACTGCTGCCACCTCTGGTCATGCCTGAGCACCTACTCGATGAGGCGCTGCAGATACTCGATGAGGCGATCGCGTCAGCGGTCTAATAGGTTGCGGGTTGGCGAATAGCTCAAACCCTTTTTCTTCGCAGCGATCGCACTCAAGGCCTCAAGGACAACTCGGTTCGCAAGGATCGCAGTGATATCTGCGCTATCGAATGGAGGAGCTACCTCCACGACATCAATTCCGACGATGGGAAGCTCGAAGCAAATACGCCGGACCGCTTCGAGTAGTTCACGACTCGTCATTCCACCAGGCTCAGGGGTCCCCGTTCCTGGCGCCATCCCTGGATCGACGACATCGATATCGACCGACAGGAATACTCCATCACATCCATCGGTGAGCGTCGCGAATGATTCATCCAAAACCGTCTTCAAACCACGATGATGGATCTCCGTCATCTCATAAGAGCGCATACCTTGATCGCGCATCCACTTCAGAGTCTCATCTCCTGGCCAATATCCGCGTAGACCTAACTGCAGGAAGCGATCTCCGCGAACTGCTCCTGAGTCGATGAGTCTTCGCATCGGAGTTCCATGTCCGACTAAGGCTCCAAATTGCAGATCTCCAGTATCTGCGTGAGCATCGAAGTGGATCATCGAAATCTTCCCCATGCCACGATGCGCTGCGATTCCAGCGACATCAGCAGAGGCGATCGAGTGATCACCACCGAGGACGACTGCGATCGCTCCCGCTCGTGAGATCCTCTCAGTCGCTGATTTCAATACCTCCAAAGATTTCACGAGATCGCCTGGCGGCATCAAAAGATCACCGGCATCGAAGACTCGGAGGTCCTTCAATCCATCGACGCGAAGGGTGAGATGCGGCCTTTCGCCATCATGGGGAAGGTAATCCCCCATGCGGATCGCCTGTGGCCCGAATTTCGCACCCGATCTATGCGATGTTCCCGAATCGATCGGTGCTCCGATGATGATGACATCTGCACCTTCGTAACTCTTTGGATCATCAAGGTCGCATTGCGCAACGCCAAGGAAGGAGAAGTTCGGACCGTACATATTGCCGTGGTTGGTCATGACGTGACCCTACTTCATCGCTCTTCTTCTTGTGCCCGTGTCAGACGCTGAGAGACATAGACCGGAATCAAGGAGAGCAAGATGACTACTGTCGCAACGACATTGACCACGCTCGCTTGGTTCGGTCGCGCCATCTCTTTGAGGATCCATAACGGCAATGTGTCCACTCCCGGCGGTGCAGTGAAGATCGTGACCACCACTTCATCAAAACTCAATGCGAAAGCAAGGAGTGCTCCCGCGACGAACGAAGTCCGAAATTGTGGGAATGTGACGAGTCGGAAGGTCTGCCATAGACCAGCACCGAGATCAGCAGATGCCTCTTGGAGACTCGGGTTCATCCGCTTCAACCGTGCGAAGACATTGTTGAAGACCATCACGATACAGAAAGTCGCATGTGCGACGATCATGCCGAAGTAGCCGATGTTGAACCCTAGTGGAGAGAGAAAATTGCTATAGGTGTTACTGAAGGCGACGCCGGTCACCACACCCGGCAGCGCGATAGGAAGTACGACGAGGAGATTGACCGTTCCGCGTCCGAAGAAATCGAAACCTTTCAAGGCGAATGCGACGAGAGTTCCCAGTATCGATGCGATCACCATGGCGCCAGCCGCAACGAGTACTGAGTTGAGCAACGCAGCGCGAATCGGTTCGTAATCTCGCGCGAAGCTCCACCACTTCGTGGAGAAGTTCTCGATCGGCCAACCTGAGATCTGTGATTCATTGAACGAGTTGAGGATCAATACGAAGAGCGGGATGTACATGAATGCCAAGACGATGCCTACGATGGCGATTAGTGCGATCCTGGTGAGGCGAGAGAGTCGTAACATGGCTACATCCGCTCCAACGATCCGGTCCGGCGCGCGACCATGAGATAGATGACGACGAATGCGATCGGCACCATCGAGAAAGCGGCAGCGACCGGAGGATTGAGGTTGATATTGGAAGCGATCAAACTTCCGATCATCTGAGTCGATCCACCGGTGAACCTGGCAGCAAGGTAGTCACCGAGACTCAATGAGAATGTGAAGACAGAGCCGGCGATGATGGCCGGGAAGATCAAGGGCAATACGACACGGTAGATAGTCATGAAGCCACGTGCGCCAAGGTCACTCGATGCATCGAAGAGGTTATGTGGAATCTGTCGAATCGCGGTGTAGACCGGCAACGCCATATAAGGGAACCAGAGGTACGTCAGCGTCAAGATGACGATCGGGATAGAGAATCCTGGACCCTTGATTCCGAGTGGAGCCATCGCCCAATTGAAGAAACCTTGCTCTGTGAAGACGAGTCGCATCGCGATGATCTTCACTAGATATCCAGCCCAGAGTGGAAGCGTGATCGCCACTGCAAGAAGGCTGCGAACCAAAGGACTTGCGATCTTGGCCATATAGATACCTAACGGCACGGCGAAGATCACCGAAAGTAGCGTGACAGCAAGTGCGATGAGAAGGGTCCGTATTGATGTGGATATATATGCCGGCACGG
>JBMUDS010000028.1:0-13161 GCA_049459795.1 Candidatus Nanopelagicaceae bacterium | reverse complement strand
TCGATACGCGAAAGAACTCCTTTGCTTCCCCACCCACGCGCAATGTGGTCAGTTCCTCAAGGCGAGTCATGTCCTAAGGCTAATAGTCGAACGAGCGAGAGAGCTAACGACGTGGAGAAAGGATCTCGGTCTTGCCTCGGAAGCGCTTCAATATCCGGTTGTAATTCTCTTTCGAATGCTTCTCCCGATAGGCCGGATCTACATCGTGATAGCCGTGATGGCGACCTTGTTCGAGTGGAAGATCCAGTTGATAGAGGCGAGCGCCCTGCTCTCGAAGCGCGAGTGAGAACTCGAGGTCAGCGTTCCGGTAGTACTTCGCACTTGGGTTCGCGCCGACTTCTAAAGCAAGTTCACGATCGACTGCAAAGAAATATGAGAAGAGGACATCGACCTCTCCCTCGCCCTTATCATCGACGCTTCGCCATTCGTCTTCGAGATTGACGAGGCCACCTTTCCATCCGACACCTTGGTAGCCCTGGTTCAATTTCTCGATGGTGGGCGTGATTGCATCACCGAGGAACGTGGTCGATGGATCCATGAGAACGAGAAACTTCGACTTCACTTCTTGGAAGAGGAAGTTCGCCGCATTCCCCCAACCAAGTTTCTGCTTGACATCGAAGAGCGTGACTCTCGAATCACTCGGAACTTGGACAGGCGCTTGCTTGCCATTGATCAAGATCGCAAGATCTGCGTTCGAGCGCTCCAGAACAGCCTGGGCGGATTGCATCGCGTCGTCGGCAAAGCCATCGACGATCAGAGTGACTGTGATCTCACTCATGATGAAACGAGAATATTGAAGAAGTTATTAGCGAGTCTCGCGGTGCAAAGTCGAAGCCTTGCAACGTGGACAGTACTTCTTGATCTCAAGGCGATCAGGATCGTTACGACGATTCTTGCGCGTGATGTAGTTGCGCTCTTTGCAATCTACACATGCCATCGTGATCTTCGGACGGACATCTGCACTCTTGCTTGCCATGTGTAGCTCCTCGCCTTGTAGGTACGACCTGCATGGATATTGCAGGGATGTGAACTGTACTGACATAAAGACGATCAACGCAAAGCGATCACGCCTTCGGACGAATACTCGTAGCGGAGGCGGGATTTGAACCCACGACACAGCGATTATGAGCCGCTTGCTCTACCAAGCTGAGCTACCCCGCCAAGTACTGCGAGCCCTCTGACGGAATCGAACCGTCGACCTTTTCCTTACCATGGAAACGCTCTACCGACTGAGCTAAGAGGGCGAAGCAATCGCGAAGGCTACCCCAGGTGAGGACTTCGCAGAAATCGTGGTTTAGAGCCTCGGATCAAGCACCACTTTTCCGGTGCTCTCCCGAGCAAGAATCGATCGATGCGCCACTGCAGCTTCGCGCAATGGATAGGTCGCACCGACGATCACTTCGATGGAACCAGCGGCGATCAAAGTGAATAGTTCGGCAATCACATCTGCCATCAATTCTTTTGAACCAAAGCAATTCGCCAACCAGAAGCCAGTGACCGTCTGTGAACGTCCCATCAATTGCGCAGGATGGATCATCGACATCGGCTGGCGTGACGCCATACCAAAAGTGATGATCCGACCGAATGGTGCGAGCGCTTCGAGTGAAGTATCGAATGTCTTTCCACCGACCATCTCAAGGACGAGATCGACTCGCTTACCGCCATTCGCTTCGATGATCCGCTCTTTCATGCCCTCAACTTCCGCATCGATCGCGACATCAGCTCCTAGTCGAAGTGCGAGCTCTCGCTTCTCATCACTCGATGCGACAGCGATGACCTTCGCTTCCCACATCTTCGCCAATTGGATCGCGATCGTTCCGACTCCTCCTGCAGCGGCGTGGATGAGAACGCTCTCTCCGCTTCGAAGATGTCCCATCGTCTTAAGGATGTGCCACGCGGTAGTGCCTTGAACGAATGTCGCTAACGCCTGACCATCTGTGATGGCATCTGGAATGGGAATCAATTGATTCTTTGCCACCGCAACGCGCTCCGCATAGGCGCCAGCAGCTCCAGCGAGGTAGCGCTTGCCTTCGAAGGTTCCCACCACCTCTAATCCTGGAATCAATGGCAACTCTTGTTTCGATAGATATGAATCCTCGGTCTGATGTGTATCGGCGTAGTTGATACCGATTCCCGTTACTTCAAGGATCACTTCGCCATCTCTTGCGACCGGTTCATCGACCTCGAGGTATTGCATCACCTCAGGGCCGCCGAATTCGGTGATCTTGATTGCCTTCATAGAGATTGAATTGCGACTTATCTATTAACCCTTGGTGGAACCAAGGGTGAGACCAGAGACGAATTGACGCTTCAGGATGAAGAAGATGATGAGGGTAGGAAGCGCGGCCATGATGGCTCCGGCTGCCAGGAGATTGAAATCCGTGACGAATTCACCCTGTAACCGGCCAAGAGCCGAGGTGATCGGGCGCTTGGAATCGCTCTTGATCAAGACGATCGCCCAGAAGAATTCGTTATAGATCCATGTGGTCATCAGAACGCTCAAAGCAGCAAGCGGCGGGCGCAAGAGGGGAAGGATCACACTCCAGTAATGCCTGAAGACAGAAGCGCCATCGACGAGAGCTGATTCGGAAATTTCCTTAGGGATGGTCTTCATATAGGAAGACATCACGAAGGTCGCGAAGCCCACCTGCAAGGCGACGTGGATCAGGATCAATCCGATATAGCTGTCGTAGAGCACATTGCGATTTCCGACCAGATCACCAAACCAGATATACATCTTGAAGAGCGGCGCATAGACCAACTGAACTGGAAGCAAATTACCTGCAGTGAAGAGAAGCAATAGATAGAGATTGAATCGGAATGAATACCTCGTCACAACGAAGGCAAGAAGCGATCCAAAGAAGAGTGTGAGGACAACGGCTGGGATCGCGACGATGAATGAGTTGGAGAGGTAGCCCCAGATCTCCATCTGTCGGTAAGCATCGACATAGTTGGCGAAATTCAATGTATCCGGACGAGAGAAGACGCCACTTTGGATGATGTCTTCGTAAGGGCGTAATGAGGTCCAGAAAGTCCAAAGAATCGGTACAAGCCAGATGATGGCGAAGACTCCGATGAAGAATGAGATGAACGCGTCTTTCCGCCTTTGTCGGTCGCGATACTTCTTGTTTTGGACGATTGTGCTCATTATTTGTCGTCCCTAAATACGGTGCGCAAGTAATAGACGATCGGAGTGATGCTCAGCAGGAAGAGGATCACTGCATAAGCCGCTCCCAACATCGAGGCGGCCTGACCATAGATATTGACGAAAACGAGCATGCCAAGGATCGGCCACCCCGTACTGGTTCCATAGATGATGTAGATGAGGTCAAAGGCTCGGAGCGATTCGATCACCGTGATCACGATGATGATGATGTTGACCGGCTTCATCGCAGGCAAGACCACTTTGCGGAATGTCTGCCACTCCGTTGCACCATCGATCGCTGCGGCTTCGCGAAGGGTGGGGTCGACTGCCTTAAGACCCGCCAAATAAAGCAACATGATGTAGCCGATATGGCGCCATGAGGCGATGGAGAGGATCACATAGGTATTGATGTCGTAATTTCCAAAGATCGGTAGCGCCTCTTCAATTCCGGGTCTACCGAGCATCACCTGGACTAATCCGGCTGGGCCGAGCATGAAGCGCCAGATGATTCCGATCACCGCAAGTGAGAGGACGACTGGGATGTAATAGACGCTCTCATAGACCTTATGGAAACGGATGCGACGATCGACTTGGTACGCCAAGAGCACGCCAAGTGGAGTCGCGATCAAACTGAACCAAAGTAACCAGTAGATGTTGTTGCGAAGCGCATCGTAGAACTGGGGTGATGCCGTGAAGATCGTGACGTAATTGGAAAGTCCTGCCCACCGGATGTTAGAGAGTTGGACGCCATTCCAGAATGTGAATGAGAGTCCGATGGTAAGAAGCGCTGGGATCCAAACCCAGACGATATGTAAGAAGGAGGGGACTCCTATGAACATCGCTAAGGTGAAGCGATCTCCCTTTGTAAAAGCCCGACGGCGGCGAGTCTTTGGACTCACCGCCGTCGTTGTCATGCTTTTACCTTACATCACTAATCCGAGGATTAGGAGAGTGGTGGTAGCGCATCCCATGCTGCTTGCATTCCATCAACGATCTTGTTGACATCCTTAGGTGCCTTCAAGAAGTTCTGGATCGCAGGACCGACGATGGTGCCTGCGAAGTCATTACGGCAATCGCGATCGAGGAAGTTCATCACGTTCTTTGCCTCACCGATGACAGCGAGCTTCTGCTTGTTGAATGCGTCGTAACCTGACGTATCGAGACGTGTGTTTGCATAGAGTGAGGTATCGCCAGCTGCTTGTGCTGCCAACATACCGTTCTCACTGCCACACCACTCAGCGAATGCAGCGCCACCTTCTGGGTTAGTGCCATTCACTGCTGCGCAAACGCCATCGACTGGAGCGTCGATCGAATCACGACCATAGGCTGGGTTGATCTCTGGGAATGGAACGATCCATAGATCGTCATAATCCTCTTGAGATTGAGCGAGGAAGTCATTCGCCCACCATGAACCCATCATCATCGCACCGCACTTCTTCTGGAGAAGAAGATCGCGCATGCCATCCCATGAGATGTCGAGGAAGTTCGCATTCATGTAAGGGATGAGAAGTGCGAACTGATTGAAGACATCGATGGTCTCCTGATCGGTCCACTTCGCACGACCATTGAGGAGGTCGATGTGATAGTCATAACCATTCATACGGACGTTGAGGATGGAGAAAGTTCCCATCGCTTCCCAACCGCCCTTGTCTCCCATCGCATAACCGATGAGACCTTTCTTCTTGGTTCCTTCGAGAAGGACCATGAAGTCATCCCATGTTGCGATGTTCTCTGGATCGAGTCCGAGTTCGAGCATCGTTGACTTGCGATAGTGAAGTCCCCATGGGTACCAGGTGGTAGGGATGATGTATTGATTGCCATCACTCGGATTTGTTGCACCACTTACGAAACCTTCTGGCATCTGATCGCCGAGGTTCGAGATGTTCTCCGAGAGATCGACGAGCAGTCCCTGATCGGCACGGAAGTTGGTACGGAATCCGGCCATCCACTGGAATGCATCGTCTGGTGTTCCTTGCAGGTACTGCGAGATACCATCTTGGAAAGCGTTGGTATCTCCAGAGCCTTGCATTGTTACTTCAATGCCAGTCTCTGCTGTGTAAGCATCAGCAAGGGCTTGTGCGATCTTTAGACCAGTCTCATCATTCGTACGAGCAGTAAATGTGACTGGACCATCTGCAGCATCACTTCCGCAACTTGAAAGCAGAGTTCCGCCTGCAACAAGACCGGCACCGCCGATTGCTGCGCCTTTGAGAACGTTACGTCGCGATACGCCGTTCTCGGTGACTTGGTTCGACATCGAACTTCCTTTTCCCTAGATCCACCATGGATCTAGATGGAGGGAAAAGTACGCCTTATCACCCCATATGGCTACGACTTAGCCGAACTAATTTTCGTATTTCCCTCACATTTGGCATTGGGCGTGGGTTGTTTAGCCATCCCTCACGGGATTATGTAGATCTCGCCCTCAATCTCACTTACCTGATAGGAGCGAAGTGGGGCGTCAGCGGGTCCGCTCTTTCGGGCACCGGTGGCTGCATCGAAATAAGAGAAGTGACACCTGCAGACCAACTCTGCTTTCTCAGGAGTCACCAAGCAACCATTGTGGGTGCAGATGACATCGAGAGCACTCACACCAGTAGCCGACCGAAAGAGGGAGTGTCGAACTGTTCGACCTGCAAGGTCAGTTGCAAAGAAGAGCTTCGACTCTCCCAAGATCACATCACTCGATTTTGCGACGAAGTAACCAGCGCGTCTTGTTGTCTGTGTCGGACTCGGTGTCGGTGTTGGAGTTGGAGTTGGAGTTGAACTCGGAGTCGGATTTGGTGTCGGCGTCGCCGTCGGTGAGGAAGTCGGAGTTGGCGATGGCGATGGCGAGATCGCTACACGTACTCGCTTTCCCTTCTTCCAAACCAAGCGACCACTACTTCTCACACATCGATAACTGAAACCACCCGAGACGATCTTCTGGCCGACTCGCACGCATTTGGCTTTCGGCATCGCCGCCGCACTCTGGGAGAGAAGACCTGTCGACGTTGCGAAGGAAGAGAAGGCAAGGGTGCCTATCAATGCACGTCTGGAGATTCGCCGTTCCATGGGAGTAGGGAAGCAAAATCCGTGGCTTCGCTCTACTTGAAATCAACGCCTCCCCTAGGCTTGCGCTCGCAGACCTCCCGCAAGAGTTTCCGAGCGGGTGTCCCGAAGGAGAAGCGCAATGAATCAGCTCTACGACATATTGGTAGTTCTTCACTTCATCGGTATGGCTGGTCTCGTCGGTGGTCTCATTGTGGGACTGACTGAGAAACCACTGAAGATGAAGAAGGCTGCCCTTCATAGCGGTCTCCTCGTCCTCCTTGCAGGAATCTTCATGATCATCGTCAATTCGATCCAGCATGCCAATGACAGCTCGGTGGAGATGATCGATCATGCGAAGGTTGGCGTTAAACTCCTTGTCGTCGCAGCGATCCTGGTCCTCGGTTTCATGAACGTGAAGAAGAGTGAAGTGGCCAAACGCACCTACATCACGATGGTCGCACTCGGACTTCTCAATATCCTCATTGCAGTATTCGTCTAAATCACAGTACTCGTCTCATCGGAGAGATATGAACCTCTATCCCAAGGCATCGATCCAACATCGACTCGGTGGCTACTTCCTTGATCTCGCGCTCGCACTCGTCACTCTAGGTATCGGTTGGGTGATCTGGAGTCTTGTCGTTTGGCGCAATGGATTGACTCCGGCAAAGCAGATCTTGAAGATGCGAGTCGTCGCCGAGGAAAGTCGCACCAATGCGACCTGGGGACATATGGCGATCCGCCAGTTCTTGATTCCGGTCACATTCAGCATTCCAGGTTGGCTCTTGCTCCAACTTGGCGATAGCACTCCCGTCGTCACTGATGGTTTCTCTTCCGACCCTCTTGAAGGTGAAGGTCTTTCGACTCTGGGCAATGTCCTCTCCTTCGCCATCACATTGATTGATGGACTCTGGATCTTCAAAGACGGCCAACGAAAGCGCGTCACTGATCTTTGGGCGAAGACCATCGTGGTCAATGAGGCAGAGCCGATCACCGGAGAAATCAGAGAGAACGGGAACTTCTGATGGAGCCGTACCGGATCAAATCCCTGACCCGACTCGTCTATAGCCAACCTTTCGAATTCTTCATCGCAGGGATCATCCTGCTCAACGCGGTCGCACTCGCTCTCCTTACGATGCCCAATATCGATGGTGAGGCCAGAGAATCATTGGTCCGCTTCGACCAGATAGCGCTCTGGATCTTCTTCTTCGAGTTGGTCGCACGAATGATCTCCTACGGCAGGAAACCATGGATGTTCTTCAAGACTGGATGGAATGTCTTCGATTTCATCATCATCGGACTCTCGCCGATATTCGCCGGACAGACTTTGATTCTCCGCTTGTTGCGCATCTTCCGATTGATTCGAATCTTCCGCTTCTTACCTGAAGTTCGGATCCTCACCAAATCGATCACGCGAAGTCTTCCACCATTGATGAGTATGTCGGTCTTGATCTTCCTCGCGCTCTTCATCTATGGCATGGCTGGCGTCTACCTCTTCGGACAAGAGATGCCTGAACAATGGGGAGATATCACCGCTGCCCTCACTTCGCTCTTCATCCTCTTAACCCTTGAAGAGTTCGCGAACTATCTTGTCGATGGACTTGCAGTCTCACCATGGGCGCTGCCGTTCTACATCTCCTATGTATTCGTGATCGTCTTTACGATCCTCAATGTCTTGATCGGTGTCGTGCTCAATGCGATGGATGAAGCTAGGCAGGAGAATCGTGAGCGTGAGGCTGAACTCGAGAAACTACAGACTTTCGCCAAGGAAGTGGAAGAGATCTCCGCAGATGGCGAGATCACACCCGAAGAGGTCACTCAATTGAAGGCGAAGATCACCACACTCGAGCGAGAACTCAAGCGTTTGAAAGGTGACGAGTAAGCACTAGAGGTTAAGGAGTGCCTTGCCCTTCTCGACTGCATCTCTACGATCAGTGGCACCAAGTTTTCGATAGAGGTGGCGAAGATGGGTCTTCATCGTGTTCTTCGTGATGTTGAGATCGGAGGAGATCTTCGAGAGTGGTAACTCTGACGCAAGGTAACTCAAGATCTCCAACTCGCGTTTAGTGAGGAGTGAGAGAGAGGAAGGGTTCACCCCTAAAGTCTCCTCCCGACGACCAAAAACTTCCAGAACCCTGACCAACAGATTCTTTATTCGTTACCTTTGCCCCGGAGGAGTTGATTCCGAATCCCCCAAGGGATTTTCTGAAAAGTGTCGATTCGTCCGATCGAAGCCGAATCAATGACGCGTTGTAGTAGAAGGGTTTGGAGTGTAAGAGTGACGAGAAAACAATTCCACGATCTCGGTTCGTACTGGATCTCACCTGAACTTACATCCATCAATCGATTGCCGATGCTCTCGATACCGCACCTTCATTCACTCTCACTCAATGGCAGATGGCGATTCCAACTCCTTGATCATCCACGTGCGACTCCTTCTCGTAAATGGAGTGAGATGGAAGTTCCTGGACTTTGGACCATGCAACAAAGTGAAGATGGTTCATTCCGGTTCGGTGACAAGCCGATCTACACCAATGTGCAGATGCCTTTCGATCATCTCCCGCCACTCGTCCCCGATAAGAATCCGACTGGAGTATTCGAACGAGACTTCGACTACTCCACTATCTGGCGTGGCAAGCGCGTGGTCTTGACCATCGGTGGATTCGAATCTGTTGCCACGCTCTACATCAATGGTTCATTCGTCGGACTTGCGAAGGATTCAAGGCTGCATGCCTCATTCGATATCACCGACTATCTCACCACTGGGAAGAACACCGTTCGTATCGTCGTCGTGAAATGGTCCGATGCGACATTCATCGAGGATCAGGATCAGTGGTGGCATGGTGGCATCACACGCTCGGTCACCATCCATGCGACTGAGAAAGTCTTTATCGAAAGACTTCACACTCAAGCAGGGCTTCTCAAAGATGGCACCACCGGCACGCTTCGAGTTCGTGCCTATATCAACTCGATCCAGAACACATCCATCGAAGGTTGGACCTTGCGAGCGCGCGTCGCTGGCGTGAAGAAAGAACTCCGCTTCGAAGCTGAAGTGACACGTGCCGAGCGACCGAATTGGACCGAGATGACCCCGGCCCAACGCCGTGCCAGCAGCGAGTTCTTCCGCGGTACCTATTGGGATGGGAACCTTCCAAAAGAGGCCCGCGAAGCACTCATTGAGATCGAACCTCCAGGCCCTGGCATCATCGAATTCACTGGTCGAATCCCTGGCATCACTGCCTGGTCAGCCGAGATCCCAAAGCTCTACGAAGTCGAGTTCGAACTCCTTGATCCCGAAGGCAAGCCGGTCGAGATCTCGACGCAACGTATCGGTTTCCGCTCGATCGAAGTGAAGGGCAAGGAATTCCTGGTCAATGGAAAGCCAGTGATCCTCTATGGCGTCAATCGCCACGACTTCAACAAGGAGACCGGTCGCGTATTGACTCGTGAGCTCTTCCGACAGGATCTCTTGGAGTTGAAGCGATGGAACTTCAACGCTGTCCGCACTTCTCATTATCCGAACGATCCGATCTTCTTGGATCTCTGTGATGAACTCGGCTTCTATGTCATCGACGAAGCGAACATCGAATCGCACGCTTTCCAAGACAGCATCTGTAATGACCAGAAATACTTGAACGCATTCGTCGATCGCATCGCTCGCCTTGCCCAACGCGACATCCATCATCCATCCGTGATCGCATGGTCGCTCGGAAATGAGTCCGGTTCTGGTCTCAATCATGATGCTGCTGCCGCATATCTTCGTTCCTTCGACGAGTCGAGACCATTGCATTACGAAGGTGCGATTCGTGGCAATTGGACGATCGGCCAGAATCAGACCGACATCGTCTGCCCGATGTATCCTGAAATCGCAGCGATCGTCGCATACGCGAAATCGAAGAAAGCTGATCGCCCATTGATCATGTGCGAATACAGCCATGCTATGGGAAACAGCAACGGCACATTGAAGGAGTATTGGGATGCAATCCACTCCACGCCAGGACTGCAAGGTGGATTCATTTGGGAGTTTTGGGATCATGGCATCGATCAATATCTACAGACTCCCACAGTCACTGGTGTCAAGAAGCGCAGCGCCTACGGTGGTGACTTCGGTGAAGAGCGGCATGATGGGAACTTCGTCTGTGATGGACTCTTCTTCCCGGATCGAAGCCCTAAACCTGCGCTCCATGAGTTCAAATACCTTGCCGCTCCGGTCTCATTCACTTCAAGTGCGCCCGGGAAAGTCACGATCTTCAACAAGAACTTCTTCGCATCGCTGGATGGCTACTCGCTTCATTTCGAAGTGACTGTCGATGGCGAATCGGTCGATAGCGGAACTATTCCGTTGAAACGGGTCGCACCACGCTCTCGTGCGTCACTGCAGGTGAAATCGAACAAACTCAACGATAAGAGCATCCCCGGCGAGCGCTTCTTGACCCTTTCGTTGCGACTTAGAGAGACCACTGCCTGGGGGCAGGTAGGACATGAAGTCGCATGGGCGCAATTCCCGCTCTCTTCTCGCTCACTCTCTCGACCATCAGTGAAGAAGACCGAGCATCTTCCAAGCGACTTCGTCACTGAAGATGGTGAACTGAAACTGCCGTGGATGGTGAAGGCGCCGACGGTCACGCTCTGGCGCGCTCCTACAGATAACGACCTCATCGGTCATATCGCGACGAAATGGAACGAGTGGGGTCTTCGCGAATTGCAACTTGTTGATTGCACGATCCGTGATGGCGCCAAGGCGACGACAATCACCTCGAATCTCGTCACGGGATCAGGGATCAAGGTGTCGCACCTTCGTCGCATCGAGACGATCGATGGTGGTGTGCGCATCACAGAGAGTGTGAAGCTTCCTAAGGTCCTCGACGATGTCGCACGAGTTGGCGTCAGATTCGGTCTCGATAAGGAACTGAGCGAAGTGACATGGTTCGGAGCTGGAAGGCATGAGAGCGCACCTGATCGAAAGATCGGACGGATCCATAGGTGGCGAGCGTCGGTCAGTGAGTTACATACCGATTACATCAAGCCTCAAGAGAGTAGTGCCCGCGCCGATGTTCGCTGGGTGACACTCAAAGAGGTCCAAGGCCGCGGTCCTTTGATTCGACTCGATAAGCCTCGATTCGTCACCATCTCGCCCTTCGAAAGCACGATGCTCGCGGATACCTCTCACAATGTCGACCTTGTGAGATCCGATTGGGTCAACGTGACGATCGATGCGATTCAACGTGGAGTCGGTACCGCTTCCTGTGGACCAGATACGCTTTCGAAGTACATCATCAAACCAGGGACTTATACCTGGTCTTGGGATTACTACTTCTAACGAAGCCGATCTACCCCTGCAGTGGCCACGAGATAGGTTCGCCGTACTTCGGCGCTCGTCCATCACCTGAGGAGCGACCACGGATCCTTCGCCAGATCCATGGGAGTAAGAATGCGAAGAACCAGTGGATGTTCTCGCGTAACTGCTTCATCTGACTCTTAGTCTCGATCCGAAGATGTGGTTCCCGAAAATTCGGATCGTGCGGCAGCTCTAACTTTGCCAAGACGCCTTGTGCTGCGCGGTGATGACCTTCGCTATTCATATGGAGTCGATCCCATGACATGAATGATCTGTCATGCCAGAAAGGTTCTGGGTTGGGATCTAGGAGAATCGCACCGGTATTCCTCGCGATCCGCTTCACATTCTCATTGAAGTAACGGAACCGTTCTGCCAGCGCTGAACCAGTCTTACTGCCAGCGGCGAAATCCTCCAAGATGCAAAAGAGCATCAGTCGCACGCCACGTTCTGCGAATATCTCTACTCCCTTGTTATACGTTGCGATGGTCTCTTCAGCTGAGTACTTCGGACGCAAGATGTCATTGGCGCCCGCGTGGAATGAGACCAGGATCTCTGAGGGTTTGATCTCGTAACCTCCAGAGATCGAACCTGGATACGGGATGTTCTTGAGTGCGACCGGGATCTGCTCGCGCACCACTTGTCCCACCAATTTCCCACGAATCGCAAGATTCATATATGTGAAGTTCGGATGCGTCGTCGCCAGTACATCCGCCACGCGATCCGCCCAGCCACGGAAATTCCCATTGATGATCACATCGTTCATCCCCTCGGTCATCGAATCACCAAGGGCTATGAAGCGGGCAAAGCTGGTCATTGAATCGTCAAGCGCTCTTTCTCTTCGTGGCGATCCCATAGAGAGCGATCGAGACTGCGACGCTCGCATTGAGGCTCTCGACTTTCGATGTCATCGGGATCGAAAGCAAGAGATCGCATTTCTCTTTGACGAGACGTGATAGTCCTTTTCCTTCACTTCCGACGATGATGTAGAGCGGTTGGTCAGCGATCTTCATAGTCTCCAATGTGTCATCGGATCCACCTTCGAGACCGACGATGAAACAGCCACGTTCCTTGGCGTTCTCGATCGAACGAACCAAATTCGTCACCTGCGCGATCGGAATCCGTGCAACTGCTCCTGCTGATGCCTTCCATGCTGCTGCAGTGATGCCAGCGCTTCGTCGCTCCGGTATCAAGATGCCATCTGCACCGAATGCCACAGCGCTACGGATAATCGCGCCGATGTTTCGTGGATCTGTGATCCCATCGACAGCGATATAGAGCGCAGGAGAAGATGCACGTTGGAAGATCTCCTTCTCCGATGAATATTGGAATGGCTTCGCAAGGAGAGCGATCCCTTGATGGTGTGCGATGCCGGTTAAAGTATCGAGACGATTCCGCGGCACTTCACGGATAGGGATCGATCCAGCTTTGGCGAGATCCACGATCTCGCGGATCCGATCATCGATATCGATGCCGATCGCGACCACTAACTCTTTCGCAGGTATCTCGGCACGAAGCGCTTCAAGTACGACATTACGTCCGGCGATGGAATCGACGTAGACCTTCTCGCGCTCGGGTCTACCTCTTTCGCTTCTGCCACTTTCAGGTCGTGAACGCTCTGGCCTCTTTCTCTCTTTCGGCCCAGCCGCAG
>JBMUDS010000027.1:0-13582 GCA_049459795.1 Candidatus Nanopelagicaceae bacterium | reverse complement strand
GGGTTGTTAGCTCAGTTGGTAGAGCAGGTGACTCTTAATCACCGGGTCGGGGGTTCGAATCCCTCACAACCCACTCAGAGGAGTTTGAGTGGTCCCTTGAAGATCTTTTAGGGGTGACGATGAAACGATCCGCGTTGACGCTCTCCCTAGCACTTCTGATCACGCTTCTTCCTCACCATTCACTAGCTTTTGACCTTGAAATTTGGGATCGGCTAGAGGGTAAGAATCCTCGGGGGTATGTCTTATTAATTCGCCATGCCTTGGCTCCGGGTGTTGGTGACCCTGCCAATTTCACTTTAGGTGACTGCTCCACCCAAAGGAATCTTTCTGACGAAGGTCGTCGGGACGCACGTGATATCGGCGAGTGGCTCAAGCTTCGCAACATAAAGATCAATCGAGTTGAAACTAGTAGGTGGTGCCGCGCTCGAGAGACTGCTGAATTGTTAGGTCTTGGTCGCGTGCGAGCAAACAAGAATCTTGATTCGCTCTTTGAAGATGATGACCCTGCTAATGACCCACAGACTGAAATCATCCGCAACCAAATCATCGAGCACCGCAGCAAGCGTGGCCTTCTCATCATGGTGGGTCACTTTGTGAATATCGGTCTACTTACAGGTGAATCGGTGGATTCCGGTGAAGGGGTACTCGTTCGAGCAACACAAAGGGGTGTGCTCAAAGTCGTGGGTCGTTCACCCAAACCTTAGGTATGAATCCTAGGAAAGAACATCCTTTGTTGTGAACTTGCTATATGCGAAAGAGCCAAAAATCAGAATGTAGCCGAGTTGAAGCATCAGATTGCTGAAGAATGAAGTGAACTCCAAAGGACTCCGCAAGAAGTCAGCGAAGCCAAGCCAGTAGTAGGTCGGTAAATAGGCGTGTATGACTTCGATTTGTGGGAGTGAGCCAAGGATTTGCGAGACAGTTGAAATGATCACCGTCGCAGCCATCGCACCCACTGGAACCACTGTGAGAGTAGAGATGAAGAGACCTATCGCAGCGACACCCATCAAAGAGACTGAGACATAGATCGCAACGAGGGCAATCCTTAAGAGCGCATCCGGAATGGAGATGACATCACCGGAGAGAAGGGTCACTGGCCCAATTGGGAAAAGAATTGCCCCGATGATGATTCCTGTGAACATCAAAGTGAAGGTCGCAGCAAGTGCGAAGGCGGCAGCCCCAATGAACTTCACAAGAAGAAGCTTTCCCCTGCTGAGTGGTGCGATGAGTAGGTATCGAAGAGTTCCAGTATTTGCCTCTCCAGCGATCGTGTCACCTGAAACTACAGCCATTGTGAGGGGAAGAAAGAACGGTATGGCGAGCACCATCGCAGTGAATCCGACGAAGAGTCCATTCTGACTTACGCGATCGATAAATGGTGGGCCTTCGCCAGGAGGCACTGTGGAGCCAGAGAGTGAGACTGCAATGGCAAGAACAATCGGGATGAGAGAGATCGTAAAGAGCATTGCCCAGGTTCGTCTTCGCGAAAAGAGAAGGGCTAACTCGGATTTGAGAAACTCAAAGGTTCCGGGGGTGGAATTAACGAGCGACATCAAAACCCTCCCCTGTCAACGAAACAAAGCGCTCTTCTAGGGTCGGTGCCACAAGAGAGAAACCTTTCACACCAACTTTCGCCTTAGTCAATTGGCGAACGATCTCCTCGGGTGCATAAAAACCAGCCGCGACAGAAGCAACAATCGCTCCATTGCTGAGTTTTGCCTTGATTCCGATCTTTTTCAGGACAGATAGCGCTTCTTTCTCTTGATCAGTAGTCAAAGTGAGATCCAAAGTTTCACTTGCAGAAAGCTCCGCAACACTTCCCTGTGCTACCAATCTGCCTTGGCTCATCACTGCTAAATGGGTGCAGATCTGCTCGATCTCGACCAAGAGATGACTGGAGATGAAGAAGGTGATCCCATCGGATGCAAGGGTTCGAACCAGGTTACGGATTTCCCGAGTTCCTTGTGGATCAAGGCCATTTGTCGGCTCATCGAGAATCAAGAGTTCGCGTGGTTGGAGAAGCGCGTTCGCAATCGCAAGACGTTGCTTCATTCCCAGCGAATAGGCATGAACTTTCTTATTCGCTGCTGCTGTAAGGCCAACACGCGCCAAAGCTCGTTCTACTCTTTCACTTCGCGTCGCAGGATCAGCGCTCTTGTTTGCTGAATCAAGACGAATCAGGTTTCGCTTACCCGAGAGAAAGGGATAGAAGGCGGGACCTTCAACGAGAGCACCAACTCCCGGCAACGCTTGATCGAAGTGATCAGGCATCTTGTGCCCCAAGAGAAATGCCTCTCCTGATGAGATATTCGAGAGGCCTAGGAGCATGCGAATCGTGCTGGTCTTTCCCGAACCATTGGGGCCGAGAAAACCGAATACGGATCCCCGTGGGACCTTGAGATCTATGCCGTCAACAGCATTATGAGTGCCGAAACTCTTCGTTAGCCCCCGAGTGAGGATTGCATACTCGGTGGCTTCAGTTGAGGTCACTCCTTGGATGCTGCTGCGAGAAGTCGATCGACTGTGACAGCGCCCGCATAGATGGCACCATCATCAGCGAAGTAGATGTTGAAGAGCGTGGCCTTGAAGACACGACCGCCATCTGCTTTTCGCGTCAATTCATCGAAGAGTCGATTGCTCCGCAGGGCATCCAAGAATGCCGGCGGAACTTGCTCTGATGGAAGGTGAAGTACGGCAGCCCAACCTTCACTGCGCAGTCTTTCGAGCTCTGCCTCAGCATCTTTCCGATCCTGATCACTTAAGGAAGGAGTATTGAGTTGGTCCTTGCTCATCTCCTTTTCAGCGAGCGCTGCAAGATTTTCCTGCCCGATCTTCTCAACCGTGGTGCCTGCAGGAGGAGTGAATTCGAAGATAGATGCGCTGGGCTTTTCAAATGAGATTGAAGCGAAGGCAACTTCAAAAGCGGGGTCACTCTTGCCGACTGCATGGGCGGTGACCGCAAGAGGCAATCCTGTCCCTGCATCGATGGCGATCTTCACACTCTCGAAGAGCGAACCAGCGGCCTTTGGTGTCATGATCAATTGGTAGGCGTCACGACCCGCAACTGATGCATCCTCATCAACCGAGAAGTTCGTTGACTCTCCAGCTTCATCAATCAAGTAGTTCGCAATAGAGGCTGGTGACGTGATCTCAAAAGGGAACTCCGCTGCATTCGATGTGAGCCAAGCTTCAAGTGCGCTCTTTGCTTCCGCTTCTTGTGTTGGATCGATCTCGGCGTAAATCGCCTCTGACTTCATTGCGTCATAGAACCAAAGGTCCTTGCCATTGCGAATGAAGTTTCGCTCAGAGAGTAGATCGAGCACCTGGACTCTGGCGCGGGTTGGTCCGTCGACGAAGACATTTGCATTGTGCGTACCTGCGAGGAATTCGAGAATGAGGGCGAGTTCCCCTTCGATGCTGGCTTGTGGGATGAAGTCAGCCATCTCTGGCGGAAGTTTTTCGGTCATCTCGTCGACCATAGATTGTGAGATGTCCGGAATGAGGTTCATTGGGGGAAGACCTAAATCTGCCTTCTTCACCACTCGACCGGAGAAAGCGAGGTTCTCATCAGTGGTGATCATCGCAAGGATCTCAGCCGCGCTCTTATCTGGAAGATCGACTGCTCGGGCTTGGCCAGTCACGAAAACAGAGCTAGCCACAAGGACGGGAGCGAGAAATGCAGGTAACCACCGACGTGAGATCTTCTTCATGGAAGGTGAGAATAGAAGAGGTCTCTTCACCCTTCCACTCGAACCTCTCTCATTCTCGGCTCTGAAGGCTGTGAGATTCCACGCATTGGAGTCACATTAGAGAAGCATTGAAGGAGATGTGGAGAGACGGAGCCTGGATCCTGAGAATTACCCTTCTCTCCATGAGAAAAGCGCTCAATGCTTCGGATAACAAATACATCCGAGGCGTGGTCGCGGTCGTTGCTGGAAGTGAGAGATACCCCGGAGCAGCCATTCTCACCGTGGGCGGAGCCCGGCGCGGAAATGCTGGATACGTGAAGTTCTGCTCACGTTCGAAGCATCTCCAAGACCTTGTGATCGAACGTTTCCCTGACGTCGTGCCGATCGAAGACCTTGAGAATCAACGACTCGATGCACTTGTACTTGGACCTGGGATGGATGAGATCGATGACTCTCTCTTCTTGGCTGTCGGCGGGATTCCACTCGTTCTCGATGGCGTGAACATCGACAGAATCAATCAACGAGGTTTCGTCAATGACCATCCGATCACTGTGATCACTCCCCACGAAGGTGAAGTGAAGTTTGCCGGAGTAGAGATCACTTCTCCCCTCTCTGATGATGAGAGAAAACGAGTAGCGCTGCAGATCGCGCGTGAAAGTGGTGTCATTACGGTTTTGAAAGGTCATCGAACTGTCGTGGCCGAACCTGAAGGAGAGACTTTCATCGACGATGAAGGTGGTCCGGAACTTGCGACCGCTGGAAGTGGTGATCTTCTTGCAGGTCTGATCGGTTCTTTCCTCGTTGGTGCTCGTGACATCAATAATGCGATGGACCTCGTCGCACGTGCCGTCACTCTTCATTCGCGGGCTGGAAAATGGGCTCGAGAGAAGTATCGATCAGTCACTGCACTCGAGATCTTGGAGGGCCTCGCACAGGTTTGAGGCCAAGATTCTGGCCCCAGATAGACTCCCGCGGTGCGACCAATTGAAGCGCTTAGGGAGAGCATTGCCCTCCTTACCTCTCGTGAGAAGCGCTACCTCATCGTCGTCATCATCATCCAGATCTTCATAGGTCTCGTTGACCTTGCCGCGCTTGCGATGATCGCGACCTTCGGATCGCTCGGCGCGACATATGTCTCTGGCTTTGCGCTTCCGGCGCAAGTCCAGACCCTCATCGATCGAATCGGATTGGGTTCCTACTCCGTGAAGGAATTGCTGGTGATCTCTGCTCTCACCACAGCCTTTCTCTTTGTCTTCCGCTCAGTTTCGAGCCTGATCCTCACCCGCAGGATCTACCTCTATCTCGCGAATCGACAGACGCGTATCTCTGTCGATCTCGCCAAGCGCCTATCAGGAACCTCCTTCACCTGGATCAAGCGGCGCGATACAAATGAATTGATCTATGCCCTCACCGATGGAGTGGGGGCGCTGATGCTCGGGATCATCTCGAGCTTCATGATCATCGTCGGAGAAGTCTTCTTCCTGATCCTTATTCTCATTGGATTGATAGCAGTGGATCCGGTCACGGCACTCTTCACTTTGATCTTCTTCTCGCTCTTCGCGATAGCGACTTACAAATCGATCAGCGCCTATTCGGCTCGATTAGGGCGCGACGATGCGAAGTATTCGATACATGGTCGAAATCAAATCTCCTCGATGATCCTTGCCTATAAAGAGATCTACGCATTCCAACGCCAGCGTTTCTTCCTCGATGGTTTCGTCAGCACGCGAGAAAAGGCAACGCAGGCGCGTGCCAAGTACACCTGGCTCGGACAGATCCCGAAGGCGAATGCTGAGATCGGACTTGTCATCGGTGGCGGTGGATTGATCGGATTACAAGCATGGCAAAGTGATGCAGCGACGGGCTTGAGCACGCTCTTGGTATTTCTCGCGGCTGCAAGCCGACTTACCCCTTCGATTCTTCGAATTCAGGCATCTTTCCTTACATTCCGAAACTCGGCTGGCGTAGCTGAGATCACTTTGAAGGTGATCAAGGCGCTCGATGAGATGGATGTCCCTGCGCTAGAGAGCGTCCTCGATCGAAAGCGTGCTTCCTATGCGCCAGTTGAAGTCAAAGTCTCCTCATTGAACTTCAAATACCCGGACGGTGAAGGAAATGTCCTAAGTGATGTGTCACTGACGATCAAGCCAGGTTCCTTTGTGGCGCTTGCGGGTTCTTCTGGTTCAGGGAAAACAACGCTCGCCGACATCATCATCGGTATCTACTCCGGAGATTCAGGGAGTGTCACATTCAACGATGTGCCGAATCGTGAGTGGGTTCGAAGCAATCCCGGCGGAATCGGCTACGTGCCTCAGTCCCCCTACATCCTTGGTGGCGACTTCATCACCAATATCGCTCTCGGTGTCCCTGAGGATGAAATCGATATCAAGCGAGTGGAAGAGGTGATCGCGCAGGCGCAATTGGCGGACTTAGTTCGAGCACTCCCCGACGGACTTCAGACGGACCTCAGTAATTTCGGCTCGCGACTATCAGGTGGCGAGAAACAACGACTCGCACTTGCCCGTGCGCTCTACAACAAGCCAAGTCTTCTCGTCATCGATGAGGGAACGAGTGCGCTCGATGGACGAACTGAATTCGAAGTGACCCGAGCGATCCTTGGACTTCGAAGTTCCTTAACCATCGTCGTCATCGCACACCGCCTTGCCTCGATCAAAGAAGCCGATCAGATCTTCCTGATGGATAAGGGCAGGATCCTCGCTAGCGGAAGTTTCGAGGAACTTCGCTCCAGTTCGAAGGAATTCCAAGAGCAAGTCTCTTACATGAATCTCGAATAGTGAATCTAGCTGATCCCCAATTGATGTATTCGTGCCGCTGCATGTGATCGATTCTTCACTCGAAGGCGTTCGTAGAGTTTGATCGTCTCATAACGGATTGTGGCCTCACTGAATCCAAGTTCTTGTGCGATCGTCTTGTTCGTCATCCCTTGTGCGATCATCTTCGCGATTACCAACTGTCGATCACTCAAACCCAAGGTCGTCGATGGTTCAGATGACCCATGTGAATCACGCAACGGTGCGCTCTTGGTATCGATGAGGTGGGCAAGTTGAGCGATCACCGAGATCGCTTCATGGAGCGGAAGATTCGCTGACCAATCGATCTTCTCGCTCTCACGGAAGACCATCGCGAAGACACTTTCGACGAGTGGGCCGACGCGGAGCGGAATGAAGATGGATGGACCATTTCCCCAGGTGAGTCCTGGATAACGTGCCTGATATTCGGCATGGGATGGGATTGCCAGTGAGTCCTCCGTCCGCGCGCAATCAGTGACAGGATGAAGTTCATCCTTCGAGAGCTTGAGCGTGTGCTGCCCATCAAGAGTGGTGCCAGAGGTGTTACCGAAGGTGGTGGTAGGAGTCAGATTTCCCTCCTGATCGAAGGTGAAGATCTGGGTGAATGCGAGCGCATGGCGAGCGCCGATCTCTTCGTGACTATGGCGAAGGAGCTGTTCTAGGTTGACCCCACTAGCGATCAGCTCCAGGTATCCCCTGGCCCATGAGAGGTCGAAGCCGAGGGATTGTTGGGTGCTTCGCGGTGCTTCGCTCATACCTCTCACACCGAGAGTTATGGTCAAATTTATGCACCCTTGTGAGACTTTTTTCCATCCAATCCGCGACCATTTTTGCGCTCCCCGCTAACCATGACGCCAAGGTAAGTCAGCGCAATTCCGGTTACCAGCGCCCATCCGACCTGCCCGGAGGTCTCCGGATTGATGAGGTCGAGGATGAGGGATCCGACGAGTTGACCCCCGACGCTTAAGACGGTGAAGGTCAGGACGCCAAGGTGCTGGACGATCAGGGCGGTGAAGGCGATGTAGACGACGCCGATCACTCCCCCGGTATAGATCCACCATGGGCCCTTAGGTAGTGGCGATAGGGATATGTCGGAGAAGAGGATCGCGATTGCTAAGAATGCTGCGAGAAACGTGGTGCCCATGATGAAGTTCAACAGCGAAGTGGCATAACTCTCGCCTGAATGTTCGTTGATCTGACCATTGAGCGCACGTTGTACACCAACAAATGATCCAGCAATCACCGCAAGGAAAACCGCGAAGAACGAGAAGTCGCCATCATCGATCCGATCTGCGACAGAGACCGCGACAGCAATAACCGTGATCAGCGCTGCGCCGACTCTGCGGGCACTCACCGCCTTCGGTCCACCAGCAGTGATGCCGATTCGGTCAACAAGGAGAGAAGTCAAAGCCTGTCCTGCGATCGATGCGACGGAATAGAGCGCTACACCGATGATCGGAACGATGTTGGTCTGGATCGCGACGAAGGATCCGCCCAACATTCCAGCAAAGAGACGCCACTTAGGGATCTCGCCTTGCCTGGACGCTCGATATAACTTTCGCATTCCATCCTTGATGCGACGACTGAAGAGAGTGATGGCAGCGATGATGAGAAGTCCGGAAGAGAATGAGATTAAAGCGGCTTGAAGGCTATTTCCCATCGCATCCGAGAGTTGACCATTCGCTCTCGCCTGGACCGCGATCATGGCTCCCGAGAGAATGGCTAGCGCATCGAGACGTGGATGTGCTGGCGCCTTGATACTCACCCGCCGATCGTAGGCTTTCATCACTCGTTCTGTTTTCGTTAGACTCCGAACCGTGATGGCAGTAAAGAAAGAGCGAAGAGACCTTAACAAGGTGATCCTCTTCTACGGCTTCACCCCCATCGCTGATCCGGAGACGCTACGGCTCTGGCAGCGCGATCTCTGCGAATCCCTCAATCTGACCGGTCGGATCCTCATCTCGAAACATGGCATCAACGGAACTCTCGGTGGCGCAATGAGCGACTTGAAGAAATATGTTCGCAAGACTCGAGAATTTCAGGGCTTTAAAGGGATCGATTTCAAGTGGTCGGATGGAACCGGCGCAGATTTCCCGCGCCTAAGCGTCAAGGTTCGAGCAGAACTCGTCACTTTCGGGCGCCCGACGGAAGTGAAGGTCGACTCCAACGGTGTCGTCGGTGGTGGCAAGCACCTCTCTCCCGAAGAAGTGAATCGACTCGTCGAAGAACGTGGCGACGTGGTCTTCTTTGATGGTCGTAATGCATTCGAAGCAAAGATCGGGCGCTTCAAGGACGCCGTCGTACCAGATACCTCGACGACTCGAGATTTCATCTCCGAGTTAGAGAGCGGGAAATACGATCACCTCAAGGAGAAGCCGATCGTCACATATTGCACCGGTGGAATTCGATGTGAGGTTCTCTCAGCGTTGATGAAAGAACGTGGCTTCGCCGAGGTCTATCAGATCGAAGGTGGCATCGTCCGCTATGGGGAGAAATTCGGTAGCAAGGGACTCTGGGAAGGTTCGCTCTACACCTTCGATGCCCGGATGAGAATCGAATTCGATGAAGAGACTGAAGTGATCGGTCGATGCGATACATGTGGCGAAGCGACCCGCGATTTCATCAATTGTGCTGATCCATCGTGCCACGAACAGTTGCTCCTATGTGAGAGTTGCAGGAAAGATCCCAACAAGAGGCTCTGTCCGACTTTGCATCGTCCAGCGTTGATCAATAGCTGAATCAACGAGAGAAGATAGAAGAGAGAAGAATGAGCATCCATATTGCCGCTGAGCAAGGTCAGATCGCAGATCGCATCCTCTTGCCGGGAGACCCACTCCGTGCGAAGTGGGTGGCAGAGAACTTCCTCGAGAATCCAGTTCAATACAACTCGGTCCGCAATATGTTCGGCTTTACCGGCACCTACAAAGGCGAGCGAGTCTCAGTACAAGGCACCGGGATGGGGATCCCATCAATCTCGATCTATGTCCATGAACTCTTCACTGAATATCAGGTCCAGCGAGCTATTCGTATAGGCACCTGTGGTGCCATCCAAGATGAGACCAAGGTGGGCGACCTGATCTTGGCGATGAGCGCCTCCACCGATTCTGCCGTCAATCGCCGAGCGACCAATGGACTCGACTACGCGCCACATGCCGACTTCCATCTCCTCTCCGCGGCATATAAAGCAGCGACTCGAATCGCTACTGGAGTGGGACTTCATGTCGGTGGCGTCTCATCGATGGATCAGTTCTATGACAGCACCGACTCACTCGAGAAGTTGCGCGCATTCAACGTCCTTGCACTCGAGATGGAAGCGAGCGCGCTCTACACCCTTGCGGCGAAGTTCAAGCGACAAGCTCTCGCCGTACTCACCGTCTCAGACCATGTCATCACGCACGAAGCGATGGATGCGATGGCTCGGGAACGAAGCCTTAAAGAGATGGTCGAAGTGGGACTCGAGGCTCTGATCTCCTAAGAGTCAGCTCTTCTACTTCCCGTCCCACTTATTCAATTCTCTTTCGAATGGATCAAGTCCCATGGGTCCTAGCGCTAGAGCAAATCGATGGAATTCTTTGAGCGAGAACTGGTTGCCTAACCGTTGCTTTGCATCCTCACGAGCACGCATCCAGACTCGCTCTCCGACTTTGTAAGAGATCGCCTGTCCCGGAAGTCCGAGGTATCGATCCACTTCGCTGCGAGCGGAGACTTCATCAAGAAGGGCGCGATCGCGAAGAAGCAAGAAAGCTGACTCTGCATCCCATGCCTTTCCATCCGGCCCGGGCAGTGAGAGGTGCATTCCGATATCAACGACGACGCGAGCTGCGCGAAGCGCTTGTGACGAGAGATAACCCATCTCATAACCTGGATCTTCGAAAGCGCCAAGTTCGTCCATCAATCTCTCGGCATAGAGCGCCCATCCCTCGCCATGACCTGAAGTCCAGGCTTCATTACGTTGATAGCGATTGAGTCGATCCGTCTCCACCATAGAGGTCGCAACCTGGAGATGATGACCTGGAACTGCTTCGTGGTACCAAGTCGATGCGATGTGCCAGAAACTGAACTTCTCCTTGCCCATCGTCGGAAACCAAGTGGTTCCGGGACGCGCGAAATCCTCCGAAGGTCCGATGTAATAGGCCGCAGAAGCAGATCCCTCGGGTGCAAGTTTGCAATCGCAGAACTTGATCCGTGGATCTATATCGAACTCTTTCCCATCGAGCCGCTCAACTGCTTGATCAACGAATTCGCGTAATCGCTTTAGGAGTGCGTCTCCGCCATGGACGACATACCGCGGATCCTCCTCGAGTTGATCCGCCACCTCGCGAAGGCTCTTCGCATCGGGATAGAGCTTTGCCGCCGCACCCCACATCCGCTCATTGATCCGATCGAGCTCCTCTTTACCCCACTCATATGTCGCTTCGAGATCGAGATTCGCACCCGTGAAGTGTCGTGACCAGGTTCGATATCGATCCGCACCGACGGGGTCTTCTTCATTGGAAATCGGTGCGTATGTCTCATGCATCCAGAGCGCAAGATGAGCACACGCTTGGTCAGCGTTTCGTCCTGCCTGCATCAATTCATCATTTTTGCCCTCTGGGTCGAAACGCTTGGCGATCTCAGTGAAAGCACCTTTTGCAAATGTCTCTAGTTGTTTCGCCACACCGAGGACCTGTCGCTTCGAGGTGACTTTCCCTTCTTTTGCGACGTGAAGGAGAGCGCCACTCCAACTTTCGAAGGAGTGTGCGACTGCGTTGAGACGAGAAGTGAGATTCTTGATGTGGTCAGGAGCTGAGGTATCCATCATCTCGAAGACCTGTCGGATACTCGAAACTGGTGACCAGAGTACGCCCCATAGGACGAAGGCTTCTCGAGAATCATGGAGATCGAGCGATGACTGCATTCGTTCCAATGCAACATCCTTTGCTATGCGATCGTATTCATTGAGAGGTGTCGCTGCACTTATCTTCGCGATGGCGTCACGGAGAAGCTGAGCCCCTTTTTCGGCGTGCTCGAGCGAGAAATCATCGAGTTGATCATCAAGTCCCTTGATGCCCAGGTTCGTCGAAGCGATAGGGCTCAACTTTGCCGACTCTGTGACGTATTCCTCGGATACCTTCGCGATGATCGATTCTGATTGCCAGTTTCCACTCATGAATTACTACCTCACTCCCTTAAGGAACCTTCTTGTCGATACTTTGAATCGGCGCTTCACTTCTTTGAGCAAGATATGTCTCGGCACATGGCGTATGACGGAATAGTCATAGGAAGCAAGGAACTGTGCCGCTAGCTCCATCGTGATCTTCTCCGGCGCCTTGTAATCACCAGTGAGGACTGGAGCGTCGATGAAACCTTCTCGTTTTCCTCGGATCTCGATACCGAGAGCATCGAGTCTTTCAAAGTGTCTTCTGTTGAGTTCGCGAGCTTGCTTCACGGCCCACTCCGGGGTCGGCAATCGCTCCGCTTTTGGATCTGCCTTGGTGTGATCTGCAAGGAAGCGGACATAACCATCTCGGATCAACGCTCGATACTGTTCCCATCCTCCAGTTCGGTCGTAGATATTGTTAATGAGATAGAGAAGTTCGGTCTCTTCCAAGGTCATCGAACGATTGCCGCCGATCTCAGGAAGTGGCAGTACCTCTTGTGGAACGCCCAGGATCTGAGCGAACTCATGGAATATGAATTCAGGTTCTGACTCATCGGCGAGTAAGACGACGACATTCTCGCTGCCGAAATGCTTCGCCCATCGCTCGACGACTTCATCGAGTTGCACGCGATTCCAAAATGTCGGAGTCACTTTGGATTCTGATCTCTTGGTAAAGACTTCCTCAAGCCACGGTTCGAATCGGACTCGAATGCCGTACTTGACGAATTGCTGATATGAGGATGCAAGGATCTTCGCGAAGGGACGGACAGTGAAGACGAGGGTCACCGGAATATCACCAAGGTCAGCTTTCGCCTTTGCGACGTGGTGATCCTTAGCCTCAGTGAAGAATTCACTGCTGATCAAAACGGTGCCTGGACTCTTCTTCACTTCCTTGACGAGTGCATCCCATGACTTGATCGGAATCAGCTTTCCGCCGTTGTTTCGCCAACCCCAGACTCGCTCTGTTAGACCCCAGGCTGCTCGGTGGTGCGCTCTTCCTGCGTTGAGTGGATAGATGACTCCATGTTTCTTGAGAGCGCGCTTTTTCCCATCGAATGCATGTTGTAGCGCTGTCGTACCGGACTTATGAAAGCCGGCATGGAGAACGATTCTCTCTGCCACAACGAAACCTTAGATGATGCCGAGGAGCCTGAGGCCATTGAGGATGATGATCGTGATTGCAACGATGATTCCGAGCACGCGGCGCGGCAACCACCCGACAAGGCGAGCTGCGACGGGAGCCATGATCACGCCGCCGATGAGGAGCCCTAGCACCGCCTCCCAATTCATATCCAAACGCCAGAGTGATGCGAGGAATCCGAGGCTGGCACATACAGCGACGATGAACTCTGCCGCCGAGACTGTGCCGATCACTTTCCGTGGTTCATGCTCAGTCGTTGCAAGAAGTGTCGGAGTGACGACTGGTCCCCAACCGCCACCACCTGATGCATCGACAAAGCCACCGGTGAAACCGATGAACTTCAGATACTTCGGATCACTAACGGTAGTGAGATTGACCTGGACTTCGCTTCTAAAGATGTTGCGATAGAGCAAGACCAAGCCCAGCAGGAAGAGGATTGTCGCGACGAAGTATGTGCCACCGGTTAAGTCGATCGATGAGAGGAAGGTCGCTCCGATGAATGCGCCGATGCCACCAGGGATCGCAATCTTGAAGAGAATCTCGGTATCGACATTGTCTCGACGCCAATGTGCTATTCCTGAGGCAAGACCAGTACCGATCTTCGCAACGTGGACTGCTGCTGAAGTCGCGGCAGCTGAGGTTCCAAGAGCCAAAAGGATGGTCGCGCTCGTAACACCGAATCCCATACCAAGGGACCCGTCGATGAGTTGTGCGACTGAACCAGCAAGGATGAAGTAATAGATGGTCACAGGATCACCTTGATGAGGCGATCGACGCTCTCATCCAAAGGTGCAGTTCCATC
>JBMUDS010000026.1:0-13840 GCA_049459795.1 Candidatus Nanopelagicaceae bacterium | reverse complement strand
CGATAGAAATGTCAGATACGGTCATCAACCGACCCTCTTCGAAGTCGAAGAACAAGGGCCTCACCATCGAGCGTCTTTACACCACCGCGGGGAAACACCCATATGACGAAGTCACTTGGGAACGTCGAGATGTGGTCCAGACCAATTGGAAGAGCGGCGAGGTCATCTTCGAACAACGTGGTGTCGAGTATCCGGATTTCTGGTCGGTCAATGCATCAACTATCGTCACGACGAAGTATTTCCGTGGCGCCGTAGGACATGAGAATCGTGAATGGTCGCTCCGCCAAGTCATCGATCGCGTTGTCCTTTCCTATGTCCGCGCAGGAAAGCAATTCGGTTACTTCGCAACCGATGCTGATGCAGAAATCTTCGAACATGAGTTGACCTGGATGTTGCTCCATCAGGTCTTCTCCTTCAACTCCCCAGTCTGGTTCAACGTCGGAACCGCAGCGCCACAACAGGTGAGTGCATGCTTCATCCTCTCTGTCGATGACACGATGGATTCGATCCTCAACTGGTATCGCGAAGAAGGAATGATCTTCAAAGGCGGATCCGGTGCAGGTCTAAATCTCTCCCGTATTCGCTCGGCGAAAGAGCTCTTGAGTTCTGGTGGAAATGCTTCAGGACCAGTCTCTTTCATGCGCGGTGCTGATGCATCTGCTGGAACTATCAAGTCCGGTGGCGCTACACGACGTGCGGCGAAGATGGTCGTTCTTGATGTAGATCATCCAGATATCGAAGAGTTCATCGAGACCAAGGTCTCTGAGGAAGAGAAGATCCGCGTCCTCCGTGATGCAGGATTCGATATGGACCTCGGTGGCAAGGACATCATCTCCGTCCAGTACCAGAACGCGAACAACTCAGTTCGTGTCTCAGACGAGTTCATGCGCGCATACGAGAATGGCCAGGATTTCGGACTTCGTGCTCGCGCAACTGGTGAAGTTCTAGAGACAGTCTCTGCCAAGAATCTCTTCCGCAAGATGGCGGAAGCTGCATGGGCATGCGCTGACCCAGGTATCCAATACGACGACACGATCAACGATTGGCATACAAATCCAGAGACAGGTCGCATCAATGCGTCGAACCCATGCTCTGAGTACATGTCACTCGATAACTCTTCGTGCAACCTCGCATCACTCAACTTGATGAAGTTCCTCAAAGAGGATGGTTCCTTCGATGCGAAGTCATTCACCAAGGCTGTCGAGATGATCATCACTGCGATGGATATCTCGATCTGCTTCGCAGATTTCCCAACGGAGGCGATCGGCGCGACGACTCGTGCTTACCGTCAACTTGGTATCGGATATGCAAACCTTGGTGCCCTCTTGATGGCGAGCGGTATGCCATATGACAGCGATGCAGGTCGCGCGCTCGCAGGCTCGATCACTTCTTTGATGACTGGCGTCTCATATCGTCGCTCAGCGGAACTCGCTGGCATCGTCGGTCCATACGATGGTTATGCACGCAACGCTGCTGCTCACACTCGCGTCATGAAGAAGCACCAAGCTGCATCACTCTCCGCGAAGTCGATGAGCGAGATCGATCGCAATGTATGGAGTGAGGCCAATAAGGCTTGGGATGAGGGTGTGAAGATCGGCGAGACCAATGGCTGGCGCAATGCCCAGGCTTCGGTCCTGGCGCCGACGGGAACCATCGGTTTGATGATGGATTGCGACACCACAGGTATCGAGCCAGACCTCGCTCTAGTCAAGTTCAAGAAGCTTGTTGGTGGCGGATCGATGCAGATCGTCAACCAGACCGTCCCACTCGCTCTCAAGCGACTCGGCTACACCGATGAGACGATCGAGGCGGTCGTCGAATACATCTCGACGAACGGAAATGTGATCGATGCTCCAGGACTCAAGAAGGAGCATTACGACGTCTTCGATTGCGCGATGGGTGCAAGTCCGATCAAGCCCATGGGTCACGTTCGGATGATGGCGGCATGCCAGCCATTCCTCTCCGGCGCGATCTCGAAGACGGTCAACCTCCCAGAGACTGCAACAGTCGAAGAGGTCGAAGAGGTTTACTACCAAGGTTGGAAGCTCGGCCTCAAGGCGCTCGCGGTCTATCGCGACAATTGCAAGGTCGGCCAGCCGCTCTCGGATGGCAAGGCTGCTAAGAAGGAAGAGAGCACATCCCTCTCTGCCCCTGCACCAGCAGAGCGCAAACGACTTCCAAAGTCACGTCCATCACGCACTACCTCATTCGCGGTCGCCGGAGCAGAGGGTTATCTCACTGCAGGCACCTATGAAGATGGCGCCCTTGGTGAGATCTTCCTGAAACTTGGAAAGCAGGGTTCGACGCTCGCTGGAGTCATGGATGCTTTCTCGATCGCAGTATCGATCGGTCTCCAATACGGAGTTCCACTCGAGACCTATGTCGAGAAGTTCACCAACCTTCGTTTCGAGCCTGCGGGCATGACCGATGACAAAGACATCCGTATGGCACAGTCGATGATGGATTACATCTTCCGTCGACTTGCACTCGATTACCTCCCCTTCGAGACTCGTGCAGCGATGGGTCTTTACACCGCACAAGAGCGCGCAAATGCACTCGATAGTGGTGAATATGCACAGGCCGCTCCCGCAGCGCCTGCGCCAGTCGAAATCACCATCGAATCGAAGGCGCCTGCTGCCGCTCCTGATACATCCAATGTTGGCTCATCGACAGAGCTCCTTGAGAAGATCGCTGGCTTCAAGAGCGATGCACCACTCTGTATGACCTGCGGCGTCAAGATGCGTCCTTCAGGTGCTTGCTATGTATGCGAAGGATGTGGATCCACATCTGGTTGCAGTTGATCAGTAGTAGAGAATCAGCCCCCGAAAGGGGGCTGATTTGTTTTCAGCCTGATTATTCTCACTTCATCTCATGACATCTCCAGCAGATCAACGACTTGAAAAGACGCTTGGCGCTGCAGTCGCCGCGATCGGCGGAAGCGAACGTGAAGGTCAACTCACGATGGCTCGCGCGATCAGTGGTGCGATCGAGAATGGTGAACACCTACTGGTCCAAGCGGGAACCGGTACGGGAAAGTCACTGGCATATCTCGTTCCCGCACTGGTCAGCGGTAAGCGTGCTCTCGTAGCCACCTCCACATTGGCGCTCCAACGTCAATTGGTCGAACGCGATCTCCCGCGGATTAAAACGGCCGTAGAAGAGGCGTTAGGGAGAAAGATCTCCTTCGCGGTCTATAAGGGAATCGGAAACTATCTCTGTAAGCAGAAGCTCTTCGGTACCCCTGATATCGATTCCGATGCTCTGATCGAAGTCTCTACATTAGAACGTGAAGCGAAGAGACTTCGCGAGTGGAGTCAGATCGAAGGTATCTCAGGCGATCGTGATGATGCGCCAGAGGTAGATCGAAGAGTCTGGGCGGCGAGTTCAGTCAGCGGCCGCGAGTGCATGGGGGCAGAGGAATGCCCATTCGGCAGCACATGTTTCGCAGTCGTCGCAAAGGCGAAGGCCCAGAGCGCGGATATCGTGGTTACGAATCACACTTTGCTCGCAATAGAAGTGGTCGATTCACATCCGATCCTGCCTGATCGTGACGTCGTGATTCTCGATGAAGCGCATGACTTCGTGGATCGGACGACACAGGCAGTGACGGAGGAACTGACGTCAGCTCGTGTCGCACGCGCTGCGACGCTCTATCGAAAATATGCTCGAGAGAAGGCTTCCGGTCCGGGTCATGACCTTTCTGCCGCCGCCAATGAACTCGATGAGGAGATGACACATCTTCGAGACCACTTCTTGACGAACACAAGTGAGCAGCGAAGGCTCACGGAATTGCCGGCATCACTCGCCGATGCCATCCGTCGTATCAAGGAATGTAGCGAGGCCATCAGTTCCAAACTTGCTAGTGAGGAGAACATCGAGAATATCGATCTCCTTGCAGAGCGAGCTCGCGTCAAAGGTGCGATCAATGAGATCAAGACAGTGGTGACGAAGATGCTAAAGATTCAGGATGCACAGGTGCTCTGGTATGAACCGACTTTCAACACGCTTTACCTTGCTCCTTTGGAAGTCTCTGAAGTCCTCGCCACAAATCTCTTCACTCAGAATCCGGTAATAGCAACGAGCGCGACCTTGAAAGTCGGTGGAAGTTTCGAGGCGATCAAGGATGGATTAGGAATCGCAGATATTGAGAGCGTGATCACGATGGATGTCGGCTCACCCTTCGACTTCGAGCGCCAGGGAATGCTCTATCTCGCATCACATCTTCCAGAACCAACCCGTGATGGTCCTACTCAAGAGGCCTTAGATGAGCTTGGAGAATTGATTGAGGCGGCGGGAGGCAGGACTCTCGCCCTCTTCTCATCATGGCGAGGAGTCGAAGCAGCGGATGCTCATCTTCGTAAGGTCTTGGCTGACCTTGGATACCCGATCATCACAGCGCGCCGTGGTGATCCTGTGAGTTCGCTCGTTGAGAGATTCGCTCGCGAGGAGAGATCGATCCTGATCGGAACCATGTCGCTCTGGCAAGGTGTCGATGTGCCTGGACCCGCGTGCACATTGGTCGCGATTGATCGCATCCCATTCCCACGTCCCGATGATCCGGTGATGGCGGCGCGAAGTGAACGCGCAGATTCTCTGGGTGGCTCTGGTTTCATGGATGTCTCGTTACCGAGAGCAGCCCTTCTCCTGGCGCAAGGAAGTGGTCGATTGATCAGATCCACAGAGGATCGGGGAGTCGTCGCGATCCTCGACTCTAGGATCACGCGGAAGCGCTATGGACGAATACTTATCGATTCGATGCCGCCGCTTTGGAAGACAGAGGATGGTGCTTTGGTGAAGGAGTCGTTACAGCGACTCGACCAGAGTTTTGATACTCGGCCAGGCTCTGGCGAAGCTGGCGTGTAGCGGAAGTTCAGCGATCGCAGCGATTGGAAACCAACCGGTCTCGACTGTCTCGTGATTAGCCTCTCCCAACTCGAACTCCTCACGAGCCGGAGCGATGATGGTCTCGTAGCGCCAATCTCCATGGTCATCGCTAAACACAAGTCCGGATGCGATATCAATCATGGTTGCTTCGATTCCGATCTCCTCTTTGGCCTCTCGTATCGCAGCATCCTTCCAACTTTCTTGAGAGTCACGCGCACCACCGGGGATTCCCCAGGTACCGCCATTGTGAACCCAGGGCGCGCGGAGTTGGAGTAGGACGGATCCGGAGCGAACAAGAAGTAATCCAGCGGCGCCATGCAATCCCCAATGGCGTGAACCGCAACGACACTCGATCCATCCATCACCATCTCGCGTCGCCACGTCGCGAGTTTTCCACAGTCCCTCTTCCTCCACAGCTTCGCAGCCTCTGAGAATGCTGGTGGTGTTGCTTCTCTACGGTGACGCGATGTTCTCACGCGTACTTCTCTCACTTGCCCTGGTCACATCCCTCGTGGTCGTACCCACTCACACCTCACAGGCAGAGGAGTGTGCGAGTGATCGATGTATCACCGTGACTGCAGATGACGAAAGCGACGAGATCGTCGTTTCGTTCCGACGAGAGGGAGAGCGACGCATCGAAGCACCACCCCGGGAAGCGCCGCGCGTCTCTGGTTCATTTTCGGCAATCGCGGATCCCGAGCGGACTTGGATCCCTTATCACCCGGACCTCTATGCCGCTTGGCGTGAAGCAGCGCGGAAGGCTGCTGCGACACGGGCAAGAAATCAGAGAATCCCTGTCACCTCCAGGCCGACTCAAGTCGTGACTGCATCACTCACCGACCGGGTGAGCCAACTCGTTCCGTTTGGCTCGCTTCGCACACAACCGGCGACCGCAGTTGTGATCGGTTTACCGGTGCATTTTTGGACCCCTACACCTACATCCTTCGATGTCACGCTCCGCGTCGCAGGGATTCCAGTGCGGTTGGAGCTGAAGCCAAGTTTCGAGTGGGGCTATGGAGAAGGTTTTCCTGAAGTGAAGCGAACTACGGATCTACCCGGTGCGCCCTATCCCGCGCCTCTCAACACCTATACATACAACTCTCCAGGTATGAAAGAGATCTCTCTGACGACAACGTGGCGTGGCGACTTCACCATTGCTGGAGTGCGTTCACCGATTGCAGGCAAGATCACTCAAGTGAGTCGGAAGACGCTCGATGTGCGTAAAGCCCCACATCATCTCTTCGACTAGCGATGTGAATCCACATGAAGAATTCAATCCACAGATAGGGGAGCGATCTCGGCGCGATGGAATGAGGCTGTCACATCATTCGCACCATGACACGAGAAAGATCACTTGCAACACCTGATAAGAAGACCAGAATCGCTGATGCAGATTTTCGAGAAGCGATCTCCTTGGAATTAGAGCTTCTCTCCGAGATCGACTATCGATATGACCCCAAGCCGCAACAACGTGAAGGCGTCGAAGCGATAAGGAATCTGATTGCAGGATTCGCCGATGCAACGGGCCCCCAGGATCCAGCACTCATAGCCCTTGTTTTGATGCGGCTACGAGACTTACAAGTAAGGGACTTCGCCCTTGGTTGTATGGATAGCGAGTCCTTGAGGGAGCACGTGGAGATCTGGCGATGGGTTGTTCGCATCGCGCCCACTAGTCATCTCGCACCTCCCGCAACGCTCTTGTCGGCGACAGCATATGAAATCGGTGAGGGAGATCTCGCCAAGAACGCGCTCGCTGATGCGTTACATGCTGATGATCAGTATCCGCTAGCCCTGTTGCTCAAGCGGGTCTTCGCAGCTGGTTGGCCGGCCGAGACCTTCGCCACTATGCGAACAGAACTTCATCCAAAGATCACTGCTGCAATCTTCGAAGAGAGTTGATGAAGAGGTCGCTCTAAGCCACTCGGAGACGGGTTGTAGGATTTCACGGCAATTCGACGCGACTACGATTCTTCTTGTTGCGATCATTATTTTGACGTGAGGGAGTTACGAGATGCTCGTTGGCGTTCCTAAGGAAATCAAGAATCATGAGTATCGCGTAGCGATCACGCCAGCAGGCGTGAAGGAATTCATCAATCACGGACATAAAGTCATCATCGAAAGCGGTGCCGGTCTCGGTTCAGCTATCAGCGATGATGCATACAGCGTTGCAGGAGCCGAAATAGTCAAGAGTGCGGCTGAGGTCTGGTCACGGGCAGAGATGATCTTGAAAGTGAAGGAACCCATCGCCCCTGAGTACCCACTGATGCGCGAAGGACAGGTCCTCTTCACCTATCTCCATCTCGCCGCTTCGAAGGATTGCACCGACGCCCTGATGAAGAGCGGTATCACTGCGATCGCTTATGAGACTGTCGATGTCAACGGATACTTACCTCTCCTTGCCCCCATGAGTGAAGTCGCGGGAAGGATGTCGGTACAGGTCGGTGCGACAGCGCTGCAAAAGAGCCACGGTGGTCGGGGAGTTCTACTCGGTGGAGTTCCTGGCGTTCGCCCTGCTCGCGTCGTAGTCCTTGGTGGCGGTGTCGCTGGCGTCAATGCCGCGACCATTGCACACGGCATGCGTGCAGAAGTGACCATCCTCGATGTCAATGCACGAAGGTTGGTCCAACTCGACGAACTCTTCCACGGCAATGTCCGGACGTTGGCGTCGAACTCATATGAGATCGAGGATCAGGTCCTCTCCGCTGACCTGGTCATCGGCGCAGTGCTAGTTCACGGCGCAAAGGCGCCGAAGTTGGTCACGAACGATCTTGTGAAGCGGATGAAGCCGGGAAGTGTCCTCGTCGACATCGCCATCGATCAAGGCGGTTGTTTCGAGGATTCCAAGCCGACTACACATGCCGATCCCACATTCCCAATCCATGGCTCTACCTTCTACTGCGTTGCGAATATGCCTGGGGCAGTTCCCAATACCTCTACCTATGCCCTGACCAATGTGACGCTTCGCTACGCCCTCGCCCTTGCAGATAAGGGTTGGCAGAAGGCGATGGACGATGATGCGAATCTCGCCCTCGGACTTAATGTCCACCAAGGGAAGATCTACTACGCAGCGGTGGCCGAGGCGCATGGCCTCGAGAGCGTTTCTCGGTAGACAAGTTCGCGACTCCTCTCTAAGTTACGCCCAGGTCACGAGTTCCAGTTCGGATCTTTTTTCGTAAGGCCCCGGCTGACTGGACGGCAACCCTCCACCGCGGTGGGGTGCTCCGGGTGAAGACCAGGTGCAATGAAGGTCATTGCACAAGCGCGGGTCTGTCATTGACTGCCAGGTCCGGCTTAATCGATCGTGGTACTCGAAAGGGCAGTTGATGAAAATCAATAACAAGAGATTCAAACTTTCACTTCTCGCTGTGATCATCTCGGCACTCGCACTGAGTGGATGCTCCTCAAGCGATGAAGGTTCAAGCGCAAGTGGTGAATGCACTCCTGATGGACTTGCCACCGTCGAAGCCGGTGTCTTGACCATAGCGACCGGTGAGCCTGCCTACTATCCATGGGTCATCGATGATGCACCAGAGTCAGGCGAAGGCTTCGAAGCAGCAGTCGCTTATGCAGTAGCGGAGGAATTGGGTTACAGCAGCGATCAGGTGAAGTGGGTTCGTACCACTTTCGATGGTGCGATCGCACCAGGACCGAAGAACTTCGATTTCAACATCCAACAGTATTCGATCACCGACGAGCGTCGTGAGGTCGTCGATTTCTCCTCACCGTATTACAAGGCAAACCAGGCGATCGTCTCCTTCGAAGGAAGCAAGATCGAAGGAATCACTGATGTCCTTGGCCTTGCAAGCGTCGGGGCGAAGCTCGGTGCCGCAGTTGGAACCACCTCTCTCACCACTATCGAAGACCTTGGTGTCAATCCGACTGTCTATAACGACAATGCAGGTGCAGTGACTGCGCTGAAAAACAAACAGATCGATGGCATCGTCGTTGACCTACCGACCGCCTTCTACCTCGCTGCAGTCGAGATCCCACAGGGAATCATCGTCGGCCAGGTCGATGGCAGTGATTCTGGTGATCAAGGCTTCGGTCTCCTGCTTTCAAAGGACAATCCGATCACCGGGTGCGTTTCTGGAGCTGTCGATGCGATCACCGATAGTGGCGTTCTTGCTGCAATCACCGATGAGTGGTTGGCAGATGCTGCAGGTGCTCCAGTCCTCGACTAAGCCAAGATCAATCTGATCATTGCGATCGATCTGATCCGCGAGTTCGACCGTGACCATCTCAGGTTTGTTTTTCATCTTCCGCTGCTTCGCAGTGAAGCGGCAAAAGAGGAGCGATGATGGCGAAACCTGAGATGGGCGGCGAATGGCGTCCGAGCGAACGAGAGATCCTTCGTCGCGAAGAGAGACGGGCCAAGACTCGTAAGAACGCATTGATCGCGGCATCGTCGAGCTTGATCGTCCTCGGCACTCTTCTCGCCATCTTGGTGAATTCGCCGGGGTGGATCTCACTCCGTGACACCTTCTTCAAGTGGGCCTATGGCGTTGAAATCTTTCCCAAGGTCCTGCTTGGTTTCGGCACGAATCTCACGTTGACCATCATCGCTGCCACCTCTGTCGCGTTCTTGGGTCTCGGGCTTGCACTGATCCGTACTTCGCGATCACCAGCGCTCACGCCCTTTAGATTCCTCGCAACCGTCTATGTCGATGTCTTCCGCGGCATTCCGATGCTCTTGGTGATCCTTTTGATCGGTTTCGGTGTCCCTGCCCTTCAATTGCCTGGAGTGACCAACAACGTATTGATCCTCGGAACCATCGCCGTGATCATCACATACACGGCTTACGTCACTGAGGTGATTCGAAGTGGAATCCTCACGGTCCATCCAAGCCAAAGAGCTGCGGCGAGATCGCTTGGCCTTAGCCACTTTCAAACCCTCCGCCATGTAGTCCTCCCACAGGCGATCAAGCGTGTGACTCCACCACTCCTCAATGATCTTGTCGCCCTGATCAAGGACACCGGATTGATCTCGATCCTTGGAGTAACAGATGCTGTACGCGCTGCCCAGATCCAGACCGCGAAATCCTTCAATTACACGCCTTATGTCGTGGCAGCTCTCATCTTCCTAGCGGTGACCATCCCACTTACGAGGTATACCGACCGTGCGCTAAGAAAATCCATGGAAGCGCAGAATGCCCAAGGTATGGCATGAGCGCCGTCTTATCGGTCAAGAACGTCAGGAAGTCCTTCGGCGACGAGGTAGTACTCGATGACATCTCCTTCGAGGTCAAGGACCATAGCGCCACCGTCTTCATCGGTGCCTCAGGGAGCGGAAAATCGACGCTTCTTCGATGCATCAATCTCCTCGAACAGATCGATGATGGATTGATGGAGCTAGATGGTGAAGAGATAACCTCTGTAGCGACCAATCCGGATCAGGTACGACGCCGCCTTGGAATGGTCTTTCAATCCTTCAACCTCTTCCCGCATATGTCGGTGATCCAGAACATCACCTTGGCTCCGATCCAGGTGCATGGCATTATGAAAGAAGAGGCCTATCAGAAAGCCTTCGAACTTCTCGATCGTTTCGGACTCCGAGAGAAGGCAGATCAATTCCCAGATCGTCTTAGTGGTGGACAACAGCAACGTGTGGCGCTGATCCGTTCGCTCGCGTGTGGTCCAAGGCTTCTCCTCCTCGATGAGATCACATCCGCGCTCGATCCTGTCCTTGTCAATGAAGTTCTTGTCACCGTCCGCGACCTCAAGCAGGATGGAATGACAATGGTGATTGCGACGCATGAGATGGGATTTGCAAGGCAAGTAGCGGATCAACTCTGCTACCTACATAACGGTCGCATCTTGGAGAGTGGAAGCGCTGGTGACGTCATAGATGATCCGAAGGAGAGGGAGACGAAGGAGTTCCTTGCTCGAGTCCATAGTGCGGGTCGCCTTTAGATTCCTTCAATGAGTTTCCTTCAGTCAGGATTCTTTCAAGAAGAGATGGACACCGCCTCGACGAGCGATTACTATCTCGCCTCAAGGTCACGAGTTCCAGTTCGGATTTCTTTCGAAAGCCCCGGCTAACTGGACGGCAACCCTCCACCGCGGTGGGGTGCTCCGGGTGAAGACCAGGCGTAATGAGAGTCATTGCGCAAGCGCGGGTCTGATCGAATCTCAGACCCCCTTCACTTCAGGGAGGTCCTTCATGTCGTCTACCGACTCCACTTCACAATCACCGAAACTCTTCGATGTAAGCAATGCAGCATTCGAGACGCGGCAGATTCATGCCGGTCAAGTTCCTGATCCGACTACTGGTGCACGGGCTCTTCCGCTCTATCAGACCACTGCCTATCAGTTCCGAGATACCGAGCATGCCGCCAATCTCTTTGGTCTTGGTGAGTTGGGCAATATCTATACCCGCATCATGAACCCCACGCAAGATGCGGTAGAGCAGCGCATCGCATCATTGGAAGGTGGCGTTGCTGCACTCCTTGTGGCATCAGGTTCAGCAGCAACGACATTCGCAATACTCAATCTCGCAGAAGCAGGCGATCACATCGTCTCGTCGCCATCACTTTATGGCGGCACCTACAACCTCTTCCACTACACCTTGCCGAAGTTCGGTATCACCGTCTCATTCGTAAAGGATCCATCCGATCTTGAGAGTTGGAAGGCTGCGATTCGTCCTAACACCAAGGCTCTCTTCGGCGAGACCATCGCGAATCCGAAGAATGACATCTTGGATATAGCTGGTATCGCGAAGGTCGCACATGATGAGGGCATACCTTTGATCGTCGACAACACGGTGGCTACCCCTTATCTCATCCGTCCGATCGAGCATGGCGCTGATGTCGTGATCCATTCCGCGACTAAGTTCCTCTCTGGCCACGGAAATGCAGTTGTAGGTGCCATCGTCGACTCCGGGAACTTCGACTATGCGCGATATCCGGATCGCTTCCCACAGTTCAATAGTCCCGATCCGAGCTATCACGGGCTCGTCTACGCCTCAGCGCTCGGCGTGGGATCACCATTCGGAGCGAATCTCTCTTACATCTTCAAGATTCGACTCACACTCTTGCGTGACATCGGAGCTGCGGTAAGTCCCTTTAACGCATGGCTCTTGGCTCAAGGTTTGGAAACGCTCTCGCTTCGGATGGAACGACACGTCAAGAATGCGCTCGATGTCGCACATTTCCTTGAAACGCATCCGCAGGTAGAGAAGGTCAACTACGCCTCTTTGGCGAGTTCGCCATACAACGCGCTCGCTAAGAAATACGCGCCTCAAGGTTCGGGGTCAGTCCTTTCGTTTGAGATCAAGGGTGGCGTAGAGGCGGGGCGGAGATTCATCGAAGCTCTTCGGATCTTCTCTCATGTGGCGAATATCGGTGACGTTCGATCCCTCGCGATCCATCCGGCTTCGACTACTCACTCACAGTTGAATGAATCCGAGCAACGTGATGCAGGTGTGACACCTGGTTTGATTCGGCTCAGCCTAGGACTTGAGCATCGAGACGACATCATCGCCGACTTGGAACGTGGCTTGAAGGCTGCGAGCGAAGGAAAGTGATGCAGGATCGTCACGGAACAGATACCAAAGTGACTGGAGCATGGTTAGAAGGAGATGACCCAAGGGAGCGCAAGTTCCTTACCTTTGAAGCGCTCACACTTGAGAATGGCCAGGTTCTCTCACCGGTCACTATCGCGTACCAGAGTTGGGGGAAACTCAACGAAGATCGAAGTAATGCGATCCTGGTAAACCACGCACTGACCGGTTGGTGCGATGTCAATGCTTGGTGGCCCGAGATGGTCGGCCCTGGTAAGCCATTCGATACCGATCGCTACTTCGTCATCTGTCCCAATGTGATCGGCGGATGTCAGGGGAGTACTGGCCCATCATCGCTTGCACCCGATGGAAGGCGTTATGGTTCAAGGTTTCCCACCTTGTCCATTCGAGACATGGTCGCTGCCGAACGATTAGTTGCTAGGGCGCTTGGCATCGAGCGATTCCAGTTGGCTGTCGGTCCTTCACTTGGCGGAATGAGGGCTCTGGAGTGGGCGATCGCTTTTCCCGACGAGATAGCCGCCTTCTGCACCATTGGTTCCTCGGCGATCGCTACTGGGGATCAGATCGGCACCGCAGCGATCCAATTGCGAGCCATCACATCTGATCCGCACTTCAACAACGGTGATTTCTACGAAAAGGATCGCGGTCCCGATGAGGGGATGGGAATCGCGCGCCGGATTGCGCACCTGACCTATCGGACCGAACTTGAGATGGACATTCGTTTCGGCGCACTAGAGCAAGGTGATGGTCGATTTCAGGTGGAGTCTTACTTGGATCACCATGCCGCGAAACTTAGCGCTCGCTTTGATGCCAACACCTATATTGCTCTAACGAGAGCGATGATGACGCACGATGTGGGTCGAGGTCGGGGTGGCGTCGCTGCTGCGCTTTCACGAGTCACCGCTCACTCCACGGTCGTCGCGATCGATAGCGACCGACTCTTTCCCCCGCGACTCCAGCGGGAGATTGCAGAAGGACTGGGGTCTCGAGCCCGTTTGGAGGTCATCTCATCGCCTTTTGGTCATGATGGCTTCTTGATCGAGGTGGAAAGAGTCGGAGAAGTGATCCGTCGGACTTTGGAGAGTGCCTGAAATCGGCGATTCTGGCTCGCGAAGACCTGTGGATAATTTATAATATGCCTGCCCAACAAAGTGTCTAGACCAGCTGATCCCACACAGACGGTCTAAAAACCAAAGGACCCAACTTGCCTGTATCTCGTGCGCCCAAAAAGCAGCCAGTAAAGTCGGCAAAGAAGAAGAAGACCGTGGTTGCGAAAGGCAAAAGTAAGAAAAAAATAGTCGCGGCGAAGAAGAGCATGAGCAAGTTCGCCCCCATTAGAACGATTGCGAAGCCAAAGCCCCAGCCCAAGGCGAAGGCAAAGAAGAAGACCGTTGCGAAGAAGAGTTCTGGTCCGCGACGTTTCCCGACCAAGGCTGA
>JBMUDS010000025.1:0-14619 GCA_049459795.1 Candidatus Nanopelagicaceae bacterium | reverse complement strand
ATCTATGGATGCGGCATTCCTGTCGACCTCCAAAAGACGTTCGGGATAGACGAACATATTGGTGGGTGCGTTACGCAACGGATCTCGAATGTAGACACTCGGCGGATTTCTCTGGGCGCCAAGGTTCGCAAGATTCGCGTTGTCAATTACGGAATACATCTTCGATTGAGCTCCGCTGAAGATGAAACCTACTCGACCATATTCTGCGAGGATATCGATATCACTGATGCGCGCAGATCGAATCGGTCCGATCTTCACCGGATAGTTCGACGAGTAGATCGCAACGAGTCGAGTCAGACCTGCTTCGACCTGTTCGATGTAGACCACATCCGCGCTTTCGATTCCTACTTGAGGATGCGCTGATCGCGTGTCGTCGATCTTCGCCGCGATGATCCGATTGTTGGAACCCGGCAGCCCAGTGAGGAGGTTGCGTTCTACTTCCTGAACGTTGTCCCCAGAAAAAACCGATTCGGAACTGCAACCAGAAGAGACTGCAAGAGTGACTGCTAAGAAAAGTGCGGCAGATATCGAACGACGAGACATCTCAGGCTCCAGAGCCAATCTCGAAAGGATGAAGAACCGGTAGAGGTGCTGTTCCAGCAAGCCTGAAAACTTTGACGATGGTTCTCGATCTCTGCTGTCGAGTGGTCTGTACCGCCTCAGTATGGAGCCGGATCGCCATCTCGATCTTCTCAGTCACGGTCCTCATTCTCTTCGACAAGTCTGGGTTCTCGGTGTGAAATTCCTCAGTTTCAAAGAGAAGCGACAAAGTGGCAGAGAGTCCTTCCTCTGCTTGCGAACGCTCTGAAATTTCCGCCTCCCCGGCAAGGTATGCAGACTGGACCAGGACGATCGCTACAGCCGGATCGATCTCCGGACGATGTGTGATCTCCAGTGCAAGTGCGGCGCGTTGCTGCAAAAGAGCATCAAGCGAAGCCCACGATGTCTCGACACGGTGATGCAGACGATCCAAGCGACTTGCTGTGAAGGAGAGATACCAAAGGAAGACCAAGAGAATGAGTGCGACTCCTACAAACAGATACTGCGTCATCATTCGCTCCGCTCGTGACGGCTGAAAGCTGGAAGTGAGATTCGTGATCGACCGCGCTGCTCGGATATCAGGCGAACCTTCTCGAATGTTCCATCTTCCTTCGGTGGAGTCACGTACTCATAGACATCCAAGATCGCAGTAGCGACAACTCTCCAGTCAAATCTCTCGGCTCCGTTAGGACTTTTCGCCGCCATCTGCTCCAATCGAGCCGGATCATCGAGGAGATCACTCGCCGCTTCTGCCAGGGCTGAGGAGTTTCCTGTCTCGAAAAGAGCTCCCCACTTGCCATCCTCCAAGACGTAGCGAAATGCATCGAGGTCACTGGCCAAGATTGGTGTTCCGGTGGCCATTGCCTCGGCCAAGATGATGCCAAAGGATTCACCACCCGTATTTGGCGCTACATAGAGATCGACCGACTTGAAGAATTGACGTTTCTCTTCATCACTGAGCAGCCCTAGGAAAGTGAACCGGGGGCGATCTCGATCCGAAATCTGTTCATAGAGTTCGCTCGCATCGCCAGGACCTGCAACGAGAACTCGAAGATCAGGATGTCGCTTCACGATCTGAGGAATCGCTTCGATCAAGGTCATCAAACCCTTCCGCTTCTCGCCGAAACGTCCTATGAAGCCGATCGTCTTGCCCAGTTGCCACTCGAGTCGAGGTGTAGCTCCCCGAAAAGAATCCACGTCGATTCCATTGGGAATCACGACTGCATCGGTTTCAATATGGTTCCGAAGCGTTGCACGAGCAACCTCACTCACCGCGATCCGTGCCCGAAGTCGTTCGATGATCGGCTCGACGATTGGAACGATTGCGAAGGCGATCCGGATTCGCTCTGCTGCTACATGGAAAGTTCCCACCATCGGACCATCAGCCAACGAACATGCCAGCAGACCCAAACTAGGGATCGCAGGTTCATGAATGTGCAGGAGATCGAAATCATTCTGTGCGATCCACTGTCGTACACGTGATGCAGCAACCGGTCCGAAAAGCACACGCGCAACGGCACCGTTATATGGAATGGGTATCGGTTTGCCGGCTGGGGTTACGAATTCATCCGTCAATGAACTCTCATCATCCACGGGTGCAAGCACTGAGACTTCATGACCTTCGGCGATCAGGTAACGTGCCAAATCACGGATGTGAACTTGAACGCCACCAGGAGAATCCCATCCGTATGGCGAAACAAGACCGACTTTTAGCCGCCTCGAATCCTTCATCGAGAGTCCTCTAAGAAGACACGCTGCAACATATGCCAATCCTCGGGATAACGACCGATCTCCGCTTCAAAATTCGATGCAATGGCCTGAACTACTTCGGCAACATTCTTACCCGCGGTTCTGAGTGGATCGCTGAAACGCACTTCGATGCCATCATGGAGATATCTGATGTAGGCGGTGACCAACGTCGCTCCAGTATCGATCGCGAGCTTCGCGGGACCTGCAGGGAATTTCGCAACGCGCTGGAAGAATCGAACTTCGATCCCTGAAGCGGAGAGATCCCTGTCGGCAACTAATGCGATCAGGCGTCCCTCTCGTAACCGCGTTTCAAGGGTCTTCATCACTCGCGCATCAAGGTCGAGCACTTCCATTCCCATCGCTTCCCGATAGGAAAGGAATCTGCGAAAGAGACGCTCCGGCTTCAAATGCTCGGCTACCGTCACTAACGGGAATCCTTCGGCACAGAAGAACGCCCCAGCATGATCCCAATTCCCAGCATGCGGTAATGCAACGATCAGCCCTTTACCACTCGCCATCGCCTCGTCAAAAACTTCGCGATTGATCACCGTGACGGATTCCCGAATCCTCGCGGCGTTCCATCCCGGGAAACGAAAAGTGTCGATCCAGTATCGGAGATTTGAGCGCATGGCTCTCTCCAAGAGATCATCGATCTCGCCACTCGAGGACTGTGAGATGACGACTTGAAGGTTTGAACGCAACCTTCGAACTCTCCTGCCGTCGCGCTTGATGGCATAACGGGCGATCCAATCCCCCAATCGATACGCCATCGACTCAGGCAAGAATCGAATCACTCGCCATGCGAAGCTGTAGAGGTAATAACTCATGCATCCCTCATGACGATGTAGAAGCGTTGTACTACCGTGATGAAATTAATGACGACAAGAAGCCAGAGCCCTACCGACATCGCACTCTCGACACCGAGACCGTAGAGACCAGTCGACGTCAAAAGCACGATCAATCTTTCAGAACGCTCGGCGATTCCTGCTTCACACGCGATCTGCAAGGCTTCGGCACGCGCTTTGATATAGGAGATGAGGAACCCAAGAGTCAGAGAAAGAGCCAGAGGCAGTATCCAAGAAATCTCGTCTTCTATCGCCCACAGGATGAGTGCCACGATCACCAACGCGTCGCTGATCCGATCGAGAGTTGAATCCAGCAAGGCTCCGAATCGCGTACCCGCTGCAGATGTGAGTCGCGCGATGGTCCCGTCGAAGAGGTCGCTCAGTAGGAAGAATGCAATGACCAGGGTCCCGACGAAGAAATTCCCACGAGTGAAGAAGACGATGGATGCGATCCATGATCCAATCGCTCCTACCCAGGTGATGCCGTTGGCGGTGATTCCGATGCGAATCATGGCGCGAGCCAGTGGAGTGATTAGTTGAGTGACACCACTCTTGAGCGGGGCTCGCAACATTTTCTGATTCTACTTTCCTGTGGCAGGTCGTGAGACGTAGCCGATTTACCTCATTACTGTTCTCGCGTGACGATGCTACGAGGAGTGCTCATCGCGCCACCTGGTTCACATCTAAGTGGGCCATTGATCGCAGGAATGCATGAAAAAGGTCTTAGTCTCGACCTCGTCCCTTTCCAAGGGGATACCGATACGGGCCAATTCGATCTCATCATTGTGATCATCGCCGCGGATCGTGGAATCTCCGCCACCGAAATCGAAGCCTTCAATCAACTACGTGAACGTCAGATTCCCGCCCTTCTCCTTGTGACCTCTCTCCTGCCTCACGATGGCATCACGCTTGCAGATGATCGTTGGGACTTCGATGACGTCACCATGTTGATCTCTCGTACCCTTGAGAAGCCTGTCACTCCCTTTCTGGTTCTCCATGATGATGCTGGTTTGCCGATTGCGCTCTATGACCTAAAGAGTGAACGGGTGCTGAACTACTCGACAGGTACAGCAGTCGAAGAGGAGAGTGATCAGGAACTTAAGGAAATAGTGAAGGAGTTCAAGATCGAATTCGATGATGAAGACTTCACTGAGGATGACTTCACAACCGGCCTTCGAGTCGTAGCCATTCCTTTCATCCCAGAGCGAGGAATAGGTATCGATCAATCAGTGCGACTACTCACCATGCTGCAGCGAGCTCACTCCTGACCTCATCAAGAAGACGAGGCAAGACTTTCGTACCCCCGATCAATGGCATGAAATTGGCATCTCCACTCCATCGAGGTATCACATGTTGGTGGATGTGTTGCGCGACACCGGCGCCCGAGATCGGACCTTGGTTCATGCCGAGGTTGAAGCCTTGAGGATTCGATACCTTGCGAAGCACTTTCATCGCATGAGCGGCAAGTGAACCCATCTCATCTCGCTCTTCGTCGCTCAGTTCCGGAAGCTCTGCGACATGTCGAAAGGAACAGATCAAGAGATGTCCCGGGTTGTAGGGATAAAGATTGAGAACCACATAATTGAACTTCGCCCGAGCGACAATCAATCCAGATGCATCATCGCGCGTCGGGATGTCGCAGAACGGACATTGAACTTCATTCCCTACGAGGGGCCGATTCTCTCCTTTGAGATAGGCCATTCGGTGTGGCGCCCACAACCTCTGCCACCGATCAGGGATCCCTATCCCCGATATCTCCTCAGTCAAGGGCTCAGACCTGCCGTCGCTGATCAATAGCAGCACGGATCTCTTCGATCGCAACTTCAATGGGAATGCCATTCTTTTGTTCGCCATTTCGATAGCGGAACGAGACCGAGCCGCTACTTTGATCCTGCTCGCCGGCAATCATCATGAACGGAATCTTCTCACTTTGTGCATTTCGGATCTTCTTCTGCATCCGATCATCGGAATCATCAATCTCCGCGCGGATCCCATTCTTTCGCATCATCGCAACGATCGAACTCAAGTAAGGAACAAAGGCTTCTGCTACAGGTATCGCACGAACTTGGACCGGAGCCAACCAGGGTGGGAACGCACCCGCGTAATGCTCAGTCAATACGCCAAAGAAGCGCTCTATCGAGCCAAAGAGCGCTCGGTGGATCATCACCGGACGTTGTCTCGAGCCATCACTCGCCTGATACTCGAGATCGAAACGTTGCGGTAGTTGGAAATCCACTTGGATCGTCGACATCTGCCAGGTGCGACCGATCGCATCCTTCACTTGGACCGAGATCTTCGGTCCATAGAAAGCAGCGCCACCTTTATCAAGGACAAGTTCCAACGATTGTGCCCTTGCCGCCTTCTCAAGGGCACGCGTCGCTTCAGCCCAATCCTCATCACTTCCGACGAACTTCTCTTCGTTTCTCGTCGAGAGTTCAAGATAGAAATCATCCAAGCCATAGTCACGTAACAGATTCAAGACGAAAGTCAGCAGGCTATCGAGCTCATCCGGCATCTGGTCCGCGGTGCAGTAGATATGTGCATCATCTTGAGTGAATCCTCTTGCGCGGGTGAGTCCATGGATCACACCGGATTTCTCGTAACGATAGACAGTGCCGAATTCGAAGAGTCGTAACGGCAATTCTCGATATGAACGACCACGAGATTGGAATATCAGGTTATGGAACGGGCAATTCATCGGTTTCATGTAGTACTGCGCACCTTGGCGCTTTACCTGACCATCCGCTCCGCGCTCTTCGTCGAGGATCATCGGTGGATACATTCCATCCGCATACCACTGGAGGTGCCCAGACTTCTCAAAGAGTGCTGATTTGGTGAGATGGGGTGAATAGACGAACTCGTACCCCTCTTCTTCGTGACGAAGGCGTGAATAGTCCTCCATTGCACGTCGGATGATTCCACCCTTCGGATGGAAGACAGCGAGACCGCTTCCTACTTCTTCAGGAAAAGAGAAGAGGTCCAACTCCTGTCCAAGACGTCTGTGATCGCGCTTCTCTGCTTCAGCAAGCATATGAAGGTAGGCATCAAGCGCCTCACTCGATGGCCATGCGGTGCCGTAGATTCGCTGCAACATCGGGTTCTTCTCGGAGCCTCGCCAATACGCTGCAGCCGAACGCATCAACTTGAATGCAGGAATGAATTTTGTCGACGGTAGATGAGGACCACGACAGAGATCAGACCAGAGGGGCTCTCCATCGCGACCCAAATTGTCATAGATGGTCAACTCTCCGGCACCGACTTCGACGCTGGCTCCTTCAGTCTCATCACTCTTGCCCTTGATCGAGATCAATTCACACTTGTACGGTTCATTCTTTAGTTCAGCAAGGGCATTCTCTTCATCGACTACACGTCTTTTGAATCGCTGACCATCCTTGATGATCTTCCGCATCGCTTTCTCGAGCTCCTCGAGATCCGATGGCGTGAAAGGTTGCGAAGGATCGAAGTCGTAATAGAAACCGTCAGTGATCGGCGGACCGATTCCGAGTTTCGTCTGAGGAAAGAGTTGCTGAACGGCTTGGGCCAGGACATGCGCCGTGGAGTGTCGAAGGACATTGAGCCCATCCGGAGAGTTGATCGCAACGCTCTCGATCACATCGCCTTCTTTGAAATCACTCCAAAGGTCCTTGAGTTCCCCATTGATTCGACATACGACGACTGCTTCGGGACCAGCTTTGGTGACATCGCCAAGGAGATGATGGACCTTCTGGTCGGATGTAGCGGAGACCTGCTGGCCATCAAGGATTACGTTGATCACGCCGGACACCTGAGAAGGCTAGCAAAGCGATTCTGTGACGTTGGATGCGAGTATGAAGAGGGTCTTCATCGAATGGCTTCATAGATCCAGAAGGCGATCGCCGCGACTGAGACCGCAAGACCAACTGGAATGACGAACTTCAATTTGAGGAAAGGCGCCTTCTCGCTCGCAGTAGTTGCTGCCTCACGTGCCTTAGCGACTGCACGTTGTGCCCATGCGAACTCTGTAGCGAGAATTGCCAATCCGACGATCAATACTGCGATACCGGGCCCCGGTGTGACGATGAAGAGAAGACCTACGGCGGTGACGATGCCACCGAAGAATGCGATCACCAATCGCCAGGCTAGCTTTCCTGCAGGCGTCGACTTGATCCACGTAATGAGTTTCATGGACGAGGGTTCTCGCTTCTCCATTTCCTAAAGAGCGCCCTCAGTCTATCAACTGGCTCCATAACGAAACTTAATTCATTTCCGGAACTGTCTATGAAAGTCCTGACCCCTTGGACATCCCTGAGCGACGATGTCGTAGCCACTGCACTCATCCGGGCAACTTCACCGATCGGAAAGTCGCCTTCAAGAACTCCAAAATTCTCCAGCAGAAGTTCTCGCGTCACTCCAGGAAGACACCCTGACTCGACTCGCGGGGTGAACCAGTGTGACCCGTCCCAAAAGAGGAGGTTTGCGAGGGCGGTCTCTACGACGTTCCCTGATGAGTTGAGGAAGATGACATCATCACAATGACGTGCCTTGGCATAGCGGAGGGCCGCTGCGTTATCCCCATAAGAGATCGTCTTTATCCCGCTCAGGATTGATGATTCGCTCTTTGCGAATGGGAAGGTGATCAACTTCAGTGGCTGGTCCGGTAACTCGTGCTCTCGAGCCGTGACGATGAGATCCCCCGAAGACAAGTAACTCAACCTCACGTGACCACGGCGCTCCCCCAGCCATCCCACTGCAGCATCGATACCCGACTCGACCATCGCGAGATCTGGTTGAAGTTCGACTCTCCCACTCGCCTCAAGGAACCTCTTGAGATGACGCTCCTTGGCAAAGACCTCTCCATCTTCGACCAGTAAGGTCTCGAAGAGGCCATCGCCGAGCCAAAATCCAGAGGCGATTCGGTCACGTGTGAGCCGCACGACGACCGACTCGACATCATGTCCGTTCTGCCACAAGAACTCATGATTCACGAGTGGGTTCCCTCTTCATGTATCTGCATCTCAATCGATCCTGATTCACCTTTAACTCTAGTAAGAGCAATCAACCTCTCTGCTTTAAGCAGAGTCTCGTTCCATTCATCCTGAGCATCACTGCCCCATGTGATTCCCGCTCCCGTGCCGAATGCAATCTGTCCAGGGTTTCGAAGACGATCTCTGAAGAAGGTGCGAATGAGGACCGAGAAGTGTGCTTCATCTCCCCTTATCCAACCCAAAGTTCCACAGTATGCACCTCGATACGATTCAAAACGAGAGATGACTTCAAGAGCGGAACTTTTCGGTGCGCCTGAAATGGATCCAGCAGGCGAAAGTCGTTCCAGAATCTCCTTCCATGTGATGTTTTCTCGCAGTCGTCCCTCAACGTCTGAGACAAGATGGAAGAGTCCTGGGTGTTCTTCCACTCCAAGGAGTCGCGGGACTTTCACTGTACCGAGTGCGCAAAGCGGTGAGATGTCATTTCGCATCAGATCGACGATCATGACGTTCTCAGCCGAGTCCTTCTCCTTAAATCGCCCATCGCGCGACGTGCCTTTGATCGGGCTTGTCGTGATGAATCTTCCCTCACTCCTTCGCTCTACCTTGAAGAAGGTTTCGGGTGACGCCGATGCGATCTCCCATCGATCGGTTCGAAGATAACTAGCCGCCGGAGCCGCATGTCGGCGTTGAATCTCATTGAAGATCAATCGCAACTCTTCATCAGAATCAGCAAGAAGAAGTCTGCAGGCGTTTACTTGGTAAACCCATCCCTTCGCGATCTCATTGCGAATCGTTTCCACATATGTGCGGTATTCCTCTTCCTTCAGCGTACTTTCCCAAGGATCTTCAATAGAGATTTCGAGACTTGGATCCTCGAGAAGCGACGACTGGTTGACGATGTTGTCGAACCGGAGAACTTGCCAATCACCTTCGAAGGAACCAAAGACGGCATAGAGGCTGTGGTGATCGAGAGTTCCATCGAGTATCTCTAATGAATCGGCGACCTCGTCCGGTCTCATTCCGAGTTGACCATCCATCCAAAAGCGTGGCTCCACCTCTCAAAGGTACTTGTCGTCGGTTCAACCTGTCAGGAAAGGGGCTTTTGAGTGATCAGAACCCATGCGATAACCTTCGCTCCACTCTGGCAGGTCGTTGGGAACTTCGGCTCGTCGGAGTCTTCGCGGACGTAGCGCAGCTGGTAGCGCGGAACCTTGCCAAGGTTCAGGTCGCGGGTTCGATCCCCGTCGTCCGCTCAAGAGTGTGATCGATGGTGACACATGATGTCTTCCGATTTGGTGGAGTGGCCGAGAGGCGAGGCTCGGGACTGCAAATCCCGCTACACGGGTTCAAATCCCGTCTCCACCTCCAGATGTGGACGCTCTCTCGATTAGACGTCAATCGAGAGAAGTGAGAAGCAATCATGGGAAAGATGGATGCGGGACGGGTAACGAAAGATACGAGGTGGCTGAAGAATGAACTTCGATGATTCAGTCAGACCTTGGGGTCGCTATTTCATCCTCGACGAATCTGAAGTACACAAAGTCAAGCGGATCGAAGTACTCCCCGGAAAACGACTCTCCTATCAACGTCACAAATTAAGGGCGGAGCATTGGCTGATCGTGAAAGGTGAAGGTCTCTTCACTCTTGACGGGATGCTCCATCGAGTTTCTGCGGGTGACTCGGTCGATATCGAGGTTGGTCAATTGCATCGCATCGAGAACGACTCGTCAGATCCGCTCATCTTCATCGAAGTTCAGACCGGGACCTATTTCGGCGAGGACGATATCGAGCGCGTGGAGGATGACTTTGGCCGGTGAGATTCTCGTTGATGGATGCCTCGGGTAGCATCCTCCCCACCGCGGACGATTAGCGCAGCGGTAGCGCACTTCCTTGACATGGAAGGGGTCACTGGTTCGATCCCAGTATCGTCCACCGAAGATGACAAAGGAGATCGAGAATGGGATCTCGAAGAATGAATCAGAATCTTGATGCCACCGAGGTTTCTAAACTCCTTCACGATCGGCGAACCACACGTGCCTTCCTCCCAGATCCCGTCTCCAGCGATCTCCTCAACGAGATCATCAATGATGCACTGACTGCACCAAGTTGGTCGAATACTCGACCGTTCAAGATTGCGATCGCTACGGGTGAGCAGAAGGAACGGATAAGCAGAGAATTCCTCGATCGTTGGGCCGTTCTATCAAGGTTCCGGAATGGAAATCTCTTTGTGAAGTTGGGGATCCTGCTGAAGAGATATGGACTCCCCACCAGCAATCGACTCCTCATCCGCCCTTATGTCTCCGAATTGAGACCCCGTGCAGAACGAGTTGGTAAGGAACTCTACGAATGGATTGGCGTGACGCGAGGTGATCGCGTCGCGCGCGACAGACAGTGGGGTCGGAATTATGAATTCTTCGGGGCTCCCACTTCCCTATTCGTATTCGTCCACAAGAGTCTTGGAGTATTCGCCGGTAGCGATGCTGGTCTGATGATGCAGAATCTCGTGATCTCGGCCCATGCACGCGGCCTTGGTACCTGCCTACAAGGCGCAGTGATCATCTGGGACGACGTGGTTCGAAAAGAGTACGAGATCTCAAAGGAGTATCGATTGCTCTGCGGAATCGCAGTCGGTTATCCCTCCACAGCAAAAGTCAATGACTTCAAGGCCCATCGCCTTTCAGTCAATGAAGTCGTGGTCCCGCCTCGCTCAAAGGATTCCAGCCGCAAGTAGGGCGAGAAGCGCTGAACCTAAGAGGACTCGATAGATCACGAATGGGGCAAACGACTTAGTCGAGATGTACTTCATCAACCAAGCGATCACTGCGTAACCAACAATCATCGCGATGAAGGTCGCCACGAAAGTCTCAGCCAAAGAGAAGGCGCCACCGGGGTTCGTTATCGCTTCGCCCAATTCATTGAGTCCGCTGGCAAAGACAGCTGGTATGGCAAGGAGGAATGAATAACGGAGCGCCTCTTTCCTCTCGTACCCGAGAAGTCGCCCCATCGCGATAGTCGCACCTGAACGAGATACACCAGGAACGAGTGCCATCGCTTGTGCGAAGCCATAGAGCAGGCCATGAGCCCACGAGAGCTCATCCAACTTCCGCGTTGACGGACGTTTCCAATCCAAGAACCCAAGAATGAGACCGAAGACGATCAACATGATCGCGACAAGCCAGAGCGACCTGAAGGTAGTTCGAATCGTCTCTTGGCCCAAGTATCCGAGAACCAGGATCGGAAGTGAGCCGATAATGATCAACCATCCGAGCCTCGCATCCCTTCGCTCATCTACCGTGGTCTCTCCTCTTCCTAGAGTTCCTAGAGCGCGCAGAAAAGCGCTAGCAATCCGTTTCAAGTCATTCCTGAAATAGAAAAGTACGGCCAGCTCTGTTCCAATCTGAGTGATCGCCGTGAAGGTGGCACCAGGATCCTCCGCGCGCGGAAGGATTTCACCAGCGATTCGAAGGTGAGCACTCGATGAAATCGGAAGGAATTCAGTGAGTCCCTGCAGCATTCCGAGAAGGATCGCTTCAATCATGAGCATCTCTTCCGGTTGACGTTCGTTGTAGGTCCCGTGCACGCAAGGCCATCAATCCTCCCAAAGCGAGCATCGCGACGGGATAGATCATCGCGATCGGAAGCGAAGTGATTTCGGAGATGAGTCCCGTGATGGTCGGTCCCACGAAGTACCCAGCGATCGCCAAGAGCGCCACTCGAGCGATCCCAACCGACGCAGGGACTCCTTTCACCGTACCGGCAGCAAGCATGAATGCGGGGAAGACAGGACCAATGCCAAAACCTGCGACGAAGAAGCCAGCGATGACGATCACGAGAGCGATATCTCGAGAGGTGTCAGACACTTGCCATGCTGCCATGATGCAAACTAGCCAGAAGATCGCCGACGTGATGGCTAAGAAAGCGACAGCTTCATACATGCCGAATCTGGCATACAACCGATCACCAATGAATCGACTGATGATCATTGCGAACGCGAAAGCAGCGAAGGCGGAAGCGCTCAATCCTTTGTTGATACCGAGATGATCTTCCAGCAAAATCCCGCCCCAATCGCTGGCAGATCCCTCTGCGATCAGCGCTCCCACTGATCCGATACCCATGATCCACAGCGGTATCGCCATCTTGCCTCTCCATGGCACGGTACTTCCCTGCCCTTCATCGACACCTTGATGTTCATCACGATCAGAGCCCAACAGAAAAAGAGATGCCGGTAGATAGAGTGCGATCGCAACGACCGCGACGAAGAAGAGATTCTCACGTGGAGTCAGGATGTTCGCGATCGCGCCACCAAAAGCTGTGGTTGCGAATGCTCCAGCGCTCCATGCGCCATGGAATGAGGACATATATCTTTTCGACAACAATTTCTCGACCACAACTGCTTGAGAGTTGACCGATACATCAATCGATGAATAGCCCGCACCAAGAGTGAAGAGACCAAGGACCAAGGTCCAGACATCGTCTGCCTGTGACATGATGAGGAGTCCTGATGGCATGACGAATTGCGCGACTTCTGTGACCCGTCTCGATCCGAATCGATGGATCAAGCGACCAGCGAACTGGGCTCCTAAGGCGGCACCGACACTGCTCGAGATGAGCACGACCCCAAAGGCACCATCACTTAGCTCCAGAGCGCGTTTGATCTCTGGTATTCGAGGAACCCATGCCATCGAGACGATGCCCATGAGGAAGAAGAGCGTCCAGAGCGCATTGCGAGTCCTTGTCGCACTGGCGAGTAAAGAGGTTTCCATCACTCCTCGACCGTGATGCCCTCTACTTTGAGTGGCCCATCTGCCTCCGTGACGAAGTAGAGAAGACGATGGGACCTATCGGATCCCGTCAGCGTCACCGCCTGGGCAAAACCAATAGATATGACGCGACATTCGCCAAAAGCCAAACCACCACCTTGGAGCAACATCGGGTAGTTCGTTCCTACGATCAGAGAGAATCGCTCCTTGTCGACGTCCCCTTGAAAATTATCCGAGAAATAGGCGTAGGCGCCGGTGACATCCTGCGCCCTGAAGGCGAATGCCTGGTTCTGGATCAGAGTTTGAATCGCTCGCGTCTCCCCTTCTTCGCAAGCCGTAGTTGAAACCTCTTGATTACTCGATTCGATCACTCCCGAGAAGAGCGAAGCCGCCAAGGAGAGGATCAAAATAAGCACTATCGCAAGAGTGATCTGCTTTCGGTACTTGAACAATGTCAATTCCTCTCGACGAAATCCAGTGATCTCTCAAAGATAATCGCTGCGTCGTAATCCAGCGTCGCAACGTGGTAACTGTTAGTCAATTCGATCCGTGACTTCGCCTCACTCCCTACCTCGGCCATGATGATCTCGGTGTTGGAGACTGGAAGAACATGATCATCGACGCTGTGAAATAGAAGTAACGGAATCTTCACGTCAGGCAATCTCGAACGAGTGATCTTGAGGAACTTCTGCAGTTGAAGAACGCCGCGTGTTGGAAGGACGTCGTATCCGTACTCATCCACTCCCGGTTTCTTGATGTCATCCCCGACAGACGGCAATCCTTTGACGAACCGAGCGATAATCGGTCCGAATTTAATCCGGATCCCAGGGATATGGATCATCGGATTGACCAGGACGATGCCGGCCAATTTCTCCCCACCCGTTCGAGTTGCCAAAGATGCCGCAACATGAAGGGTGTTCGCCCCTCCCATCGAAAGTCCGAAGATGAAGATGCGATTGCATGTGGGCATCAATGAGTCGACCTCTTCCTCGACCTTCTTGGGCCACTCTTGCCATCTCACCTCATTAAGGTCCTGCCAGCGCGTCCCGTGTCCTGGGATGCGGGGCACGCGAATCGCGAAGCCACGAGCTTCGAAGTAATGAGCCCACGGACGCATCGAGGCGGGCGAACCAGTGAAACCATGTACAAAGACAATCCCGGTCTTTCCGTTTGTGCCCTGACCCTCTCGAGAATAGTCATCGAGCCAACCATCCGGAGCTCCATCAGTGGCCACGAGCCGAAATCTATCGCTAGCCGCCTCACGTGTCCGTGCTGCCCGGTAGTTTCGCACCATGACGAACTCATCGAACGGGCAGATTGCCATCGATGAACTCGGTATTCCATTAAGCGATGCGACTTTCATCGTCGTCGACTTGGAGACGACCGGTGGCTCTCCTGACGATTCAGAGATCACTGAAATCGGCGCCGTGAAGGTTCGCGGCGGTCAAGTCATCGGTGAGTTCCAGACATTGGTCAACCCAGGAAGTGAGATTCCGCCATTCATCACGGTTCTCACTGGGATCACCGATGCCATGGTTGTCGAGGCGCCACGGATCGATGAGGTCTTGCCTGCGTTCTTCGAATTCGTGGGTTCAGAGAAGGAGGTCTTCCTCGTCGCTCACAATGCTCCATTCGATATCTCGTTCCTTCGCGCCGCGACGCTTCGATCTCGACGAAGTTGGCCCAAATACCGAGTTCTCGATACCGCAAAGATCGCTCGAAGGGTCTTGACTCGCGATGACGTTCCCAACAACAAAC
>JBMUDS010000024.1:0-15220 GCA_049459795.1 Candidatus Nanopelagicaceae bacterium | reverse complement strand
TTTGTGACGACGCCTCGAGTGAGGAGTAATACCGTGAATACATCGATGAAGTTATCTAGCGTGAAGCCTGGCGTGACGAGTGACGAGAAGGGATCGACATACCAAAAGGCGGTCACAAGTAACAAGAAGAGGGAGACGATGTAGACGCCGACGATCCATGTCATCGGTAGCGCCAAGAGACTTGCTAATCGAACCCGCGGATGACGGAGTAGATAGGAAGAGATGGGTCGGCTCTTCCCCTTAGCTGTCATATTCACAGTCATCCTTCACAGTTGATCCCAGTGGGGACCGATAGCTCGGCCCCCACTGGATCTTTATCAACCTTTGACCGTAAGCCAAGCGTTGGTCCACTCCTGGAAGCTTGTGCACTTCACATCGGTGCGACCGTCGAGGCAGGTCTCGATCGGAGTCGTCCAAGGCCATACTTGCTTGAAGAACTCCTCATCCTCTGCTGCGAACTCATCGCAGTGAGCTTGCGCTTCTGCACTCGAAGCACAGAATGCGATATTCGCTGGAGCCATTCCGAAGTTCATCGCGATGGCGCCGTTGACATCAGCCCGGCTGGTGTAATCCATCCAGGCATAGGCACAGTTGACGTTCTTGGTCGTCGAGCTGACCAACCAAGAGTCATACCAACCTGTTGAGCCTTCCTTTGGAAGTGTGGTCTTGATGTTCTCCTTGCCAGCGAACTTCCGCAGGATCTCCCATGATGTTCCAACGACGGTGTTGCCACCGACGTAAGAGGTGATCTGAGCGACAGGATCGGACCAGTACTCACCGATGATCTTGTTCTGCTGCTTGAGAAGATCGATCGCAGCAGCCAGTTGATCCTTATCGAGAGCATATGGGTTCTTGATCCCGAGTTCTGGCTTGTGATACATCAAATAGACGGCAGCATCTGCGATGTAGATCGGTGCGTCATAGGCAGTGACTTTGCCTGCATATGGGCTATCACTCTCCCAGACCACATCCCAGCTCTCAGGTGCACTGCCGGTGACATCTTCGTTGTATTGAAGCAAGTTAGCGCCACGACCGATCGGCACACCGTAAGGCTTGCCGTTGACGGTGTCATAGACGTTGCCCTTCATTCCAGCTGCGATCTCGCCGCCGAAATTCGGGATCAAGTCGATGTTGAGTGGCTGCACGTCGCCACCGACGATGAGGCGAAGCGCCGCATCTCCAGAGGCTGAGACGATGTCATATTGTCCGGTTCGCATCAAAGTCACCATCTCGTCGCTGGTACCTGCGACACGTGGATTGACCTTGCAACCAGTTTGGGCTGTGAATTCATCAGTCCAAGCCGGCTCTACGAAACCTGACCAGTTAACGATGTTGAGTTCCCCTTCGAAATCTCCCATTGCTTCATGCATTGGGATATCGGGAACTTCGATGCTCAGACCCGAACTCTCTTCTCCTTCTGATGAACATCCGCCGAGAATCAGAACAGAGACCGAGATCAGGCTGAGGATCGCTAGCTTTCTCCTCTTCATTTCCTTCCTTTCAGCTGACCGAAGTCAGGTTAGACGGAGATTCGTGCCGTCTGGTCTTTTCGCCAGAAAGCAAGAACCCGATCGCCACTCCCAAAGCGTTCGCTTCCGGAGGGCAATTCTTGATTGAGTGAGGTGACACTGAGGCGCTGGCCGCTATCGGTCTCGATGATGTGGACGGTGTGTGCACCGAGGTAAGCCACTTCGACCACTCTCCCTTCGACGCCACTCTCGTCACGAGAGAGGGTCGAACCAGGACTCTTGAGCTGAATGCGTTCCGGCCTGATACTCACTGTGTCTCGTGTTCCAGTCGCCGCTTCTGCGAGAGCGCCGTCGAGGAGATTCGATACCCCTAAGAAACTCGCGACGAATCTCGTTGCAGGTGATTCATAGACCTGTTGTGGCGTACCGACTTGTTCGATGCGACCTTCATTGAAGACCACGATCCGATCACTCATCCGCATCGCCTCTTCTTGGTCATGCGTCACGAAGATGAAAGTGATTCCCGCTTCACGTTGGATCCGTTTCAACTCACCTTGCATCTCTTCGCGTAATTGACGATCGAGCGCACCGAGCGGCTCGTCGAGAAGCAACACTTTCGGCCGGAGGACGAGCGCACGTGCAAGTGCGATGCGCTGGCGCTGACCGCCCGAGAGTTGATGCGGAAGGCGATCGGCGACATGAGAGAGCTTCACCGAATCGATCGCAGCAAGTGCTTGTTTCGCTCGCTCTGCCTTCGCTACCTTCCTAGTTCGAAGCCCGTATTCGACATTCTCTTGGATCGACATATGTGGGAAAAGCGCGTAATCCTGAAAGACCGTGTTGACGTCGCGATCGAAGGGTGGAAGATGTGTGATCTCCTCACCACCGAGAAGGATCACTCCAGCATCTGGATCCTCGAATCCAGCGATCATGCGAAGCACTGTCGTCTTGCCTGATCCGGATGGACCGAGAAGAGTTATGAACTCACCTGAATCGATTTCAAGAGTGACATCTGAGACCGCCTTCACGTTTCCGAAGGACTTGGCGAGGCCACGGATTTCTATGAGTGCCAAGAGGTGATCCGTTTCTCTCGCATGACCGATAACAATAGGGGCAGCATCCAGGAAATTAAACGAAGCCGCGATCACTTTTCTTGACCCTCAAGGCTAGGTCAAGACTTCTTCGCCAACTTCCTCTTGTTGATGGCCTGTCCACCGAAGACCATGGCTAACGCGATGACGAACATCAGGGTTCCGATCACATTCGCCTGTGGTGGAACACCTCGAAGTGATGCAGTCCAGACATACTCCGGGAAGGTATTGACTGTCCCGGAATTGAAGTTAGTGATGATGAAATCATCGAAGGAGAGCGCAAAGGCGAGGAGGGCCGCCGCAGCGATTCCAGGTGCCACGAGGGGGAATGTGACGCGACGGAAGGTCTCCCACTCATTGGCATAGAGATCCCGGGCCGCTTCCTCCAATTTCGGATCGAGGCTTGCAACCCGTGCCTTCACGGTCACTACTACGAACGAGATGCAGAACATGATGTGCGCGATCGTCACCGCCACGAGACCAGCGCCGACATTGATGTTGATGAACATGGAAAGGAGCGATGCGCCAAGGACGACTTCGGGAGTTGCCATGGGAAGGAAGATCAAGGTGTTGGTCGTGGCTCGCCCCTTGAAGTTATAACGACCGAGCGCGAAGGCGATCATCGTTCCAAGGATGGTCGCGACGATCGTCGCGGTAATTCCTACTTTGAAGGAGTTACCAAGTGATTCGCAGATGCCTATCGGTTCGCATGGGTTGAGCCACGCTTCGAAGGTGAAGCCTCGCCAGACGATATTTCGTTTGTCAGCGTCGTTGAAGGAGAAAGCGATGGTGTAGAAGATCGGTAGCAAGATATAGAAGATGGCAAGACCCGCATAGATCCGGATCAGATTCTTCGATAACCAGTGGCTCATACCAGTTCATCCGTTCCAGCTCGACGGATGTAGACCACGACAAGGATCAAGATCGTTGCCATCAGGATGAATGAGAGCGAAGCCGCAGTCGGATAATCGACGACGCGGAAGAAGCGTGAATTGATCACATTGCCGATCATGTAGTTATCGGGCGCGCCCAAGAGCTGTGCATTGATGTAATCACCCGAAGCGGGAATGAACGTGAGGAGAGTTCCTGCGACCACTCCCGGCATCGATAACGGGAGCGTTACTTTGCGGAAGGTCGTCGCGCCATTGGCATAGAGATCACCGGATGCTTCGATCAATCGGTAATCGATTCGATCGAGCGAGGCATAGATCGGCAAGGTCATGAAGGGCAGGAAGTTATAGGTAAGGCCCATGATGACCGAGAAGGCCGTTGCCGTGATCGTCGCATCTGCCGGCAAGATCCTCAAGAACTGAAGCGTCGAGACCACTGGGCCTTCCGCGCCAAGGATCTGTTTCCACGCAAGAGTACGAAGCAAGAAGGAGGTGAAGAATGGTGCAACGACAAGAAGCAACATGATGTTTCGCCATGCACCTGCCCGGAATGCGATCGCATATGCGAGTGGATAGGCGATCGCAAGCGCAAGAAGAGTGGCTAGGAATGCATAGACGAAGGAACGGTAGAACTGCTCTTGGTTATCGATGAATGCATCGATGAAGTTCATGAATCGGAAGGTCTGGACGAACTCTCCGGTTTCGAAAGTCGGCGCCGGTGTCTTCGTGGAAGTCTCAGCGAGATTGATCAGCGGATAGACGAAGAAGATGACGAGCCAGAGCAGACCAGGAGCTAGAAGGAGATAGGCGGTTCGCCGATTCCGCTTCTTCGGGGCGTGGGTCTTCTCTGCTCCCCCGACATGTGCGATCGCCACGTCTCTCGCCGCCTACTTGGATTCGCGATCAAGAGCAAAGGTGAATTGTGGCTCCCATGAAAGAGTCACCGGGTCACCTTTGACGAGATCAGGGGCGCCACCATCATTCTGTTCGAAGACCATCAACTCTTGCTTCCATGGCATCTCGACCAGGTACTGAGTGCTCACACCGAAGAAGGAGATATCTGTGATCACTCCGCCTTTGAGGACATTTCCTGAAACGTTTTCGCCAGGATCATGGAGACGGAACTTCTCTGGGCGGATACCGACTTTGAGCGACTTCGTTGTTGCGTTATTACGCGACTTCGGGAAGGTGATTCGAGTACCTTGAACATTCGCAACGACATTGCTCGCATCTTCCGATTCGATCTCACCATCGATGAAATTCGACTGACCGAGGAAGTTCGCAACGAAGACAGTCTTCGGATTCTCATACAGATCCGCAGGAGATCCCATCTGCTCGATCCGTCCTTTGTTCATCACGGCGACGGTATCGGCCATCGTCATCGCTTCTTCTTGATCGTGTGTGACATGGACGAAAGTGATGCCGACTTCCGTCTGGATCCACTTCAATTCGATCTGCATCTGGCGGCGAAGTTTGAGGTCGAGAGCACCAAGCGGTTCATCAAGGAGCAGGAGCGCTGGACGATTGACGACTGCGCGAGCGAGCGCAATGCGCTGTTGTTGACCACCGGAGAGCTGTCCTGGTTTTCTCGACTTCAGGTGGCTTAACTCGACGAGATCCAAGACTTTGTTGACTGCCACATCGACATCCTTGACGCCACGACGCCTTAGGCCGAAGGCGACGTTCTCAAAGATGGTGAGGTGAGGGAAGAGGGCGTAGTTTTGAAAAACGGTATTGACCGGACGTTCATATGGTTTGGTATCGGTGATATCCATATCCCCGATCGAGATCGTTCCTGAAGTTGGCTCTTCCAAACCTGCGATCATCCGAAGGGTCGTTGTCTTGCCACATCCTGATGGACCTAGGAGCGCGAAGAACGAACCCTTCGGGATCGTCAATGAGAGATCATCGACTGCGGTGAAGTCAGCGAAGGACTTCGTCACATGCGACAGGACTAAGTCGCCCTGTGCCTTCCTTGCATCAGCCACGCGAGTCGATTGCGTCGCTTACGCGCCGATTGCCTCTTGGAATGCAGCTGAGAAGTTGAACTCCTCCTCTGCATCAAGTCCGCGGAAGACCTGGACCTTCGAGAGTGTCTCGCTATCTGGGAAGATGAATGGACTCGAAGCCAATTCAGGATCGATCTTCTCCATCTCTTCCTGCGCGCCCTTCACTGGGCAGATGTAGTTGACCCATGCTGCGACCTCTGCGGCGATCGCTGGATCGTAATAGTGATTGATCAGCGCCTCAGAGTTCGCCTTGTTAGCGGACGTGGAAGCGATGAGCATGTTGTCACTCCATAGCGTTCCACCGGACTCTGGGATGGCAAAGCCATAGTTCTGACCGGAGAGATTCTCGGAGAACATGTCACCGCTCCATCCGATCGCTGCGACCGCATCGCCGTTAGCCATATCCTCAAGGTAGTCATTGCCCTTGACCTGTCGGATGAAGCCATCACTGATCTGCTTCTCCAAGTAGTCGATCGCATTCATGAATTGATCCTCAGTGAATGGCTCAGAGATATTGACGCCTTGATATTGAAGGATGATGCCGATGGTGTCGCGCATCTCTGAGAGGACGACGACTCGTCCCTTGTTCGCTGGAGAGAAGAGCTGCTCGATGCTGACGACATCTTCCTTGATGACATCCTTATTCCAGCAGAATCCAGCAAAACCTGATTGCCAGGTCATCGAGTAATTACGACCTGGGTCGAATGAGACATTCGCAAGAGTGTCGAGGATGTTGCCCTTATTCGGGATGTTCGCTGCGTCGAACTCACGGGCATATCCCAGGCGAATCCATCTCGCAGCCATCCAATCAGTCGGAGTGACGATGTCATAACCGATGTCGTTTCCAGCCTTGAGATTCTCTTGGACCTTGCCATAGAACTCATCGTTATCGTTGTAGTCGACGAGATAGTCGACTTCGATTCCGGTTGCATCGATGAACTTATTAAGTGATGGATAGGTGCGCTGGCCATCTACTTTCTTCTGATCGAGATAAGCAGTCCAGTTGGCCCAACGTACGGTGCCACCGACATCTTCTGGGAATGTGGTCGTTGCCGCCTCTTCGGTATCACTTCCGCATGATGCAAGAAGGGCGACACCAGCGACGCCACCTGTCGCGGCTAAGAAGCCTCGACGCGACATCTGGGCACGAATCAACGCGCGGGTCGTGGGATCGGATGGTAGGGAGCGATTTTCTCTCTCGGTCATGTTCCTGGGTCTCTCTCTTCGGGGCCCGGGGGCCGGTCGGTCAGAAGCCGTTGCCTCACTTTAGTGGGTGGACTCGCACAACTTAAGAGTCCACCCGCAAGATTTAACAGAAATGAAATCTTCTTCTAAGCATTGAGGTTGGTCATGACGTGCTTGACCCGGGTGTACTCCTCAAAGCTGTAGCTCGATAGATCCTTGCCATATCCAGAGTGCTTGAAGCCACCATGTGGCATCTCAGCCACCATCGGAATATGTGTGTTGATCCAGACCACACCGAAATCGAATGCCTTCGACATCCTCATTGCACGACCGTGATCCTTGGTCCAGACGCTGGAAGCAAGACCGTACTCAACGCCATTGGCCATGCGGACGGCCTCGGCCTCATCGGTGAACTTCTGGATAGTGATTACTGGAGCGAAGATCTCGGTCTGGATCATCTCGTCATCTTGGCGAAGGTCGGCGACGACTGTCGGTGTCCAGAAGAAACCTGGTCGATCGATCTTCGATCCTCCAGCAGTGACACGAGCATGAGCCGGAGTGCGATCCAAGAATCCTTGGACACGGGCCAACTGATTGGCATTGTTGACGGGACCGACAAGGACATCCTCAGTCGGCATACCGACCTTGATGTTCTTCTTCGCTTGCTCGGTGAGGAGCGCTACGACATCTTCATATGCACTTGCTTCTACAATCACACGGGTCGCTGCGGTGCAATCCTGACCCGCGTTGAAGTAACCGGCGACAGCGATCCATTCGCAGGCGGCCTCGAGATCAGCATCATCGAAGATCACAACCGGAGCCTTACCACCGAGTTCTAGATGTACTCGCTTCAAATCCTTCGATGCTTGATTCGCAACTTCCATACCTGCGCGAACCGATCCTGTGATGGAGACGAACTGTGGGATCTCATGATCAACGAGTAGTCGACCAGTATCACGACCGCCAGCGACGACATTGACTACACCCTCTGGCAAGAACTCCTGCATCAACTCAGCCATCCAAAGAGTCGAAACGGGAGTCGTATCACTCGGCTTCAAGACAACTGTATTTCCAGCAGCGATCGCTGGTGCCCACTTCCAAACAGCCATCATCATCGGATAGTTCCATGGGGTGACTTGAGCGCAGACACCGATCGGCTCACGACGGATGAATGAAGTATGTCCCTTGAAATATTCAGCAGCTGATCGTCCTTCGAGATGGCGCGCTGCACCAGCGAAGAATCGGATCTGATCGAGCATCGGACCCATCTCTTCTGCGCGGGTCACAGCAATCGGCTTGCCGGTGTTCTCGGATTCGATTCCGATCAACTCTTCACTTCGCTCTTCGATTGCATCTGCGATCTTGTTGATCGCTTTCTGTCTCTCGCCGGGAGTGGAGTCGCGCCACGTCTCGAATGCCTTCGCAGCAGCCTTCATCGCAGCATCGACATCAGCGGCATTCGACTGTGGCGCTTGGGCAAAGACTTCACCCGTTGCGGGATTGACGAGGTCATAGACTTCAGAAGAAGAGGATGGGACGGACTTGCCGTCAATGAAGTTGTTGAGTGTTCTCATGCGGCGAGATTACTCTTTTCCGTATGAGCGGCAACTCCCCTAGTGACCAGAAGCCCAAGCGTGCGACACCGGTACGCCGCCTTCCCCACAAGGAAAGTACGGATCGGGCAGACCTCATGGAGATCATTACTCGCTCCAGGGTGGCTCATGTAGCGATCGACGATGGTGGTCCAGTGATCATTCCCGTCGCAGTCGCGCACTGGCACGATGGCTCCGAGCTATTGCTCCATGGCTCAACAGCATCGCGTCTCTTCAAACGTTTGGGTGACGGGGTTGAGGCTTGCGTCTCGTTGACACTTCTCGACGGATTGGTCCTCGCACGCAGTGCATTCGAATCATCGATGAACTACAAATCTCTGCTTGCTTTCGGTCACGGTCGAGTCTTGGAAGGGGCTGAGAAGGAAGAGGCGCTTCTTGCTCTCACGGAACATCTCTTCCCTGGCCGCACGAAGGAATTACGAGCATCGACAGAGCAGGAATTGAAGGCGACCTCCATCATCGCCTTCCCTCTCGATGATTACCGGATCAAAGTCTCGGATAAGGAGCCGGAAGACCCAGAACGGGATCTAGGTGAACCTGTCTGGGCCGGTGTCCTGCCCATACAACAAGTCTTCGGTGAACCGATACCTGCTTCGAACTTGAATCCAGGGATCGAACCACCCACCTATATCAAGAACTGGTAGAGGTCTCACTCGCTGCCAATTGACCGCACGCACCATCAATCTCTCGCCCACGTGTATCGCGCACTGTGACCGGCACGCCGTAGTTCTCCAAAGTCCTGACGAAAGCCCGCTCATCTTCAGGTCGTGAAGCAGTCCACTTCGAACCAGGGGTCGGATTGAGAGGGATGAGATTGACGTGAGCATGACGATTCTTCAATAGCTTCCCCATCAAGTCTGCTCGCCATGCTTGATCGTTGATATCGCGAATAAGAGCGTATTCGATCGAATAACGACGCCCTGTCTTCTCGGCATATTTATCAGCTGCTGCAAGTACTTCTCCGACTTTCCATCGGGAATTTATCGGCACGAGAGTGTCACGAAGTTCATCATCAGGAGTATGGAGAGAGACGGCGAGACGTACCTGCAATCCCTCTTCCATCAGCCTCTCTATCCCATTGACTAATCCGACAGTAGAAATAGTGATGGAACGAGCACCAATCCCAAGTCCATCAGGTTGTGGCGTCACAAGGTTTCGCACCGTTCGCATCACGGCGTTGTAATTTGCGAGGGGCTCACCCATTCCCATGAAGACCACGTTGGAGAGCCGGGTCGGTCCTCCTGGTAATTCACCTTCGGTGCAGGCTTTCGCCGCGGCGACCAATTGCGCGGTGATTTCGCCTGCTGTGAGGTTCCTTGTAAGGCCTGCTTGTCCCGTGGCACAGAACGGGCAGTTCATGCCACAGCCTGCTTGTGAAGAGATGCAGACCGTGGTGCGATCTGGGTAACGCATCAAAACGCTCTCGACCAGAACGCCGTCGTGCAACTTCCAAAGATCCTTGCGAGTGAGCCCACCGTCACAGGTGATCGAACGGACGAGTGTTATCAACGGAGGCAAGAATTCTTGCCTTACCGCGTCGCGTAAGTCCTTCGGGAAATCACTCCATGTTGTCGGATCATCGTTGTAATGCGTGAAGTAATGGGTCGAGATCTGATTGACACGAAAGGTCGGAATCCCTAACTCCTTAGCCTTCTCGCGTCGCTCTTCGACTGTCATGTCCGCAAGATGGCGCGGTGTCTTCGCTCGCGGCTTTGGCGCATCGAAGACAAGTTTGATCTCACTCATACGACCGTCTTCGTCAGTTCAAGGAAGATCCATAAAGTCGGTCCACAGAGAGTTGCTGAATCGATCCGATCGAACATTCCGCCATGCCCTGGGAGGAAGGAACTCATATCTTTCATGCCGAAATCCCGCTTCAAGGCGCTCTCGATGAGATCGCCGAAAGTCGCGGCTACGACTCCGAGCGATCCCGCTGCCACACCCAACCACCACGGTTTCTCGAGAAGCGCTTCGAAGGCATAGCCACTTATTGCAAGCGTTGCGATCGCTCCACCTGCAAAACCTTCCCATGACTTCTTTGGCGAGAGCTTCGGTGCCATGCGATGTTTCCCGAGGAGCACTCCAGTGAGGTACGCGAAAGTGTCATTGAAGGCGACGATCATCACCAGCATCGAGACCAACGCGAATCCATCCGCGTCCGCAGCGAGAAGGATGATGAAGGATGGAAGGAGGCCGAGATAGAGGATCACAAAGCCAGTCGCTCCGGCGCGCGCAATGAATCCTTCTGGGCCCTTAAGGAGACTCATACCTAGATTAATAACAAGTGCGATGACAGTCGCCATAGCGATGCCATCAATGCCCTCGAACCAAGCTACGACCATGATGGCTGCATTCGAGAGGACGATCGGCCAATGATTAAGCGGGAGTCCATTTTGGGAATAAGCGGCGACTAACTCATGGGTTGCGATCGCAAAGGCCAGAGTCACGACAAGAGCGAAGAGGAAGGGCGCGAAGGCAAGAGTCGTGAAGATGATCGCAAGTAAGAGGATCGCGATCACTATCGAAGAGAGTAACTTCCTCCCTGCACGCTTATTGATCGCTTCATTGATCGCGTGTAGGTCTGACATAAATTAAAACTCTCTAGACTTCGAGAAGTTCTGCCTCTTTATGCTTGAGGATCTCATCGATCTTCGCGACGTGGTCAGCGGTGACCTTCTCCATATCCTTCTCGGCACGAGCAAGGTCATCCTTACCGATCAGCCCGTCCTTTTCCATCTTCTCCATCGCCTCTTTCGCATTACGACGGATGTTGCGGAGTGAGACTTTCGAATCCTCTGCTTTGCCACGAGCGACCTTGATGTACTCCTTGCGTCGCTCTTCGGTCAATTGTGGGAAATTGACGCGAATGACGCCACCATCGTTACCCGGATTGACGCCAAGATCAGAATCTCGAATCGCCTTCTCGATGCTCGCCATCGCACCTTTATCGAATGGATTGACGAGAGCGGTGCGTGCCTCTGGAACTTGCACGGTCGCAAGCTGTGAGAGTGGAGTCAAAGTTCCATAGTAATCGACCATGATCTTTGCGAACATCGCCGGATGAGCACGACCGGTTCGGATTGCTGCGAAATCCTCTTTCGCCACATCGACAGCCTTACCCATCTTGGTGGTCATGTCATTAAGGACTGACTGTAGATCCGACATCTTCCTGCACTTCCCCTCTCGCGGGTGTTCAGTTGACTAACGTTCCGATCTTCTCGCCACGGACAGCCTTGGCGATATTTCCTTTTTCCATCAAGTCGAAGACGATGATCGGAAGCTTGTTCTCACGGCAGAGACTGAAAGCTGCTGCATCAGCGACCGCAAGGGACTTCGAGAGCACTTCGTCATATGAGATCTTCTCGAACTTCACCGCACTCTTATCCGTGCGAGGATCAGCCGAATAGACCCCATCGACGCCACTCTTCGCGAGCAACAATGCATCTGAACCGATCTCAAGCGCCCGTTGAGCGGCGACAGTATCGGTCGTAAAGAACGGCATTCCCGCGCCAGCACCGAAGATCACAACGCGACCCTTCTCAAGGTGACGAATCGATCGACGTGGGATGTAGGGCTCTGCGACTTGTCCCATAGTGATCGCAGTCTGCACCCGAGTATCGATCCCCTTCTTCTCGAGGAAGTCTTGCAAGGCTAGACAATTCATCACGGTGCCGAGCATGCCCATGTAATCCGCGCGAGCGCGCTCCATGCCACGTTGTTGTAGCTCTGCTCCTCGGAAATAATTACCGCCGCCCACGACGATCGCGATCTCAACGCCGCTCTTCACCACATCCGCGATCTGATCCGCGACATCAGAGACGACATCAGGATCGACGCCAATCCCCTTCTCGCCACCGAAGACTTCGCCAGAAAGCTTAAGGAGCACTCTGCGATAGGTCTTCTGCTTATCTCCCATCACAAGTGCTCCTTATCTAATCCCTTGACTACGCTCGAATTCACTCTGGTCTGAAGGTTACTGCCCTACTCGGAACCGATAGAAGGACGACACAGCAAGGCCGGCTTCTTTCAGTACCGCATCGACAGATTTCTTCTGATCCTTCGCGAATGGTTGTTCGAGAAGGACGACTTCCTTCATATAGCCAGTGACACGACCTTCGACGATCTTAGGTAGAGCAGCATCTGGCTTACCTTCATTGCGAGCAGTCTCTTCCGCGACTCGTCGCTCGTTCTCGACAGTCTCGCTCGGAACCTGATCACGGGTCAGGTATTGCGGTGCGAAGGCAGCGATGTGCTGAGCAATATCACGGCCAGTATCACCCGGAGCCTTATCGAAACCGACGACAACGCCAACTTGTGGTGGCAAGTCCGCGCTGGTTTGGTGGAGATAGATAGCACTCGCGCCAGAGACGAGAGCGACGCGACGTAGTTCGATCTTCTCACCGAGAGTCGCATTCGCCTCATCGATGAACTCTTGGACGCTCTTTCCACTCGGGAGTTTTCCGGCAACGAATGTCGCTAGGTCCCCCGTCTTCGTGGCATGGAGGTGATCGACCAATTCCTTCGCCACCTCTTGAAAGCGATCGCCCTTTGCGACGAAGTCGGTCTCACAGTTGAGCTCGAGCATCACGGTGACATCGCCTTCGCTCTTTGCGGTAACGAGGCCATTAGAGGTCGTGCGACCTTCACGCTTCGTTACGCCCTTGAGGCCCTTGACTCGGATGATCTCGACTGCCTTATCGAAGTCGCCACCTGATTCATCAAGCGCCTTTTTGCAATCGACCATTCCGGCCGCGGTGAGCTCGCGAAGTCGCTTTACATCTTCTGCAGTGTAGGAAGCCACGAACTACTCACCAGCCTTTTCGGTTGAAGCTTCAGCATTGCTTGCGAGCAATTCCTTCTCCCAGTCAGCCAAAGGCTCACCAGCAGCAACACTCTCTTCGCCAGCCTTCGCAGCAGCTGCATCTTCCTTCGCTACCTGAGCCGAGCGCGCTTGAAGACCTGCAGCAACCGCGTCAGCGATGACGCGAGTAAGGAGCGCGACAGAGCGGATCGCATCGTCGTTGCCTGGGATCTTGTAATCGACGACATCTGGGTCGCAGTTCGAATCTAGGATCGCAACAACGGGGATTCCAAGCTTCTTCGCTTCTTGTACTGCGAGGTGTTCTTTCTGTGTATCCACGACCCAGATCGCCGCAGGCGCCTTGGTCATGTTACGAATTCCATCAAGGTTCTTATTGAGCTTCTCGCGCTCGCGACGAAGAAGTAGGTACTCCTTCTTGGTGAACATCGCATCATTCTTCGCCTCGAGAGCTTCGAGCTCCTTGAGACGCTGGATGCGCTTGTAGACCGTTGGGAAGTTGGTGAGCATTCCACCGAGCCAACGCTCGTTGACATATGGCATTCCGACGCGAGTCGCTTGTTGCTTGATCGGCTCTTGTGCTTGCTTCTTGGTTCCAACGAAAAGGATGTGTCCACCCTTTGCGACGGTGTCCTTGACGAAGTCATAAGCGTCTTGGATCAGTGAGAGCGACTGTTGGATATCAATGATGTAGATGCCATTGCGCTCTGTGAAAATGAAGCGCTTCATCTTTGGGTTCCATCGACGAGTCTGATGTCCGAAGTGGACACCGCTGTCGAGGAGTTCACGCATTGTTACAACCGCCATGGCGGCACACTCCTTCTTCGCCTTGAAGCAGGCTTCAAGGCACTCGGTTGATGAACTGACTTTTGCCAATTCCCTGGCGCCCGACACCCACCGATCTTTTTGATCGGACCGAGGTGGTTCTCCTGTAGAGATCAATCGAGTTCAATTAATCCCAAGAGCGGACACGCGAAGTCACATCCGAAGATGTGCTGGCCGGAGTCTAATGAAGCCGGGAGAAGAGGTCTAATCCGCCCCTTATAGAGCAGTCTTACCCAGCGATACGCACTTCTGCACGTCGATTTGCAGCGAGTCCAGCCCGAGAGTTCTCCTCTGCCACCTTCTGGGTCGCCGCGAATCCTGCGATTCGGAACTTAACGTCGGGTAGCAGTCGCTTCAAGAAATCACGTGTTGCCTGTGCACGCTGCCTTGAGAGCGTCCGGTTATCAAACGTTCGACTATCCGTATGCCCGTAGACAATCAGTGAGGTGAAGCCTTCACGTTCGATGATCTCAGCAATATCGCGAAGCTCTGCCCTGAAAGCTGAATTGAGTCGCGAGGAGGCAGTTGCGAAGTTCACGGTGAGCGCTGGAATGACTCGATCTTGAGAGAACTCTGGTGTCACTTCACTCTTCGTCTCATCCCCACCGATGGCAACGACGCGGACTGGCGTTGCAGGTCCCACAATGAAGGGAACTTCACACGAAGTCACTGAAACTTGACACTCGAGATTCTCACGAACATAAACCTCATACGAGATTGCATTTGGCGATGCGGCCCACTGGATTGTCGACCGCTCCATTGATTGTGGTGATGCAGCTGCCACTGCTGGCGGAACTGGAGGAATCGTTATTGGCACCACTACCACACGTGTCTCATTGTCTTGGCGATAGGTGACTTCTACCGTTGTACGACCGCTAAATGTTGGCGCAGTCGCAATCTCGATGCGCCCCTCGTTGATCTCAGCTCCAGTTACTCCTCGGCCACGATCAGTTACTTCGACTGAAGAGACTGATGTCGTATCAACAAGGATCACTGGATTACTTCGACCTGGTGGGGTGTTTGGAGTTGTCGGATTGTTTCCAGGATTTCCACCACCTTGGTTTTGACCCGGTGGAGTAGTCGAAGTTCTCGTATCAACAACGATTGGTCGTTCTGGAGTCGGTTTCGGCTCGTCGGTAACGGTCGTGCCATCTTTCGTTCCCGTAACAAGGATTGTCACCTGAGTGGACGCCGACTGATAAGTCCGACTCAAGGTTGGTTGGAAATCAACATTTAACACATGTGTTCCTGGATCAAGAACAGTTCCCAGCGCCGGTGAATATGTGAAAGTGCCAGGTGTGTTGGCACGTGCATTGAGC
>JBMUDS010000023.1:0-15525 GCA_049459795.1 Candidatus Nanopelagicaceae bacterium | reverse complement strand
GCCAGGAGGCTCCGAGATGCTGAATCCAACGTTGTTGTGATCAAGGAGATATTGACGATGATGCTTAGTGCGAGAAACAAAGGTGTGATCAATCTTCTCATCCTGATTGCCTTATGGAGACCTATCTCGGCATTTCTGTGTTTCTCACGAATCGACTCGATCCCTTCGCCTAGTTTCTTGGCGTAACCGAAGATCAATCCCTCTAAGTGATGAGACTTCATTGAAGCTAATTCCTCGGCCAATTCGCGCTGCGAATCGTTGAGGAACTCTTGATGTGAGCGAACTTCTGTGATCGGAAGACTTGGCGTAATGAGAATCAGTGCTGCGATGAGGATCAATGTGGCGAGACCAGCATAGAAATGAAAGAAGAGAATCGCTCCGGAGCCGATGGTTGCGATGAGCCAAGAGATCAATCGAGGCGACGTACCTAGCTTGAATCTCATTGAGCTGCCTCCAAGATCCTCACGGGAGGACGATAATCAATCTCGAAGGTGAACTTTCGATCAGCGAGCTTCAGGGATTCAGCGTCATTTGTGATGAGGATGATGATCTTTCCTTCACGCGCAAGGTTCTTTAGAAGAGCCGCTTCCTGCAATTGATAATGGGGATCTAGATCACCTGCTGGTGCATCGACGACGATGATCACTGAATCTTTGAGAATGGCGCGGGCAAGTGCGATCTGTCGGTATTGCACGTGGGTAAGGCCGCCCTCCTTCACCTTCATCGGAGTTTGAAGTCCTTCTGGCAACACATTGACATCTAGATTGGCAGCCTTCAGCACTTCTGCAAGACGTTCACGATTGGCACGAGGTTTGATCAGCTTCAAATTACTTTCTATGGTCCCGGGCAGGAAGTAAGGCGTGGAAGGTACCCATGAGATTTGATCCAACCAATAGTCGAAATCAAGTTCTTCGAGACGATATGTTCCTTTGGAAGAATCAATGAAGAAGCGTCCCTCATGGACTGGGATATCTCGCATAAGCGCTTTCAAAAGGCTCGACTTTCCAGAACCTGTCGGTCCGACGATTGCAGTCAGTCTTCCTGCTGATGCAATACCCCACCCGAAAGTCACCGAGTCCTCATCATTGAAGACGATTTCGCAATCGGTCCAACGGATCTCTTTGATCCTTCCGAGTGATTTGAGCAGTTCGTCATCATCGGGAACCGCATCCGCTTCATGGGAAGTCGGTTGGATGTTGCTTTCGACTCGTGGCCGGCTACCAAGATCACGAATCGAGACCGCAAACTCCCAAAGAAGTATGGCAACGAGTAGTGCACGTGTGGTTCCCGCCGCATCGTCGAAGATAGTCAGAGTGATCGCTGCCGTGAATATATATGTCACAAAGAGGAAGAAGGTTGCAAAGAGGTTCGGTAGATACTCCGTTAGGTATTTCGTATCCGCTGAGATTGAAGCGAGATCCTTGCGGAGTCTCATCTGATCGAAATCTGTGGTGCTCTCTTGGAGGGAATTCTCGATGAGGGTAGAGATCTTTTGGTTTCGGCTCGCCTCACTTTCCTTCTTTGCGAAGGAATCGAGGGCGAAATTGGTTAGAACCCTCAAGACCGTAACAGTTAGAAGGAGAATCAGACGAGGAACGAGATCCTGGAAAGTCGATTCTTCAATGTAGATGCTCGTGGCGATCGTGGCAAGGATGATTGCCTGCGAAACGATGAGGAAAGATCGTAGGAGTCCGGCTCCGGCATAGATCAGGAAGAGTCGAGGCGAATCGTTGAAGCGCCAGAGAAGTCGTAGGTCGTGGATTTTCATCCAAAGCGCTTCTTTCCAGGCACGTTATGAGTATAGGTCGTTGACTTGCTGAACTAGATGATTGGCGGTCTACCGTATCGAGCGAGAAGCCAATGAGTTCGCCACCGCAACTTCTTGGTCTTCGCGTCACCATCACTACTTGATGTGAGTATCCCTTTAATCAAGCCTGACAACCATGATCTTCGAGCCTTGATGCCGTGGATTCTGATCGAGGAGATCACTATCCATGTGAGTGGATAAAGGAAGTTGAATGGGAACTTGAGGTTTCGTTTGGCGAGCCAGACGCGATTTCGTGCATTAAGGAAGAAGTAGTAATCATGACGTGCTGGATTGATCACGGGATGTTTCACTTCGATTTTGGCGGCGTACCAAGGTAACTTTCCTTGATCGAGTACTCGCCAGACCAATTCGATTCCTTCATGGGCGTAGAAGAATGGCGCAGGCCAGCCGCCTATCTCGTCAAAAAGGTCATGATCGATCGCCGTCGCACCTTCCCATAGGGATGTGGCGACTGAACTCACTTTCGGATCACCGATTCGAAGCCTTGGCACCCATCTTGCAGGAGTCCTCTCGCCTTCGACCATCGCGATGACTCGAGGCTGGATCAACGCGATCTCATTCCTAGATCGCATCAGTGCCTTCATCTTCGAAAGTGTCTTCGTGTCGAAAAGGAGCACATCATCATCGAGGAAGAAGAGATACTTTCCTTTCACCTCTTTAGCGCCAGCGTTACGTCCTGCAGGGATCCCGAGATTCTCATGGAGGAAGAGCGTTCTTTGATCGGGGAACTGAGTCTTCGGATCCCACCCATTCCCTACGATGATGATGTCGAGCGTGACATCCTCTTGATTGATGAGAGATTCGACTGCGTTTCGTAACTCTTCTGGGCGCTTACCCATAGTGAGGACTACACAACCAAAGTCGACGTTCATTCGACTAGCCCTTAGGTGAGAGCTTGTTTGATGCCAGGATCGAGATGAGATGTCCGAGTGTGACGAGTGGGCTTGCGATGACGAGAACCATGAACGCTTCTTGAAGTAGACCAAAGATCGCAGCGAGTACAAAGATCAGCGTCATCTCCACTGAGTGATAACTACGGTGAAGCGGGATGAGACCGACAATTCTTCGGAGCATTGCGATCAAGCCACTTCGAATCGGGGCTGCCTTGTCTTGAAGTCGCTCAAGGCCGGAGAAGTACCGTGCGACATGGACCGCGTCATTGAGTCCTTTGTTGATCACGATCAAAGTAGCAAGAAGCGCTCCGAGGAAGGGGTAGAAAAAGGAGTCATCACCATCGTTGCTACTGAGACGAATTCCGATGGCGATCGGGATCAAAGCTTCAGCAAAGTAGTGACCCACTTTGTCGAGGAAAATCCCAGCCGGTGAGAATCTCTCGCGCCACCTCGCAAGTTCTCCATCTATGCAATCCCAGAGCATCTGTAACTGGCTCAAGATGAAGGCAATGAGGAATGCGATCCAGCCAGGAATGAGAAGCGAGAGTGAGATCGAGATCCCAGTGAGGATCATGAGATAGGTGACACCGTTCGGAGTGATCGATGTCGGTATCAGAAGCCTCGTGATGTAGGGAGAGATCCTTCGTAGATAGAGGTCTGCAGTCCAGTGCTCGGAATTACGACGGCCTCGTACCGATTCCGGTTGAGTCTTCGCTTTCAGTTCAGCGATCGAAGGACGCACGTAGCGCAGTCTAGGCGTGTGCTGGCTTTCGAATCTGTAGGAACCACTGCGCGGACGCGACTCCCATGAAGAGCAGGATGAAATATCCAGCCAGGATTTCGACAGGCGCTTCAAGAGCGATGAATGCGGCAGTCACGATGATTCGTCCTTCGAATCGTAAGCCGAGCAGTGATAGCCACCGCGGGAATGATTGATTTTGAAGCGCGCGATAGAGCGCGTCGTAATGGTGGTAGACGATGGCGAAGAGGGCGAGGAATAGATAGCCATCGATGCTCTCGCGATCGATGAACCATGCGATTGCCAGGATGAGGAGGAACTCTTTCGCACGGATGATCGAGGGCATCGCCCACGAGAATCCTCCTAAAGAGAATGGTGAGGAAATGAATAGGTCCTTTTGGTACTCGACGACATTGGTAGCAGGTCCATCGCCTTTCCATCGCAGCGTTCGACGTATGCGAGTGAGCCAGGCATAGAGCAACGAGACCGAACCTAGGAAGAGCATTCCCGGGAAGACAAGTTCGCCACCGCCGATCGCGGCAAGGACCGAGATTGCAAGCCAGCGTTCGCCGATTGGGAAATTGAGGACCTTCTTCACCCAATACTTGAACTCAGATTCACCTCTCCATTGTGGAGCGCTGAACCCATCATCTTCACCGTGGATATCTCGCTTGATCAATCCACCCTCACGCGCTTGTGAGATCGCGCTATAGGTGTAATCACTCAAGTGTCGGAAAGTCTGCAACGCCATAAGCGCGATAGCCCATGGCCACATCGCATCAGGAGCGCTATAGGCAAGGGCCGCATAGACGGTGTACTCCTTGACTCGATCGGTGCTTGCATCGAACCACCTACCGAAGTTCGAGAACTTTCTCGTGTATCTCGCGACTTCACCATCGGAGCAATCGACGATGAGCGAGAGTTGGAAAAGAAGCGCGCCGATTAAATATTCCTGTTGCGAGAAGAGATATGCGGAATAGAAACCGATCAAGAGTGAGACGAAGGTGATGAGATTCGGTGATATTCCGAATCGAACCGAGAGCGCGGTGATCGGCTTCGAAAGGCGACGAAGGACGAGAACCGAGAAGAATCCATCGTTCGACCGGTTTGCGAGGGTTAGTTTGAGTCGTCGAAGTGCACGAGCCGTGAGCTGAGGTAGCGGTGCGCTCTTTCCTCGAGAAGGGTTTCGCCAAGGATCCTTTCCGATACCGACTGGGGTGATCGGAATCGCGTTACGCACCAATAGGAGAAGCATCAGATCCAGAACCGGGATAGAGGCGAAACGTGGATCCCTGCCTTCCTGGAGAGCGGAGAGGATTTCGGAGCGTTGATTGATGCTTAGTCGAAGCACTCCGACAAAGCGACGATTCGCTGCAGGCGAGGAGTGGATCGAGGTTCGAACACTACGAATCAACTTGTTCTTGGCGAAGATATCTGCGCGCTCGTCGTCACCGACACCTGCGACCAATGCGGCACTTTGGCGATGCGGGAAGTCAATGATCTCATCGAGATGTGGTTGATGAACTTCGAAACCAGATTCTTCAAGAATCAGATCACTCTCACTCGATGTGAAATCTTTGATAATCGCGTCGAGAGTCGTGCTCTCATCAATCACGATTTTCACGTCAGATACTATAGACGAGTGAATTACCAGGTAACGATCCTTGCTGCAGGAATGGGTACGCGCCTTGGTAAGCCTTTCCCAAAACCTCTGACACCACTTGTCGATGGTCGGACCATCATGGAACAACAGATCGGAAATATCCACGCTGTATTGGGTGAGAGCAGTCGGATCTCCATCGTCGTAGGTTTCAAGATGGAGATGATCATGGAGTCTTACCCTCGATCGATCTTCATCTACAACGAGGAGTATGACCGCACCAATACTTCCAAGAGTCTGATGCGTGCTCTTGCTTCAAGTTTCGATGGCGGCGTTCTCTGGCTCAACGGAGACGTCGTCTTCGACGCGAAAGTCCTGGAACGATTGAAGAAATACATCGATGAAGATCGTTCCTTTGTCTCAGTCAACACTGCAGCGGTCGGTGAAGAAGAGGTCAAGTACACAGTCGATGCAGATGGCAACATCAAGGAACTCTCGAAGAAAGTCCAGGGAGCGCTCGGCGAAGCGGTAGGAATCAACTACATCGCATCCGCCGACAAAGCAGCACTTCTTACGGAATTGGATCGATGCGACGAGAGTGACTACTTCGAGCGTGGCATCGAACTCGCGATCGAGCGGGATGGTCTTAAGGTGCTTCCAGTCGACATTTCCGACCTCTTCGCGGTGGAGGTCGATTTCCAAGAGGATCTTGATCGCGCTAACCGCGGACTTTCTCAGTAAAGCCACGCTCGAAACCTCACAGAACGCAAGGCTCCCGGACATCCTTCCTTGCTAGGGTTTCGCCACTTCATACCTGGGGCAAACCCCAATATGGGGAACTAGCAATACTGGAAGTAAGAGAAGATCGAGCAGATGAAGGAGTTCCCATTGAGCGCTGATGATGAATCCACAAACGATGACATCATCACCGAAGAGATGCTCTGGGAAAGGATCCCTGAGGTTCAAGGCGCGGAACGTGCCGAGACCTATTACGAATTGAGTGCGCGGATCTACGCCCGCGGACAATATGACGAAGCGCTCGCCCTCGCAGAGACGGCTCGAGATATCTATTCAGAGTTAGGTGCAGGTGCACCGGTGGAAGGTCTAGCACAGGCCTATTCCGCTATCGGATACAACCTCAATCAACTCCGACGGATCGATGAAGCAGCGAATGCGATGAGCAAAGCGGTGGAACTCTTAAGAGAACATAAATCACCGATTGCGCTCGAGCTTGCTTGCACTCTTGGTGAGTGGCTCTTCAACTCCAAGGAATATAGTCGAGCGATCGAATGTGTCGAAGAGTGCGTCCAGGAACATCTCGTCGACGGTAATGAAATCGGTGCTGCAAACGATTTCTATCTCATCGGATGCGCGAAGCGAGAGTTGAAGTCTTACCAAGAAGCGATCGAGGCTTTCAATCGTGCACGAGAGATCTATAAGCGCTTGAAGGAAGTGATCCACGTAGGACGATGTGATCAAAAGATCGCTTATTGCTTGATCGCACTCGGTGATGCGGATGGCGGAGCAATGGCCGCGCAACGAGCACTTGATGTCTTCCAAACCGCTCATGATCACGTGCGCGAGACATTCGCCCTCTTCGAATTGGGTAAGGCAAGGATCCTTGCCGGTGATATCGATCGTGGACTGGAGACGTTGCGAAAGGTGCTTCACACCATCGCTGAAGCGGATGAGAAGGATTTCGACTTCATTCTCGAGGTCGAGCAAGAGATCGCGAGCACGCTCCGTCGCCGTGGCGATTTCGAGGCGGCCGATGAGATCGAACGTCGCATCTCGGCTGTTCGTGAAGTGATCGAGGATGGGGATATTGCCAACTCCTGATCTCTCCCATCTTCACGACCTAGAGCGAATCGAAGTGATGATGGTCTGTCTCGGGAACATCTGTCGTTCACCGATGGCTGCTGCCGTCCTTGCTACTCGAGCCCGTGATCTCCAAGGAAAGCTAATCGAAGTCACAAGCTCTGGCACTTCGTCATGGCATGTGGGCCAGGGACCGAATCCACCGTCACGGCGAGTGTGGGAGCGGGCTGGTTACAGCCATGAACACATCGCCACGCAGATCACGTCAGATCGCATCGCGCAATCGGATCTCATCTTGGTGATGGATTCGAGCAATCATGCCCATGTCCTTGAGATCGCGAAGCCCGACGACCAGAAGAAGGTCTTCTTCCTTCGCGACTTCGATCCCTTCGCAGAGGATCTAGATGTCCCGGATCCATACGGACTCGGAGATCATGCTTTCGAAAGAGTCCTTGAGATGGTGGAACGTTCTGTCGATGGTTTGCTCAACGCTTTAGGTGTTGCAAACCCCAGTGATACATCGCGATAGCACCTGCGGCGGCTGCATTCATCGATCTCGTCGATCCATATTGCGCGATCTCATAGAGCGCAGAACAAGCGCTCTGTCCTTCCTCCGACATTCCGGCACCTTCTTGTCCGAAGAGCATCAGACAATTGGCTGGCAGCTTCGCGCTCTCGAGCGGAAGTGAACCTTCGATATTGTCGATTCCGATCAAGATCATCGAATTCTCATCGCACCACTTCTTCAAGTCATCGATATCAGGATGATGGGTAACGGTGAGATATTTATCCGTCACCATCGCACCGCGCCGATTCCAATCACGTTTTCCGACGATATGGACTCCTGCGACATTGAAGGCATTTGCTGTACGCACGATCGATCCGATATTGAGATCGTGCTGCCAATTCTCGATAGCGATATGAAGTGGCGCTCGCTTTGTATCGAGATCACTAACGATCTCTTCCACTTTCCAGTAGCGATAACGATCGACGACATTCCGCCGATCGCCATTGGCCAATAGCTCGGGATCGAGCCTGGGATCCTCTGGCCAAGGCTTTGGATGTGGTCCTACGCCGACAACGGGATAGAACTCGCCAGGGCCTATCTCTGGTTCACTCATGCGATCGCATTGACGAGAAGGGCTGCCTCGTCGATCACTGCTTTCTCATGCGCTTTCAATTCATGGCCAGGGTAGTGATCAGCATGGTCGAATGGATCATCGAGTTTCTTCACTCCTGAAAGTTGTTGCAAGACTGCAAGACCACAGAAGGGTGAATAGGTCGCGTTGTAGCCACCTTCATGGGTTGCCATCAATCGCCCTTCGCAGAGTGAGGCCGCGCTCTCCATCAAGATCTCTGTCATCTCACGGAAACCTTCAGCAGTAAGGAGCATCCGACCCAGTGGATCGAAGACGGATGAATCGAATCCAGAGGCCACAGTGATGAGGTCAGGTTTGAATCGAGCGAGCGCAGGTTGGATCACTTCGCGCATCGCATATCTATAGCCACCTTTACCTGTTCCTGGAGGCAACGGGATGTTGATATTGCTTCCTCCGACACCAAGGACATCGATATCGCCCGTCTCATGTGGATAGAGGCGATCTTGGTGGAGCGAGATAGTAAGGACGGTTGGATCATCAAGGAAGATCGATTCAGTCCCATTCCCATGATGGACATCCCAATCGATGACAGCAACGCGAAGGTCTTTACCGTACTTTGCCTTTGCCGCCATGATCCCGATCGCAAGATTGGAGAAGATGCAATAACCCATACCGGTCTCTCGCACTGCATGATGTCCTGGCGGTCTGATCAGCGCGTATCCGTTCGTGACTTTCTTTTTCATCACCGCATCGACCATCTCGATCGCGCCACCAGCGGCGAGCGCTGCGATCTCAAATCCGCCGCGTGCGAAAGGTGTCCCACCATCGCCACCATCACCACCAAGCCGTGATGCAGACTCACTCTTGATCCGGGCAATGTGTTGCGCGGTGTGCACCCGCAGTAATTCCTCATTGCTCGCTTGCCTGGGTGTGATTCGAATCAAGTGATCGATAAGGCCTGAGACCACGATCAATTCATGGATGCGACGCTTTGTATCTGCGTTCTCATAATTCACATATGGCTGTAAACCGACACCAGGGTCAGAGGGCATGTCCGCGGTGTAGGTGCCGGTATCGTGCCAACCGAAGATTTCGTGATAGAGATATCCGGTACTCATGATGCTCACCTTATAGTGGGGCTTACTTTGGGAAAAGGTCGAGAAGAAGAGAGGTGGAATAGAGCAGTGATGAAGCGTCTTGTAGTCAGCCTCTTGATTGCGCTCATCGCTTCCACCACTCCAGCACTCGGGATCGAGCTCGAGGAGATCCCTTCTTGTCGATTAGTCGCGAAGAGTTGTGTCCCAGCGAAGTTCATCAAACAGGCTAATTCCAAATCACTCTCTGATCCTGCAATCTTGGTCGTCGATCCAACCGATCTCACCGAACTCCACTTCAATCGCCCTGATTCTCCGAGCATCCCAGCCTCTGTCTTGAAGATCCTCACCTCTTTCACCGCACTCACCTACCTCGGTGGTAGCTATCAATTCACTACATCGATCCATAGCGTGGAATCGAGTACTGCGCTCGTGATTCAAGGGGCGAGAGACCCTTGGATGACGATGTATCGGAGCGTCTCGGAAAAATATGGCCCGGTCTACGCACCCGATCTCATCGCGAAGGTCTTGCCACGTGAGGATTTGAGAGCGGGAAATCGCATCAAGCGAGAGATCTTCTATCACGGCCTCTATCCGAGTGATGTGGCGGGACTTACCGCACATTTCAAGGCACGTAATGTTCGACTTATCTTCACGCCAGTGAGCAAGAGTGAAGCGGAGTCCCTCTCCTTCGAACCACTTCGTGAGATTCGATCCGCAACGATCGATCAGATGGTCGAGTTCGTGATCCGCTTCAGTGATAACCGACTCTCACAACGCCTTGCCGAGCATGCAGCCGTTGCGCATGGTTATAAGCGAAATATAAAAGGAATGCAACGAACTTTCGAAGATGCCCTGCTCACGCGAACCATCGGTATCGATGGACTCGTCATCAAGGACGGTAGTGGACTTTCCAAGGAGAATCGTGTGACGGCGCGTACCGTCGTCGATCTCCTACGAACTATCAGAGATGTACCGGAGTATGGATCGATCTATACCGGTTTACCCAAGAGTGGGAAGACTGGAACTCTCAAGACTCGATTCAAAGAGACATCCCCTGATGCTGTTGGTCTCGTGAAAGCGAAGACAGGATGGGTCAACGGAACAGTGAGCCTTGCGGGCTACATCACAGCAGGTGAGAAGGAATTGGTCTTCGCAGTCCTAGCTGATCGAATTCCGAAGTACTACAGCGCGACTTTACGTGCGCGTGCATCGATCGATCGGATGATTGGCTCTCTCGCCAAACCGAAAGAAGCGATCAATGAAGAACAAGCAATCAGCGGTTCTCAAACACCTTGATCGATCCGCCATAACAGGCGACCCAGGTGCGATCGAAAGCGTTCTCGAAAGTGATTCCAATCGGACGATTACAGACCTTCCGTTTCGCAGTGACTTTGAAATCACTCGTCCGAACTTTCGCCATCGTCCCACTTCCATAATTGACGACGAAAAGTGCGGTGCCATCATCAGAGAGGGCAAGGCTTCGAGCCGCTGATCCAGTCTTTGCTCGTTTAATGACCCTCTCGTTCTCGAGATCAAGTGCGACCACTTGCCCAGAGACATTGAGCGTGGCGTAGAGGAGTGAATCATCAACAGAGAGTTGCAAGGCTCTCGGGTTCGATCCGATAGGAATTCGCCTCACAGAGAAATCAGTGAGGTCGACACGGTGAATCGTCGATCCTCCCATCTCTGCGACATAACCGAATCGAGAATCAGATGAGATCGCGATACCACGGGGATATCTTCCGATTGGCACTGTCTTCACCACTCTCTCTTCGTCAGTGGAGATGATCGATAGATCATAAGAGCACCAATTCGAGACGAGTACGAATCTCCCGTCCGGCGAAACATCGACGACTTTTGGCACCGTGCCGACGCGATAGACCTTGTCGATCGAGAATGTCTCGAGTTCGATTCGATAGAGGAATGCCCGGTCATAACCATCGGATGGCTTACAGGTATCAGTTCCTTCCCTGTTGAAGCCCTTGCCATACATCGCATAGTTAGTGACATAGAGGTGTTTTCCATCGGGTGAGAAAGCGCCTTCAACCGGTGCACCACGCACCGGTGAGGTGAACTTGGAGAATCCGAAATCACTGAGTTTGACGGTATCTGGAACAGTAACTTTGAGTTCCATCGTCTCTCCGTCATAGATGGTGACGGAGTGGCGGTACATCATGTTGTGAGCGCTCACCAGGCCATTTCCTGATGCTCGGACAGATTTCGGAGCGATATCGCCTGTGATCGTCTTTATAAGGCGCATCTTTCGATCTGAAATCGGTTTCTCCTCTTCCATGGCGATGACTGAGGTTGGGATGAGAAGAAGAGTGATGACGATCGCAGTTACCTTTGTGATGAAGCGCACTCCGCTACTTTAATCGAGTTATTTAGGTACGCTCGCTGATTGTGAAGCCATACATCGCGCTGATGAAGTTGCGTGTAGTAGAACTTCTCTTGGTGACGACAGTCCCAGCTCTCTTCCTTGCAGCAGATGGTCTACCACCGTGGGATATCGCGATCGCGACTTTGGTTGGCGGCACTTTGGCTGCCGGCGCTGCGAATGCTTTCAATATGGTGATCGAGAGCGATATCGATGAGGTAATGGGTAGGACTTCCAAGCGCCCGATCGTCAATCAACAAGTGAGCGAAGAAAAGGCACTCGCCTTCGCATTTGCAATCTCGATTCTCTCGCTCGTGATCTTCTGGATCTGGACTAACCCTCTCGCTACCGCTCTCACTGTCTCTGCGATCGCTTTCTATGTCTTCGCCTACACATTGCTTCTCAAGCGCCGAACTCCACAGAACATTGTCTGGGGTGGGATCGCGGGATGTATCCCAGTCCTGATCGGATGGGCAGCAGTGACGAACACCCTTGCAGCACCGGCATGGTGGTTCTTCCTTCTCATCTTCTTCTGGACACCGCCACATTTCTGGGCGCTTGCCATCAAATACAAGGAAGATTACGCGCGAGCTGGCGTGCCGATGCTCCCTGTGGTCGCTCCGATGCGAACCGTCGTTGCTCAGATGTGGATGCACACCATCTTCATGGTGCTCACTTCCTATGCACTCTTGATCTCACTTGATGCCCCGATCTGGGCTTACATCACCTTTAGCGCCGTCAATGGATTCTTCATCTTTCAATTGACGCGCATGCGGGGTGAGAGCAAGAAAGTCGAGAAGGCTGCGATTGGCGTCTTCCACGATTCGATCACATATCTCTCACTGATCTCACTCGTTCTCTTGGTGCTATCCCTACTCTGAGCTTGAATTAAGAAAACACCGGGTAGCACCCTGGGTTGGGCATTCGAATCTCTAGGAGAATCGCCACATGAGAAATTTCGGAAGGTCTTTCCTGCTACGGCTTCGTGAGATTGCCTATCTCTTGATCTCACTCCCCGTCTCTGTCGTCCTTTTCACTCTCGTGATGATCGGATTCAACAGCTTCACTCTGATCCCGTTGGCGATATTGGTCTTCCTCTTCATGCTCACGGCGATGGAGTGGGTAGCGCGCTTCGAGATCAAGCGGACCAACAAGATCCTTGCGACTGATTTTGCCGTCGTGCCGAATTGGTTCAAAAACCGCTTCTTCTCTTGGGATGGCGTGAAAGAGCGGGTCACCTCATTACGGAGTTGGATGGCGATCGGTTATGTCTTCGTCGCCTTCGGTTTATCGTTCTTCTCTTTCGTCCTTCTCGTCTTTGGCTTGGTTGGCCTCTACGCGACGAGAGTGATCATCATCTCCAATGTCTCACGTTCCTTTGAAGTGATCGATGGTGGTGATCGATTCTCTGGTGATCTGGAGTTCTTCGGTTCGACGGGCAGATTCAGATTCGAAGTGAATGACGGCGTGGAGTCAGGGATGTTCACATACAACATCGATTCATGGTGGTCGATAGCTGTAGGTGTGGCTCTCGTCTTCCTCGCACTCTGGTTGATCCCACGGAATGCACGTGCGATGGCAGGTATGGTGGAAGGACTTCTCTCCGGTGGCTTCTATCCATCGCTTCAAGCACGTCTTCTCTCATGGCAAGAAGGTCGGAAGGTCGATCAGAAGAGCGTGCGCGAAGCGATGGCTGACGAGGTGGCACGGCCAGAACTCGCAGATCTCTCCAAGCGTGAACGAGAGATCCTTGCGTTGATGGCCGAAGGTAAGTCCAATGCGGGCATCGCGAAGACTCTTTACATCACTGAAGGATCAGTCGAGAAACATGTCTCAAGCATCTTGAGCAAATTGGGTCTCACGCTTGAAGCTGAGAATCATCGTCGAGTACTTGCAGTACTCACCTATCTCGGAATAAACAAGTAGCAAACAAGTTCAAACATGATTGATAAGGTGACGTTATGAGCAATCGCGCGCTCGTCGTCAAAGATCTCTCGAAGAAGTACGGTGATCGCTACGCGCTCTCGCATGCGAACTTCGAAGTCCCACTAGGAACGGTCTGTGGTTTCGTCGGGCCGAATGGATCCGGTAAGACGACGACGATTCGAATGCTCCTTGCACTGATCTCACCGACAGGTGGAAGTGGTGAGGTCCTTGATATTCCGATCACTGAGCCAGAGCGATACCTCTCCTTCGTTGGCGCGATGATCGAAGGGCCAGCCTTCTATCCGGCCCTCACTGGGTTCCAGAATCTCAAGGTCTTAGCCAAGGTCGGCGGATATTCCACGGATGCGATCCCGAAACTCTTGGATCTTGTCGGGCTTGGAGATCGAGGGGATTCGAAATTCAAGACCTATTCACTGGGTATGAAGCAAAGGCTTGGCATCGCAGCAGCGCTCCTTCCTAATCCGAAACTCTTGATCCTTGATGAACCGACCAATGGTCTTGATCCCGCAGGCATCCAAGAGGTACGCGATCTACTTCGTCGCCTTGCAGATGGAGGGATTACCGTCTTCGTCTCATCACATCTATTGAGTGAGCTTGAGATGATCAGTGAGCACTTAGTGATCCTTCGTGAAGGTGAAGTCATCTTCGCAGGAAGAACTCGAGATCTCTTGGCCCAGCAACAACCCCATCTTCGAATCCGAGTACGGGAATCACATGGGCTACAGATCGTTCGAGAACTTGCGGAAGCGGCTGGACATCCATGTGAATTGCGTGGCGATGAGCTCTACGTGATCGCAACTGAGGATTTTGGCGCAGAACTCAATCGTCTTGCCTTCACTCGTGGCATCACACTTTCCGAGATCACTCCACTTCAACCGAGCCTTGAGGAGACCTTCTTCGAGATGACCGAGGAGCGCTAGATGTTTCGTGTCTTCACTGCTGAATGGGTAAAGCTTCGTCGCCCGACTCTTCTCCTTGGAACGCTCCTTGCAGTCGGTGGTCTCGTCGCCATGGTCACCGCGGTGATCTACCTCTTGATCGATGATCCCGGTGGGAATGGTGATCGTGGACAGGTGATCTCGCGAGAGATGCTCGCACTTCCCTCTGGTTTCGCTCTCACCTTCTCGCAATCCGCAGGTCTGCTCGGATTGGCGGCGCTCTGTGTCTTCGCAGCACAGACTGCCCAGGAGTACACCTACGGCACGTTACGAAATCTCTTGGTCCGCCAGCCATCGCGGATGAAGATCCTTGCTGGGAAGTTCCTTGCGATGTCACTTTTTGCGTTGATCGTTGTCATCTTCTCGGCAGTGATCGGTATGGGGCTTTCTTATGCGCTCTCCTCTCGTGCGCGAGTCGTGACCGATGCCTGGTTCACCTCTGATGCGATCTGGGACACCTTCAATTCGGTCCTCAATGTCTCCTTCGCGACGATCGGTTATGGCATCGTCGGAATGGTCCTAGGTCTTCTCTTCCGCTCACCGATCTCATCGATTTCGATCGGAGTGATCTGGATCCTGATCGTGGAATCGATCCTGATCGCTGTCCGCCGCTCCCTCGCCGATTACATGCCTGGGACCCAACTGAGCAATATCGGGCAAGGTGGCAGTCCGGACCTTAGTTACGAGTATTCGATGCGTTATGCCCTGATCTTCCTCGTCGTGATCTCATTGGTCGCCTCACTCCTCTTCAAGCGACGTGATGTAGCCAACTAACGACACTTCAAACTTCTAAGCCAAATTTCCTGAGATTCCAAGGCTCTCGCTTTACCCTTAAGCCTTAACTTCCGCCACTCCTCAATTCCCCAGGGAGCGTATGTGAGATCACGTCGATGGATCGCGCTTGCAGCGATCATCTCTCTTCTTCCAATCACCCTTCCTGCGACCTCAGCGATCGCAAAGACTCCTAAGCCGACTCTCAAAGAGATTCGTGAAGCGAAGGAGAAAGAGGCGGCGAGGAAGGCGGCAGCCGATAAGGCGCAAGCTCGACTCAGTGCAGCGACGAAGACACTTAAGGAATTGACCGCCGTCGCGAATGCAGCGCAAGCGCGTTATGCGAAAGCGCGAGCAGACCTCGCGGTTGCAACAAAGAAAGCGAATGCGGCAGCGAAGCATTATCGACAAGCGACT
>JBMUDS010000022.1:0-16215 GCA_049459795.1 Candidatus Nanopelagicaceae bacterium | reverse complement strand
TCCCAGATAAGTGGCCACGGCACCTGCTACGAACGGTGAAGCCATGGAAGTGCCATTTAGGGTCTGCGTTGCAGTAGCAGTAGGAGTATCCGCTCCTAGGATTCCAGAGCCGGGAGCATTGATGTCGATGCACGTACCGTGATTAGAAAACGACGACTTTACGTCGGTGACGGTCGTAGATGCGACCGTGATTGCTTTTGGTTCACTTGCAGGCGATGTCAGACATGCATCAATATTCGTGTTACCTGCTGCAACCACGACTGGGATACCCGCATCGACAAGCTCAGCTACGGCATCGTTAAGTAACTGTTCAGTGGAATCTGTACCAAGACTCATGTTGACTACCGCTTGACTCTTGGGATTGGTATTGGAATTGCCGAGAATCCAATCAAGACCATTAAGGATTGCGCTCAAGAATGTAGTGTCTCCACAACCAAAAACTCTAACCGAGACTAAGGTGGCATTCTTGGCTACACCATAAAGACTTCCGGCTGCAAGTGAAGCCACATGAGTTCCATGGCCATTGCAATCACGAATTCCAAATCCATCGGCATAAGCGGTAAAACCGACATTCGAGACGCGCTCACCGAAATCATCGTGATCAGCGATTCCCGTGTCGACTATGTAGATCGTTGTTCCTTGCCCTGCGCTCTTGTAAGTGAAAGTAGAACTCAAAGGGAGTGCACGTTGGTCTAGACGATCAAGACCCCATGTTGCTCCACTCTGGGTCGTCTGAAGCAGTCGAATGGGAATGTCTTCTTGGATGAATTGAATCCTGCGTGATGTCGAGCGGGTGAGAATTGGCACAGACGGGAGTTCTACGACGATACCTTTGAAAATGTTGGAGACTCGATCTGTGATGCGTCCCCCCATGAGAGCGAATGCGCTTTCAACCGCCGCCCTATATCCAGGTTCCACCTTGATGATGTATCGCTTCATCTCGACCGGCTGTGCCTGTTGCACCGCGACCGTAGGCAGCATGATGAGCGCTAGTAGCAGGGGAAGCCACTTACGCATCGAATCTCCTAGGACCAATCGGGGAATGCGAATTCTCCCGTCACTGACTCTCAGCGTCTAGTTCTGAAGGAACCTGAGAGGAAAACGCAGACTTCATCATTCTGATGAGCACTAATAGCCTTGGCACCATGGCCATAAAGGCGCTCCCGCGATCTGCTACCGGTGAGGTCGCTGGGTCGATTCGAGTTCGCTCCGGAGTCCTTGCATGGCTTCTTGGTGGCGCATCGGTGATCACACTCTTCTTCAATTCTCGGATACAAGATCCTTTCAATTCACCGAAGTTCTGGATTCTCCTTGTCGTCGCTGGATACCTCATCGGTCATCTCTTCGGAAATCGAGGAAAAGTGCCAGAGGATGCGAAGCCGACACTTCGAATCTTGATCGTCGTTCTCACTCTCTTCACTGTTGCGCTCTTCATAGCAAGCCTGGTCACGGACGTTTGGTACGTCGCTTTCTTCGGTGAGTATCAGCGAAAGAACGGCTTCCTCACTTATGCGGCTTTCGTGATTATCTTGTATGCGGCAGCAAGGTATCTTCGAGTCTCTTTGATGTGGCGGGTCTATACCTTTGCGATGATCTGTGGACTGATTTCTGCAGTCTATGGGCTCTTCCAAATCAATGGTCGTGACTTCGTCCAATGGAACAACCCCTATAACGCGATTATCACTACAGTCGGCAATCCAAACTTCGCTGGTGCTGTGATGGCGATGTTTGGCACCATCGTCTTTTGTGCAATTTTTGATCGGAACGTACTGCCGATCTTTAGAGTGCTCGCGGTATTGGTCTTTGGTGCCTTGGTCTACACCATCTATCTCTCGCAAGCGAGACAAGGTCTTCTCTCAATTGGACTCGGTGTCGGCTTCTTCTTGGTTATTGCTCTCTATCAATACCGAAGACTCTTAGGAATTCTGGCTGGTGTGGCAGTGGGTGTAGTAGGCATCCTTGCTGTTGCGGGAATGCTTCAGCGCGGACCACTCGAGTATTACCTTTATAAGAGTTCTGTCTCTGTTCGTGGTTTTTATTGGCGCGCGGGGTGGGAGATGTTCCTATCCAATCCCCTCTTCGGCGTCGGCGTCGATCGATATGGAGCCTATTTCAAGGAATATCGCGAGACCCAGTACTCACTCAACTATGGATTCGATCTCACTTCCAGCAATGCCCACAACGTGCCGATTCAACTCTTTGCAACTGGCGGGATATTTGTGGGTGGTCTTTATCTCCTCCTGATGGGCTTCATCGCATGGCGAGGATTCGTCGGCATTTACAAGAATCAAGGTAATGCTCGATTAGTAGTAACTGCAGTCTTTGCTGCTTGGCTCGCCTATCAGGCACAGTCGATCGTCTCGATCGACAATATTGGTCTTGCTGTATGGGGATGGCTCCTTGGAGGTGCCGTCGTCGGCTTATCACTCTCGGAAAATGTCGAGGTCTTCGCAAGGAATCGCGACAAGAGATTCGTTTCGCCTTTGAATCTCAAACAAGCGACAGTTTCTACTGCTTTGGTCCTTCTCTTTCTCGTACTTTCAACGATCCTTTATCGAGGCGAGAGGGCGATGTTCGATCAAAGAGTTCGATTCGATCCTTCTACGCCAGAGAGTAGGCCGACTTTCAAAGCATATGCAGATGCGACTTTGACGGTGCCGCTGTTGGAGATGAAGTACGCGGTGATGACTGGGATCAATATGGTCTCCAATGGATACGTCGATGAGGGAATGCGGATATTGGAGTCAGAGCTCGAGCGGGATCCAAGAAGCCTGGATATCTTGCTTGTGGTCGCAGATTTCTCGGAACAGTTACGACGCCCGAACGATGCGATTCGTTATCGCTTGAGGATAGAAGCCCTTGATCCATGGAATGGGAAGAATCATCTTCAATTGGCTCGTCTCTACCTAGCCCAAGGTAGGACTGATGATGCGAAGTTCTTTGTAGAGAAGTTGCTCGCCTTTGCAGCAGATACTCAAGAAGGTGAGAGCGCGAAACAGGAGTTCGCTTCCTTGATCAACTGATCAACGAGCGGGTAGTGCTAGCTACGCAGATATTTCGCAAATTCTCGGAAATCATCGACCATGAAGTCGATCTCTGGCTGCTTATGGGCGAAGCTGATCAACCACTGCTCATCGAGTCCTGGTGGGCTCATGATGTTGTGGTTGACCGACCAAAGGAATGAGAGTTGGGCGAGGTTGAAGTCAGTAACCTTGTAGTCACGGTAATTACGTACCGGTGAGGTCGACCAGGTGGTGCAACCTTTCACACCAAAACCAACCGAGTGAGCAGGTAACTCGTACTCTTCGATGATCTCGCTGATTCGTGTCAGGGCCTGACGATTGAAGTTCTCTGCTTCGGCAAGTGTCTCTTTGGTCGCGACGCGATCCATGGCGATGATGGCCGCGACGCCAAGAAGATGACCATTGAAGGTTCCAAGGTGAGCCATCTTCCCTTCAGTGATTGTATCCATCACTTCCTTCTTTCCACCGAATGCAGCGAGTGGAACTCCACCACCGATTGACTTCGCAAGACAGATCAAGTCTGGCTTCACACCGAGGCGTTGTGCGGCTCCTTGATATCCAGCGGTAAGACCGGTCTTCACTTCATCGAAGATCAAGACGATCTCGTACTGGTCACAGAGTTGACGTACTCGCTCGAGATAACCCTGGTCTGGAAGGACGATTCCGATGTTCTCCATGACAGGTTCCAAGACGAAACAAGCGATCGTCGATGCGTGCTTCTTGAAGACGCGCTCCAAAGCGTCGGCATCGTTATAAGGAACAACATGAACTTCACCAGGGACGGCGGTGTTCATCACGATTGGAGTTGGATCTGAGGCAGGACCTGCTTGATCGAGAGGTGGTTTGACCGAGACTGAGAGGGCGTCATAACTTCCGTGATAACCACCCTCGAGCTTTACGACGCCATCTCGTCCGGTATAGCCGCGGGCAGTTCGAATCGCATACATCGTCGATTCGGTACCAGAGTTAGTGAAACGGATCTGATCGACGTTGAAACGGCGGCACATGCGCTCAGCCGCGTCGCGAGTTTGAGGAGAAGGTGTGACGAAGAGGGTTCCCACTTCGAGCATCTTCTTGATCTCTTCGACGACGACCGGGTTGAGGTGACCGGCGAGCATCGCACCAAAGCCCATCGAGAGGTCGAGGACCTTGCGACCATCGACATCTTCCATCCATGCGCCTTTAGCTGACTTGATGGAGATCGGGAAGGGATCCCAATGTTGGAATGAGGACTGCACACCGAGAGGCGTGGACGCCATTGCGGTTGCGTTCTCTTTGCCCGAGTTAGCGACGCTTTTGTTGAAGAGTTCCCATTGTTCTTGCAGGGCCTTCTCGATCTTCGAATGCGGGACTGGAGTCGATTTCCCAGTCAGGATACGCAGAGTCTCTGGATGATTCTTTGGGGCAAACATGGGGTTTGTTGTACAGTCAAAAACGATTCGCGGTGTGCGAACCGGCTATTTGATGTGCACGCTCCTTGCGTTTTTTCCGTTTTTTACGATAACTGCGATTTGCTGTTACGTGCAGGAGAGGTTACCACAGGGTATTTTTCTTGCAAGATTTCAAGGAAAGTCTCCGCGTACACGCGGGAAATCACTGACGTAATTGAGATATATATCGCAAGACTTCTGCGGTCGGGAATTCATTATCCGCGCCTGTTGGATTGTCACTGACCTTCACGATCACAGTGCGCGTCGATCTATCGACGAAGATGAATTGTCCATGAAGGCCCAGCGCCATGAGAGTTCCTTCATAGGGATGCCATGTCTGAGCTGCATAGCCCCAATCATGATCGAGCGTTGTGACCGGTGTAGACATCCGTTCTAGCCATGGGCGTGAGATGACGCGTGTTGAGCCTGAATAACCGCCATTAAGGAAGAGAAGTCCGACCCTTGCATAATCACGTGGGCTTGCATTGAAGCAGCAGAATGTCTTCTCGGTACCGTCGACGCGATCGACGTTCCATGTTGCTGGGAATTCAGCACCGATCTTCTCCCACACCTCTTCTTGGAAGTAGTCGGCGACGCGCATTCCCGTCATCTTCTTGATGATCATGCCAAGCATCTGGGTATCGACACTTCGGTATTCAGAGTCGGTTCCAGGATCGAATGCCATCTTTCGATTGTTCTTCATGAACCAATCGATATCGGTAGTGGCGTACATCTGAACGATTGCAACTCCCCACCCTTGTGGTCCAGTCGGGTAGTTGTCAGAGACTCCAACTCCTCCTTGCATATCAAGAAGCGTGCGGATCGTGACTTCGTCGAAACTCGTTTCGTTTGCGAGATCAGGGAAGTAATCGATGAAGCGATCACTCTCTGAGATCTTCCCTTCTTCGATCAATCGCCCGATGAGGATCGATGTCATGGTCTTGGCGACCGAATAAGAAGGGAATTGTGTCGAGCCTGTGAAGCCATCTTTGTACCACTCATAGGTGAGCACACCATTACGCACGACAAGGAATGCATTGGTGTGGGTCTCATCGAGGAACTCTTGGAAAGAGAGTTGTTCTCCATCGTATGAAACCTTTGCTGGCATCTCTTCATCACCTGTCGGTAGATCGATCGGGTTCGAAGATTCCGAGATTTCGTGCCATGGCATCAGAGTCGGCGTCTGTGATGCTGGAGCAAGACCTAGGCGTATTGTTGCGATCGGCTCGGGATAGCGAATCACTTTCGTGAAGGTGAAGAGGGCGAGATAGAGAGCCAGAAGTGAGATAAGGGTATTTCTTATGACTTTGACGAGCCTTCGCATATTGGAAGTCTAGAGCGCGGGATTTCTCCGCGTATCTGAAACGTCGCCGTATTCGATGCTCTCTTTCCACTATATTCTCGCTACGTGCGTTTCCTCAATGAGCCGACATTCGATCTCACATATGACGATGTCTTCATGGTTCCAAGTCGCTCCGATGTCGCAAGTCGATTCGAGGTCGATCTCACCCCTTGCGATCCATCGCGCACAACACTCCCGCTGGTCGTAGCGAATATGACCGCTATCTCAGGACGTCGAATGGCCGAGACTGTTGCACGTCGCGGTGGGATCGCGATCATCCCGCAAGACATCCCCAATGATGTGGTCGCTGAAGTGATCACCTGGGTGAAGTCTCGTGATCCGCGCTTCGATACTCCGGTCACTCTATTGCCACATCAAACTGTCGCAGATGCAGCGAGTTTGATCCATAAACGCTCACATGGCGCAGTTGTGATCATCGAAGGAACGAAGCCAGTTGGAATAGTCACTGAAGATGACCTTGCCGGCGTCGATCGATTCACTCAACTCTCGAAGGTGATGAGCAGAGAGCTTGTGACGCTTCATACATCGATCGACACCAAAGAGGCTTTTGCGACGCTACAGGAAAAGAGATTGAAGCTTGCACCCGTCGTTGATGGAGAAGGAAATCTCATCGGAGTCTTGACTCGAATGGGTGCGCTCCGCTCGAAGTTGTACAGGCCAGCGCTTGATGCGAAGGGGCGACTTAAAATCGGTGTCGCTATCGGCGTCAACGCAGATGTGAAGTCGAAGGCAGAATTCTTGGTCTCGAAGGGCGCAGACCTGATCGTGATCGATACAGCGCATGGACACCAAGAGAAGATGATCACTGCGATCAGAGCGGTACGTGAGGTGATCGGGGATGTACCGATCGTTGCCGGCAATGTCGTCACCCGAGAGGGAACACTTGATCTCATCGATGCAGGGGCAGATATCGTCAAAGTGGGCGTTGGCCCTGGCGCGATGTGCACCACGAGGATGCAAACTGGAGTAGGACGGCCACAATTCTCATCAGTTCTCGAGTGTGCTGAAGCTGCTAGAGAGCGTGGAAAGTCTGTCTGGGCTGATGGTGGTGTCCGACATCCGCGTGATGTCGCACTTGCGCTCGCTGCTGGTGCATCACAGGTGATGATCGGATCTTGGTTCGCTGGCACCTTCGAATCCCCTGGCGATCTTCATTACTCGCCGGATGGCCGTATGTATAAGGAATCGTTCGGGATGGCATCAGCGCGAGCTGTTGCTGCGCGGACTACTGATGAAGATTCCTTTGATCAAGCGATGAAGTCTCTCTTTGAAGAAGGCATCTCTCACTCGAAGATGTTCCTCGATCCGAAGCGTCCTGGAGTGGAGGATCTCATTGATGAGATCGTCGCAGGGCTTCGCTCCTCCTGTACTTATGCAGGTGCAAAGAATCTCGAGGAGTTTCACTCGCGAGCGGTCGTCGGCATCCAATCCGCCTCCGGCTATGGCGAAGGCAGGCCGCTTCATAGTTCGTGGCGCTCGGGAAGTTAAAAGTAGATGGCTAAGCGACTGATCGTCCACGCTGGATTTCATAAGACTGGGACCACGGCGTTGCAATCGGCGATCTACGCAGTTCGCGAGAAATTAGAGAAGCGAGGACTTACCTATCCTGTGATCGGCGGGAAGGCGCATCACAAAGCGATCTACTCACTCATGGAGAAAGGATGGGGCTGGGAGGATCGCGGTGGAAATCCAGTCGATCCCAAGAAGTGGCCAGAGCTGGTCAAGTCAGTCAAGCGTGCTAAAGATGGAGCCGTCATCAGTTCTGAGTTTCTCTGTGAGTTGAATGAAGCGCAGATCGAGAAATTCAAACAAGATCTTGGCGTCGACGATGTGACTATCTATTTCACATTAAGGCCATTACTGAAGATCGTACCTTCCGCGTATCAACAACACTTGAAGATCGGTATCCGAAGCGATTATGAGAAGTGGCTCCATTCCATTCTCGATCAGCCGGGAACCTCCACAATCACACCTTCGTTTTGGATCCGACATCAGCATGCGAAAGTCTTAAGGAAGTGGATTGTTGCATTTGGTATTGATCGAGTGAAGTTAGTGATCGTCGATGAAAAGAACCCTGATTTCATGTACCAGACCTTCAATGAAGCGTTCGGTCTCGAGAAGCCTTTATTGAAAGAACAGAAGGAGAAGGATTCAAATCGCTCACTCACTCTCGATGAGATAGCGCTCCTTCGCAAGGTGAACAAGATCTATCCGAAGAAACGTTCCTGGCACGATTACGAGACCTTTATTCGCCAAGGCGCGATGAAGTACCTCACCAATAAGGTGAAACCAAGCGATAATGCTCCGAAGCTTCATACTCCAGAGTGGGCAGTCGATAAGATCAAGGAGATCTCCCGAGAGAGCGTCGCCGAGATCAAGGATCTCGGTATCGAGATCATCGGTGACATCGACTCCTTCGAATCAGCGAAGATTCCGACCGGCACTCTCCCTGAACCAGAGCAGATCCCGATTGAAGTGGCTGCGAAGGCGTTGGTTGCCATGAATCTTCGTGTCGTCGAGACCTTCCCGACGAGTTGGATGATCAAGAAGACGTGGAAGATGATCAAGCGAGACATCAAGAAGTGGCTCAAGTAGGCTGACCAAGATGAGCCAATTACCCTCTCGAAATCTTGCACTGGAATTAGTGCGAGTCACCGAGACTGCAGCTATAGCAGCATCTGCGTGGGTGGGCCATGGCGATAAGAATGCAGCGGATGCTGCGGCAGTAGATGCGATGCGCAAGATGATCTCCACCGTCCATATGGATGGAACGGTCGTGATCGGTGAAGGCGAGAAGGACGAAGCACCGATGCTCTTCAACGGAGAGCAGGTAGGTGAAGGCGTCGGTCCGAAGGTAGATGTCGCCGTCGATCCGATTGATGGAACTACGTTGACTGCGAAGGGGATGAATAACGCGATCGCGGTCGTGGCTCTTGCAGAACGCGGTGCGATGTTCGATCCATCAGCGGTCTTCTATATGGAGAAGATCGTCTGTGGCCCTGAAGCCGCTGGAAAGATAGATATCGAAGCTCCCGTGAAAGTGAATCTGCAACGAGTTGCGGAGGCGAAAGGTGTGCCGATTAATGACCTCACGGTGATGGTCTTGGATCGACCACGCCATGATCAGCTCTCGAAAGATATCCGTGAGGCTGGTGCGCGGATCAAGTTCATCACCGATGGCGATGTCGCAGGAGCTGTCATGGCAGCACGTGATGGCACTGGTGTCGATCTCTTGATGGGTATCGGTGGAACGCCCGAGGGGATCATCTCTGCTTGTGCGATGAAATGTTTAGGTGGCGAGATCCAAGGAAGACTTTGGGCGAGGAATGACGATGAACATCGTGCGCTTGCAGAGCGTGGGTTGAGCGCGACTCAGGTTCTTACAACCAATGATCTCGTGAAGGGAAATGATTGCTTCTTCGCTGCGACCGGCATCACTGACGGCGAATTACTCCATGGAGTCCGATTCGAACGACAAGCAGTTCGGAGTCAATCGATCGTGATGCGCTCACGAAGCAAGACGATCAGAATCATCAACTCAGAGCATCCTTACTCTTCAATGCCTGAGATCAAATCGAAGTTCTCGAATTGATCTCGAACTAGGAACGTAATAGATCAAGCGCAGCAATTGCTGCGTCGTAACCCTTATCTTCCTTACTCCCAGGGATTCCGCTTCGTGCCCTTGCTTGATCCAAGTCATCACACATCAAGACCCCGAATCCGATCGGCTTCCCTCGAGAGAGCATCACATCCATCACTCCTTGAGTGACTCCCTGACAGACATAATCGAAGTGAGGGGTCTCACCGCGCAAGACCAATCCGACTGTGACGACGGCATCGCAACCATCATCAAGGAGGTATTGAGAGGCGAGCGGAATCTCGAAGGATCCAGCCACTTTACGAAGGGTGACTGATTCAATCCCTGCCTCCTTTATGGCTCGGGTTGCCCCAGCCACGAGAGCGTCACAGATCTCTGGATGCCACTGTGAAGAGACGATTCCGATCCGCTTTCCGGAGAGGCCTCCGATCTCGATCTTTGGCGATGCACCGATCATGACTTTGTTTCCTCTCGCTCAATTCTTATCTGCATCGCGTGATGGAGCGAGATGATCGAATTTCTCTCGCTTCGTCGCGATGTAGCTTTCGTTGAAGGGATTACTTCCGACATCTGTAGTCTCGATCTCGACCCGGATTCCTGCGAGATCAAGCGCATCTGCTTTTCGTGGGTTATTGGTCAAGAGTCTTACCTGATTGACCTGAAGGTGGGTCAGGATCGCACCGGCATCTTTGAAGTCGCGTAAGTCCGCGGGATGACCAAGGGCAAGATTCGCATCAACAGTATCCATGCCTGCATCCTGCAGCGCATACGCCTTGATCTTCTCAGCGATTCCAATCCCACGACCTTCATGGCCACGCAAGTAGACGATGTATCCACTGCCGAGCTCTGAGATTCGCTCCATCGCATAGGCAAGTTGCGGTCCACAATCACAGCGAAGCGAACCAAGCGCATCACCTGTTGCACATTCAGAGTGGATTCGCACCGTTGCGAAGTGTCCTGGTTCGCCATACTTCAAGATCAGATGATCGGTACCGTCATAGCCTGGAAATGATGCGATCTGCCAATTCCCGTAATGTGTTGGGAGTTTCGCCCAGGTGAGATCTGGGAAAGTGATCCGCTCATTGAAGATCGAAGCCTTGGCGATCTCTTCGATCGTGACGATCGGGATCTGATGATGAGCAGCGAAATCTCGCAGCGATTGATCGCGCATCATGGTGCCATCGTCATTGACCAATTCAGCGATGAATGCCATCGGTGGATGACCAGCAAGAACTGCCAGTTCTACAGCCGCTTCTGTGTGACCACGTCGCTCTCTTAGCCCTCCGGGGCGAACGGTGAGCGGGAAGATGTGCCCTGGTCGGACGAAATCGTGGGCTTTTGCCTTCGGATCAGCGAGGTGGCGGAGGGTGTTCGCACGCTCTTTTGCGCTGATACCTGTGGTCAGCCCATCTTTCACATCGATGGAGACAGTAAAGGCGGTCCCTTTACTGTCCTGATTGATCCGGGTCATCGGCGGGAGGTTCAATCGTCGCGCTGATTCTGAGGTGATCGCAGCGCAGATGACTCCCGAGCTGTAACGAATCATGAAGGCGAGGTTCTCTTCCGTCGCTCCTACGCCAAGCGCGATCAGATCTCCTTCATTCTCACGCGATGCATCATCTGTGACGATGACGAACTTTCCAGAGCGAAGATGTTCGAGGATTGATTCGAGGGTTTGGCTCACTTCTTATCTCCGAACTTGACGATTCGCTCGACATATTTTGCAAGGACATCTACTTCGATATTGACTGGTGCATTCGCCTTCAAGAGACCTAAGTTCGTTCTTTGAAGCGTCTCTGGGATCAGCCAGACGGTGACTACTGATTTCTCATCATCGACTTCGCCAACAGTGAGCGAGACTCCGTTGATCGTGATCGAACCTTGGTTCACGATATATCGAAGGAGTGTGGCTGGAATCTTCACATCAAGACGCCACCATCTCTCACTCTCTTGAAGTGAGATCACTTCTCCGACACCATCGACATGACCTTGGACGATATGTCCGCCTAAACGTTCATCGACTGCTCTCGCCAATTCCAGGTTCACTCGCGACCCATCATCGATGATTTTGAGAGAAGTCACTTTCAGAGTCTGGATCATCACATCAGCAGTGAATGATCCGGCATCGACTGAAGTTGCAGTGAGGCATACACCATCGACTGAGATCGAATCACCGAGTGCGATCTTCGGAGCGAGAGAAGTCTTGACTCGAATGACAGCGCTCTCTGCTTTTCGATCTATACCTTCGATGGTGCCAAGATCTTGGACTAAGCCGGTGAACATGAGAACTCCCTATTCATAGCGTTATCAACGAAAAGAAGGCGCTTGATATCGCCACCGATCTCTTGGGTTTCCTCGCTTAAGAACCTGATTTGTTGGTCGATTCGATCCAGATCCAACCCCTTGGTGAAGCGCTCGTTACTGCCGATGATGGATGGCGCTTGATAGAGGAGAATTTCGTCCACAAGGCCGGCCATAAAGAGCGCAGTACCAAGAGTCGGGCCAGATTCGACGAAGACTCGGGTGAAGCCTTTTGTTGTGAATACCTCAAGCATCTGATCGAAGTTTCGACTCTTGATCCGAATGGTTTCCGCGTCTTGTGAGAACACTTTCCTGTCATCGGAAATCTCTCGCTCACCTATCACGACTCTCACCGGATGTCGTTCTGCCCCTAGCATCGATGGATCATCGGCGATGACTGTTCCAGTACCGGTAAGGATTGCATCCGACTTTGAACGCTCAAGTTTCACATCGCTGCGTGAGAGGTCACTAGTTATCCATTTCGAGGAGCCGTCTCTTGCAGCAACTGCACCATCAAGTGATGTCGCTACCTTCCATGCGATGCGAGGCCGACCAAGTCTGATCTTCGTCAACCAGTCGCGATTGGAAAAACGCGCTTCGGCATATTCCATCTTTTCGATCTGCATTCCGCCGTCACGGATCTTCTCTGCGCCACCTTGTGCGATGGGGTTTGGATCACTCACGGCATAGACGACTCGTGTGATCCCAAGTTCTCTACCGCGAGTCAAGATCGCATCACTGCAGGGCGGTGTCTTGCCATGGTGATTACATGGCTCAAGTGTGAGCAAGAGAGCCAGTCCCTGGAATCGATTCCCAATACTTTGTAACTCATCGAGTGCAAGTATCTCGGCATGTTCTTTACCTTGATGGAAACCTTGAGCGATGATCTCGCCTTCACTCGTAGCAACCACTGCGCCAACGATGGGATTGGGGTAGGTCGCACCACGACCAAGAAGGGAGAGTTCGACAGCGCGATGCATCAGCGCTTCTTCGTTCATTTCCCCTCCTCGCAATCGATTCAGCTGTCACTTCGACGACAGCAGGCGATTTCGGGGTTGCGCTAAGACGATGCGCGAATAGGCCCACACCTAAAGCACGTCAAAATGACGTGATCAAGAGGCGTGCGCCATGTTGTTCCTACCATCCGGACTTTAACCGTCGGTCTTGGAGTTTCACCAAGTCCACCGTTAGCTGGCTGCCAACGGGTCGCAGACTTTCACTGCCGGTTCGGAATTACACCGACCCCGGAATCAACGAGGCGAGGGTATCAATCGGTCCGATTTGACCCAAAATTCCTGTGAAATGCGCCGAGCGGGCACGCATGTAACACTCTGACTCTCCCAAACTTTCCCTGACCTTACTCTCAGGCGAATCGGCAAAGGTGACGACATGGCACTCTCAACTGCAGGCAAGATCACCGCGGCATTCCTCGCGGGTTCGGTGATGACCGGTGGGATCGCGGTCGCGACAAGTTTGAATACACCGATCACCCGAGTCTGCGTTGCGAATAGCACCAAAGCGATTTACTTCACCGAAGATGGAAAGTGTTCAAGGAATCGCACTTTGATGCCGATCGGTGGCGCAATTGCCTCTTCCACAACGTCCGTGGCGACTATCGCAGCGGAGGTATCACCTAAGGTCGTTTCGATAAGTGTGAGAGCGACGGCCGGAAGTGGAACTGGTTCTGGTGCGATCATTCGAAGCAATGCGAGCCAAAGTCTTGTGGTCACGAACAGTCACGTCATTGAGACTGCTGCTTCCAGCGGGACGATCACCGTGGAGACCAATGATGGAGAGCGATATCCCGCGACAATCGTCGGACGAGATAGTGCATATGACCTTGCAGTCTTACGTATCGAAAAAGGAAACCTTCCAGTCCTCGAGTTTGGAAACTCCAACACGCTCGTCATAGGTGAACCAGTCATTGCATTCGGATCCCCGCTAGGACTTTCAGGGACTGTCACAAGCGGAATCGTCTCTGCGGTCAATCGACCTGTGACGACTGGATCACTCGGTTCTGAGTCTTATATCAACGCCATTCAAACTGATGCTGCGATCAATCCAGGTAACTCAGGCGGTCCACTCGTCGATGCGCAAGGATTGATGGTCGGTGTGAACTCAGCGATCGCAACACTTGGTACATCGACGGCATCAGGTTCTATCGGCCTTGGCTTCTCGATCCCGATCTCTCAAGCGCGACGCATCATCAACGAATTGATCGAGACAGGTAAATCAACGCGACCACTTCTTGGAATCTTCTTCGACACCACATTTACCGGTACTGGGGCGAAGATCCTCCGCTTCACCGATACCGATTCTGCGGCTCAAAAAGCGGGGATTCCGGCAGGTTCTGTGATCACTCGGGTCGACAACTTCAAGATCAACGATCTTCTTGATGCGATTATCCGGATACGTTCGTATGCACCAGGTGACACGGTCAATGTGACGGTCCAACTAGCGAATGGGACGACATCCGTCTATCGAGTCATCCTTGGATCGGCACCATCAAACTAGTTCTTCTTCGGAATCTTCCTCACGATTTGCGATGAAGGTTCGCCAGATAGCCAGTCCTACGACGTATGCGGGTGCGACGATCAATACTGGTTTCAATTCTGCTGGTCCATTAGGAAACTCAAGCGAGAGCACCGTCATCGCGGTGAAGTAGATCGTGGTGATGGAAAGTGTCAGCGGCCGAAGGGTTCGCACTTTCACTAAGTGCGGGAACTTGATCGTGGTGAGCTGTACTACACAGATAATGACCGAGATGATGAGGATCCATCGGTGACTGACATCAAGGATCAAGAAAGAGGGAATCACAAGGTTCCATGAAGCGGGAAATCCGTTGAACCAGTGATCGTCGGTTTCCTGGTCACTTCGAGCGAACCAGAGTGCACTTGTGAAGAGGATGAGGCCTGCGATGGTGATCTCCCATCCCGGGAGCAACATCTTGAGCTGGATCATTAAAACTACTGGGACAACGACGCACGTCACGTAATCGACGACGAGATCAAGGGTGTGTCCATTGATCTGCGGCGCATGAGTCTTCACATCCCACTTTCGTGCGATCGGACCATCGAAACCATCTAGGACTTGGCAGACGATCAACCAGATGAGGCCCTCTTGGATCCTGCCTTCAAGGATCGCGGCGAGTGAGAGTAGGCCAGCGATAGCGCCGAGCGCCGTGAATGCATGCACGCTGAATCCGACGAGTGTCAGGCGCCTTGAACTCACTCCCATAGCGAGGAAGGGTAGACCCCACGCACTTTTTCGAGCATTAGACTTCTCCACCTACTCGCAATGAACGAGAAATCACCCTCGAAAATCACTGCGAGTCGGCGCCCGTAGCTCAACGGATAGAGCATCTGACTTCGGATCAGAGGGTTGGGGGTTCGAGTCCCTCCGGGCGCGCACGATTGAGCAAAATTCGTAGAGAAGATTGCACAGATTCACCCTTACAAAAGGGTCTGTGCAAGATCATGAACTCAGTTGAGGTATAACTCCTTCAATGTGATTTCAATGTGCGGGGTGTTGCTCTCAGGGCCTAACCTCTGGCTGTGCTTTCTCGTGTATTGAGTGGTCTCTTCTCCACGCTGCTTGTTGTCACCTCCTTATCAATAGTGGCGCAAGCAGAGGAAGTGCCACTAACGATTGATGGCGTCATCAATTGCGCTCATCCTGACAATGCGATCACGACCACTTGTCGCGGCGAGAATCCGCCAGAGCCCATGCCCGATGCACCGGTTACCACCGAGCCTGCGCCCGCCGGTTCAACGATCACCTACTCAGGTGATCGCTCTATTGACTGCAGCCTTCCATCTTCAGCAGGTGATCCACTTTGTTTACCTATGACCATAGATGGAAAGATCAATTGCGAACATCCCGACAATGCAATCACGACGACTTGCCGCGGCGAGAATCCGCCAGAGCCCACGGTGACTGCTCCTGTTACCGTCGAGGCCGCTCCAGCGGGAACAACGATTACCTATTCTGGAGACGTGGCGATCAATTGTGCTTTAGAAGTCAATAGAGATAACAACATTTGTCTTCCGATGACAAAGCCGGATGGTTCGATTAATTGCCAACAGGCAGATAATGCGATTACAACTACTTGTTGGAATCGTTTCCAGGAGTTGAGTAAAGCAGGAGCTGATCTAAGCGAAGAGGTGGATTGTTCACAAGATCGGTTCAGGAGTTATCCTGTCTGTACGGGAATAAAGCCACAAGCCGTTATCGATTTCGAGCAATCTAAAGTCGCAGATTCAATAACAGTGACTACACCGACGGAACCCGAGGTTGATAACTCCTCTGAATCAACCACGGCTGTTGTCTCGGAGCCAACAGAGACAACTTCTCAAGATGACAAGGAAACTCAAGAGCGACGTGGCGACCATGGTCATCTTTCGGCTGCCTCCGCAACAAACAGCGTCGTCGCTCGTTCGACGATCCCGGTAACATCGCGTAACAGGAAATACGCGGCAATACCTTCGCGCTCGGCGAGCT
>JBMUDS010000021.1:0-16713 GCA_049459795.1 Candidatus Nanopelagicaceae bacterium | reverse complement strand
ATTCACTCTTGATGAGAATTGTTACCGCAGTATATGAATCTGCAGTCGTTCCACCCAGGAAGTTCGCCGTTGCCGAACCGGAATCGTAAGTGCTAATGACTAATTCCTTATTGTTACAAGCAGCGTAATCCAACTCACCAAATTCAAGGCTTGCGAGCATGAATGTGCCTGCAGTGTCAGAACCATTGGTAAAGCTCGCACGTGGCTTGACGGTGATGTTTGAGTCACATGCAGCTGCAGCTGAAAGTCCTTGTCCGAACTCAACCGCGTTGCTTGTGTTGATGGTGATGTTCGCAGCAAGAGTCGATCCAAGGGCTGCGAATACACCCATTACGGTGATTCCGAGAATGACACGGAATCCCTTACGTTGTTTCAAAGGCGCTCGTGATGAGCCCTCGAACTTCAGTATTTCCATTTTTTTGTTTTCCTCATCTGTCAGTTGTTTGCAAACATTGTGAAACAGGATTACCCATGCAGTCGGATTACCGCACGATTCTCCACACCGGCATTCAACACGTTTTGTGCGTAAATGTCCATAAAATTGTGATGAAGTGAAGATGAGAAACGCAAGAATCACGACAAAAGATCATTACAAGAAATACAAGGATGCACTAAAGAAAAAGCAAAACCTGCGAGAGTGAATCTCGCAGTACAGGATCAAAGCGAATGGTTAGCTGTTCATCGGCTTCGGGTTATTCATAGTTTCAACTGTCGTACGTCCCACAAGTTGTCCGTCGACATTCACTACTTGGGCGGTTGGATCGAGGAAGAAAGTCACATCTGAAGATTGTGGAGTGAGAACACTCCCGTCATAGAGCGAAGTACCGGATACCGAAACTGCAACGCTCGCGTTCACTGTTCCTGAGATCACTTCTCCCCCACCGGTGAGATAAGTAAGCCTGAGTGCGACAGAATCACTCGTGTTTGCCGGAGCATCAGTATCAGGAAGGGTTATCTGCAAAACGTTGGCACCTGCTGTGCCACCTACTTGGATCTCTTGACCATTGACATCGATGAGTCGAACTCGAAGTCGTTTGTCTTTGCAACTCAACAAGTCGAGATTGGACACGGTCACCGATTTGATCCGGAAGAATCCGTAGGAAGGATCGTTTGGTTGTGGAACGGAATGCCACTCTTGACTCAATGCGACGTAGACGACCTCATCACACGCAACTGCTTGCTGCGAACCTTGTCCGAATTCAAGAGCACCACTACCAACAGTGACACTCGCGGCGAATGTGGATAGTAAGAAAGGTACGAATGCGATGATCGCAGTACCGAAGATGATCTTCGAACGATGACGACGTGCTCCACCGAAACCTGAGCGCACTTGCCCGCTCAAGGGTGAATTCAACATCGACACCAAAGACCCCTTCCCAGGTCGTTTCACCCACGTAGGGTGACGCCCAAACCTAGTCCGGGAGGGGTAGGCGGAGCAAATACCTGGGTGACTTCCGTGCCGGCTTATAGCCATTCCCCTAAATCACATAGTGAGAATTCGCGGCTTAATTGAGCCGACCGCCACCCTTTTTCGTGTTCATACCCAGTCCGATCGACTGGATCGAGACATATTGAGTCTTACCTTGGCCGCAAAAAGATGGGTCCACGGAGGGGCCGGTCAGAGAGGCGACCGAGAGGGAGAACGCTTTCCCGGCCAAAGCTCCGCTATTCGACCAGATCCGAAGTCCATTATCGGCGTTCAAATATGCAACGACGCGATCATAAGAGCCTGACATCCGCAATGAACTCGTCAAATCTCCTTCCGAGAGGAATTCCTCCTCTGAGACGTCGTCTGCGAATCCCTTTGTGAAGCCATCGAATCTCAACCCTCCACCCTGAACACAGAGGAGCAAGGTCTCTTCTCCGGCGAATGAGACTGGAGGGAGTAACGCAGTGACTGAACGTGGGTCGACCTTGATCACTGAGGCAATCCGAGACGAAATGGATTGATTGTCGGCGAGGACTATCGGTGGAGCCTCTATCACCGTCTCTGTCTCCGACGTGGCATAGGTGACTTCAGTCTCTTGCGATGGAACTACAGCCGAGTTATCTCCCCCGGAGGAAGGATCTTCTCCGACAGAGAGGACGACTAAGGAATCACTCTCGATGACTTCTGGTGCGATGACCGCTTCATTGACCGGGGGTGTCGCTTCATCTGCAAGAGTCGGGACGAGTTGGGTGACCGCTAACGAAGCGAGTGCTAGACCTGAAATTCGAATCATCCATCGTGTCCTGCGCCCACCATTTTGGTAACTCCGAAGCAACGCACTCCATACTCGATCGACAAAATCGAGAAGAAATTCGCGGAGAGTAAGGAACGGGCGAAACACGGCCTGATTCTCGCACCCGCAGAAACGGCGAGCAACCAGCCGATTCTCTGTGGAATCTTTCAAGCATGGGGTAGTTTCGTGCCATGGCACGGGCACAGAAGAGGGATACCGAGGCCGATCTCCTTGCTGATCGACTCGAACAATGGGGACTCAAGCACAAGTTAGAAGGCGATACCTACGTCGCCGGATTACTAAGCGCACTGCGCGAGCGGGAGAATCTGCCACTCTGGGCAGAGATCAACCCACTTGATTATCTTCCCCGCCCTGATGCCACCGCAGATAAGAAGGTATCGAATCTAGCGCGGCGCCTTGGAGTCATCCGCGGCGTACTCCTCTTCTCGCCGGTTGCGCTTACTTGGCTGGCAGTAGGTGAGGCATCACGCGGCTTCTCCGAGTACATCGAAGAGAATCCGAATGCGGTGGTCAATTTCCTTGAATTCTGGCAGAACGGTTACGGATACATTCCACAAAGTGCGACTCTTACCCGAATCGCCTTCCTTGATTTCTTGATCATCATGGGCGTCATCATCCTCACCGTGGTGGTTGCAGGAATGACAAGACGTGCACAAGCGATTCGCATGGATCAGATCGCAGAACAAGAGACAGAGCGATTCGAATTAGGTCTGATGATCAGTCATTACCTCTTCGACAAGAGGGCGATCACTCCAATCACCATGAAGGACAGCCTGGCCAAGTCAATTCAAAGTCTCGCCAACAGCACCAAGTCCCTCAATGATTCAGCGAAAGCGCTTCAGAAACTAACCAAGTCATTGCCGAACAACTCAGAGATCCTCCGAGAAGTGAAGAAGCTCAAGCCCTCATTCTCCTTCGATTGGGATAAATGAAAAGACCGCGACTTAACACTCCGGCGGAGGAAGAGAATTCCGCGGATCAGGCTGGCTGGATGTATGCCGACCTTCTTCTCGCACTGATGGTCATCTTCCTCGCAACTATCTCTTTCGTTCCTCAATACCTAGATTCTTTCTCACCAACTGGCTCTGGGGCAGGCAACAGTCTTGAGCGAGGAACGGGTGGCACGGGAATTGGAACCGGAACCTCGAATGCACCGGGAAGTGGAATCCCGGATGCGGATTACAGTTTCGATGAGGGATTGGCTCTCTACTATGACGAGTTCGATCTCAACCAATTCGTCACCGATATCGAGCGATTCCGGGTTCGCGAGAGCCTAGGGGACGACTTCGAGATCGTCTTCGCCCAGATCACCGGCGGTTACGACGAGATTCGCGAGACTCCAGAGCGGGGAACGCTCCGCGCCATCGCTTTCAGCGTCAAATTGAAAGAAAGCAACTTGGATTACCTCACGAACACATCGACTGCAATCCGCTCAAGTGCAGAAGTGCCATCGAACAAAGTGATGGTTCGATTCACCTTCGCAAGGCCGTAGTGGAGTAACTAGCCACGCAAGATTTCGAGGACATTGGCCAATTCTTCTGGCTTGACCAAGACTGCCCTCGCTTTAGATCCCTCAGAAGGTCCGACGATTCCCCTGCTCTCCATGAGATCCATCAATCGACCCGCTTTCGCAAAACCGATCCGGAGCTTTCGTTGCAGCATCGAAGTAGAGCCGAATTGAGTGCTCACGACCAATTCGACGGCCGCGAGCAACTCTTCGAGATCATCACCAATCTCTTCATCGATGACTTTCTTCGACTGCGCGATTGCGAGCACGTCATCGCGATAACTAGGCGCGAGTTCGCCTTTTACATGTGAGACCACCGCTTCGATCTCTCGTTCTGATACGTATGCTCCTTGGATACGAAGCGCTTTGCTCGCACCCATCGGCAAGAAGAGACCATCACCTTGTCCGACCAACTTTTCGGCACCCGGCGAATCCAAGATGACACGCGAGTCCGCAAGACTAGATGTTGCAAATGAGAGACGTGAAGGAACATTCGCCTTGATGAGCCCTGTGACGATGTCGACGCTCGGTCTCTGCGTTGCAATCACAAGATGGATTCCGGCAGCACGGGCTAACTGCGTAATTCGAACGATCGAATCTTCGACATCCTTTGCTGCGACCATCATGAGATCTGCTAACTCGTCGATGATGACCAATAGGTATGGATAAGGTTCCAGCGGCCTTTCTGCATTCTCCTTCGCCGTCAACTTCCCGGACCGGACTGCCTTATTGAAGTCATCGATATGCCTGAAACCGTAATTCGAAAGGTCGTCGTAGCGGATATCCATCTCACGAACGACCCAGGAAAGAGAATCTGCCGCCTTCTTCGGATTGGTGATGATCGGCGTGATGAGGTGTGGGATTCCTTCATAGGAATTGAGCTCCACCCGCTTCGGGTCGATCAGGATCATTCGCACATCGTTCGGTGTTGCTCGCATCAGGATCGATGTGACGAGCGAATTGATCATCGAAGACTTACCGGCACCTGTTGCTCCAGCGACGAGAAGGTGAGGCATCTTCGCGAGATTCGCACATATGTAGTTGCCTTCGACATCCTTGCCGCGCGCGACCAACATCGGATGATGATCGTTCCCTGCTACGGGCGCGCGAAGGACGTCTCCGAGTGCGACGATCTCACGATCCGTATTAGGAATCTCGATTCCGACCGCTGATTTTCCAGGGATCGGCGAGAGGATCCGAACATCAGGGCTTGCCACTGCATATGCGATGTTCTTCGCCAACGCCGTGATGGCCTCTACCTTCACACCCTGACCGAGCTCGATCTCATACCTTGTGACAGTCGGTCCACGCATGAAGCCGGTGACTTCACAATCGATATCGAATTGACTGAAGACTTCGCGAAGGGCATCGACGACATCCTCATTCGCCTTGCTCTTACCTTTACTGGGCGGGCCTTGGCGGAGTAACTCGAGGCTTGGCAAGACGTAATCATGATCGGGACTGAGCACTAATTGGACGGGCCTTGCATTCGCGGGGACTGAAGTCTGCGCGGAGGAAGGACTCGTCTCTGGGACGAAACTCTCCGGAAGCTCTACCTCTTGCGAGAATTCCTCGTCAAAGGATTCCTCATCGAGTTCGTCATCGTGGTCGAAGTTCTGCACCAAAGGAGTTTCGAAAGGTGGGGTGTCTGTGATCTCGAATTCGCTGCGGGAAGCACGAGCTTCCTGCACCTTGCCCTTGGTTCCCATGACGAAGTTACGGACCCATCCCCACACACGAGCTACAGGAGTTCCGGTCATGAGAAGGATCGAGAAAAGCAGGACCATGATCAAGATCGGATAAGCGAGCACGGGAGTCACCAATGCGATCAATGGCGTGGCGATCAGGTGCCCTATCCACCCGCCACCTTCTTGGATTGCGCTCTTTCCAGTTCCTATCGATCCATTGATCAAATGCATCAAGCCAGTGGAAGAGATAAGAAGAAGGAAGGAACCGAATACCACCCGGGGTTTGTTGCTCTCATTCGCATCGGTCTTGAAGAGGGTTAGCGAAAAGTATGCGAAGACCAACGGTGTGAAGACTGCGATCCGACCGAAGAGACCATAGAAGATGTCGTGGATGAAGTTGCCGAATGCGTTATCTAGCTGCCACCAGGTCGTCGCTACTGCCAACAAAGTGATGATGAAGAGAAGTAATGCGAAGCCGTCTCTTTGATGAGCGACATCCATATCCTTGGCTGAACGAGAGATGACGCGAACCGCACTACCAAGAGTCTTTGCGATCGCTCTCCAGGTAGCAGAGATGGCGGCTCCTACACCTGCGGTAATCGCAGCGAGAGCACCGCTCCCCTTTTTCCTACTCGTCTTCTTGTTCGTCTTTGCCATCGCGCCTTACCCTAAATCAGAGCAATATTGTGATTCGAAAGGCGCGCCGTCACACTTCGATCACTACGGGAACGATCATCGGCCGGCGTCGGTGTTCCGCACCAACCCAACTACCTACGGTTTTTCTGACGACCTGAGAGAGTTGATGCGTACCGTTCAATCCTTCATTCACTGCTTTACCGAGTGCCGCTTCTATTCGACCTGTCACTTCATTGAATAGAGCCTGATCCTCAGTGAATCCACGGGCATGGATATCTGGACCCGCGACGATTCTTCCATTTTGCGAATCGATCACCACGATCACTGAGATGAATCCTTCTTCGCCCAAGATCCTTCGATCCTTCAATGAAGCCTCTGTGATCTCCCCGATTGTCTGGCCATCGACATAGACATAGCCACATGGAAGTGCACCAGTTACCTTCGCGATTCCATCGACGAGATCGACGACGACTCCATTCTCGATAACCATCGCCTTCTTGTATTCCACGCCGCACTTGATCGCAAGGTCTGCATTGGCGCGCATATGTCGCCACTCTCCGTGGACCGGGACCACATGTCGTGGCTTGACGATGTTGTAGCAATACATCAATTCTCCGGCTGCCGAATGACCAGAGACATGCACCAATGCATTTCCCTTATGGACGACTTTGGCGCCAAAGCGCGTCAATTCATTGATGACGCGATAGACAGAGTTCTCGTTCCCAGGGATCAAGGAAGATGCGAAGATCACCGTATCCCCCGCACCTACTTTTATCTGGTGGTCTCCATTAGCCATCCGCGAAAGCGCTGCAAGAGGTTCACCTTGTGAACCGGTACAGATCAGAACCACATTCTCGCCATGGTCCTCAAGGTCGCGCTCATCGATCAAGGTATTCGGTGGGATGTGAAGGTATCCCAACTCATCCGCTATTCCCATGTTCTTCACCATGGATCTTCCGATGAATGCGACCTTGCGACCATGGGTCGCTGCGATATCGATCACCTGTTGGATCCGGTGCACATGCGATGCGAAGGATGCGACGATGACCCGTTTCGAAGTTCCGCCGACGACTCGATCGAGGACCGGCATGATCTCGCGCTCTGATGTCGTGAATCCTGGGATGTCGGCATTGGTGGAATCAGTGAAGAAGATGTCGACCCCTTCGTTCCCTAAACGAGCGAAGGTCTGAAGGTCGGTGGTTCGTCCATCAAGCGGCAACTGATCCATCTTGAAATCACCGGTATGCAACACCAAACCAGCATCGGTTCGGATCGCAACTGCAAGCGCGTCAGGGATCGAGTGGTTGACCGCGACATATTCCAGATCGAAGACACCGACTTTCTCGCGCATCCCCTCTTTGACCACTCGGGTCTGCGCCTTGATCCGACGCTCCTTCAACTTCGATTCAACGAAGGCTATGGTCAGCTTCGAGCCGATCACTTCGATATCGCTTCGCTCACGCAGGAAGAATGGCAAAGCTCCGATGTGATCTTCGTGTCCGTGGGTGAGGAATATCGCCCGAATATCACCAAGACGATGACGGATCGCCGACCAATCCGGAAGGATGAGATCGATTCCCGGTTGATTCTCTTCCGGGAAGAGCACGCCACAATCGATGATCAGTATCTCACCGCGATGTTCGAATGCAGCCATATTGCGACCGACTTCGCCAAGGCCACCGAATGCGATGAAACGCAACCCACCATCGGCAAGTCGAGGCGGCACACCAAGATGAGGATGCGGATGATTCATAGAGACTAGATCGCGACGCCACCTGCGCGAAGATCATCACGTAACGTGGCGATCTGTTCGGCAGTTGCATCGACAAGTGGAAGGCGCACTTTCCCGCCCGGAAGTCCAAGAAGCGTGAGCGCAGCCTTGGTGAGAATCGCGCCCTGTGTCTTGAATGTGCCGGCATAGACCGGAAGGAGGCGATGATGGATCTCCTGCGCCTGGGCGATCTCACCGCGGAACCAGTGATCGATCATCGCTCGTAGATCTTTCCCGACCGTGTGGCCACAGACTGAGACGAAACCGACGCCGCCGATCGATAGGAACATGAGATTAAGGATGTCATCACCGGAATAGACCGGAATGCCACTCCTTTGGATCACCCAGGATGTCGAAGCAAGATCGCCTTTCGCATCCTTCAATGCGACGATCTTCGGATGTTCTGCGAGTCGAACGATCGTCTCCGTCTCAATCGCGACACCGGTTCGTCCTGGGATGTCGTAGAGCATCACAGGAAGTTCAGTGGCATCAGCCATCGCGGTGAAGTGAGCGAAGATCCCCGCTTGCGGTGGCTTGTTGTAATACGGCGTCACGACGAGTAATCCATCTGCCCCAGCTTTAGCCGCCATCTGGGCCTGCTCGATCGAATGTGAGGTCTCGTTGTTTCCAGCGCCTGCAACGATCTTCAATCTTCCACCGGTGGCGCTCTTCACACGCTTGATGATCTCGATTTTCTCGTCATCGCTCGTCGTTGGTGCTTCCCCGGTAGTGCCATTGACCACGATTCCATCATGACCAGTCGACTCAAGGTGGGCAGCGAGGCGTTCGACGCCATCCCAATCGATCGATAGATCGTCCTTGAAAGGGGTGACCATCGCGGTCAGTAATCGACCGAAGGGTGGTGTGATCTCGTAGGGCGCTCCCATGAGGGAAGGCTACTACTGCTCGCTATGGAGCGACTCGACCCGATTTCTCGAATGCTTGATAGGTCAGCGGCATCAATGAGGCGAAATGCGCCTCCATCTTCTCTGCCACCATCTCGATCTCTCGCTGCGGATAACTCGGGAAGTGCGACCCCTCACGTGAAGTGCGAAGCGAAAGGAAATTCATCAAGGCACGCGCATTCATCGTCACATACATCGACGAGTAGAGACCTACCGGCAATACAGCACGCGCTACCTCTCGAGCGATCCCTACATCAAGCATCTTCTGATAGCTCTCGTAGGACTTGATGTAGCTCTCCTTCATCGATTCGACGAGGACCTCGTATTGCTCTGGCGTGCCATCGATGAATTCGTAGGCACCGGTCTTGCCGATTTGAACCAACTTACGGTCCTTCGCCGGCACATAGAAGACTGGACGAAGCTCTCGATACCTTCCACTCTCTTCGTTATAGGAGGCGATGCGATGTCGCATGAATTCACGGAAGACGAAGATCGGCGCAGAGATGAAGAAGGTCATGGATGTATGTTCGAAAGGTGAGCCATGTCGCTCACGTGCAAGATAATTGATCAATCCAGCAGAGCGAGATGGGTCGCTATCAATCTCTTCGAGTGACTTCTCCCCTGCTGTCGATACCCGTGCGGCCCATATGACATCGGCATCATTCGCGCTTGCCTTGACTAGTTCGACTGTCACATCGTCACGAAAGACGATTTCTCCCTCTTCACTCACGGCGCGAAGATACCCAAGACCACCCCATCTCGTAGCGCTACGGCAGAATATCCGCGTGTCCACTGCAGTCTTTCGTGCATCGATGGCAGTGGCGATCCCCGTCGGAAGTTATGGCGCCGCATTCGGCGCTGCATCGATTAGTGCGGGTCTCGATCTTTGGCAGACCATTGCCCTCTCCTCGCTTCTCTTCTCTGGTGCATCACAATTCGCGTTGATCGGCGTGATTGGAAGTGGAGGAACAGCGCTCTCTGCGATCGTCGCTGGAACACTCCTTGGAATCCGAAACGGTTTCTACGCACTCCGGATGGCTCCGCTACTCGAACTAAGAGGCGTGAAGCGACTGATAGCAGCTCACATCACTATCGATGAGGCGACGGCTGTCGCCTTATCGCAGGATCAACGGGATCTTGACTCGGTTCGTAAAGGGTTCTGGTTCACTGGGATCGGGGTCTATCTCTTCTGGAATCTCTTCACCATCCTGGGTGCATTGAGCGCGTCGCTCCTCGAGGATCCCGCTCGGTGGGGTCTAGATAGCGCGGTCCCGGCAGCTTTCTTGGCTCTATTGTGGCCACAACTCACATCGATCCGATTGCGTCTCATCGCACTCATTGCCATGGCGATGGCACTTTTGCTCTCGCCACTTCTCGCACCGGGACTTCCGATCATCTCAGTGGTTCTTATCGCATTGATCGCCGGGTGGCGCAAATGACGAGCACTGCGATCTGGTTCGCAATCGGATTCACATCAGTTGCGATGGCTTCGATGAGATTGATCGGCTATTTCATCCCGGCGAAAGTGATCTCGCGGGAGCGCGTACTTCGGATCAACACATTGATCCCGATCGTACTTCTTGCAGCCTTAGTCGCAGTGCAGACGATGATCACGGAAGGAACGCCTGTCATTGACCATCGAATCGCTGGACTTTGCGCTGGCGCAATCGCGCTCTACCTCAAACGTTCGTTTCTTACCGTGATGTTAGTCGCAGGAATCGTCGGATCACTCTTCTACAACTTTGTCTAATTCCAACTATTCGGAAGAATCGTAAGAAACATAAGAACCTAGAAGAGCAAGTTCTCCAAGCCATATGTGAGCCCAGGTCGCTCTTTCACCTTGCGAATCCCAAGCAAGACACCTGGCATGAAACTCTTTCGATCCAAAGAGTCATGGCGGATCGTCAAAGTCTCTCCCGTGGTTCCGAAGATGACTTCTTGATGCGCCAACAAGCCTTCTGCACGGATGGAGTGGATATGTACTCCTGCGATCATCGCACCGCGAGCTCCATCCAGTGAGCTCTCGGTCGCATCTGGCATCGGAAGTGATGCTGCAGCTTTCCGAGCTCCATCGATGATCTCTGCAGTGCGTCGTGCAGTACCGCTAGGAGCATCCACTTTGCGCGGATGGTGGAGTTCGATGATCTCGGCAGATTCGAAATATGGCGCAGCCATCGCAGCGAAGTGCATCATCAAGACGCCACCAAGACCGAAGTTGGGTGCGATCAAGACTGCCGTGCTTTTTCCATCGAGGAGTTGCTTGAGCCTTAAGAGACGCGATTCATCGAAGCCCGTGGTTCCAACGACTGCGTCGATGCCGTTTTCAATGAGGAATTCCAGGTTCTTCATCACTGACTCAGGGATCGTGAAATCGACGACGACATCGCACTTCACGTCGTTCAATCGAGTGAGGTCGTCACCAAGGTCGAGTTCGGCAACCAACTCCATATCTTCGGCTGCAGTGATGGCGCGACAGACTTCGCTTCCCATGCGCCCTTTAGCGCCAAGAACTCCGACTCGCGTCATCGCCTTCATTCCTTTCGATTCCGTCGAGAGCCTAGATCAGGCGCTCGAAGGGAGAAGCACTCTTGAATGGACCAACAATGGCAAGGGTAGGGCTTTCCGCGAGCAATTCGCCAGCGACTTCCTGGATTCCACGACTATCCACCCGTTCGATCTCGCTCAAGATCTCATCGAAACTCATCACTGTGCCGTAGACAAGTTCGCTCTTTCCGATGCGACTCATTCGTGACCCAGTGTCTTCTTGGGAGAGAACGAGAGAACCTCGGACTGCGCCTTTTGCGCGAGAAAGTTCCTCTTCACTCAGTCCATTCGCGGCTACATCAGCAGCGATACCACGGATCACAGTGATCACTTCTTTCGCACTCTCAGGAGCAGTGCCAGCATAGAAACCAAGATGGCCAGTCCCTGAGAATTGTTGTGCATAGGAGTAGACCGAATAGGCCAAGCCACGCTTCTCACGAACTTCTTGGAAGAGACGAGACGACATCCCACCTCCGAGCGCGGCGGAGAGGACTCCTACCGTGAATCGCTTCGGATCATCTCTATCGACTGCGGGAAGTCCGAGGAAGAGATGTGCTTGTTCCGTCTTGCGATTCATCAGGCCTACTCGCCCACCGACCGGACGGAACTGTTCGCTCTTTCTGATCTCAGGTGCACTCACCTGCTCCAAAAAGCCATCCCTAGAGAGCGCCTCTTCGATCATCGCAACGACTTTTCGATGTTTGAAATTTCCTGCTACCGAGATCACGATCTGATCCGGGCGGTACCTGGTCTTGTAATAGTCGAAGATCGAATCTCGCTTGATCGACATGATCGTCTTCTCGCTACCAAGGATCGAACGAGAGAGCGGATGCCTTCGATAGAAGTCTTCCGCAAAGACCTCGTGGACGAGATCACTTGGATCGTCGTCTCGCATCGAGATCTCTTCCAAGACCACCTTTCGCTCGGCATCGACATCTTCCTTGCGGCAGAGCGAGGAAGTGATCAATTCGGAGATCACATCGATGGCAAGCGGCAGATCGGTGTCGATGACCCTGGCGTAGAAACAGGTGTATTCCTTCGTCGTGAAGGCATTCATCTCACCACCGACTGCTTCGATGGCAGATGAGATCTCTAGCGCAGACCTTCGCTTCGTACCTTTGAAGAGCAAGTGCTCGAGGAAGTGTGACGCACCGGCACTTCGCGCATCCTCATCTCTGGATCCGACATTGACCCAGATACCGAAGGATGCGCTACGCACACCTGGTACATCTTCTGTGACGATCCGAAGTCCACTCGGAAGAACGCTTCTTCGAAGTGACATCAGGAAAGGGAAGGCTCGCTACTCAGCTGATTTCTCAGGCAAGTTCGCCGGTACGAGAGAGAGTTTCCCTTTCGGATCGATCTCAGCGATCTCGACTTCCACTTTGTCACCGACATTCATGACATCTTCGATGTTCTCGATGCGCTTGCCACCATGCATCTTTCGAATCTGCGAGACATGGAGAAGTCCATCTTTGCCTGGAACGAGATTGACGAAGGCGCCGAATGCCGCGAGCTTCACGACTGTTCCGGTGTACTTCTCTCCTACTTGTGGCACCACGGGATTGGCGATCGCAGTGATCATCGCTTTCGCCGCTTCTGCAGCAGTCCCATTGGTGGCGCCGATGTAGACCGTTCCATCGTCTTCGATCGAGACTTCAGCACCGGTCTCATCTTGGATCTGATTGATCATCTTCCCCTTCGGGCCGATGATCGCGCCGATCATGTCCTCAGGGACCTTGATCGCGATGATGCGTGGTGCGAGCGGATTCATCTCATCAGGACGATCGATCGCCTCTGCCATCACATCGAGGATGCGAAGGCGAGCTTCACGCGCCTGAGTCAATGCACCTGCAAGGACGCTTGCTGGGATTCCATCGAGCTTGGTGTCGAGCTGAAGTGCAGTGACGAATTCGCTGGTTCCAGCGACTTTGAAGTCCATATCTCCGTATGCATCCTCTGCGCCAAGGATGTCGGTAAGAGCGACATACTCTGTCTTCCCGTCGACATCATCAGAGATAAGACCCATTGCGATTCCTGCGACCGGAGCCTTGAGTGGGACACCTGCATTGAGCAGTGAGAGCGTCGAAGCACAGACCGAACCCATCGATGTCGAACCATTGGATCCCAAAGCTTCTGATACCTGACGGATCGCATACGGGAACTCTTCACGCTTCGGTAGGACCGGGACGAGTGCACGCTCGGCGAGCGCACCATGTCCGATCTCTCGTCGCTTCGGGGAACCTACGCGACCAGTCTCGCCGGTTGAGTATGGCGGGAAGTTGTAGTTGTGCATGTAGCGCTTCGTCGTCTCTGGAGAGAGCGTGTCGAGCTGCTGCTCCATCTTGAGCATATTGAGAGTCGTGATGCCAAGGATCTGTGTCTCGCCACGCTCGAAGAGAGCAGAGCCATGGACACGTGGCACGACTTCGACCTCAGCTGAGAGCGGACGGATATCTTTGAGGCCACGACCATCGATACGAACCTTGTCTCGAAGCACTCGCTGACGAACCAACTTCTTCGTCACTGATCGAAGTGCCGCTGAGATCTCTTTCTCGCGTCCTTCGAATGATGGTGCGACTGACTCTGTCACCGCTGCATTGATAGCGCTCAGCTCTTCCTCACGCTCTTGCTTTCCTGCGATAGTGAGAGCCTTTGCAAGCTTCTCCTTCGCTGCGCTCTCGACTGCTGCATAGACATCATCCTGGTAATCCAAGAAGACTGGGAACTCGGACGTCGGCTTTGCCGCAACTTTCGCGAGCGCGATCTGTGCTTCGCACATGATCTTGATGAACTTCTTCGATGCTTCGAGGCCTTCGGCGACGACCTCTTCGGTTGGAGCGGTTTGGCCACCTTTGATCAATTCGATGGTGTTATCTGTCGCTTCTGCCTCGACCATCATGATCGCGACATCATCGCCAGCGATACGGCCTGCCACGACCATGTCGAAGACTGCTTCTTTCACCTGATTATGGTCAGGGAATGCCACCCATTGGCCTTCGATCAGTGCGACGCGCACACCTCCTACTGGACCTGAGAATGGCAATCCTGCAAGTTGCGTCGACATCGATGCAGCATTGATCGCGACGACGTCATACATATGCTCTGGATTGAGAGCCATGACAGTGACGACTACTTGGACTTCATTTCGTAGCCCTTTGACGAATGATGGACGGAGCGGACGATCGATGAGGCGGCAGGTAAGGATCGCATCCTCACTTGGACGTCCTTCGCGTCGGAAGAAGGAACCTGGGATTCGACCTGCTGCATACATGCGCTCTTCGACATCCACTGTGAGCGGGAAGAAGTCGAACGACTCTCGTGGTGACTTCGATGCGGTGGTCGCCGAGAGGAGCATGGTGTCCTCATCCAAGTAGACGACCGCGCTACCTGATGCTTGTGCCGCGAGTCTTCCGGTCTCGAACCTGATCTCGCGCTTACCGAACTTTCCGTTATCGATTGTTGCTACTGATGTATGTACTTCATTACCCACTGATGGGTCTCCTTACGATTTCTGATGTGATCCTTGATAGATCAATCCTTCTTTGTGATAGCCCTCATGGACGCAACCGATATCTGATCGAATGCGCAGTCGATGGAGCGTTCTGTCGCAAAAGTGCGCTACGGAAGATGGATCTTCAGTCGAAGCACACGGATTCGAATCCGTGAACCACTACCGAGGACCAATTTTCCAAGGACGTTGCGATGGGAACGCACACAACCCACGTAGGGGTCGATATTAAGTTGTCGCGCCGCTTTCTTAGCGGCGGATACCCAACTTCTCGATGATCGCGCGGTAACGCTCGATATCGACCTTCGCTAGGTACTGGAGGATGCGACGGCGCCGTCCGACGAGAAGAAGGAGTCCACGACGATTGTGGTGATCGTTCTTGTTGGTCTTCAGGTGCTCGGTGATCTGATCGATCCTCTTGGAGAGGAGCGCGATCTGCGCCTCCGGGCTTCCAGTATCCGATGCTGAAGCACCGTACTTCGAGATGAGTTCTTGCTTCTCTGCTGCGGTCAAGGCCATGACTGACTCCTTCAAACATCGGGGGGCGAGGGACCTCGGTCTTCAACACGCGGTCACCGGAATACTCGCTTGACTCTTTACTTCATCCGTCCAAAGGACCGCTCTCATCAGATTGCGAGCCCCTCGCGAGGACGCCCAAGGCTACCAGCGGGTGGGTCAGGTCAGAAATCGGCGTGAGGATCAAGCGGTGAGACGACGGGCCTCCGCTACATCGATGCGCATCTGATCGAGTAGTTCTTCGAGCGATGCGAAAGCCATGGTCTCTCTCAATCGATAACCGAACTCCACTCTCGCCATCGACCCATAGAGATCGAGCTCGTCATGCCCGACATCGATCGCATATGCCTCGACCTGGATATCACGCGGGCCGCCCGCTTTCGGGAAATGCGGATTCCTACCAACCGATATCGCTGCTTGCCATCTTTGCGTATCGACAGTGAGCCATCCTGCATAGATTCCATCGAGTGGCACTGTCGCCTTCGCCTCATAGCCGATATTCGCGGTGGGATAACCGATCTCCCGCCCACGTTTCTCGCCATGGATCACTTCGCCGACGAGTTGATGTGGTCTGGTCAGATACTCCGACGCGGTGACGACTCTCCCTTGGCGGATCAATTCTCGGATTCGAGTCGAAGAGATGATTCCCTCTTGACTCTCTACTAATGGGACAACGTGGGTATTGAATTCACCACGCGAGCGAAGAAGATCGACATCGCCTTGGGCCTTCGCACCGAATCGGAAGTTTTCACCGATGACGATATCTGTCGCTTTCAATTCATCGATCAAGACATCCTGGATGAAATCATCAGCTGAGATTCGTGCGAATTCTTCGGTGAAGGGTGCGATCGCAACGGAATCGGCACCAGAGAGGCGTAATTGAAGTACTCGATCCGTCAATGTCAGGAGGTGAGTCGGCTCCTTCTCTGGAGCGAGGAGCGCGGTTGGATGAGGGAAGAAGGTAAGTGCGGTGACTTTGTCGTTGCATTCCTTTGCCTGCTCGATCAGACGTTGATGCCCTTGGTGCACGCCGTCGAAGATGCCGATAGCGACTGCTGAACCTTCCATTCGCTCATCGCGCCACTGCAGTGCCATAACCGATAACTCTACTTTGCGATCTCTGAACGTGATTCAGGAAGGACGACGACGGGTTGTAATTTTCCTGCTACTGGTTTGACGAGAGATATCAAGTCTTCTGACGGAGATACGACTCCATAGAGATCCGTTTGTAAGGTTTCCCCAGGTGACTTCCTTAACTGTTCGCTTCGACATGGGATTGCTCTTCCGAGTGCGATCTCACTTTGTTCTGCGGCTTCCACTTCGTAAAGCGCCATCACCTGACCTAAGGCTGTAGCAGGGGGAATCAGCGCTGGTGAATCCAGATCACTGCAA
>JBMUDS010000020.1:0-17281 GCA_049459795.1 Candidatus Nanopelagicaceae bacterium | reverse complement strand
TGATGAGTGCGACGCGTCCAGTCAATCTCTTCATTTCTCTCCTCCACATCTAACGGCGAGACGAGCTCTCTCGATTTCACTTCCTCTGGTGCATTATCTGACTACGTCATGAGAAATCGAAAGGAGATAAATAGTGAACTTGCCTCATCCTCATCACATCACAGTCACGATGTGCTCTATAGATGATGTGAAAGGTCCTAAAGGCCGCTGTAGGTGTGCTTGCCCGTTCCCCATATGTTGACGTAGACATAGTTGAAGAGGAAGGTGGAGCCAGCGATCAAGCAAAGCCACGCCGCCTTCTTTCCTTTCCACCCCGCTGTCACGCGAGCGTGGAGGTATGCGGCGTATGCGACCCAGGTGATGAAAGCCCAGGTCTCCTTTGGATCCCAACCCCAATATCGACCCCACGCGGCCTCTGCCCAGATCGCACCTGCGATGATCGAGAAGGTCCAGATCGGGAAGACCAATGCGATCAGGCGATAGGTGAGTTGATCCAATGAATCCAATGAAGGTAACCGAGACGCCCAGGTCCCTCTTCCTTTACCGCTTTCGATCCGATCAAGGACGAGATAGGCACCAGCAAGGAGATTCGCAAGAAGGAATATCCCGCCCGAGATGATCGCCGCGAGGACATGGATCAAGAGCCACGGTGACTTGAGCGCAGGCACGAGCGGCGCACTCTCGACATAGAGAAGTGTCACGGCCGTGCCAAGGGTCAAAAGCGCAGCGAGTGAAACGACAAGTCCGAGCCAACGAAGATCGAACTTTCGTAGCGCGACCAGATAAGAGGTGACGAAGATGAATGCACCAGTGATGGAGAACTCATACATATTGGCAAGTGGAAAACGAGAAGCCGAGAGTCCACGTGCGATGAGACCGGCAAGCAAGAGCACGTCAGCTAAGACCATGAGGCCAGTCGCATTACGTGCCAATTTCTCAGTCCGCGAGCGATCGAGTTTCCGACCTTCGCCGCTCTTCACAGACCAGGCTGTCTCGATGGCATGGAGCAAGAAGACGATTGCAAAGACGGCGAGTGCGGAATAGATGAGATTGTTGGAGAGATAAGCAAGCGATCTACTATCCATCGCGCTTCACCTCCAACTCCTTAAGGAGAGCATCGATCTCTCGTTGCACTGATTCCTCATTGGTATTTGAGAAACCCGCGATCTCGATCACGTTCGAACTGCTATTACGATCGATCTTGATCCAGATCCTTCGCTTATGGATGAAGAGCATTCCAAGTGCACCAATGAGCGCTAGGACTCCTCCAGCCAGTGCGTAACTCTTCCCTGGATCATGGATCACTTGCAAATTGATCCATGGCACGAAGCCATCGAAAGTGATGGAGCCCACTTCGAAGTCATAGAACTCGCCTTCACGAAGCGAGACCAATCCGATCCGCTCCATTCCTTCGGTATCGATGCGATAGATGGACTGTGGTTTCCCGTCATCCATTCCAAGATCACCCTGCCAGACACCGAGAAGGAGCCTTGGATCAAGTGGTTCTGGGAATGCAGAGAAGCCACCACGGATCTCATCTCGCGCAGCCGTCGGCAAGAATGAAGCGACGAATCCGATGCTCGGTTCCATGTCTGGGACTTTGATCGCACCAGTCGATGTGAGATTCGGATCGATCGGCAAGAGTGGGACTGCACCTTGGTAGGTGACGACTCCATCTCGATCACGAACCGTCACGAGGACCGAATATCCGGTCGCTTGTAGGAAGACTCGTGATGCTCCGAAGGTCAGTGGACTGTTGACTCGAACCACTTCGTCACGGAATGGAGAATCGAGATCATCACGGACACGGACTTTCAATTCATATTCTCGCGCCGCATTCGTTACGGGGTCATACTCTGCATAGAACTCTTCCAACTCGATCCGATATGGCTGAAGTGAATCGATGGAGTAAAACCTTCCTGGCGTGAGATTGTCATATGTCACCGGTGTGTTGATGAATCGCTCGCCGACATTGACGATCGCATCGCCACGCATTCCAAAGAGCGATGAGAAGGCGATCCCTATCAGGATCAGAATCATGGAGAAGTGGAAGAGCAAGTTACCGCTCTCTTTGAGGTATCCCTTCTCGAAAGTGAACCCATTAGGGAATTCCGAGATCCGATATCGCTTCCTCTTGAAGTAATCCCTCACTCTGATCGGATCGGCTTCGAAGGAATGGAACGCGACGAAGTTATCGATCCGAGTCGGGGGTTCTGAGGGGCGCTCGACGATCGCCTTCCGATATTCGTTGAGCCGTGGCACCACACAACCGATCAACGAGATGAAGAGCAGTACATAGACTGCAGAGAACCACGGAGCACCGAAGACATCGAAGAGATAGAGGCGATCGAATATCGGTGCGAGCGTCGGATTCGCATCGAAGAAGTCCTGCACTTGGAAGGGATTCTGCGTGCGTTGCGGGATGATCGAGCCAGGGATCGATGCGAGCGCGAGAAGCAAGAGGAGCACGAGGGCGGTTCGCATGCTGGTGAGCAAACGCCAGAGATAGCGTATGAAGGCGAAGCCGGTGAGTTCGCGGAGTGCGCCTAATTCGCGCGTGCGATCCTTCTCGATACGGCTTCGTTCACTCATCAGATCACCGGGACGAAGTTAGCGATTGAACCTTGGAGTGATGCCACCCATTGACCCCAAAGACCTGTGACCTGCGCGATACCGATGATCACCAGGAAGATGCCGCCTACGAAAGCGAAGATCCGAGAGTTACGAAGCAAGAATCGATGGACGCTACGCACCTTGACTAAGAAGAGTGCGAAGAGGATGAGAGGTAGTCCGAGTCCCAACGAATAGAAGCCAGAGAGGATCGCGCCGCGAAGTGCACTCGCTTCTTGGAATGAGAGGACTTGTACTGAAGCCAAGGTCGGACCGATACATGGCGTCCATCCGAATCCGAAGAGGAAACCAAGGAGCGGCGCTGCGATGATCCCTTGAACTTTGGGAGTTGCGATCTGGAAGCTTCGGTAGAAGCGCTCACTGAAGATGAAGATGAAGCCGAGCAGGATCGTGAACGAACCTAGGACACGTGTGAAGAGATCACTATTTCGAAGCAAAGTCGTACCAAGCGATCCGAAGAGGACACCGTAGGAGACGAAGAGTGCGGTGAATCCGACGACGAAGAGTGTCGCACCAAGAAGAACTCGCACCCGCGTCGCACTCGCACCCGCTATATAGGAAAGGTATCCGGGAAGGAGCGGCAAGACACAAGGAGACAAGAAGGAAACGATCCCAGCGAGGAAAGCGATCGGAACGCTGAGCAGAAGTGAGCCATCGAAGATCTGGTTGACCAAAAACTCATTCATCGTAGAAATCATTCATTACAGGAATCATTCACTCAAGACTTCATCGATCAATGCGCTAAGTCCGGTGAAGGTGACTTCACCGCTGATGCGCGCTGCGATCAAGCCATCCTTGTCGATCACCAAGGTCGTGGGAATCGCATTCGCGATCATCGCATCATTGAATTCCAGCAATATGTCATCGCTTCGAAGCGAAGGGAAGGTGAGACCGAATCGGTCGATGAAACGTTGAGCCGCAGTGAGATTGTCACGAGTGAGCACGCCTAGGAATTGCACTTCTGGATACTTCTCGTTGAGCGCTTGCAAAGTCGGCGCTTCCGCACGACATGGTGAACACCATGATGCCCAGACATTCATCACGATCGGACGACCTGGTTGCATACGATATTCAGTGCCATCGATCAAAGTCCCTGATAGATCAGGCGTCGCAGTTCTTGACCCGGCAGGAACTTTGGTGACTGCACCGTTTCCCTCTATATAGGAGAGCTCTGCTCCTATCTCTGGCTCTGATGAAGAGCCGACGAAAGAGAGAGAAAGGAGTGAGAAGAGGATGAGGATCGTGGCAGCGATCAGTGCTCGATTTCGCATCGTCACTCGCTATTTCTTGACCGGGAGCAGATGGCGGACTGGCTCTTCGTAGGTGAGGTCGGTGATCATGCCCTGATCGTCGAAATGGACTGTCGTCACTGAACAGAGCGAACATTGACGCTTTCTCGGATCGTGGAGCATCGGACGACCTTCGATCGCACTCCTGACGATCCAGATCGGCAATTGGTGCGAGACGCAGATGGCATCTTCTTTCCCACGTTCTTTCGCAGCATCACGCGCAGTGAAGAGCGCACCGAGCATTCGGTTGATCTGATCAACGTATGGCTCTCCCCATGAAGGTTTGAAAGGGTTATAGAGATGGCGCCATGACGCCGGGTGCTTTAAGACTCCATCCCCGACACCGAATGGTTTTCCTTCGAAGACATTGGCCGCCTCTATCAATCGATCGTCGGTGGTGATCTCCATTCGATGCGCATCAGAGATCGGAGCCGCGGTCTGTTGCGCACGCTCTAACGGAGATACATGGAGTGCTCCGAGATCGAGCGTCTTGCTCCAATCGGCGACGCCACGTGCCATCTCTTGCCCCAAGGAAGAGAGGTACCAGCCAGATTGACGTCCATAGAGGATGTTCCCTGGATTCTCTACTTGTCCGTGACGTACGAGATGAACGCGCATGATGGCTCCATCTTACGCGAGGAATAGAAGGTGAATTCTGGGCCGGTAATGTAGGCCAGTTATGGCGCGACAGGTCAATCCACGAATGCGAGCGGCTGCTTCGCTTGCTGATGAACTTCGCGCCCGAAGTGATGATGAGATCGCAAAGTTGTTCTCAGTAAGAGCGGACCTTGCATCACCAGTTCCCAACGATTTCTCATCTTTAGTAGCACGCGCCACTTCAACTCCTTCCTTGGTACGTGCACTCGATGCACTCAATCGATTCCAGTACCAAGTCCTTGAAGCAATCGCTGCACTCGAAGAGCCACTCAAGATCGAATGGTTGATCGATGCCACCGACGGTGCAGCAGAGAATGAACTCGATCCATTATGGGATCGGGCCTTGATCTACTTCGATGGTGGTGAGATCCGGATTCCACGCGCTCTCCGTGAATTGATCGGCGCTACTCCAGCAGGGCTCGGCCCAGTCTCACTCGGTAAACCGAGACTTACTTCGATCAAGAAGGCGCCCCCAGGTGCGATGCAACTTCTCGAACGGCTCACATGGGGACCACCGAAAGGCGCGATCGGGGATCGAAAGAAGACAGGGAAGATCATCGATTGGTTGCTCGAAGAAGGTCTTCTCACTCAAGTCGATAGCGAACATGTCGCGCTTCCCCGTGAGGTCGGGCTCCACCTTCGTGGCGGAAAAGTGCACCGTGAACTTCTCATCTCACCGCCTGACTTCTCCCGTCCGAAGAAGGATGAGCAGATCAAACCTGAAGTCATCCGTGATGCATCACTTGCTGCGATTACTTCGATCATCCGTTACATCGCAGAGCTCATGGATTTCTGGTCTGCAGAGACACCACGTGCACTCAAGACCGGCGGTCTTGGCGTTCGAGATCTGAAGAAGTGTGCCGAGCATCTCGGTATCGATGAGGATTTCGCTGCTTTCATCGCAGAGCTCGCATTCCTCGCTGGATTGATTTCGATCGAAGGTGACGATCGGATCATGCCTTCGATGCAATTCGATATCTGGCAGAGTCAAAGCCCGGAGGCGAGATGGCGTGAGATCGCATCGCTCTGGCTCGCTACCTCTAGGGTCGCAGGATTGGTCCGTCGTGAAGAGAGCAAAGGGATCACACCACTTGGAAGTGAACTCGATCGCATCTGGGCAGTTCGAATCCGCCGTCTCATCCTCTCTGTCTTCGAATCGAATCCATCGCTCTCGCTCAATGTGGCGCAAGTGCAGAGTTGGGTCGATTGGTTAGCACCGACGAGACGGAGTGCGCCATTACATAATGAATTCACCGCGTGGACCATCGATGAGGCCGAGTGGCTCGGCATCACTGCACGCGGAGTGCTCTCTCCCTTCGGTGCAAGGTTGCTTGAGGCATCTGATTCCTTGGCGATCGATTCTTCGCTACCGCCACCGATCGATCACATCCTGGTCCAAGGCGATCACACCGCCATCGCACCTGGACCGTTGACGATAGAGATCTCACGGCGCCTCTCGAATTTCGCTGATATCGAAAGTCGTGGGAATGCGACGGTCTACAGGTTCAGTGAGAGTTCGATCAGGCGCGGTCTCGACCACGGCCACACTGGCGATGAGATCAAGGCCTTCCTGCACGAGATATCGCGCACGCCGATCCCACAACCTCTCGAGTACATGATCGCTGACGTATCACGGCGTCATGGTCAACTCCGCGTCGGCTTCTCACAGAGTTTCATCCGTTGTGAGGATGAGGCGACGATCGTTGCGATCATGAAGGACAAGAGATTGGAGAACTTGCGACTTCGAAAGATCGCACCACAAGTCCTGGTCTCTGAGATCGAGAGTGGTGAATTGATAGAGGACCTTCGAAGCGCTGGATATCTCCCATCGCTCGAGAATCAAAGTGGAGTAGTGATCACTGCGCCACGACAATTGCGAGCCAAGAGCAAGCCGCGCCTGCCACGTTCGATCGCGGAGAGTGGCGCACCAAGCGAAGCGGTGATCGCTGCTGCGACTAAGGCGATGCGTGCTGGTGATCGTGTCAGTGGCGCGAAGACCACCCTTGCCGAGATCCCGCGGACGAGCGCCAACGAGACGCTTGCCATCTTGCGACAAGTCGTCGCTGATCAAAGCAGTGTGATGATCGGATATGCAGATACGAATGGTGGCGTGACACAACGGATCATCGACCCGGTACAGATCGCGATGGGAAATCTCCTGGCCCGCGACCATGGCAGCGAAGAACTCGCCACCTTCAAGATCGCACGCATCACTGGTGTGGCTCCGGTGAAGTGATGGCAAGATAGCGACATGACGAAGCTTGTTAGAGATGAAGCTGTCGAACTTGTAAGGCGCCTCGTCGAGATCGAATCCCCGACTGAAGATGTCGCGGCCTGCACCGAGGTAGTCAATGAAGCAAACAAGATCGTCGAAGAACTCTTAGGCACTCCTGGTGAAGTAAAGGAGGTAAAGGGTTATCCGACGCTCTCATGGAAGAGCGGGAAGCCTCGTGTACTTCTCCTTTGTCATCTCGATACCGTCTGGCCGAAAGGCTCATTCGCACCGCGATGGAGCATCGAAGGAGATCACCTCCGCGGTCCTGGTGTCTATGACATGAAGGCAGGATTCATCCAAGCAGTGATGGCAGTTGCTGCGCTCGAGAATCGTGCCGGCATCCATATCCTCGCGACTTCCGATGAAGAGACAGGAAGCGCAGCATCACGAGAGTTGATCGAAGCGGCCGCGAGGGAGTGCGAGTACTCACTCGTCTTCGAATCTGCCATCGATGGCAAGGTCAAGACCGCGCGTAAGGGCACATCGATGTATCGAGTCAAAGCGCTCGGCAAAGCCGCCCATGCAGGTCTCGAGCCAGAAAAAGGGATCAATGCGATGACCGCACTCGCATCACTCCTTCCCAAGGTCAAGACGATCGCGAAGATGGAGGTCGGCACCTCAGTGACGCCAACAACGTTCCATGCAGGTACGACACTCAACACGATCCCAGCAGAAGCGATCCTTGAGATCGATGTCCGTGCTTTCTCTAAGGAAGAACAAGTAAGAGTCGATACTTCGATCAAGGCTCTGGCAGGAAGTGTCGATGGAGCGATCATCGAAGTCATGGGCGGAATCAATCGCCCTGCTATGGATCCAAAGATGAGTGCTTCGCTCTATGAAGTCGCGAAAGAGGCGGCAAAGAAAGTCGGCATCGCAGATCTCAAGGATGCTGCAGTCGGTGGTGCTAGTGATGGGAACTTCACTGCAGCAGTCGGCACACCGACTCTTGATGGCCTTGGCGCCATCGGTGATGGCGCGCATGCGGCACATGAATGGGTCAGTGCTGCTGGCCTGATCGAACGCTCAGAATTGGTCACCGAGATGTTGAGGCACCTGCTCAAGTAGACTGCCGAGAATGTCCCAAGATCCACTGCAAGGTCCTCTCATCGTCCAAAGCGATAAGACGCTGCTTCTTGATGTGGATCACGCACTCTCCGATGAGTGTCGTAAATCGATCGCTCCCTTCGCAGAGTTAGAGAAGTCACCAGAACATATCCATACCTACCGTCTCACATCTCTCGGTCTTTGGAATGCTCGCGCTGCAGGTCTTGATGCAGAAGGTGTGATCGACACTCTCCTTAAGTACTCGCGCTATCCAGTTCCACACTCTCTCTTGATCGATATCGCGGAGACGATGGGTCGTTATGGACGGCTCCGCATCGAATCGCATCCGGTCCACGGTCTGGTCTTGATCACCACTGATGCAGCAGTCCTCACCGAGGTCGCGCGCGCGAAAAAAGTCGCACCGATGTTGGGCGTGCGCATCGATAACGAGACGATCGCAGTCCATCCATCACAACGAGGACATCTCAAGCAAGCGCTTCTCAAGCTTGGCTGGCCAGCAGAGGACCTTGCGGGTTATGTCGATGGCCAAGCCCATCCAATTGAACTCAAAGAGGAAGGTTGGAAAGTCCGCGATTACCAACGTCTCTCTGCTGAAGGATTCTGGCACGGGGGTTCTGGCGTCGTCGTGCTTCCTTGTGGCGCCGGGAAGACGATCGTCGGAGCGGTGGCGATGTCCATGGCGAAAGCGACCACATTAATTCTGGTGACGAACACGGTGGCAGCGCGGCAATGGCGCGATGAATTACTCCGTCGGACATCCCTTACTGAAGATGAGATCGGCGAGTATTCGGGAGCGAAGAAAGAGATCCGTCCCGTGACTATCGCTACCTATCAGGTGATGACCACTCGCAAGAAAGGTCTCTACGCCCACTTGGATCTCTTCGATGCCCAAGATTGGGGACTCATCATCTATGACGAAGTGCATCTCCTTCCGGCACCGATCTTCAGATTCACCGCGGATATCCAATCGCGTCGTCGACTCGGCCTTACTGCGACATTGGTTCGTGAAGATGGAATGGAGGGCGAGGTCTTCTCGCTGATCGGACCGAAGCGTTTCGATGTGCCATGGAAGGAGATCGAAGCGCAGGGTTATATCGCTCCTGCCGATTGCGTCGAAGTGCGAGTGACTCTCACCGATCATGAACGACTCAGTTACGCGACTGCAGAACAAGAAGAGCGATACAGAGTATGCGCCACGACGATGACGAAGAAGAATGTAGCCAAGGCTCTTGCCGAACACCATAAGAACGATCAAGTCTTGATCATCGGACAGTACATCGACCAGATCGATGAGATCGCAGCGGATCTCGGTGCACCTGTGATCAAAGGAGAGACTCCGATCAAGGAGCGAGAGCGGCTCTTCGAACTCTTTCGCACCGGTGAGTTGAAACTTCTCGTCGTCTCGAAGGTTGCTAACTTCTCGATCGATCTACCTGAGGCATCGATCGCTATCCAGATCTCAGGGACTTTCGGTTCGAGGCAAGAAGAGGCGCAACGACTCGGTCGAGTCCTTCGTCCGAAATCCGATGGACGTGGTGCGCGGTTCTACTCCCTTGTGGCTCGGGATACAGTCGATCAAGATTTCGCGCAGAATCGCCAAAGATTCCTCGCGGAACAGGGTTATGCCTATCGGATCATCGATGCCGATGATGTCTACACCGGCTCTTTCTAACCCTTAACTCAACGCTCTTTTCAACCTAGCCTCTTCGACTCGGCCATATCCATGCATGGCGCCATCGATATGGATGACGGGAACCATGAAACCGTACTCACGCTCCAGATCTGGGTCGCCATCGATGGTGATCTCTTCGATCGCGATCGCAACCTTCATATCTGCTGAGATTCTCTCGATCTCTTCCCTGGCAACTTCACAGAGATGACAACCAGTTCGAGAGTAGAGCGTTATCTGCTTCAAAATCGGACTCCTTAAGAAATCTCTCACAGAACGAGACGATAATCTTCCGCTATGCGCGGGCCAAAGGCCAAATCACTTCTCGTCCCTTTCCTCTCCCTCGCGCTCTTGCTTACCTTTTTCATCGCACCGACGAGTGCACTCTCATTCAATTCTGCACCAGCGAATATCTGGGGAACTCTCTATGCGGATGAGATCTATAGCGGGGATGAACCACGACAAGAAGGTGAGACCAGTACTGCGACGAGTGAGCCACCGATCTCACGTGAGGTGCGAGAACCGAAGAGCGAATTCATCGTCACTTACGTGAACATCCCGGATCGCGCGAAGGCAGCGATCGAGACTGGAATAAAAGCGTGGGAGGGTTCCTTCGAATCGAAGGTGCCGATCAATGTCTCTGCATTCTGGGATCGCACCGCTCCCTATGGAGTCCTTGGCACTGCGCGTCCTGGCCGCTACTTCAATAATTTCGAAGGCGCACCGGATCGTGACCTCTGGTACGCATCAGCACTTGCCAATGCTCTTGCTGGGCGTGATCTCGATCCACGAAACCCGGAGATCGTGATCCGGATCAGTGCATTCCCATTCTGGTACCTCGGCACAGATGGCAAGCCTGGACAGAGCCAATTCGATCTCGTCTCAGTCGTCCTTCATGAGATAGGACATGGTCTCGGATTCCTTTCGAATGCGGATTTCATCAGTTACAACAATTTCGGCACCATGACACAGCCCACTCCCTTCGATGCCTACGCAGAGCTTCCCGATGGAAAGCGTCTGATGGATCTCGCATCTCCCTCTCTGGAATTAGGAAGCGCCATCACCGGGACGCTCTATTGGTCTGGCATCCGTGCGATCACGGCGAATGGGAATGTGAAGCCACTCCTCTACACACCGAAGACTTTCGAGGTCGGCTCCTCAGTGAGCCATCTCGACGAATCGACCTTCAATCGCGGGACGATCAACGCGGCGATGACTCCGAATCTCGCTTCCGGTGAGGTGTTGGTAGCTCCCGGTCCGATCGCTGAGGCGATGATCGAGGATATGCGACAACGTCCACCTGCTGGCGCAGTCGTTGGAATCCCGAATGAACCTCGAAACGTCGATGCATTGATCGGTGATGGTCGCGCGATCGTCACCTTCGATCCGCCATCGAACGCACGAAGTTCCCAAGTGAGTTCCTACATCGTCACCAATGTGCAAACCGGTGCCACTGAGGAGGTAGAAGAATCTCCAGCAGTGATCTCTGGATTGAAGAATGGCGAGACGTACTCTTTCGATGTCATCGCCATCAACTCCAATGGACGATCCCCGGTGGTACGAAGCAATCCGATCAAACCTGAACGTGCCTGGCGCGCAAGTGTGATCGACGAGAACTCTGATGGGAAATTCGTCGCAACCGCGATCTTCAAAGGTAGACCAGTCGTCGCTTACACCGACTCGACACGTGGTGATGTGAAACTTGCGACCTATTCGAAGAAGAGATGGACTCGAACCATCGTCGATGGGAATAGTTCTACCGGAGGAAGGACGACCAATGATGTTTCGGGTTATCTCTCGCTATGCGTCAGTGGAAAAGGAGCAAAGGAACGACTCCACCTCTTCTATACAGATCTCACTGAGAAGGACTTGCGATACGGACAATTCAACGGGTCGAAATGGAGATACGAAGTCGTCGATGGTGATGGGCCGAAGGTGCAGAACTATGAGGAGCCGGATCGAGTCCGCACCGCTAGCGATGTCAGCATCTCCAATGCATGTGCCGCGACCTCAGGCGGACTTCAAGTCTTCTACCGTGATGAGAGTCAAGGGATCCTGCTTGGCGCGGTGAGGAGTCGGAACACTTGGTTCTACGAGATCGTCGATGGCGACAAACGGACTGGTGGTCGGAGTATCGGAGATGTCGGTTTCAGACTCCGTTCGACGACCGTCGGCGATACCGTCTATCTGATCTACAACTCGATCCTGGTCGTGGACGCGAATCGCGATGCAACCCAAGGTGAGGTACGGGTCGCGAAACGATCGACCATCTATACCGAGGACTGGAGTTATCAGAATCTTGAGGTCACTGGCGAGATGGTCGCAGTCCCTGGATATGACATCTCGATCGCAGCGTCGAAGAGCAAGGTCTTCGGATCATGGCTCTCCTCGACGCCTCTCACCCGGCCGAAACCTGATCGGATCAAGTCACGACTGATCAGTGACGTCGATGCCACCATCGCAGGTTTCGCAGATGACCACGGCTTCATGAGCGGTCCGATGGCAGAGGATCTCGATTCATCACTCTTCGGTTGCGAAGAACGTCTCTGCGCGATGGAGAAGAAGAGTCAAGTAGTCCGATTAGTAGTAGATGAACGACTTCCTAAAGGCGCGGTAGCCACCTGGATCACACTTGGGAAAGAGCGTTACGCGCTCGTCGGTGTCGATGGGAAATTGACGCTCTTCCGCCCTTGATGATGAGGCGGAAGGGTCACTACTTCTTGTTGCGACGCTGAATACGTGTCTTCTTCAGCAACTTCTTATGCTTCTTCTTTGCCATGCGCTTGCGGCGCTTTTTGACAACGGAACCCACGATCACTTCCCTTCGTTCACTTGAAGATTCTTCGCATCGATCAGGAAATCAAGGGGCTAAAGGTACCAACTGGAATCGACTATCTCGATCGACGATGACGGCATAGCCATTGGCCATATCGATGATTTCCCGCGCCGGAATCGATGCGACACGAGAGATCGTGCCCCGTTTGCTCAAACCCTTCGATGCATATTCGATGAAGACCGCACTCTTTCCTTTCGGTGCGATGCGGGAGATTCCCTCGAGTTTCTTCGATGTGACAAGACCTAGGGTGCGAAGGTCGAGATGCCCGTCACTTCCAGGGAAGCGAGTGTTCCATTGCGGTGATCCTTGTGGCGAGAACTTGGTGATCGCGACTTCCTCTATCTTCCCGCGCTTCACTTCTCCCACCGCAAGGTGGGCATTGCTGACCTGATCCCATGATCGCTGGCTGGAAGAGAGGAAACTTCGAACCACACGACTAGGTTCGCCAGAGGAATCGAGATAGAGGATCACACCATCTTGAACACTCTTGCGATCTGTTCCCGCTAATCGCTCACTACTCGATCCATAGAGTGTGCGAAGCGAAGCAAGCGATCGGATCACCGTCGAATCCGTACCAAAGCGATTGAAAGAGAGGAAGTTGAGCTCGAGATCAGTCGTGGCAAGGAATCCTTGAACACCACGCTCAGAGACTGTGCTTCCAACGATCGCAACAGTAGAGCCGAGGACTTTGAGAGTAAGCGGGATAAGGGGAAGATCTGAGTCATAGACCGATTCATTGATCACTTGCCCTGCGCTATCGAATTCGATCAAGAGAAGTCGAGTAAGGCCTTGAGCACTATTAACGTTCGACAAGACAGTGATCGAGTCCGGGTTGATAGTCGACGATGTAGAAGATGAAGTTGAAGTACTAGGTGAATTAGCAAGAGCGCTCTGACTCTCACCGAGACCGACAGCGAAGAAGCGATTTTCGAAAGCGAAGAGATCTGTGAAAAGTCTCGCGTTCGAAGTTACGAGCGTTACCGCAGATGCCTGATCCGGATTCTCGCGTGAGAGTATTGTGATCGAATCACCGGCGAGCGCGATGGCATCGCTGGTGACTGCGAGCGCACGAGTCTGACTCGATACCTCTGCGATGCTCGCTAATCGAACCACCGCGACATCTGCCGCTGCGCCGACAGAAGTCAATGTAAAGAGGCAGGCGATCAGGAGGGGAAGGAACTTACGCACTATTAACCCAATTCCACGGAGCGATCGCGAGCGGCTTTCATCGCAGCAGCCACCATCGCTTCAAGACCTCGCTCATCGAAGACCCGAAGCGCAGCCGCTGTTGTCCCATTGGGACTCGTGACGTTCTCGCGAAGTGTGGTCGCTGACTTCCCCGACTGCTCGAGCATCACCGCCGCACCCTTGATGGTCGCTATCGCAAGAGTCGTCGCATCGGATTCGCTAAGACCTAATTCAATGCCGGATTTCACCATCGCTTCGATGAATGCGAAGAAATATGCAGGACCGGACCCGCTCATTGCGGTCACCGCATCCTGAAGTGATTCTTCGACAACTATCGCGCGGCCACCTGCAGCGAGAAGCGATCTGATCCACTCCAACTCTTCCTTCGTCACATTCTCGCTCGCCGAGAGCGCAGAGACTCCTTCTCCGACCACCATCGGTGTATTCGGCATCACGCGGATCACAGGATTCGATCCACCAAGCGTGGATTGGATCACTTTCGTGCTCTTTCCTGCTGCAAGCGAGACGATAAGAGTCGATGGTGCGAGCAATCCTTTGATCCCATCAAGGAGCGCGATCAGATCCTGAGGTTTCATCGCAAGGAAGATGAGATCCGAAGAGCGAACCAGATCCTCAAGTGAACGTGCTTCAATACCGAACTTCGATTTCACCTCATCGATGAGTTCCAACTTCCTTCGAGTGAAGGTGATCTCTTCTCGCTTGATGCCAGCCGAAAGAAGAGTGGAGATCACTGCCTGACCCATCACTCCGGTTCCGATGAAACCGATCCTCGTTCTCATGGTGCGAGCCTATCCTTTAGGCTCTCGCACTATGCCTGAGATCGATGAAGGATTCCCCCGAGAGTGGTTAGAGTTTCAAGATCCCAATAATCCGCTCCATCTCTTCAAATGCGATATCACCTGGCTCACATCATCATGGAATTGCATCTATGGAAATGGATGCAAAGGAATCGACAAGGAAGCACCCGACAGCGGATGTTGCAGTGACGGCGCCTATTACTCGGATAAGAATGATGAGAAACGGGTCCTAGAAGCTGCGCGAAGACTTACTCCTGATATCTGGCAGATGCATAACGCTGCGTACAGGAAGGGAAAACTCTCGATCACAGAGATCGGTCTCGATGATGATCGTAAGACGAAACGCGTCGATGGCTCTTGTATCTTCCTCAATCGCGCCGGATTCGAGGGGGGGATGGGTTGCGCACTTCATCACCTCGCGGTCCGCGAAGGGACCCACTTCCACGAGACTAAACCGGATGTCTGCTGGCAATTGCCGCTCCGGAGGTCTTTCGAGAAGCGTGAGTTGGGCGATGCAGAACTCACTGTCACCGTCATCGGAGAGTATGGACGCATGGCATGGGGTGAAGGCGGTGCAGATATGGATTGGTACTGCACCAGCAATACCGAGGCGCATACCGGTTCGAATCCGGTCTACATCTCAAGCAAAGAAGAGTTGATCCAGATGATGGGCGTTTCTGCCTACCGAATCCTCGCGGATGCTTGCGATAAACGGATGACACTCATCTCAAAGACCAAGAGGCAACTCCTCCCACTTCTCACCATCCATCCCGCGACGCTCGGTGCGAAGGCAGGACGGTAAGAGATGGCGAAACCAGCGAAAGACCCATATCGCTGTAGTGAATGCGGTTGGAGCACGACGAAGTGGGTCGGTCGCTGCGGAGAATGCCAAGCCTGGGGAACGATCGAAGAGATCGGTGCGCCAAAGCGCGCGACTCTTGTCGCAGGTGCGACAAGTAGCGATGCTCGGCCGATCAAGGATGTTGAGCTCTCGAATGCCACTGCGCGAAAGAGCGGTGTCGACGAACTTGATCGCGTCCTTGGCGGTGGATTGGTTCCAGGTGCAGCGCTCTTACTCGCAGGCGAACCAGGTGTCGGAAAATCGACGCTACTTCTCACAGTAGCTTCACTCTTTGGTGATCGTGCGCTCTACATCAGCGGTGAAGAGTCACCGTCACAGGTGCGACTCCGTGCCGAACGTTTGAATGCGCTCTCTCCATCACTCTTCCTCGCCTCAGAGAACGACCTCGGTGCCATCATCACTCATATCGAGAAGGTCGAACCATCCCTTCTCATCATCGATTCGATCCAAACCATCGGTACCTCTGCGATCGATAGCGCACCGGGAAGCGTCTCTCAGATCCGCGAAGTATCGGCGGCATTGATCCGAATCTGTAAAGAGCGATCGATCTCACTCGTCCTAGTAGGTCACGTGACGAAAGATGGATCGATCGCAGGCCCCCGTCTTCTCGAGCATCTCGTCGATGTCGTCCTCCAATTCGAAGGCGAGCGCCACTCACGGCTCCGACTCATCCGCGCGACGAAGAATCGATTCGGCCCAAGCGATGAAGTCGGCTGCTTCGATCTCCACGATGGCGGTATCGAAGGATTACCCGATCCAACCGGCCTCTTCACTACCCGTCACGCAGAACCTGTCCCCGGAACATGCGTCACCGTCGCACTGGAAGGAAGAAGGCCACTCCTCGCTGAGATTCAAGCGCTCGTCGGAAGTGATCGCGATGTCGATTACGGGAATGCGCGTCGCGTCACAAGTGGTCTTGATAACCCACGGACGGCGATGACACTAGCTGTCCTTGAACTTCGCGCTCGAGTGAAGCTCTCTGGACGAGATGTCTATGTCGCAACTGTCGGTGGTATGCGAATCCAAGAACCTGCGGCAGACCTCGCGATCGCTCTTGCCGTCGCATCAGGTGCGCACTCACTTGCACTCCCATCGGATCTCATCGCGCTTGGCGAAGTCGGACTCGCTGGTGAGATCCGTCGTGTCCAAGGTGTCTCACAGAGACTCAATGAGGCATTTCGATTGGGCTTCAAGCGAGCGCTCGTCCCTACCGGTAGCGATGTGAAGATCGATGGCATGGAGATCGTCGAGGTAGGAAGGCTTGATCAAGCGATCTCGCGAGTTCGAATCGGCGGATAAAGTGCACGACGAAGTAACCACATGGTTCGCTCGCGAAGCGAGAGATCTACCGTGGCGAAAGACCACACCGTGGGGTGTGATGGTCAGTGAATTCATGTTGCAACAGACCCCGGTCGTCAGAGTCCTTCCGAAGTGGACGGAATGGATGGAACGTTGGCCCACTCCTCGTGATCTAGGTAAGGCCGAGAAGAGCGATGTGATTCGCGCCTGGGGATCACTTGGTTACCCACGTCGTGCGCTTCGATTATGGGAGAGCGCGAAAGTGATAGCAAAGGATCATAAGAACGAAGTACCGAGCGATATCGAGATTCTTCGAACGCTTCCTGGTGTCGGTGAGTACACGGCGAGTGCGATCGCTTCCTTCGCATTCGATCAGAGTCATAACGTGATGGATATCAATATCCGACGTGTCTATGCGAGAGCGCTCGATGGAATCGAACATCCACCGAAGTCGTTGAAGTCCTACGAGAGAGAGCGCCCGGTCTTCGGTCCCACATGGTCGAAAGCAGTGATGGAGTTAGGGGCGGTGATCTGTACTGCAAAGGATCCTAAGTGCGATCTCTGTCCCATCACGAGATCATGTCTATGGCTACGAAATGGTTCTCCGAAATCAGAAGAGATTCGAAAAGGTCAGCCATGGCATGGCACGAAGCGACAATGTCGTGGCCAGATCCTTAAGTCGCTCCGTGAGA
>JBMUDS010000019.1:0-18452 GCA_049459795.1 Candidatus Nanopelagicaceae bacterium | reverse complement strand
AAGGCTGCAGCGATGGATGCGATCGATGCGGAGATCCCACTCATGGTCGTGATCACCGAAGGGATCCCAGTCCACGACACTGCAGAGTTCTTCGCCTACTCGCAATCGAAACGAGATGGCGAGAATGTTAAGACGCGCATCATCGGTCCGAACTGCCCAGGATTGATCAGCCCAGGACTTTCGAATGTCGGCATCATCCCGGCCGACATCACCGGAAAGGGAAAGATCGGTTTGGTCTCCAAGTCCGGAACCCTCACCTACCAGATGATGTATGAACTCCGTGATTTTGGATTCACGACCGCTGTCGGAATCGGTGGCGATCCTGTTATCGGTACGACGCATATCGATTGCCTCAAGGCATTCCAAGATGACCCAGAGACCGAAGCGATCGTGATGATCGGTGAGATCGGTGGCGATGCAGAAGAGCGCGCTGCCGCATTCATCAAGGAATATGTCACGAAGCCAGTCGTGGGATATGTCGCAGGTTTCACCGCGCCTGAAGGTAAGACGATGGGCCACGCAGGTGCGATCGTCTCGGGTTCTTCAGGTACGGCGGAAGCGAAGAAAGTCGCTCTCGAAGCGGCAGGCGTGAAAGTCGGCAAGACTCCAAGTGAGACTGCCAACTTGATGCGCGCAATCCTCGCTCGATAAGCGCGTCACCGACTTTCGAAAGAAAGCCGTGACGATACGCGAGAATACGCAGGTGAACTTCACGAGCGTCCTTGCGATCTTTCGACAGGCGCTTCGCAGTGTCGCTCTCCTCATGTTGCCCATCGCCTTCGCTTCATTGATCGTATGGGCGACTGCCGGGAGCAGTAGCGGATCGACGAGTGATCCGATCTTCACTTCGCTCTGGTTCTACATGGCTGCCCATCAGATACCACTTGAGATCGCAGGTTCACTCGATGGCGCTCGCCTCACATTCTTGCCATTAGGTGCACTCGCATTGGTGTTTCTCGTCATCCGATCCGGTGTGATCCGAACCGTCGAACTCTTTGAGGAGAGTAAGAAGCGGATCGTGGTCGTGACCTTCGCACTCATCTACAGCGCCTTGATCATCGCGATCTCTTCGCTCTCTTCGATACGAGATGAAGTGGTCTCAGTAAGGCCTTACCTATCTATCCCGATCACGATCGTGATCACTTTCGCCTTTGCGCTCCTTGCATCACAGTTGATGCCACAACGGGATCGGGCGCCATGGGAAGTGGCATCGGCGTGGGCGGGATTTAGCTTCCTTTTCTTGATCGCGCTTTCGACGGTCGTCCTCATCATCTCTCTTGGCGTGCATTACGAAGCGGTCTTTGACTTGACCACCGTGATCAGCCCCGGGATCTTCGGCGGCTTCGCATTGATCGCAGTCCAGCTCCTCTATCTCCCGAATATGGTGGTGGCAACCTTGGGATATATCTCGGGATCTGGCGCACATATCGGCCGGGATTCGATCATCCATCCACTTCTTTTTGAATTAGATCAACTCCCAGCATTGCCACTCCTCGGTGCTTTGCCACGCGGGACTTTTCCATTTGCTCTCCTCGGAGCGGTCGTCGTGATCGGCTTTGGATTTCTCATCCATCGAAAGATGCGAGCGAGATTCAATGATGATCTCTCCTCTGCGATCTCACTCGGCGCGTTCTTTCTTATCTCCACTCTCGTAGCATCGAGTGCTTCGGGTCAATTGATCACTGATGTGCTCGGTGAGGTCGGTCCATCATGGTGGCGGTTTCCCTTGGTCTTAACTGGCGAGTTAGCCTTAGGTATGGCCGTTTCGCGCACGATCATCGTGCTCAAGGAGAGATCAAAGGCGAAGAAACGAACCGCTGAAGAATCTAATCGAGAACATCAAGACGAGGCACGATCCGAAGGTCATAGTGGAGTCGACGAGTGAAGCGTCGCGCCCTGATCTCAGTGACCGACAAGAGCGGCATCATCGACCTGACACGCTCACTTCTGCAATCCAATTACGAGATCGTCGCAACCTCTGGGACTCATCGAGAGCTACGCGCTGCGGGTATCGATGCGCGCGAGATCAGTGAGATCACAGGTGTGCAAGAACTTGCTGGCGGGCGAGTGAAGAGTCTGCATCCAAGGATCTTCGCGGGGATCTTGGCAACGGGTAGTGAGCGCGATCTCTTGGGTAGTGGTGGTGACGATGAGATGGCAGCGATCGATATCGTGGTCGCGAACCTCTATCGTTTCGAAAGAAGTAACGAACATCTTGATGTGGAGCAGATCGATGTCGGAGGAGTGGCGCTGATCCGTGCAGCTGCGAAGAACTTCGCGGATGTCACTCTCCTCACTTCACCATCGCAGTATCAAGAGTTGATCGATTCGCTTCCGACGGGATTTTCGATGGAGAGAAGGCGAGAGCTTGCCGGGATCGGATTCGCGCTCACTGCACGCTACGACCTTGCTATCGCTCGAGCCCTCACGAAGCCGCTTCGCTACGGCGAGAATCCTCATCAAGGGGCCGCTTTGCTCAGTAGTGGCGGTGGCGTCGCGGGAGCTCGAAATCGCTCGCATCGAAATGCCAAGACGCTCTCCTACAACAACTATCTCGATGCAGATGCGGCATGGCGTGCCGTTCTCGATCACGGCGAAGAGAAGGCGGTGATTGCGATCGTCAAACATTCCAATCCATGCGGCATCGCAAGAGCCCAGAACTCATTAGCGGCATTCCGGAAGGCTTTGGAGTGTGATCCCGTCTCGAGTTACGGTGGGGTGGTCGCATCCAATCGAATCGTCGATATCGATCTTGCCAAGGATCTCAACGAGATCTTCTTAGAAGTGATCATCGCTCCAGGTTTCACTGATGAAGCGCTTGCCACATTGCAACGGCGTGAGAACGTACGGCTTTTGGAAGTCGATTCCCTACATATCGAAGAAACAAGAGAAACAGACGAAAAACAAGATGCACGCCAGAACAGTTTGACGGGTGCATTCATCTCGGGAGGCATCCTGATCCAAGAGCGCGATGAGATCGCCATGGAGTCGAGTGATGACTGGGAATTGGTCTCCGGTAAGAGAGTCTCCGATGAAGTGATGCGAGACCTTCGTTTTGCATGGCGTGCTGCTCGGAGTGTGAAGAGCAACGCGATCGTGATCGCGCGCGATGAGTCGACGATCGGTATCGGCATGGGCCAGGTGAGTCGTGTCGATGCGGCGCGGCTTGCCGTCTCGCGGGGTGGAGAACGCGTCAATGGAGCGGTTGCTGCGAGTGATGCCTTCTTTCCTTTTGCAGATGGTGCAATGGAACTTGCGAATGCTGGCGTCATCGCAATCGTCCAACCAGGTGGAAGTAAACGCGATGGGGAAGTGATCGAAGCGATGTCGAGCGCTGGAATCTCGATGTATTTCACGCATCGTCGTCACTTCTCGCACTAGAGATAAACTCGACTCGTGATCATTCTCGATGGTAAGCGCGTAGCGAGAGCGATCAAGGATGCGATCAAGGTCGAATTAGCCGATCTCCCGGAATCGAAACGACCAGGTCTTGGCACGATTCTGGTCGGCGATGATGCTGCCTCCCACGCCTATGTTGCGGGAAAACATCGAGATTGCGCTGAGGTGGGAATCCGAAGCCTTCGAATCGATCTTCCCGCCACTGCGAGCGATGGCGAGATCATGAAGGCGATCGAGAGCTTCAATCGTGATCCGAAGTGCACCGGCTTCATCGTTCAATTGCCGATCCCAGGTCGCGAGAGCATCTCATTCCTCGAGGCGATCGATCCAAAGAAGGATTGTGATGGCCTCCATCCCGTCAATCTTGGCCGACTCTTGCTCGATGAACATGGCATCTATCCATGTACCCCACTTGGGATCCTCACCTTGCTCCGCTCCTATGAGATCGAACTTGAAGGCAAGAAGGTCGCAATCCTTGGGCGCGGCATCACAGTCGGAAAGCCACTGGCGATGTTGCTCTCTTCACATCACGTCAATGCATCGGTCACGATCCTTCATTCCAAGAGTCCCGATCCCACTGCCGTGATCAAAGAGGCCGACGTTGTGATCGTTGCGATCGGTAAGAAGTGGTTCCTGGATGGATCAATGATCAAGAAGGGAGCAGCTGTCGTCGATGTCGGCCTTACCTGGGTTGATGGGAAACTCTATGGAGATGTCGACCCTTCAGTCGCAGAGGTCGCAGGTGCGCTCTCTCCTGTCCCTGGTGGCGTAGGGCCGATGACTCGTGCGATGTTGCTCGACAACATCATGCATATCCATAGGAATAGCACTCCGGGATTCGCGTCAGGTCTCTCGCCACGATGATGGTTGTAATCAAGCAGGGTTTGAGATGGCTCGGGCCATCGCTCTTCTTTGCAGCGCTCCTTACCTCACTCTTCGCGAACATACGTTATGGATCGATCCTGATGGGGATCGCAATCATCTTCCAAGTCGGTTCTGATGCCTTCGCTCGGGGTTGGCGACGGCCGGTCGCTGTGATCGCGCCACTTCTTATCGCTCTAGCCCTGATAACAGTCGCGCTCTTGCTCCCTCGCTCCTCAGTGTGAGTGGGTCTTCCATGGGATTCGGCCACTTTCTACGCAGGTAGGATGGGAAAAGGTTCGCAGTCACGGCGCGAACGAAGTGATTGCAGAAATCAGAAGTTCGAGAGACGAAAGAAGAGATCACCATGCCTCGTAAAGGGAAAGTCACCGTCGTTGGAGCAGGTTTCTATGGTTCGACCACTGCGCTCCGCCTTGCTGAATATGACATCTTCGAGACTGTGGTGTTGACCGATATCGTCGAAGGTAAGCCAGAGGGAATCGCACTCGATATCAACCAATCACGAAGCATCGAAGGTTTCGAGACCAAGGTCGTCGGCCAGACCACGACAGCAGATGGCCAGGGATATGAGACGATCAGCGGATCCGATGTCGTCGTGATCACTGCAGGTCTTCCGCGAAAGCCAGGCATGAGCCGAATGGATCTGATCGGAGTCAATGCAGGAATCGTCCGCGGCGTCGCCGAGAATGTCGCGAAGCATGCACCTCAAGCAGTCGTCATCGTGGTTTCGAACCCGCTCGATGAAATGACAGCCTTGGCACAGATCGCGACCAAGTTCCCACATAACCGCGTCATGGGACAGGCGGGAATGCTCGACACTGCACGCTTCACACACTTCGTCGCTGAGAAACTTGGCGTAGAGGTCTCGCGAGTAAAGACTCTGACCTTAGGTTCCCATGGTGAGACCATGGTTCCGGTTCCAAGCCGATGCACCGTCGATGGAAAGCCTCTCGCCTCTCTTCTCTCTGCGACAGAGGTCGCAGAGTTGGTCGATCGCACCCGCAATGGTGGCGCTGAGATCGTCGCGCTTTTGAAAACTGGTTCCGCTTACTACGCACCTTCTGCTGCAGCAGCGCGCATGGCGAAAGCCGTGATCGAAGACTCCGGTGAAGTGATGCCGGTATGTGCCTGGGTCACAGGTCAATACGGCATCTCGGATGTCTATCTCGGTGTCGAAGCGGAGATCGGCCGGAGCGGCGTAAAGAAGGTCGTGGAGACTGCGCTTGAGAGTGCAGAGCTTGATGCGCTCAAGGTTGCAGCCGAAGCAGTTCGTTCCAAGCAAGCAGATGTTAAGGATCTCTAAGAGAGCTTTTTAGTCGTCTCATCCTGGATAAGAAAGGGAATCGATGAGCAAGATCAAAGTCGAAGGTACGGTCGTCGAGCTTGATGGCGATGAGATGACCAGGATCATCTGGGCCTTCATCAAAGAGCAATTGATACTTCCGTATCTCGATGTCAATCTCGAGTATTACGACCTGGGGATCGAGTATCGCGATTCGACCAATGACCAGGTGACGATCGATTCTGCGAACGCGATCCGAAAGCATGGTGTCGGCGTCAAGTGCGCCACCATCACGCCCGATGAGGCGCGGGTCAAGGAGTTCAATCTCAAGCAGATGTGGAAGTCACCGAATGGGACTATCCGAAATATTTTGGGTGGTGTCATCTTCCGTGAGCCGATCATCATCAAGAACGTCCCGCGGTTGATCCCACATTGGACCAAGCCGATCGTCATCGGACGTCACGCATTCGGAGATCAATACCGTGCGACGGATTTCAAGGTTCCAGGTAAGGGCACGTTGACCGTCACATTCACACCAGAGGATGGCTCCGCTCCGATGGAGTTCGAAGTCTTCAAGTTCCCAGGTTCTGGCGTTGCGATGGCCATGTATAACCTGGATGACTCGATCCGTGATTTCGCACGCGCATCCTTCAACTACGGTCTTGCGCGAAAGTATCCGGTCTATCTCTCGACGAAGAACACGATCTTGAAGGCCTATGACGGTCGTTTTAAAGACATCTTCGCTGAAGTATTCGAAAGCGAGTTCAAGGATCAGTTCCAGAAGGAAGGCCTTGAATACGACCACCGTCTGATCGATGACATGGTCGCTACCTCACTTCGATGGGAGGGCGGCTATATCTGGGCCTGCAAGAACTATGACGGCGATGTCCAATCTGACACCGTCGCACAAGGGTATGGATCACTCGGCCTTATGACATCGGTCCTCATGAGCCCTGATGGTCGCACCGTCGAAGCAGAGGCTGCCCACGGAACCGTGACTCGTCACTACCGCGATCACCAAGCAGGGAAGGCGACATCGACCAATCCGATCGCTTCGATCTTCGCGTGGACACGTGGACTCGCACACCGTGCGAAGTTGGATTCCAATCCGAAGCTCGCTGAGTTCGCCGATGCGCTCGAGCGCGTCTGTATTGAGACTGTCGAGAGCGGGAAGATGACGAAGGATCTCGCGCTTCTCATCTCTCCTGATGCGCCATGGCTCAACACCCAAGAGTTCTTGGATGCGATCAACGTCAATTTGAAGGCGAAGATGGCTTGATCTTGAAATACAAAAAACCCGCTTGGCGCGTCGTGCACCAAGCGGGTTTTTCTATGAAGATATCTATTACTTAATCGCGAGACCACTCTTCACATCGAAGAAGTGGACCGCACCAGGTTGTGGTTGAACCGAGATGCGATCACCAGGACGTGGTGGATTCTTCGGATCCCAACGAACGATCACTTGTGCCCCTTCATCGGTGGAGTAGAAGCGAACGCTTGGGTCGGCAGGCTTGCCATAGACGAATGCATCGGCGCCGAGCTCTTCTACGACTTCGACATTGATCTCGAAGCCAGAGGCTGCAGGGGTGAATCCTTCTGGACGGATGCCGACGATCACTTCGCCTTGTGCCTTCGTCGCGAGTGCGAGTGAGCCGAGTTTTGCATTTCCGCCCTCCACTGGTGCGACGAGAAGGTTCATCGCAGGAGAGCCGATGAAGCCAGCGACGAATGCATTCGCTGGATTGTCATAGAGATTTCGTGGCGAATCGCATTGCTGGAGCAAGCCATCCTTCAAGACTGCGACGCGATCACCCATAGTCATCGCCTCGACCTGATCGTGAGTGACGTAGACAGTGGTGATACCGAGACGACGTTGTAGCGCTGCGATCTGAGTCCTCGTTGCGACGCGGAGTTTCGCATCGAGGTTGGAGAGTGGCTCATCCATCAAGAAGACCTGTGGTTCGCGAACGATCGCGCGACCCATCGCAACGCGCTGACGTTGACCACCAGAGAGCGCCTTAGGCTTTCGTTCGAGATACGCCTCAAGGTCCAAAAGTTTCGCGGCATCAAGGACGCGACGGTCTCGCTCTTCCTTCGCGACTCCTGCGATCTTAAGTGCGAAGCCCATATTCTCAGCGACAGTCATATGTGGATAGAGCGCATAGGACTGAAAGACCATTGCGATATCGCGATCCTTCGGCGCGACATTGGTTACGTCGCGATCGCCGATGTAGATCGCACCATTATCGACCTCTTCGAGACCTGCCAACATGCGAAGCGATGTTGACTTACCGCAACCAGATGGTCCGACAAGGACGAGGAACTCACCGTCATTGACGACGAGATCGAGTTTGTCGACTGCGGGATTGGTGGTGCCTGGATAGATGCGTGATGCTTGTTCAAAGCGGACAGATGCCATCTTTCTACTCCCTTAACCGGGCAGGTACGTGCCCGACGATCCGTTGGATAAAGGCTTGCTATTCGGTTTTCACTTCCATCTCGTTCACATGTTCCTAACACACGACCAAGATGTGAGCGGGAGAGTACGCGAGCGTGAGCGCTAAGGGAAGGGCAGAAGATGCGCGTTCGCACGCGTGTAGAGCCGACCGACTTGCCCGCTCACGCATCCCTGCCTTTAGACTTAAGAACCTTATGGACCCCGACCCGAGTACTTTCTCTTTGGTTCAGCTCCTCCTTGATATAGCCCTGGTCTTCTTCTTCATAGGCATGGGCACCATCTTCGTCGCAGCCGAAATCGCTCTTGTGACCCTCCGTGAGGGTCAGGTCCGCCAATTGGCAGGGAAGGGGAAACGTGGTGCCAGGGTGGCACACCTCGCCAAGGACCCTAATAGGTTCCTGGCGGCGGTCCAAGTCGGCGTCACGCTCTTCGGCTTCCTGTCGGCTGCAGTCGGTGCCGATCAACTCGGTGAATACCTGATCCCGTATCTCATCGACCTCGGTATCAATGACTCGATCGCCGAGACCCTTTCACTCGTCGGACTCACTCTCATCATCGCTTACTTCTCACTCGTCTTCGGTGAGTTGGTTCCGAAACGAGTCGCGCTCGCAAAGGCAGAGGCGCTCGCCCCGACACTTGCGATCATCGTCGACACCGTCGCGAAGGTCTTCCGTCCGCTTATCTGGCTGCTATCGCGTTCGACCAATGCCGTCGTACGACTCTTCGGTGTCGATCCAAGTTCTTCGAGACAGGATATGTCGGAAGAGGAGTTGATCGATCTCGTCTCGGGTCATCAGGCTCTTACTGATGAGGAGCGAGATATCGTCGAAGAAGTCTTCGCTGCGAGTGAGACCCAGGTCCATGAGGTGATGAGCCCTCGCACAGAGGTCGATTTCCTTGATGCATCGCTCACGGTAAAAGATGCCGTCACTGTTGCGGTGGAGAAGGCACACTCTCGTTATCCCGTCGTCCGCGGATCGAGTGATGAAGTGATCGGCTTCATCCATGTCCGCGATCTCTTGGATCCGGCACATCCTCAGACTTCACTCATTCGTGATCTCATCCGTCCGATCATCTTCCTTCCTGGAACGAAAGGTGTCTTGCCTGCACTCAGTGAGATGCGTGCTGGACGACACCAGATCGCGATCGTCCTTGATGAGTATGGCGGCACAGATGGCATCGTCACGCTCGAGGATCTCGTCGAGACCATGATCGGTGATATCCATGATGAATATGACGAGAGCGAGAAAGAGATCGAAACCGAGCCTCGGACCGGCGAACTTGAAGTCGATGGATTGGTCGCACTCGATGATCTTGGTGAGGAGATGGGGCGAAACCTGCCCGAAGGCCCTTATGAGACGCTCAGTGGCCTCGTGATGCATCACCTTGGTCGCATGCCTGAAGCGCATGATGTGGTGCATGTCGATGGATTCCGAATCACCGTGATCGAGATCGAAGGCAAGCGAGTAGGTCGTGCCCTCATCGCGTTCAATGGTGAGGGATCCTGAGATCACTCCTCGATAAACTTCAGCGATGAAGCGAGTCCTCTCCGGCATTCAACCGACTGCTGACTCATTCCATCTTGGCAATTATCTCGGCGCGATCAGACAATGGGTCGAACTCCAAGATTCCCATGACGCCTTCTATTGCGTCGTCGACCTCCATGCTTTAACCGTCGAGGTTGATCCCAAACTCCTTCGAGAGCGCACATTGAAATCGGTAGCGCAATTGGTCGCGCTTGGGCTCGATCCGAATCGATGCACCATCTTCGTCCAATCACATGTCGCTGCACATAATCAATTGGGTTGGGTGATGGAGTGTCTCGCAGGTTTCGGTGAAGCGAGCCGGATGACGCAGTTCAAGGACAAGTCACAGAAGGCGGGATCGGATCGCACTACGGTCGGTCTCTTCACTTATCCACTCTTACAAGCCGCTGACATCTTGCTCTATCGCGCCGATCTCGTTCCGGTCGGTGAGGACCAAAGGCAACACATCGAGTTGACCCGCGATCTTGGCGAACGATTCAACGCGAGATATGGCGAGACTTTGACCATCCCGGAAGCGAAGATCATGAAGGCGGGGGCGAAGATCAACGACCTTCAAGATCCGAGCGCGAAGATGAGCAAGTCGGCGGCAAGCCAGGCAGGCGTAATCGACATACTCGATGAAGCGAATGTCAATATCAAGAAGATCAAGTCTGCGGTCACCGATATGGGCAAAGAGATCCGCTTCGATGAGAAAGAGAAGCCCGGAATCTCCAATCTCCTCACTATCTTCTCGCACCTATCCGGTAAGTCGATCAAGGATCTCGAGAGTGAGTTCGATGGTTCTGGATATGGCGACTTCAAGATGGCGGTCGCAGAGAGCGTCGCAGATTATTTCTCCCCCATAAAAAGCAGGACACAGGAACTTCTTAGTGAACGTTCAGAGCTCCTCGCCATCATCGAGAATGGCGCGAAGAAAGCGGAAGCGGTTGCTCGCGATACGCTCTCGCGGGTCTATGAGCAGATGGGCCTCTTGCCGCGCACCTTCTAGAGTGGTGACAGCCGTGCAGGTGGTTCAGGTTGTGAGTGTAGTGCAGGCAGTTCCAGCAGCGAAGGTGGTGAAGATGCGACTTCATAAGTCTTTTTCGCGATTCACGATGCTCCCACTTGTCGTCTCGATGGTGCTCTCGCTTCTTGCTCTTCCTTCTCATCCTTCGAACGCGGTCCCTTCAAGTGACGGTATCGATCGGGATCGGAAGATCGCACTCCTTTTCGATTCTGGTGGACCGGGAGATGGTTCCTTCAATGATGCTGCACGCAAAGGACTTCAGAAAGCGGTGAAGAAGTACAAGCTCTACGCACCTAATGTCCGCGAATTGGTGACCGATGGGACGCTCGGTGATCGGATCTATCGTCTTCGTCTCATGGCGCGAAACGGATATGACTTGATGATCGCGGTAGGAAGTGCGAATGCTGAAGCAGTCCGCCGAGTCAGTCTGGAACACCCAGAGCAAGAGTTCGCCATCCTCAATGACGGCACTGTGAGTGGACTCAATGTCGCATCGTTGATCTTCGATGATCGACAAGCCGCTTACATGGCAGGCTTCGCTGCTGCGTTGACTACCAGGTCACGACAAATCCTCTATATCGCGAAGGACCAACCAGAACTCAATCGCCTTGCAGAGCACTTCGAACGAGGCGCGAAAGCCGCGGGACGAGATGGTGGTGTCGAGATCAATGTGAGTCACATGGGCTTGGATTTCGCAGCCTCACTTGATGGAGAGGTCGATAGGGTCTACTCGACGTGGAATCTAGATGCGGCTGTCCTCTCGGCGGTGATCGTGAGGAATAGGGAACGCACTCGTGCAGGGCAGATCAAGGTGATCGCGAACACTCCAGATCAGTATTACGCGAACCTTGAGATCGCAAAGCCACATCTCCTTCTCACTATCGATCGCAACGTTGATAAGGCCATTGGCCTCGTGGTCACGAGCGTCGTTCGTGGTGACTATGTGCTCAATCTCCTTGACGGCGTCAATAACGTCTTCGGTCGAAGGTTCACCTTCGCTAACGATGGCCTCACGGTGAAGTATCGGAGCAAGGTATCGACGCGAGTGGAAAGACGTATCCAGGCTGAGATCAAGCGAATCGCATCGAAAGAGATCACTTTCTAGACCAGAGATAGGATTCCAATGTGACTGGGGCATCAGATAAAGATCAAAACATTCCTTGGGATCAGCTCCGCGAACGTGCGATCGAAGTGATGCACCGGGCATATGCGCCTTACTCGAAGTTCAAAGTCGGCGTCGCAGCGCTCGTTCACGATGGTCGTATCGTCACCGGGTGCAATGTCGAGAATGCCAGTTATGGCGTCGGGCTATGTGCTGAGTGTGGACTGGTCTCTGACCTCGCAGCGAGCGGTGGTGGTCGACTCGTCGCACTCGTCTGCGTCGATGGTGAGGGAAATCTCTTGCAACCGTGTGGTCGATGTCGACAGATCCTCTTCGAGTTCGGTGGGAATGACCTTTTGATCGCGACCCCAGAGGGAGCGAAACCACTGGGCGAACTCCTGCCATGGGCATTCGGTCCAGAGAACCTGACATGACGGAGATCTCGAATAAGGCACTCTCCGCTTCGATCCAAGCCAATCCGAATCTCGGAAAGCAGCCGACTCGAAAGCAGATTCACTCCCTTCCGAAAGCTTTGCTCCATGATCATCTCGATGGTGGTTTACGGCCATCGACGATCATCGAACTCGCTGATGAAATCGGTTATGACTTACTTCCGACCGATGATGCGCAAGAACTAGGGCGATGGTTCGAAGAGTCCTGCAATTCCAAATCATTGGTCCGTTATCTCGAGACATTCGATCACACCATCGCAGTGATGCAACGTCCCGAAGCGGTACGTCGGGTAGCACGAGAGTGCGTGATCGACCTTGCACGTGACAATGTCGTCTATGCCGAAGTGCGCGGCGCTCCTGAGTTGTTCACTCGCGAAGGAATGACCATGGAAGATGTGGTCCGAGAGACCGTGATCGGTTTCAAGGAGGGCATGGAAGAGGCACGAGCCGAAGGTCACACCATCCGTGTCGAGTCCCTTCTCTGTGGCATGCGACAAAACGATCGTTCTCGCGAAGCGGCCGAGATGGTCGTGAGATTCCGGGATCAAGGTGTGGTCGGCTTCGATATCGCAGGCCCTGAAGATGGTTTCCCACCGACGTTGCAACAAGAGGTCTTCGATTACCTCCGTAGAGAGAATGCGCACTTCACGATTCATGCGGGTGAGGCTTATGGCCTGCCTTCGATATGGGAGGCGATCCAACTCTGTGGCGCTGAACGATTGGGTCATGGTGTGAGGATCATCGACGATATCGATACGAGCGCGATGGCTCGTGGTGGTCAAGCACGGCTAGGTCGCCTTGCCTCATATGTCCGTGACCGTCGTATTCCACTTGAACTATGTCCGACTTCGAATTTACAAACCGGAGCGGCGAAGTCCTATGGCGAGCACCCGATCGGCATCTTGAATGAACTTCGATTCCGCGTGACGCTCAATACCGATAACCGATTGATGAGCGGTACCTCTATGAGTCACGAGATGGCGCAATGTGTCGAACACTTCGGTTGGAATTTCGCAGACCTTCAGCGAGTGACCATCAATGCGCTCAAGAGCGCCTTCATTCCTTTCGAAGAGCGGCTTGAGATCATCGAGAACATCGTGAAACCGCGATATGCGAAGGTGGCAGCGGAGTAGGCGATTCGACTTCTTTTCGGATCAGATACCGATGGGATGCCACACGGTCTTGGTCTCCATGAACGACAAGATCCGCTCCGGAGTAGTGCTGACACCATGATCAAAGATCCGCTTGAGATTCTCCACTCCCTGAAGTCGAATCTCTGACTTCAGCTTCATATCAGCGCTGGACTTTCCGATCCCCGAGATATCGATGGCATCGACTTCCATATGGGAGGCGAGCCACGGTGCAAGTTCGGATCGGATGCCAGTCAATACATTGACAACACCCTTCGGCACATCAGATGTAGCGAAGACTTCCGCAAGAGTGATCGCAGGCAGAGGATACTTCTCACTTGCGATCAGCAGAGCAGCGTTTCCGCCAGCAAGGACAGGTGCGAGAGTTCGGACGATGCCAAGGAGCGCGCTCTCTTCTTCTGCGAAGATGCCGACCACGCCGACTGGCTCGTACGAGGAGAAGTTGTAGTACGGGCCATTGACTGGATTGGTACTTCCTGAAACGGAGTCGATCTTGTCGCACCAACCGGCATACCAAACCCAGAGATCGATTGCCTCGCTTACTTCAGCCGCTGCTTTCACTCGATTCACACCGGTCAAAGCGATGATCTCGGATACGAACTGTTCGCGTCGACCTTCCATGATCTCTGCGATGCGATAGAGGATCTGGCTTCGATTGTATGCAGTCGCACCAGCCCAACTTGAGGCTGCTTCATGCGCTGCATTGACCGATTCGCGAAGATCCTTCCGTGAGGCTTGCGCGGGATGCGCGATCGGATTCTTCGCGCTAGGTATCGGATAGGAACGCCCTGATTCACTTCGCGGGAATGCGCCACCGATGAAGAGCTTGTAGGTCTTCTTCACATCGAGTCGTTCGGTCATCGCTTCTTCGCCTTACCGGTTGCTTTTCGCTTTGTGGTAGATCGGGAAGTCGAATTTGATCGGGAGCTCTTACCTCTTTCGATGGATTCTTCTGGATGACGGATGTAGGGAAGTAGACCGTGGCGTCCACCTTCACGGCCCCACCCAGATTCCTTGTAACCACCGAAGGGGCTCGCGGCATCGAACTTATTGAATGTGTTCGCCCAGATCACGCCAGCCTTCAACCGCTTCGCAGTCCACAGAATCCGTGAACCCTTCTCGGTCCAGACTCCTGCTGAAAGTCCGAAGGGAGTGTTATTGGCTTTCGCGATCGCTTCAGCAGGGGTTCGGAAAGTGAGAATCGCAAGGACTGGGCCGAAGATCTCTTCACGAGCGATGCGGTGTGCACCCGAGACATTGGTGAAGATTGTCGGTCGGAACCAGAAGCCATTTCCAGGCAGAGGACATGATGGCTGCCATGGTTTCGCACCTTCATCGATGCCTGCTTGGGTCAACTCTTCGATCTTCGCCAATTGATCCTTCGAATTGATCGCACCGAGATCGGTGTTCTTATCCATCGGATCACCGATACGGATCTGCTCCATACGTCGTTGCAATTTCTCGATCAATAGGTCGTGGACATTCTCTTGCACCAAGAGACGAGATCCAGCACAACAGACATGACCTTGATTGAAGAAGATACCGTTGACGATGCCGTCGACTGCTTGATCAAGCGGTGCATCGTCGAAGACGATATTCGCGCCCTTCCCACCAAGCTCGAGTGAGAGCGCTTTCTTCTTTCCATTTCCAGCCTCGCTCGCAACGGAGCGCGCGATGATCTTTCCTACATCAGTAGAGCCTGTGAATGCGATCTTGTCGACATCAGGATGAGCAACGAGCGATGCACCAGTCTTTCCATCACCTGTGACGATATTGACGACACCGGGTGGAAGATCGGCATCGATACAGACCTGTGCGAAGAGAAGTGCCGTGAGTGGCGTCGTCTCTGCAGGCTTGAGTACGACGGTATTGCCGGTCGCAAGAGCAGGTGCGACCTTCCATGCCAACATCAATAGCGGGAAATTCCACGGGATGATCTGACCTGCGACTCCATGCGGTTTTGGATCAGAGCCGAGGCCGGCGTACTCGAGTTTGTCAGCCCATCCTGCGTGATAGAAGAAGTGTTGGATCGCCAATGGGATATCGGTGTCGCGGGTCTCACGAATCGGTTTTCCATTATCGAGCGTCTCAAGGACTGCAAATTCGCGGGCACGCTCTTGCATCAACCTCGCGATTCGATAAAGGTACTTTCCGCGCTCCTTGGCCGGCATCTTCGACCAGATCTTGTTGTACGCGTTACGAGCCGCCTTCACCGCAGCGTCCACATCAGCCGCGCTTCCATAGGCGACCTTGCTCAATACCTCTTCGGTCGCAGGGTTGATAGTGGGGAAGCGTTTTCCAGATTTCGATGGCACGAACTTCCCGCTGATGAAGTGGTCGTACTGCGGCGCGATCGTGACCAGGTCACGTGACTCCGGTGCTGGCGCGTATTCGAAGATACTCACATCTCCCCTTTGCGCTTTCGATTATGTTTTTGCTTGCAAGCTGGCTTGCAAACTTGCCTACAAACTTGATGGCACATTGCGCGATCACTCGATGCTGACATAGTCACTGCTCTGATAGTAGCCATCGCGGAGCTTCATTCTCTGCATCAAGAGATCATTAAGTAGCGCACTCGCTCCGATGCGGAAATAGTGAGGGTCGAGCCATTCCTTGCCGGCGATCTCATTGACCAAGACCAGTTGCTTGATGGCATCTTTGGTGGTCCTGATACCGCCTGCCGGCTTCACGCCGATCCGGGCTCCGGTGCGATCATGAAAATCTCGGACCGCCTGCAGCATGATCGCCACAACCGGTGCAGTGGCAGCTGGTGAGACTTTTCCGGTACTCGTCTTGATGAAATCTGCGCCAGCAAGCATCGCAAGGTACGAGGCTTTGCGGACATTGTCATAGGTGACGAGTTCGCCGGTCTCGAGGATCACTTTGAGATGCGCTTTATCGCCACACTCTTCCTTGATCGCGACGATCTCATCGAAGACTTCCATATAGCGTCCAGATAGGAAGGCGCCGCGATCGATCACCATATCGATCTCGGCCGCACCTGCATCGATCGCATCACGCGTATCTTGAATCTTCACCTCTCGCGAAGCCCGGCCTGAGGGAAATGCTGTCGAAACTGCTGCGACGGGGATCTCGCTTCCACCGATGAGATCGAGGTGGCTACGCGCGATCTCGACCATGTCGTTATAGACGCAGACTGCACCGACGTGAGGGACTGAGGGATCGGTGGGATCAGGCCTATGTGCCTTATTGCAGAGTGAGCGGACCTTTCCTTCCGTGTCTGCGCCTTCCAAAGTGGTCAAGTCGACCATGGAGATCGCAAGATCGATCGCGAATGCCTTGCTCTCCTTCTTGATACTTCGGGTTCCCAACTCTGCGACGCGCGCTTCGATTCCGACTTGATCGACGCCAGGGAGTGTCGCGAGGAAGTTGATCAGTGATTGCTCGTCATTGACACCAAGATGCTGGGCCAGATCAGGAAATCTCGTAGCCGCGCTCTTCGCATCTGTCGTCACTTGCCAAGCCTACCTAAGGCAGGAGCACTGCTCTAGCGCCCATTCGACGAGAATATTCAAGTTCAGAGCGAATCGTTGAGGAAGTTGGTGATCAATTTCGCACTCTCATTCGCGATCGACTCCACCTCGTCGATCATGGCGAGATCACCCACGACTTCGATGTAGCACTTGAGTTTCGGCTCAGTACCACTTGGGCGGATGATGATGCGAATCCTCTCATCGGATCCCTCCCTTATGAACCAAAGACGTATGCCATCGGTTGGTGGTAGTCCATCCTTCGGATGTGAGAGATCATCGAGTGAAGCGAATCGATAGCTACTTGATTTCATCCGTAACTCTCTCGGCGGCGAAGCTCGTAGCGAATCCATAAGGGGTGGGATGAGCGAGAGATCATCGAAACGTAACGAGATCTGTTTCGTCGCGTGATAGCCGATCTCACTCCAGATCCGATCGAGATAGCGAGAGAGGGATGAACCTTCTTCCTTTAGTCGTGCTGCGAGGTCAGTGATCATCAACGCCGCACTGATGCCATCTTTGTCGTTGACCGAGGATGAATCGACGCAATATCCAAGCGCCTCCTCATAGCCAAAGGTGAGGCGATCGACTTTCGCCAACCACTTGAATCCAGTCAACGTCTCGGTGAAACGGATGCCATGACGGTTTGCGACTTTCGAGAGCGCCGATGAAGAGACGATTGAGTTCGCGAAGATCGCTTGCGATGAGGAATCAGGTGTAAGAGTTTCAGCGATATAAGCCCCCAAAATCACTCCTACTTCATCGCCACGGAGCATCCGCCATGGATCTGACCCGGCGGAGAGAAGGCGATGATCCTTGATGGCGACAGCGCATCGATCAGCATCAGGATCATTTGCGATCACGATATCGGCATCGAAATCGCGCCCCTTCTCAAGGGCGAGATCGATCGCACCCTTCTCTTCTGGGTTTGGGAATGCAACGGTCGGAAAGTCAGGGTCTGGCTCTGCTTGTTCGCTGACCAAGATCGGTTCGGCGAAACCAGCCGCATGGAAGACGGAGCGAAGCGTCTCGGTGCCGACACCGTGGAGCGCGGTGTAGACCACAGTGATATCGCGCGCCTTCTTCGCGACTTTGGCAGTCGCATGGACGTAGCGCCGGATCACCGATTCGTCGAGAGTGGTCCACTCGTTGCCACGTGGCAATTCCTTGATGGCGGAGATCGCCTTGATCCCTTCGAAGATCTCTCGATCTGTCGGTGTGATGATCTGTGATCCTTCATATCGAATGCCATCGACATTGCCACCGAGATAGACCTTGTAGCCATTGTCTTGCGGTGGATTGTGGCTTGCAGTGACCATGATCCCGACATCCAGAGCAAGATCGCGAAGTGCGAAGGCCAGGACCGGAGTAGGGAGTGGTCGAGGCAAGACGAAGACTTTCATTCCTGCGCCAGCGAAGATCTCTGCGCTATCCCGTGCGAAATCCTCTGAGCCATGTCGCGCATCTCGACCGATGACCACACTCGTAAGTCCGCGCGACCGCATGAACGCTGCGATTCCTGCCGCAGTTCGCGTGACGACGGCACGATTCATCTGAGATGGACCAGGTCCGATCGGACCACGAAGACCTGCAGTACCGAATTCGAGAAGGCCGTTGAAGCATCTCTTGATCGAAGTCAGATCATCGTCCTGGAGCATCCGCTCCAGCGCCGCCGCAGTTTC
>JBMUDS010000018.1:0-19340 GCA_049459795.1 Candidatus Nanopelagicaceae bacterium | reverse complement strand
TATCCGGTGCGAGTCACTGTAGGTGCCGTCGCAATGATGTCAACGTCGTAAGCCCGCGTCGTCACTGAATCATCAGCACCACCATTAGCGTCATAAGTGATCTGATACTGAATCGGCTCCCAGATCGCATAGATCGTCTGGGTATCCGTTACGAGAATTGGTGAGACAGCTTCAGTGTCTACGACTCCCCAACCAACCAGATTATGTCCGACTCGCGAAACAGAGGGTGCCGAGTCAATCGCATTCTGGTTGAATTGAATGAGCTCAGTTGTTCCACCACCTGTGCCACCATTTGCGTTGAAGGTGATCGTGTAACTGTTGATACTCCACAGTGCGACTAAAGTCGTATCTTCTGTGACAGTGTGATTCGCAACGACATTCTCACTATCGAACGACCATCCAACGAATGTATATCCAGTTCGAGTGATCGTCGGTGCATTCGCAATCGCATCACTTTGCAGATCTTGAAAGACGATAGTTTGCAGTGATCCATATCCATGGTCATAAGTGATAGTGCGCGTTTCAATAGCGAAAAACACTTGTATTTGCGTATTCGAAGTGAGGTTATTCAAAGTAACACTCGATGAGAGTGCAATCGGTGCTCCGTTCACAACGATGCTATCTAAAAGATAATTTGCATCAGGAGTGATGTTAAAGGAAATACTTTCACCGTAATTGATTATTTGTGGTGATGTTGTATCGATACTTCCACCACTACCAACATTGAAAGTAATTGTCAACGTCTCTGTAGACCAAAAAGCGTAGACAGTTTCGTCTTGAAGCATCGTTAAAGAATCCGTGATCAATGTTGACGGATCATTAGGAGTCGTACTCCAACCTGCAAATACGAATCCAGTCTTCGCAAGAGATCCTGCACTATTTGATGGTGTGTAGGGATCGAATCTTGCGATCACTTGATCCGGTGGTGGTGCACCTGAAGTTGCACCATTCGAATCATGAGTAAGTGTGTAATTGTCGTAAGTGAATGAAACTGAAATTTCTTGATTTGAGATCACATTTGTGAAGGTGTAACTGTCAGCGAGAGCTATTGAATTTCCATTGACAAGTAGTGTCTTCAATTGCGCGTTGGCATTTGCGGTAAAAGTCAAAGTAAGACTCTCGTTGTAATTGACAGCTGAAGTTCCTGGAGTGACTGTTCCAGGTCCACTAGTTGTGACATTGATTGTGAATGTTTCGACTGCCCATATTGCATAAAGCGTCTCACCGGAGGTGAATGGATAATTGGCTTGATTCACGTACTGCGCTGTAGCAGCAGTGCTATCGGCATTCCAACCAAGGAATGTGAAACCGGTTCGCGTGAAAGTGTTGGCCACAAGATTCGTGGCCTGATCTGAACTCTGTGGCGTCATACTCCCGGTGCCACCATTGGCGTCGAATATGACCGTGTATTGCGTAGATGCGGTCCCGATTGATGTCGAAGAGATCGATGTATTGGAAACCGTTGTTTCTTGCTGGTTTTCCTGCTCTTCTCCTTCAGGGTCCGGAGTTGGAGTTGAGGTTGGTTCAGGGGTTGGCTCTGGGGTGGGTTCCGGCGGTGGGGTGCCGATCGTCAATGAATAGCTTGTGGTGGCGTCTTCAAAATAAGTTCCACCCGTCACAGAAGCGGAGATCTCACATTGCCCTGATGGCGCGAGCGCTTTCACTTCACCTGAACTCTGATTGACGGAGCAGATGGCAGGAGTATTGCTTTGATAACTCAGAGTTCCATCGCTCGACATCACTGGTTTTAGTTCTTCACGAATTGTTGAGTCCACGAAGGTCGTCAGCGAAAGCGTGTCTTCAAGATTGAGTGCATTCGATGATGCCGCGACATTGATAGTTCGAGGCGCCTTAGTGATTGTTATTTCAAGGATCGTGAATGCAGACTTATTCGTGATGTCAGTCGCGGTGACTGTCTCTCTATAGACACCTGGTGGAGCACCTTCTGCGACAGCTACTTGCGCAGTCACAGAATCGAGATACGAGAATGTGACACCAGGGATCGGATTAGCGATTCCGTAGGTGTAGCCCTGAGTGCCACCAGTTGCAGTGATGATGCCGGTAGCAGGAGTGCCGAATGTCGTGCTGATGGCTGGCGCTGAGATCTCGATTGGAGCTGACTCTTCTGCGTAGACGATCTCAGGTCCGGTGAAGATTCCTTGAAGCAGAGTCGCTGCGAATACCGCGACGAGTGTGCGAGCAATGCGATCAGCGAGGATCGATCGAAGGTTGATCAGGCCCGGACTATCGAGCATGATCAACCTGCTTGAAGTAGCGATGATTCGCTCTGACGCACAAGGTATAAAGGTGAGATGAATTCAGAAAAAAATTCGCGCGTTCGCGCGCAGGAGTCGATGAGGAACGGCTATCCGCACACACGAAATGCACCCTCATCCCCTCACCCAGGACATCACCCCTAATCCTTGTAAGGCCCAATAGGGGTGTCAAAGAAGTGGCCCACTCGGTCCACATTCCGGTGAATTTCTTGCCGGATCGATGTGATTTCCGCTTCGACCTATTGATTTTCCTCATCTAGCCCGCTAGCCGAAGGCGGTTACTCTTGGTCCAAAAGGACGAAAAGTAGGCGAGTGAGAGCGAATGAGAAGGTAGGAAAGTGGCCGATTCAAGTTTTGATGTCGTATCAAAGATCGATCAAGCAGAGTTAGACAATGCGATCAATCAGACTTCACGTGAATTAGAGACAAGATTCGACTTCAAAGGAACTGGAACGACGATCGAGAAGAGCAGCGTCGCCATCACGATCGAATCAGAGACCGAAGAACGTGCGAAAGCTGCACTGGAAGTCTTCAAAGAGAAGTTGATCAAGCGGAATGTCTCACTGAAGTCGATCAATGCGAAGGATCCAGTGCTCAGTGGCAAGACCCACAAGATCATGATCGAGACGAAAGAAGGCATCTCGCAAGAGAATGCGAAGAAGATCACCAAATTGCTCAAGGAATCTGGACCAAAGAGCATCAAAGCGCAGATCCAAGGTGATGAATTGCGCGTCTCAAGCAAGAGTCGTGACGATTTACAAGAGGCGATAGCCCTCATCAAGGGTGCAGCCCTCGATTTCGCGGTGCAGTTCACCAACTATCGATGAGCGGGACGAGTAAAAGCGCTTCGAATTTCGCGACCGGAGTCTTTTTTGGCGTCTCTGCATATGCGATGTGGGGATTACTTCCCCTCTATTGGCAATTGATGGATGGCGTTCCGGCCACCGAGATCCTCGTGCATAGGGGACTCTGGGCTCTTGTCATATGTGTCGCTTTCCTCATGATTTCCCGAAAAATTGCGGTTTTTTGGGGGCTAATCAAGGACCGAAGGATGCTCTCGATCCTGGCATTTGCGGCCCTCTTGCTCACCGGGAACTGGGGGGTCTACATCTGGTCAGTCACTGTCGATCGGGTCGTCGAATCTGCCCTCGGGTATTACATCACCCCTCTCATGTCGGTCACTTTCGGGGTCCTTATCCTCAAAGAGGAGATCAGTAAGCCACAAAGAGTCGCGATCGCACTCGCTGGAGTTGGTGTCCTGATCCTCACTATCGGATACGGCGCTCTTCCATGGATCGCACTCGCACTCTCAGTGACCTGGGGTGGCTATAGCTTGATCAAGAAACAATTGAAATTAGGCGCCCTTGAATCTCTCTCTGTCGAGACTTTGATCGCACTCATTCCGAGTACTGGCTACATCATCTATCTTGCTAGTAGAGGTGAGGCTTCCTTCGGGACTTCGCTCTCGACCTCACTTCTCCTTATGGGTGGTGGGCTTGCGACAGTCGTTCCGTTGTTATTTTTCAATGGTGCGACCAACCGATTGCCATTGGTGACTGTTGGGCTACTTCAATATCTGACGCCGACGATCATGTTCTTCATCGGAATCGGTATCAACCGTGAGGATATGAACCCCATAAAGCTCTTCGGCTTCGCGATGATCTGGTTAGCGCTCTTCGTATTCGGGCGGGATCTGGTCCGCTCAAGCAGAGCGATTGATTACCGCTGAAATAACAGCCAAAAGTGCTTGTTTTACGCTGGTTTCAGGCAGGTCATCGAGAAGCGCCATCGCCTTCGAAGCTGTAGCGCCGAGCATCTCTCGCGCTTCTTCCATCGCCTTATGCGTGCGAAGTCTTTGTAATGTCTTCTCAAGGAGTGCTTCGTCAGTGATCGGCTTTGCCAGGATCTCCTTGAGATCAGCATCTGCTGGGTCATCTGATCGACGGGCAAGGATGGTGACCAGAGTAGGTATTCCCTCTTTGAGATCAGTTCCTGGAGTCTTCCCGGACTGCGCCGACTCACTTGCGATATCGAGTATGTCATCTGCGAGTTGGAAAGCGATTCCGATCAATTCACCGAATTGAGTAATGCTCTCGGTGATACGAGGATCAGCGCCAGAGAGCATCGCACCGAATCGTGCTGAGGTGGAGATCAATGATGCGGTCTTATTCGCAACGACTTTCATGTAATGCGCCATCGGATCTTCAGAATCGGATGGCCCTTGAGTCTCTTGGATCTGGCCGATCACAAGTCGCTCGAAGGTGAGCGCCTGGAGAAGGACAGCTTCTGGGCCGACCTCTGCAAGGAGTGCGGAGGTCTTTGCGAAGAGGTAATCACCGGTAAGGATCGCCACCGCATTACCCCAGCGATAGTTTGCGCTTGTCACACCGCGACGAAGTGCTGCTTCATCCATCACATCATCGTGATAGAGCGTTCCAAGATGGGTCAGCTCACATGCGACTGCCGCTTTGAAGATATTGGCGCCACGTTCTGGACCAAGGTGTGAGGTGAGAAGAACGAGGAGTGGGCGAAGACGCTTTCCACCCGCAAGAACAAGGTGTCGGGCAGTCTCCTCAACAAGTGGGTATTCGCCCTCGATATGGGCAGCGAGCAACTCCTCTACATGCTTCAGACCTGATGTGAGGTCAGCAGCAAGATGAGGATCAAGACCTTCGATCGCTAATTGGGTGTTGCTCACCGGGCAAAGATAGCCAGGTCAGTGATGAAAGAGAGAGTTGAAGTTGGCAGCACACCTAGCGCTACCGTCACGATTGCAGCGCTCCATACGCCTATCGATGAGCGCAGTGTCGGCAACGTCACACTCACTGTGGCATCGGTTGGATCCTGGAAGAACATCAAAACGACGACGCGGATATAGAAGAAGGCCGCGATCGCACTTGTGAGGACACCGACGACAACGACCGATGGGACGCCACCTTCATAGGCTGCGCTGAAGATCGAGAACTTTCCAATGAACCCAGAGGTGAGTGGGATACCCGCGAAAGAGAGCAAGAAAAGCGTGAAAAGGGAGGCGATCACTGGGGATCTCTTTCCGAGTCCTGCCCAACGATTGAGGTCGGTGACCTCGCCTTGTGAGTCTTGGATCAAGGTGATGATGCCGAAGGCGCCGAGGGTCGCAACACCATAGACGAAGAGATAGAAGAGTGTGCTCTCAAGGCCTGATTTGTTGAAGGCGATCACACCGGTGAGCAAGAAACCAGCATGTGCGATCGAGGAGTAAGCGAGCATTCGCTTCACGTCGCGCTGGGCGATGGCAACGAGAGAGCCGACGATCATCGTGATGATGGCGACTCCGGTGAGAAGTGGTTGCCATTGCCAGACATTCCCATCAAAGACTGTGTAGAAGAGGCGGATCATCGCGACGAAAGCTGCGACCTTCGTCGCTGCTGCCATGAAGCCAGTGATCGGGGTTGGAGCACCTTGATAGACATCCGGAGTCCACGCGTGGAATGGGACTGCGCCCACCTTGAAGAGGAGCCCGACAGAGATGAAGACGATGCCGATCAGCAAGATCACGTCGTTGGCGTAACCACCGATGACTGCGTTGCGGATCGCGGTGAAATTCACCGAGCCTGCGAAGCCGTAGACGAATGCTGCTCCGAAGATGAAGAAGGCTGAGGAATAAGCGCCAAGAAGGAAGTACTTGAGGGCAGATTCTTGTGAGAAGAGCCTTCGACGCCGTGAGAAACCCGCCATCAGATAGAGCGGGAGTGAGAGGACTTCGAGGGCCACGAAGAGCGTGATGAGATCACTCGCGGAGGCGAAGAGCATCATGCCTGCGACGGAGAAAAGAAGAAGTGGATAGACCTCGGTCTGTTGCTTTCCTACCGCGATCGCACGGCGTTCTTCCTCTGATCCAGGAAGCGCTGCAGCTTGAGGGACGAAGGAATCGACATCAAGAATGAAGAGCAAGCCAAGGAGCGATAGGACCAAGATGATCCCTTGGGCAAGATGTGCCGGACCATCGATGATCACGGAATTGACCGCGGCAGTCGAGGTGACGAGATCCCGGTTCGCGATCACTTGGAAGAGCGCAACGAGAAGGGTTGCTGGAGTAAGGAGCGAATGGACGAAGTTGCGAAGCGATGACTTCACAAAGGCTTCGACGATCACACCGATCAAGGCACCGATGAAGACGATGAGAATCGGCATCAACGCCGCGTATTCGAGCGAAGGCGTTGTGAAGGTCATCTCTCTCCCACCTCTGGTTTCGGATCAGTGAATCCCGCTTTAGCGATCGTGGTCTTAGCGACCGGGTTGATCACATCGAGCGCAGGTTTTGGATAGAAGCCCAGTGCGACGATGATCGCGATCACAGGTGCGATGGCGATCTTCTCTCGTACGTTGAGATCCTTAAGTCCTTCGTTTCCGGGAGTCGTCGGGCCATGGAGCGAACGTTGGACCGGGATCAAGATGTAGAGCGCAGCCAAGATGATGCCGAGCGTTCCGATGATCGCAGCGACGGGATAGCGGGTGTAGGTGCCGACGAGAACTAAGAACTCACTGACGAAGCTCGAGAGTCCTGGAAGCGCGAGCCCAGAGAGTCCCGCAATGAAGAAACTCCAGGCCATCACCGGAGTCACTCGCTGTAGGCCACCGAAATCTTCGATGCGACCAGAACCGCGACGCTTGATCATCCAACCTGCCACAAGGAAGAGCGCAGCCGTAGAGAAGCCATGGTTGATCATGTAGAGGTTCGCACCAGAGTGGCCTTGGGTCGTCATCGCGAAGATTCCCATCACGATGAAACCGAAGTGCGATATGGAAGTGAAAGCGATGAGACGGAGGATCTCCTTCTGTCCGATCGCAAGGAATGCGCCATAGATGATCGAGATCACTGCGAGCGTGATGATCATCGGCGTGAATGTCTTCGACGCGTTCGGGAAGATCTCAAGACAGTAACGGATCATTCCGAAGGTACCGACCTTGTCGAGTACACCTAAGAGAAGGACCGATGTGCCAGGGGTTGCAGAACGCGCTGCATCAGGTAGCCAGGTGTGTACTGGCCAGAGCGGCGCTTTGATCGCGAATGCGATGAAGAATCCGAGGAAGAGCAGGTTCTCGGTCCCAGAACTCATCTCCAATTGCGAGAGCCTGGTGATATCGAAGGTCGGACCGATCTGATCGTTACTCAAGACATAGATTCCGATGATCGATGCCAGCATCAAGAGACCACCGAAGAGGCTGTAGAGCAAGAACTTGACCGCGGCCTGGATTCGCTCGCCGGTGCCGTAGCCACCTATGAGGAAATAGACCGGGATGAGCATCGCTTCGAAGAAGACATAGAAGAGGAATACGTCGGTCGCCGCGAAGACGCCGATCATCATCGTCTCAAGGACGAGGATCAGGATATAGAAGGTCTTAGTACTCCACCTGCCACCCTCTGATTCATGCCATCCGGCGAGGATCACGATCGGAACCAGGATCACTGCAAGGAGGATGAGCAGAAGCGATATGCCATCCACTCCGACGCTGTAGTTGATGCCAAAGGCTGGGATCCACTCACGGCTCTCAGTGAATTGGAATCCAGGGCGATTCGTCTCGAATTGAACCGCCATGAAGATTCCGAAGAGCGCGACGAGTATCGATGTCGCAAGCGCTACTTGCTTGGCAGCGAGTGCGTTATCGCGCTTTATGAAAGCGAGTGCAAGGACGCCAAGAAGTGGGATGAGTCCGAGGATGGTGATCATGCTCATAGCGCCACCACCCATAGCGCTGCGATCAAGATCGCGACGCCGATCAGAATAAGAAGCGCGTAGTTACGAACGTAACCGGTCTGGAACCTTCGAAGTCCACGAGCAGAACCCACCGCCGTGGCAGCGACTGATCGAACCGTTCCATCGATGACCTTCTCATCGACGACGACAAGTCCTTTGGTGAGCACTTGTCCGGGGCGCATGAAGAGGGTCTCGTTGATCTGATCTTGAAGGAGATCCTTACGTGCCGCCTTGGTGAAGATCGAAACCTTCTCTGGCGCTTCGACTGGGATCTCACCACGATACTTCGCGATCGCTATCGCGACACCGATCGCAACCGCTGTGAGTGCAAGAGCGGTCACGGTGCTATGTGCGATGAACTCTTCGTGGACATGATCCTTCTTATCGACGACGGGTTTTAGCCAATATTCCAAGCGTTTTCCGCTATAGAGCAAGAAACCGGAAGCGACCGATCCGATCGAGAGGATCACCATCGGCATCCACATCAAGAAGGGCGATTCATGAGGATGAGCGTCATCGGCCCAACGCTTCTTGCCAAGGAAGGTCATCATGAAGACTCGAGTCATATAGAAGGCAGTGATCACAGCACCTAGGAGCGTGACCGAACCGAAGATGATCCCTTGTGTGCCACCTTGATTGAATGCAGCTTCGATGATCTTGTCCTTGGAGTAGAAGCCAGCGAATGGTGGCACTCCGATGATCGCGAGATAACCGAGTCCAAAGGTGATCGTCGTGATCGGCATGTACTTCGCAAGGCCACCGTAGCGACGCATATTCACTTCGTCGTTCATGCCATGCATGACAGATCCTGCACCTAAGAACATTCCTGCCTTGAAGAATCCGTGAGTGAGGAGGTGCATGATCGCGAAGGCGTAACCGATCGGACCAAGGCCTGCTGCAAGGATCATGTAACCGATCTGTGACATCGTCGATGCGGCGAGCGCCTTCTTGATGTCGTCCTTTGCCATACCGATGATGGCACCGAACATCAATGTGATCGCGCCGATGAGGACGACGACGAATTGCGCCGCTGGCGCATTGTCGAAGACGAAGTTGGAGCGAACGATGAGATAGACACCGGCGGTGACCATCGTCGCGGCGTGAATGAGTGCAGAGACCGGAGTAGGACCTGCCATCGCATCGCCAAGCCATGATTGAAGTGGGAACTGCGCTGATTTGCCGACGGCGGCGAGAAGAAGCATGAGGCCGATCGCGACCATCGCCGCTTGGGATGCTGATTCTGCCTGCGCTTCGATCCCCTTGAAGGTGACAGTGCCGAAGACTGCGAATGCGATCATGATCGCAAGCGATAGACCGACATCGCCGACGCGGTTCGCGACGAATGCCTTCTTCGCGGCGGTTGCGTACTCCGGCTTCTTGTTCCAGAAACCGATCAAGAGATAAGAGGCAAGACCGACGCCTTCCCATCCGACATAGAGATTGAGGTAGGAATCACCGAGGACGAGCAAGAGCATCGCAGCGATGAAGAGATTGAGGTAGGCGAAGAAGCGGCGACGATCTGGATCCTCAGCCATATAGGAGATGGAGTAGATATGGATCAGCGTTCCTACTCCGGTGATGAGAAGTACGAAGCAGATCGAAAGCTGATCAAGAAGGAGTGCGGCATCGACATTGAAGGAGCCGACTGAGATCCAGGTGAAGACCTTCTGATAGGCGGCGCGATTGGCCTCATCGCGGCCAAGCATCGCAAAGAACTCGATGAGGCCAAGGACGAAGGTCGATGCTGCCACGCCAGTTGCGAGCCAGTGACCCCAACGATCCGACTTCCGCCCTGCAAGGAGGAGGAAGAGTGAACCGAAGAGTGGAAGCGCAACGAAGAGTACGAGATTGCTGTTCTCTACCATGGCGAGCGTCACCGCCTTAGGAGATTGGCGTCATCAACCGATGCCGATCTCCTCGATCTATAGATCATGACGATGATGGCAAGACCGACGACCACTTCACAGGCCGCAACGACCATGACGAAGAAGGCGACCATCTGTCCTTCGAGATTTCCGTTGATCCGCGCGAAGGTGACGAAGGCTAGATTCGCAGCATTGAGCATCAATTCGACGCTCATGAACATCACGATGGCATTTCGTCGCACTACGACACCGACCGCACCGATCGTGAAGAGGATCGCAGAGAGATAGATGTAATTGGAGATATCCATCTACTTCACCTCTCCTTCGCCAGGTCCAGATTCAGCATCGGGCTTTGGGAGTTGATCGAGCGCGTACTTTCGCTCATCGATCACATCACCACGCGCCTTCAAGGTCTTCGAAACCGAAAGTTCGGAGGCTGTGCCATCCGGTAGGAGCGCTGGGACATCGACTGCGTTATGCCGTGCATAGACGCCAGAGCCTGGCAGTCCGGCTGCGGTCGCAAGAGATGCGCCACGGAATCTTGCTACAGCCTTGAACCTTTGCGTGCTCTCCGGTCCCTTGATCTTCTCGGAGTGAGCCAAGACCATCGCACCTAAGGTTGCGACGATCATCAATGCTGCGACGACTTCGAAAGTCCAGACATACTCGGTGAAGAGCATCCGGCCAAGGCCTTCGACATTGCCACTGGCGTTCATCACTTCGGTATCTGGAGCGGTACGAGCAAGCGATGCTCGTGAGAGGAGTGAGACAAGAAGAAGCGCGATCGAGATAGCTGCGGTGATCGCGATCGGACGAAGCCCCGCGATGTTCTCTTTCAATGAATCCGAAGAATCGACGCCGACCAACATCAAGATGAAGAGGAAGAGCATCATCACTGCACCGGTGTAGACGATCACTTGTGCCATGCCGAGGAATGGTGCGCCATTGGCCACATAGAAGATCGCGAGTGTGATCATGATCCACGCCATAAGAAGTGCAGCATGAACCGCCTTCTTCACGACCAAGATGCCGATCGCTGCGATGACAGCAAGAGGCGCGAGTATGTAGAACTGAATTGCTTCCGGGGTAGATGTCTGCCCTACATCCAAGGCAAGATTGATCACTTACGGTCCACCGCATTCTCTTGGAGTGGGCTCGCCCCAGGTACTTCACCGCGGTAATAGGTGTGGTGATCTGCATCTGGATACATCGGATGAGGTGGTGGCAACATCCCAGCACGAAGTGGCGCCAAGAGGTCATCCTTCTCGAAGATCAACTTGCCACGTGAGTTGTCTGCAAGTTCGTATTCATTGGTCATCGTGAGTGCACGAGTCGGGCATGCTTCGATGCAGAGACCACAGAAAATGCAACGAAGGTAATTGATCTGATAGACCTTTCCGTAGCGCTCTCCTGGCGAGTAACGCTCTGCTTCGGTGTTATCGGCGCCTTCGACATAGATCGCATCTGCAGGGCATGCCCAAGCGCAGAGTTCGCAACCGATGCACTTCTCAAGGCCATCGGGATGGCGATTGAGTTGGTGGCGGCCATGGAATCGTGGCGCAGTCGGCTCTTTCACCTCTGGGTATTCGACAGTATTCACCTTCTTGAACATGGTGCGGAAGGTGACCCAGAAACCCTTGATATGACCGAAGAGTCCAGCGACGCCCTTGTCAGCGACATCGCGCGTCTCACTCTCTGCACGTCGTAGCGGCTCGATCTCGGAATCACCGCGTGAGATCGGGTTCATCTCGTGATTGCTCTGATCGCTCATGAAACGATTCCCTTCTCTGAAGCTTGAGATGGCATCTGTGGGACTGGGAATGAAGGCTCTGGCATCTCGCCTATGTCGTAAGCACGTTCTTGCGCTTTCGCTTTGCTCTTCTCGTAGATGGAAGTGCCGGCAAGGACCAAGAGGACGATGCCGAGAGTGAAGCCACCGATCACGGTCTGTGATGCACCTTCGCTTGAAAGAGTGCGAAGTGTCGCGACGATCATGATCCAGACCAAGGATGCTGGGATCAAGACTTTCCAACCGAACTTCATGAACTGGTCATAGCGAAGCCGTGGCAATGTGCCGCGGAGCCAGATGAAGAAGAAGAAGAAAAGCAAGACCTTCGCGAAGAACCAGACCATGGTGAACCAACCACCGAGCCATGCCTCAGTGAAGCCAAGACCAGGAAGCGCGCTATAGCCACCAAGGAAGAGTGTCGATGCGAGCGCGGAGACTGCGATGATGTTGACGTACTCGGCAAGGAAGAAGAGTGCGAACTTGAGCGATGAGTACTCGGTATGGAATCCGCCAACGAGCTCACCTTCTGCCTCAGCAAGATCGAATGGTGCGCGGTTCGTCTCACCGACCATTGAGATCACATAGATGACAAAGGATGGAAAGAGGACGACTGCGAACCAAAATTGATCCTGTGCCGCGACGATCTCTGATGTCGACATCGAACCTGCATAGATGAAGACTGCAACGAGCGAGAGTCCCATCGCAAGTTCATAGGAGATCACTTGTGCAGTGGAGCGAAGTCCACCAAGAAGTGGATAGGTAGAACCTGAAGACCAACCCGCGAGCATGATGCCGTAGGCACCGATCGCAGTCGCTGCGAGGATATAGAGGACTGCTACTGGGAAATCGGTGAGCTGCATCGCAGTCTCTCGGCCGAACATGGTGACTGGGCCTGACATTGGGATCACCGCGAAAGCGAGGAAACAGACCGAGACGCTGATCAAGGGAGCAAGGATGAAGACGATCTTGTCGGCTGCTTTCGGGATGAGATCCTCTTTGAAGGCGAGCTTCACGCCATCAGCAAGGCTCTGTAAGAGACCGAACTTTCCGACTCGGTTCGGGCCAAGTCGCATCTGCATACGCGCGACGACGCGGCGCTCTGCCCAGATCGCGAAGAGTGTCATAAGGACACAGATCGCGAAGACGAGAAGTGCCTTGATGGCGATCAGCCATCCTGGATCCATTGCGATCAGATCTGCAGTCGTCATGCCTTCACCACCGTAACCAAGGTATGGGTCGTCTTCCTCAACTCAACGAGTGGCCGTGAATCGTTCGAGTTCCTTGGGATCCAGACCGCACGGAAATCGATATCGGAGATCTTCGCCGGAAGCGTCACTGAACCATGGTCGTTGGAGACCTTGACGAGATCGCCATCCTTTACGCCAAGTCGTTCCGCGCGATCTTGCGAGATCATCACGACTGATTTATGTGCAGTGCCGGCAAGGTTCGGTTCATGACTTTGCAACGTTCCTTGATCAAGGAGCAAGCGATGTGAGGTGAGGATCGCTTGATTCTCGGTCGGAGCTTTGAATGAGATCGATGCGACCGGGGCGAAGTTCGCCTTCGCGCCATCCCAATCTTTGAGCGAAGCCAATTCACTCGCCGCCTTCGCAACGGTCGGAAGATCGATCGGCTTACCAATCTCATCTGCAAGCATCGAAAGGATTCGAAGGTCGCTTCGTTGCAAGGAATCGGTGACCGCTACTTCGAAGGCGCGAGCACTTCCCTGCCAATCGACGAACGATCCGCTCTTCTCGATCACGGCAGCGACCGGCAAGATCACATCTGCGACTTCTGTCATAGTGCTCTGACGAATCTCGAGGCTGACGACGAATGCCTTACGAAGTCCTTCGATCGCATCATGGGAGATATCGAATGGATCGACGCCGCCGACAAGGAGCGCATCGATCTCTCCTTGATGGACTGCATCAAGGATCTGTGTCGTCGAGAGCCCTGGTTCGGTCGGAAGTGTCACTGCACGAAGCGGAGTCGACCAAGCTGTCTGGATATCGACACGTGCTTGCACATCAGCAACAGGTCTGCCACCAGGGAGAAGGTTTCCAATCGCACCTGCTTCGAGTGCGCCACGCTCACCAGCGCGACGTGGGATCCATGCAAGCTTGGCACCGCTCTTCTCCGCAAGTGCCTTCGCTGCCGAGAGTGCGCCAGGTACCTCTGAAAGTCGCTCGCCGACGAAGATCACTGACTTCGCAGTGAGTGCGACAGATGCGATATCTGCTACTTCATTGCCGACATTCTTGATCACTCTCGCCTTCAACTTCTCGTTGCCACGAGTGGTGAACGGCGCGATCGCAGTGACGGTGAGGCCGCGCTTCCTTACCTGCTTGAAAATGCGAAGGAAGACGATCGGTGATTCCTCTTCAGGCTCGAAACCAGCGAGAAGTACATGATCGGCCTTGTCGATATCACGATAGGTGACCTTCGATCCGGCGACTGTGCTTGCTAAGAACTCGCGCTCCTCATCGCTCGTGGTTCGAGCACGGAAATCGATGTTGTTGGTGCCGAGTGCGATACGCGCGAACTTCGAATACCCATATGCATCTTCCAAAGTCGCACGACCACCGAGGAGTACTGCGGCGCGATTGGCACCAAGTCCATTCGCTGCATGTGCGAGTGCCTCAGGCCATGAAGCTTCGCGAAGTTCTCCATCCTCATCACGGATCATCGGCGTAGTGATGCGTTCGAATTGGGCGTACTTGAATGCCCATCGACCCTTATCGCAATTCCACTCTTCATTGACGCTTGGATCATCACCAGCGAGTCGACGAAGTGTCTTGCCACGACGGACATCGGTGCGCATCTCACAACCCGAGGCACAGTGCTCACATGCAGATGGCGTGGAGACGAGATCGAATGGACGAGCGCGGAACCTGTAGGAAGCGCCGGTGAGTGCGCCGACAGGACAGATCTGGACTGTATTTCCAGAGAAATATGACTCGAATGGTTCCTTCTCGTAGATGCCTACTTGTTGTAGCGCACCACGTTCATTGAGAGTGATGAACGGATCGCCTGCGATCTGCTCTGAGAATCGGGTACAACGTGCACAGAGGATGCATCGCTCGCGATCGAGAAGCACTTGAGAGGAGATGTTGATCGGCTTCTCGAAAGTCCGCTTCTTTCCTTCATAACGTGACTCACCACGACCATTGCTCATCGCTTGGTTCTGCAATGGGCACTCGCCACCTTTATCGCAGACCGGGCAATCGAGTGGGTGGTTGATGAGTAAGAGTTCCATGATTCCCTCTTGCGCCTTTTCAGCGACCGGAGAGGTCAATTGAGTATTGACCACCATGCCTGGTTCGACCGGAATGGTGCAGGATGCTTGTGGCTTTGGGAATTTTCTTCCATTGATCTCGATCTCGACGAGACATTGGCGGCAAGCGCCGACCGGATCAAGGAGTGGATGGTCACAGAAACGCGGGATCTGGATACCAAGTTTCTCGGCGGCTCGAATGACCAGGGTTCCCTTCGGGACGCTCACTTCGAAACCATCGATGGTGAGAGTCACCATTTCGACAGCACTCTCTTCCGTAGTTGCGATCTCTTGGATGGTCATCGGGCAGCTCCAGCAGTTGCGAATACTGTCGAAGCATGGGGATCGAATGGACAGCCACCATTGCTCAAGTGATCGAGATATTCCTGACGGAAGTACTTGAGTGACGAAATGATCGGACTTGCAGCACCATCAGCAAGGGCACAGAAAGAGCGACCCATGATGTTGTCGCAAAGATCGAGTAGCTTGTCGAGATCGGCTTCGCTTCCTTGACCGTTCTCAAGGTTCTTGAGCGCTTGCACCAACCACCAGGTTCCTTCACGGCATGGCGTGCACTTTCCGCAGGATTCATGCTTGTAGAACTCAGTCCAACGAAGAACTGCGCGAACTACGCATGTCGTCTCATCGAAGATCTGAAGCGCTTTCGTCCCAAGCATGGAACCTGCCGCTGCTACACCTTCATAATCGAGTGGCACATCAAGGTGCTCATCGGTGAACATCGGAGTCGATGATCCGCCTGGAGTCCAGAACTTGAGTTTGTGGCCACTTCGGATTCCGCCTGCCATATCGATCAATTCACGGAGCGTGATGCCAAGAGGCGCTTCGAATTGACCTGGGTTCTTCACATGACCCGAGAGTGAATAGAGGGTGTAGCCCTTCGACTTCTCGGTTCCCATAGAAGCGAACCACTCTGCGCCTTTATCGATGATGGATGGAACCGAGGCGATCGATTCGACATTGTTCACCACCGTTGGACGAGCGTAGAGACCTGCGATCGCAGGGAATGGCGGACGAAGACGTGGTTGGCCACGGAATCCTTCGAGAGAATCAAGGAGCGCTGTCTCTTCGCCACAGATATATGCACCTGCACCGACGTGAAGGACGAGCTCGAGATCGAATCCTTTGCCAAGGATGTTCTTGCCCAATAGTCCTGCCTTGTAGGCATCGTCGATCGCTTGTTGGACGCGGCGAATCACATGGGTCACTTCACCTCTTATATAGATGAATGCATGGTTGGCACGGATCGCATAGGAAGCGATGATCACGCCTTCGACGAGGACATGAGGATTAGCAAGAAGAAGAGGTGTGTCTTTGCAAGTACCTGGCTCGGATTCATCTGCATTGACGACGAGGTAATGCTCTTTGTTATCGCCTTGTGGGATGAAGCCCCACTTCATTCCGGTTGGGAAGCCTGCGCCGCCTCGACCACGTAACCCTGAGTCTTTGACCATTTGGATGATCGCATCAGGATCCATATCAAGTGCTTTCGCTACCGCCTTGTATCCACCATTGCGCTTATAGCCGTCGATGGTGAATGAATCCTTCTGATCCCAGAAAGCAGAGAGGACTGGTGTCAATGTTGCCATCAGATCTCACCTTTTTCTTTCTGCGACTTTTGAGCAAGACGTAAACCCAACAAAGTCGCTTCTCCCGCTTGAACACCTTCATTCGCAAGTCCATCGTTGAGCCCGGCAAGGACGCGTGACGCTTCCTTCCAGGTGACGAGACGATTCGGGCCTCGGGTCGGCGCTGGTGGATTTCCTTGCCGCATCGAATCGACAAGACCCTTCGCGCTATGCGGCGTCTGGTTGTCGTAAAACTCCCAATTCGCCATCACGACAGGGGCGTAATCACATGCCGCGTTGCACTCGATATGTTCGACCGAGACTTTCCCATCCGGTGTGACGCCATCGTTTTCGATATCAAGGTGCTCAAGCAATGACTTATAGATCTCATCGCCACCCATGATCGCGCAGAGCGTGTTGGTGCAGACACCGACGTGATATTCGCCGACTGGCTTTCGCTTGTACTGGGTATAGAAGGTGGCAACGGCATTGACCTCAGCGGTCTCGAGATCGAGTTTGACCGCGATCCGCTCGATGCCTTCTTGGGTGACATAGCCTTCGATCGATTGCACATAATGGAGCAACGGCATGATCGCTGAGCGGGATCGTGGGTAGCGCTTGATGATGGAATCCATCACGGCTTCATGTTCTTCGGTGAACATCAGCGATCGACTCCCCCCATCACAGGATCGATCGATGCGACAGCTGCGACGACATCGGCGATCTGGCCACCTTCGACCATTGCTGCGGTCGATTGGAGATTGTTGAAGGAAGGTTCACGGAAGTGGACTCTAAAGGGACGTGTGCCGCCATCGCTGACGAGGTGAACGCCGAGTTCGCCACGCGGTGATTCGACTGCGCTGTAGACCTGGCCCGCTGGGACGCGGAAGCCTTCAGTAACGAGTTTGAAGTGATGGATCAACGCCTCCATCGATTGACCCATGATCTGGCGGATATGGTCAAGTGAATTACCGAGTCCATCGCCACCAAGCGCCAATTGCGCCGGCCATGCGATCTTCTTATCTGCGACCATCACGGGTGAACCATCGAGTTTGTCGAGTTTGTCGGCGCACTGTTCGATGATCCGAAGTGATTGCTCGAGTTCTTGGATTCGGATGAGGAAGCGGGCATAGCTATCGCCACCCGTTGCAGTGATGACATCGAATTGGTAATCCTCATAGCCACAATATGGCTGGGTCTTTCGAAGATCCCATGGAAGTCCAGTTGCACGAAGGACGGGGCCGGTGACACCGAGTGTGGTCGCACCTGCAAGATCAAGATAACCGACATCCTTGGTTCGCTTCATCCAGATCGAGTTTCCAACGAGAAGCGTCTCGTTATCTTTGAAGTTCTTGCGAAGGTCTTTGACGATCTCGCGGATCTTGGTTGTCGCACCACTTGGAAGATCCTGTGCCACGCCACCAGGACGGACATAGGCCATATTCATTCGGAGACCAGAGATCATCTCGAAGATATCGAGGACTTTCTCGCGCTCACGGAATGCGAAGAGCATCGGTGAGAGTGCGCCGAGTTCGAGTGCGCCAGTACCGAGCGCGACCATGTGTGAGGAGATGCGATTGAACTCCATCATCATCACGCGGATCACTGTCGCTCGCTCGGGCACATCTTCAGTGATTCCAAGGAGCTTCTCTACGCCAAGGCAGTAAGCGGTCTCATTGAAGATCGGGGCCAAATAATCCATGCGGGTGACGAATGTGACGCCTTGGGTCCAGGTGCGGAATTCACAGTTCTTCTCGATACCGGTATGGAGATACCCGATACCGCAACGACATTCAGTGACGGTCTCGCCATCGAGTTCGAGCATGAGACGAAGGACGCCATGAGTCGATGGATGCTGCGGTCCCATGTTGACGACGACACGCTCTTCTTTGCTCTCGCCGATCTCGGTCGCAGTCTGATCCCAATCGCCACCGGTGACGGAGTAGACGGTTCCCTCCGTCGTCTCGCGAGATGAGGCGTATGGATCGTGCATGGATCCTCTTGTCGTATCTGTAGTGCTCATTGATATGACCTTCGACGATCTGGAGCGGGGATGACTGCTCCCTTGTATTCGACATCGATTCCACCGAGTGGATAGTCCTTGCGTTGCGGGTGGCCGGGCCAATCATCTGGCATCAAGATGCGAGTGAGTGCGGGATGTCCATCGAAGATGATCCCGAACATGTCATAAGTCTCGCGCTCGTTCCAGTTATTACCTGCCCATACTTCGACGAGCGATGGGATGTGTGGATCGCTCTCTGGAACCGAGACCTCAAGACGAACCCGACGATTGTTGGTCAACGAGAGCAGTGGGTAGACCGCGTGTAGCTCGCGACCTTTCTCTTCTGGGTAGTGGACGCCACTGACACCCATGCACATCTCGAATCGAAGCGATGGCGTATCGCGAAGGATCCGGGCGACTTCGACAAGACGTTCGCGCTTGATATGCAATGTCAGTTCACCGCGATCGACGACGACTTTCTCGATTGCATCAGAAAAAAGTGGGTAAGCACGCTCTAACTCATCAGCGACTTCATCAAAATAGGAACCGTAAGGACGCTGACTTGATCCTGGTTGCGTCGCAGAACGAACGAGTCCGCCATAACCTGAGGTATCTCCGGTGCCTTTGACACCGAACATGCCATTCTTCTCGTTGGTCAGATCAGCACTCATGCGAGCAATCCCTTCATTTGAAGGGTTGGGGTGGCTGCAAGCGCTGCCTCTTCTGCCGCTTTCGCCGCATCGATGCGATTGATACCGAGCTTGGAGTTCTTGATCTGATCATGGAGCTTCAAGATCGCATCCATCAACA
>JBMUDS010000017.1:0-20607 GCA_049459795.1 Candidatus Nanopelagicaceae bacterium | reverse complement strand
CCACCGAGCACTCGACGATGCGAAAGCCACTGTCGATGTCCTCCATGGATTGATCGAGCGTCTTGGCACCTTTGGCGTCAGCACGATCGAAGACTTGATCGATTTCTCGCAACGCCTCACCCCTGCCCAGCAGGCGAAACGTCATCTGCTTCAAGGTCTACCGCGCTCCCCAGGGATCTACATCTTCAGAGGCCCCGACGATGAAGCGCTCTACATCGGAGTCTCCAAGAACATCGCGTCACGTGTGCGCTCCTATTTCTCGAATTCGGAAGCACGCAGCCGCGTCCTCGAGATGATCGCAATAGCGGTCCGCATCGAAGCAATCGTCACTCCGACCGTGACTGAGGCCGAGATACGAGAGATACGCATGATCCAATCGCTCAAGCCACGTTATAACCGACGCTCCAAGTTCCCGGAAAAGAAGGTGTGGCTGAAATTGAGTTCTGAGGGATTTCCGCGTCTTGTCACAACCCGTAACCATCAATCGCTGATTGATGACGCTGGATGGGCCGGCCCATTCAGTGGCGTGGATGAGGCGGAGTTCGCTAAGGAAGCGATCTATGAGGTGACGAAACTGCGCCAATGCACGATAACTATCACTCCGAAGTCCATGAAGTTGGCATCACCTTGTGCCCTCTTCGAGATGCATCGTTGTGATGCCCCTTGTGTAGGTGCGCAGTCGACTGACTCATATGCAAGTGTTGCGACAGAGGTGCGGGAGTTCCTTCATGGCGATGCATCTCGTGTCGAATCGGAACTTCGAAAGAAGATGTCTGATCTTGCCCTTGATGAGCGATTTGAAGACGCTCTTTTGATTCGACATCGCCTCTCTGCATTCGCGCGTGGCGTCGGGCGAGGACAAGAGATTCGCTCCCTCTCACGCATTCCTGAGATGGTGATCCGAAAGGGTAGTGACCTGCTCCTGATCCGCTTCGGAAAACTCGCTGCTTCGATGGTGATGCCTGATGTCGAACAACAAACCTTCGATGATGTGATTCATCGAATTCGAAGTATGGGAGAGCACGTCGTCGACGATGGATCTGTCATTCCCTCAGGAAACTACGAAGAGAGCGAGAAACTTTCTCGTCTCGTTGAGGGAGACGTTGAATTGATCTGGATCGATGATGCTGTCGCTTGGTCTATGCCAAGGGCGAGCGCTGCTTCGATGCGGTTCCGATTAGCTGAGGACTTGAGCGACGCTCTTAGCAAGAGTGAAGGGATCGATCGGATGGGTAAGGACAGCATCCGCGCCAGACCATCCCGCTAGCCACGCGTCTTGAGCGCGACCCATGATCACCATCGTTGGCGGACAATTGAAGATTTCGTCCTTCAACTGCCTGGCGATCCCCATTCCCCCCTCAGGCACGGCTTCACCATCAAGTATGTAAAGGTCCGCACCCTTCTTGCTTCGGGCAAACTCCTTCAATGCGACGCCAGTGGCGAAGTGGTATATCTCATGTTCTGGATGAGCCGACGAGACCCGTTTCCCGAGCGCCTTAACGATCGCTTCTCTCACTGTCACATCGTCCGAATAGACCGCGAATCTCAATGTCTGTGAGGACCCTTGATAGGTCAATTGAGTAGCTGAGCTCTGGTCCATCGAGGCCATGCCATGAGTCTAATGGTCGAAATCTTCGCCCTCTCTCCCAGAAAAATCCTCAGGGAAAAAGTGGCGAGCGCCACTCACCTTTCAAGGTCCTAGACCCTTCCTAGCACCACGGAAAGTGAAGCACATGGGGAATAATCCACCCCATGTCGCAGACGGTCGTCGCCCCTGGCGTGAAGGTCAATCGTCCCAATATCGTCGCAGTCGGAACCATCGTCTGGCTTTCAAGCGAGTTGATGTTCTTCGCAGCTCTCTTCGCCATGTACTTCACGACGCGTGCGGTACAGGGGCCGGAGATTTGGGCGGAGTCGACCGCACTCCTTGATATTCCATTTGCAGCCATCAACACGACCATCCTGGTTCTCTCCTCTGTCACCTGCCAATTCGGAGTCTTCGCTGCTGAACGTTTCCAAGCGCGTCGAACCGGTTCCTTGATGCAGTGGAGCAAGTGGGGCATGCGTGAATGGTTCGCGCTGACATTCCTTATGGGTGCGGTCTTCATCGGTGGACAGGTTTATGAATATGCGAAATTGGTCTCAGAAGGTGTGAGTCTTTCCTCCTCACCATACGGTTCCGTCTTCTACATGACCACTGGCTTCCATGGTCTGCACGTAACCGGAGGCTTGATTGCGTTCCTCATCGTATTGATCCGTACTTTCCGCGCCGGTCGCTTCGGTCATCGTCAGGCGACAACGGCGATTGTGGTTTCGTATTACTGGCACTTCGTCGATGTCGTGTGGATCGCGCTCTTCTCCGCGATCTACCTCGTCAAGTAAAAGAAGTTAAGGAGAACATCAGTGGCTCGACTGTCGAGATGGCGTAACCACAGGTTCGCTCGTCCGCTCTTGCTTGTCCTTGGGCTCTTTGCAGCTGCTGGGATCTTCACTGCTGCGAATGCAGCGGCCGATGCCATCGCCGCACAACCAGCGGCCATCTCGGCCGATAAGAGCACGTTGATCAAGGAAGGTCGAGAGATATTCGCACGCGGCTGCTCCTCATGTCATGGTCTCAATGCCGAGGGAGCTGGCGCTGGACCATCACTCATCGGCGTAGGTAGCGCCTCAGTTGATTTCCAAGTAGCGACAGGTCGTATGCCGATGGCGGATATGAGCCAGCAAGCAGCGCGCAAAGCTCCGGTCTACGACGAAGCAGAAACCGCTGCTCTTGCTGCATATGTCGGTTCTTTAGCGCCAGGACCTGAAGCGGTCACCAATGAGCAACTCTCGTGGGAACGTGACGGTAATGCGGCATCTGGCGGAACTCTCTTCCGCAACAACTGCGCGATGTGCCACAACCTCGCTGGCCAAGGTGGTGCACTCACTCGTGGCAAATACGCACCGACTGTCATGGGAGTCGAGCCAAAGCACATCTATGCAGCGATGATCACCGGCCCACAAGCGATGCCGATCTTCGGAGACAAGGTCGTAACGCCACAAGAGAAGTTAGACATCATCAAGTGGATCAAGGCAGTCGAAAACGAACCCTCCTTAGGTGGCGCGACTCTCGGTCGAGTTGGTCCGGTCACCGAAGGTCTGCTCGCGTGGACGCTTGGTCTTGGCCTCCTCATCGGTGTCGCCGTCTGGCTCACCTCGAAGGCGAGGTAGCCGATGTCGATTCAACCGATACAAGATCCGGGATTGCCTGCTCACGTTCATCGCAAAGCCGATACCGATCTCGTCGCTGCAAAACGAGCTGAACGACAAGTAGCGATCCTCTTTCTCACCTCTGCAATCGGCACTCTGCTTTTCATCTATGCATATGTCGGTATCCCACAAGATCAATTGATCTTCCTACCCATCATGGGTACCACCAATGCTCACCAACTCTTCCTCGGGCTTGGGCTTGCAATTGCGCTCTTCTTCATCGGGATGGGCGCCGTGCATTGGGCGAAGACTCTGATGCCAGATCATGAAGTGATCGATGTTCGCAAGGAACAACGGTCGAAGGATGAAGATCGTGCCGCTTTCGTCGCGACGGTCAAGGAGCAAGGCGCTACCGCGGGGCTCGGCCGAAGGACTTTGATCAAACGAACCCTTGGTCTCTCACTTGGACTTGTCGGACTCTCCCCTCTCTTACTGCTTCGAGATCTTGGTCCACTTCCTGGCGACGAGCTCAACGAGACGAATTGGCGCCAAGGAACTCGACTACTCACAGACCCTGCTTATCGTCCGATTCGCCCTTCTGACCTAGAAGTGGGTGCAGTTGCACAGGTTCTGCCAGAACTTCCGGAAGGACGCGAGCGAACCCTCAATGACATCGCGAAGGATGCTTTGCTTCTGATTCGAATCCGTCCAGAGGAGTTCAACCTTGATGCCGAGCGCCTTTCGTGGACATACGAGGGAATAATCGCCTTCTCGAAGATCTGTTCTCATATGGGTTGTGCTGTAGCCCTCTATGAGCAGAGTACGAAACATCTCCTCTGTCCTTGTCACCAATCGACTTTCGATGTGACGAGGGCGGCAGAAGTCATCTTTGGGCCTGCAGCGAGACCACTCCCTCAGCTTCCGATCACAGTGGATGCTGATGGATATCTGATTGCAAAGGCACCATTCAACGAAGCTGTAGGACCTAGTTTCTGGGGGCGTGATTCAGGATGAAAGCACGTGAGCGAGCTGCCGGCGCGGTAGCAAACTATGTAGACGAGCGGACTGGCGCCGCCAAGTGGATGAAGAAGACCCTGACGAAGGTCTTCCCGGATCACTGGTCATTCATGCTAGGTGAGATCGTGCTCTACTCCTTCATCATCTTGCTTCTCTCCGGCACCTTCCTCACATTCTGGTTCGACCCATCGATGCGTGAGGTCGAGTACGAAGGTTCTTATGAACCGCTTCAAGGCGTGCACATGTCCGCCGCATACGCTTCCGCCCTTCACATCTCATTCGATGTTCGTGGCGGTCTCTTGATGCGTCAGATCCACCACTGGGCTGCATTGATCTTCCTCGCGGCGATGGTTGCTCACTTACTCCGCGTCTTCTTCACTGGAGCATTCCGAAAGCCACGTGAGATGAACTGGATCATCGGAGTAGGTCTCCTAACTCTAGGGATCGTCGAAGGCTTCTTGGGTTACTCGCTCCCTGATGATCTCCTCTCAGGTACCGGTATCCGTATCGCAGAGGCGATCATGCAAGCCATTCCTGTGGTTGGTTCCTACATCTCATACTTCGTCTTCGGTGGCGCATTCCCTGGGGAGTTATTCATTCCTCGAATCTATGTCGCCCACGTACTTTTGATCCCTGGCATATTCCTTGCTCTCATCACGGCACATTTGATGCTGGTCTGGTACCAGAAGCACACTCAATATCCAGGTCCCGGAAGGACTGAGCGGAATGTCGTGGGCTACCCACTGCTTCCTGTCTATATGGCGAAAGCGGGAGGCTTCTTCTTCATCGTCTTCGGTTTCACTGCCTTCCTTGGTGCCGTAGCGCAGATCAACCCCATTTGGGTCTACGGACCATATACACCCGCTCAGATCGGAGCGGGCTCGCAGCCTGACTGGTATATGGGATGGCTGGATGGTCTCGTTCGTATGGCTCCGCCGATAGAGACCCATGCTCTCGGAATAACGATCTCGTGGAACATATTGATCCCAGGATTGATAGTGCCAGGCATCCTCTTCACTTTGATGGCACTCTATCCATTCATCGAGAGTTGGATCACCGGCGATAAGCGAGAGCACCACCTCCTTGATCGACCACGCAACAACCCGAATCGCACTGCGATTGGCGCCATGTCGCTCACATTCATGCTGGTGACGCTCATCAACGGCGGTAACGATCTACTGGCCACTCATTTCGATCTCTCCATCAATCAGATCATGTGGTTCAGCCGAATCGGAGTGTTCGTTCTGCCTCCGATCGCATTCGTCGTGACGAAGCGAATCTGTCTTGCGCTACAGCGCGCGGATCGTGAGATGGTCCTTCACGGTAAGGAGAGCGGACGACTTGTCATGCTCCCCCACGGTGAATTCATCGAAGTACATACGCCACTCTCACCAGAGAAGGCGTATACCTTGACTCAACATGAGCAATTACCTCCGCTCCTTGCCCCCGAGAGCGATGACCGTGGTGTTGCTTTGCCTCGAGGCATTAGAAACAGGATTCGTGCTCGTTGGTCTGCAGCTGCGGCAGAGCAAGTGGCTAAGCCGACTGTCGATGAGTTGAAGGAGATCGAGCACCACTAACGGTTCTCGGCTGCCTCTTTCAGACGCACAAGCGTCTTTGCAATCATGATCGGGTTCGCCTTGAGCGCTCCGGTCATCTCCAGCCAACGACGTGACCTTGCAGGGCGTCCGTCGAAGTATTCCCGCACCAAGGTCTTTCCGTCGCCTGTGGGTTCCAACTCATATCGCCATTCCCACCTCATCAAGTGGCGCCACGCGATCTGGCGATCCTCGTCGAAAGCGATGACTTCATTCGTCACTCGGTAAGGCACTTTGACGTGCATCGCCATTCCGAATTTCGCTCCCTTGTATAGCCGCTTCGGACCAGAGAGCAGCCGCTTGACGCTGCCAGAGCCATCGATCAGTGAATGCTTCTGCGGATCAGCAAGAATGTCGAAGATCAATCGTGGCGGAGCATCGATCACAATCTCAGCACCGATCAGAAACTTATCGCCGGTCTCTAGGATCGTCGCTCGCGGACGTTCAGACATGTATCTGTCGATCTCCGTCGTTCATGGTATTGATGTTGCTAGTGGTCTTGATATTCGGGCTTTTCATACTCCAGGACCATTCCCATCACTGAAAGGACCAGAGCACCGACGCCAATCAAAAAGAGCCACCATCCGATGATCAATCCAAGCGCCGTCAAGGTAGAGGTGAAACCGATCGCTAGTGGCCACCATGAGTAGGGCGGGAAGAATCCGATCTCGCCTGCGCCTTCTGCGATCTCTGCCTCAAGGCGATCCTCCGGGAGATTGTTGCCAACTCTTCGCTGTGTGAACCAGAAATAGAAGGCGATGATGCCGGCAAGTCCAGCACTGAGCGGGAGCGCAGTCAGTCCAACAACCTCTCCACCTTGTTGCCAGTAGACCAAGGTGACGATCGCGTAGAAGAGAGTCAGGAATCCGAAGAGCTGCCAACCGAATCTCATCGATCAGTGTCCTAACTTCTCAGTGGTGATATGGGGATATCGGAGATCGAATGCAGGACGCTCCGAACGAATCCGGGGAATGCTATGGAAATTATGACGTGGTGGCGGACAACTGGTCGCCCACTCCAACGATGCGCCATATCCCCATGGATCATCGACATTGACCTTCGGAGCATTTCGAGTGATCCAGAGATTGATAGCGAATGGGATCATCGAGATAGCGAGCAGGGCTGCCCCCACGGTCGAGACCATGTTCATGAAAGTGAAGCCATCCGTTGCCAAGTAATCTGCATATCGTCGTGGGAAGCCTTTGATCCCTAGCCAGTGCTGGATCAAGAAGGTGGTGTGGAAACCAACGAAGAGGATCCAGAAATGGATCTTTCCGAGTCGCTCATTGAGCATCCGACCTGTGAACTTCGGCCACCAGAAATAGAAACCTGCGAACATCGCGAAGACTACGGTCCCGAAGAGGACGTAGTGGAAATGGGCCACGACGAAGTAAGAAGCAGATACTGCGAAATCAAGTGGTGGGCTGGCCAAGATGATTCCGGTGAGGCCACCAAGGAGGAATGTAATGAGGAATCCGATCACCCAGAGCATCGGAGTCTCAAGCGTGATCGAGCCGCGCCACATCGTTCCGATCCAGTTGAAGAATTTCACTCCAGTTGGGACTCCGATCAAGAAGGTCATGAAGGAGAAGAAGCCCAACAAAACTTGTCCTGTTGCGAACATGTGGTGCGCCCAAACAGCTACCGATAGCGCAGCGATCGCTATCGTCGCCGCAATCAAACCCTTATATCCAAAGATCGGTTTCCGGCTAAATACCGGCAGGATCTCAGATGCGATTCCGAAGAACGGAAGCGCCAAGATATAGACCTCCGGATGACCGAAGAACCAGAAGATGTGCTGCCAGAGGAGCGCGCCGCCATTCGCAGGATCGAAGATGTGCGATCCGAAGAGACGATCCGACTCGAGAGCCAGGAGAGCAGCGGCTAGCGGTGGAAAGGCAAGAAGGATCAAGATCGAAGTGAGCAGTACGTTCCAGGTGAAGATCGACATTCGGAACATCGTCATTCCTGGAGCACGCATCGTGAAGATCGTGGTGAGGAAATTGACGCCGCCGAGGATGGTGCCAAGACCACCAACTGCAAGTCCTACAATCCAAAGATCTGCACCGATTCCTGGTGAGTACTCGACCCGAGAGAGTGGCGCATATGCCGTCCATCCGAACGAGGCTGCGCCTCCCGGTGCGAGGAAGCCGGCAGTCGCCATCAAGCTGCCGAAGAAGTAGAGCCAGTACGAGAGCATGTTCATTCGGGGGAAAGCCACATCCGCTGCACCGATCTGTAACGGCATGATTACATTCGCAAAGCCGACGAAGAGTGGCGTCGCAAACATTAGCAACATGATGGTGCCGTGCATCGTGAAGATCTGGTTGTACTGCTCGACGCTCATGAATTGCAGACCGGGCCTGGTCAATTCAGCGCGAATGAAGAGAGCAAGGATGCCACCGATCAAGAACCACGCGAAGGAGGTCACGAGATACATATGCCCGATCGTCTTGTGATCAGTCGTGGTCAACAGTTTGCGGACGATAGAACCTTTGGACGTTGGCTTTAGAGCGGGTGCTCGATTCGCCATCTCAAGGCCATCTACTGGCCTCGTTGCGTAGGTTGTCATGCGTCGGCTCCTTCTTCTACAGCATCGGTCGATTCGTCAGCGTTTGCGGCGCTTCGTAACGAATCGAGATAGGCGCGGTACTCACTCGGAGTCACGACCTCTACATCAAAGAGCATCTGCGAATGTTGGCGACCACAGAGGATGTTGCAGCGGCCCGGATAGGTTCCCAACTTCTGCGCCGTGAATTCGATCTGGTTCTCGACTCCCGGAATGTTCTGAATCTGGATCATGAAAGCCGGAATCCAGAATCCGTGGACGACATCAGTAGCCGTGATCTTGAATCTGACCTTCTCACCTAACGGCATATACAACGTTGGTGGACTTGCAGGCGTACCAGTGACAGTCGTGCCAGGACCTGCATCTTCGTAGGTGAACTGCCACGACCACTGGATCGCATTGACGGTCACATCATGAACGGTCTCGCTTTGACTGCTCACTGGAGTGACTTCCTTGATCTCGTTCTGCGCTCGTGCCGTGTAAGCGAAGAGCACTGCCACGATGATGAATGGAATGACGGTGTAAGCGACCTCGACGGGGACGTTGTACTGAGTTTGCTTCGGGAACTCTTCATTCTTCTTGCGGTGGAAGACGACCGGCCAGAGGATCAGGATCAACGTGATGAGACCAACGACCGCGGCAGCAAGCCATGCGCCTTCCCATAAACCTAATGACGCATCATTGACACTGGACAGACCTGCTTCGTATCCGAATCCACGTATGCCATCGATCGAGCATCCCGTGGTGAAGGAAAGGGCTCCAACGAGAAGAGCAAGGGAAATCGGCTTACCAAAACGGCGAGTCATGGGGGCAAGAATATCCACCCAGGGAGCGTGAGTCGGAGTCGGCGAGTAAGGTTCCATGGGTGTCGCCGGTCACAACTGATTCCTCAAGGAATTTCCAGGATCTAGCTCCATTTTCCGGCGCTTCGCTCGCAAATCTCAGTCAAGTCTTCTCACTCGGTGATAGTGATCCGAGGTGGCCCCTCGGACCCGGTGGAGAGAATGCGCTTCGATTACAGCACTCTCTCGATGTCGTCGCGCAAAGCTGGGGAATCCCCCGTCAATCACTCTCCGTCATTGGTGATCGCTACATGGCCTTTTACCTCGCGATCATGGGCTCCGTCTCTCCGACAGACAGCAAAGACACCTCCATCAAATTCAGCCCCATCGAGAAGAAAGAGATCCTTGCCATCATCGATGGCCTGGACCCTGGGATCGAACGAATCGAGTATGGGTTAGGGCTTGATGGCCTCATCACGGATCCGAAGAAGGACGAATCCTTGGCGATCTTCCAACTTCGCAATGGTGAGACGGGAATCACCCAAGAGACACTGCCTCACGGAACTCTCATCATCGATGCAACAAGCGCACTACCTGCCGACCTTCAAAAGTTCGACCTAGGGACTCTTCCATGGTGTGCCGTCGTGCTTGATGCAACCAGTTGGGGCGGACCGCGAGGGGTCAATTACCTGGCGATCAATTCGAGCTATCGATGGAAAAATCCCTTCCCCACCCTCGACACCTCCATGCCGATCTTTGGCGCGAATTACGGACTTACGTTGATGGCTGCTCTCGCACTTGAAGACTTCATGACATGGGATTACACGGCGATCGCGAGAGCGAATGAGACGATCCGCAACAAGATCTCCTTACTCACCGATGTAGATATCGCAGGTGTTCGCACGAACGACCGACTCTCACTCTCCTTTCTTTATGTGCAGAGCGAAGAGTTGCAACGCGCACTCTGGAGTGAGGGATTCTTGGTGGATTCGGGTTCGGCTTGCTCATCCTCTGCCTTGGAGCCAAGTCATGTCCTCACCCGCATGGGGCTGCTAAGTCATGGGAATGTAAGGCTTAAGTTCCGTCCCGAGAACCTCACCTCTGTAGTTCCTCTTGCAGAGGCGCTGCTTCGTCTCGTACCGCAACTACGGGGTTGAACCATGAGAATCATCGATTCTGTAGGGAAGAAATGCCCGCAACCGATCCTAGATCTCGCAGCAGCTCTCAAAGAATTCGAGGACGATGAACAATTCACGCTCCATAGTGACGACATCGCAACGTGGCATGACCTCTCAGCATGGTCACGGATGACTGGACACCTCGTAACGCGTCTCGATCAGAGAACCTTTCATATCCAGCGGAGGCGGGAGATCTAGTTTCGCCCTCTTTCCTACTACTGAATGCGCAGATGCGATTCGATTTCGGCTGCGGATTCCTCGCCATATCGTTCGCGGAATCGGTTGACGAAGGCGTCACGAGTGAATCGATACTCCTGCGTGCCTTTCGTCTCAATCACGTACGTTGCAAGCATGGAACCTAATTGAGCAGAACGCTCCTCATTCAGCCCCCAGGCCACGCCTGCAAGAAAACCAGATCGAAATGCATCTCCAACGCCCGTCGGATCGACTTTCGCCTTCTCTTGTGGGACCCCAACAAGGACAGTGAATCCATCTTTTCGTTCTACTTTTGCTCCATTGCTTCCTAATGTGACGACGCGAGTCTCCACACGATCAAGGATCTCTGCATCACTCCACTCAGTCTTTTGCATGGCGAGCGCGAGCTCATACTCGTTGAGGAAGAGATACGTGGCGCCATCGATCAATGAACGAATCTCCTCTCCGCTCATCCGAGCCAACTGTTGTGAAGGATCCGCGGCGAAAGGGATCCCTTGTTTTCTGCACGTCTCTGTGTGTCGAATCATCGCCTCAGGATCATCAGGAGAGATGACGACCAGGTCGAATCGACCGATCTGATCCATCACTGGCATCAACTCGAGCTCGCGCGCTTCACTCATTGCCCCTGGAAAGAATGACGCGATCTGATTGAGTTCGGTGTCCGTAGTCACCATATAGAGCGCTGTATGAAGCGTGTCAGAGACTCGGACATGAGACGTATCGACGCCATGACGCGATAACCACGCCTCGTAATCCACCCAATCAGAACCCACCGATGCGATCAGCACAGGATTGAGTCCTAGGACAGCCATGCCAAAGGAGATATTCGCGCCGCATCCGCCACGGCGAACATCAAGTCCGTCCACCAGGAAGGATAGGGAGACCTTTGCGAGAGAGTCAGCAACGAGCGAGTCCGTGAACTTCCCTGGAAAGGTCATCAAGTGGTCACGACCGACTGACCCTGCTACGGCAATCCTCACGGCGCGAAGGCTACTAGTGGATGAGGATCAGCAGAGAGTATTAGTGGTGCCTATATGAACGTACGAAGGACGAAAGTATGTAAGAGCGCTTAGTTGAACGAGTCGCCACAGGCGCATGAGCCTTGTGCATTCGGATTATCGATGGTGAAGCCTTGCTTCTCGATCGTGTCCACATAATCGATGCTTGCGCCCATGAGGTACGGCGCAGACATCTTGTCGGTGACGACTTTGACGGTTCCGAAGGAAGAGACTGCATCAGATTCTTCGACTCGATCGTCGAAGTAGAGCTGGTAACGAAGTCCAGAACAACCACCTGGTTGGACCGCGATCCGGAGGACGAGATCGTCACGACCCTCTTGGGCAAGAAGGGAACCAACTTTGGTCGCAGCGACATCAGTGAGAATGACTCCTGTCATGGATGCGGTTTCGTTGCTCATCGTGCTCCTTCTATCTTCATGAACTCGTCTCATGAACTTCTCGGGTCCCTTTCGGGCGCTTCCGGATGGCGTAATCGTATATCTCTGCTTTCACTTCTGCCTCTCAATCCCTCACGAGCTGAGGGTTCCTCACATCACATCTCTCAGAAGCAGTAACTAGACTCTGGCTATGTCGCTTTCGCTCGCTGAGTTCCTGAGAGCCGGCACCAAACCTGACTTCGATAGTGAACGTGGCGTCTCCTGCTCTGGTCAATTGCCAGAGCCAAGTGACCCCTCATTGGTCGCCAGGGCGAAGGCAGCGAAGGATTCGCTCGGGAATCGAGTCATGATCCTCGGTCACCACTATCAGCGCGACGAGGTGATCCAATTCGCGGACATCACCGGCGACTCCTTCAAATTGGCACAAGCCGCTGCCGACAATCGGAATGCGGAATTGATCGTCTTCTGTGGCGTGCATTTCATGGCTGAGAGTGCAGACATCTTGACCTCAGCCGATCAGAGAGTGATCCTCCCGGACCTCGCAGCGGGATGTTCCATGGCAGATATGGCAACTCTCAATCAAGTCCGAGATGCCTGGCAAGTCTTCGAAGAACTCGGGATCGCAAACGGAACCATCCCTGTCACATACATGAATTCCTCCGCGGCGATCAAGTCATTCACCGGTGAACATGGTGGAACCATCTGTACATCTTCCAACGCAGAACGTGCGATGCGATGGGCACTCGATCAAGGTGAACGAATCTTCTTCCTTCCCGATCAACATCTCGGGCGGAATACCGCAGTTCGTCAGCTCGGATTCTCACTTGATGACTGCGTCCTTTGGAACCCATGGAAGCCCAGAGGCGGACTTACTGATGATCAGATCCGATCTGCGAAGGTTATCTTGTGGCGGGGGCATTGTTCAGTCCATGGACGATTCTCGATGCAGAATGTCAATGACCGACGTCAAGAGATTCCAGGAGTTTCCATCCTGGTTCACCCTGAATGCCCACACGAGGTCGTCATGGCAGCTGATCACGTTGGAAGCACCGAGATGATCATTTCAACCGTGAGAAATGCGCCTCCAGGTTCCAAGTGGGCGGTCGGCACGGAGCTCAATTTGGTCAAGCGATTGGCAGCAGAGAACCCAGGGAAAGAAGTGCACTTCCTCGACAAGACCATCTGTTATTGCTCGACGATGAACCGGATCGACCTTCCTCATCTCGTCTGGGCTTTGGAGTCTCTCGCCGCTGGGAGACTGGTCAACGTGATTACGGTCGATGCCGACACTGCACATTTCTCGAAGTTGGCACTTGAGCGGATGCTTGCTCTACCCCAGCAAGATGACCAGCCATCAAACCGAGACTGATCTGTAACCTTGTGACCGATTCCGAAGAGAGGGAGCACTGAGTGAACGAGAAGAAGGGCCGACCGACGCGAAAGCGTAAGGAAGCCGAGAAAGAACGAGTCGTGCCTCGATTGGCTCCTGCTGCTGACAAGATCCAGAAGAAAATGTTGAAGGAAGAGGCTCGTCGAGTTCGAACGGCGCAGCGTGCGGCCTTCATGCGCGGCGACGAAAGTGCGTTGCCGCCTCGCGATCGCGGTCCGGTTCGAAGATTCGTACGCAATTACATCGATTCACGAAGATCCATCGGAGAATTCTTTCTGCCGATCGTCATGGTTCTTCTCTTCTTGGGTTTGAGTCCGAATATCCAAGTGCGATTGGGCGCGACCATCGTTCTTTATCTCGTTGCGCTCTATTCAGTCCTTGAGGGCGTTCTCGTTGGAAAGCGGATCAAAGCGGAGGTTCGTCGTCGTTTCCCAGGTGAGCCGACAAAGGGACTAGCGATGTACGGCTGGGTTCGATCAACGCAGATTCGGCGATTGCGGGCACCGTTGCCACAGATCAAGCGCGGTGAGCGTAACTTCTAGGGAACTCCCTAAGCTCGTGGATTTGGGCTCTTAGTCTCAGCGGGCGAACGTTCAGCGAGTGAACCGATCGCATCATCGATCGCGCGCATCACAGACGGCTCTAGTTTCACACCGACTGCCTTGACGTTCTCCTTGATCTGAGAAGGTTTCGTCGCGCCGATGATCGCAGAAGCGACATTCTTGTTCTGCAATACCCAAGCCAGCGCCAGCTGTGCCATCGTGAGGTCAACCTCTTTGGCAATCGGTTCCAACTTCTGAACCGCAGCGAGGATCTCGTCCTTCATCCAGCGCGAGATCATGTTGGCGCCACCTTTCTTATCAGTGGCACGAGATCCCTTGGGTGGCTTCCCTCCTGGCTTGTACTTACCGCTTAGGACTCCTTGGGCCATCGGTGACCAGACGATCTGACTGATCCCCTCACGTTCACTTAATGGCACGACTTCCTTTTCGATCACGCGCCAGAGCATCGAATATTGAGGTTGGCTCGATACGAATCGACTGTAGCCGCGATCCTTTTGGATTCGAAGTGCATCGCTGATCTGACCTGCAGTCCACTCCGAGAAACCGATGTACATAACCTTTCCAGAATGAACGAGATCTTCGAATGCCGACAAGGTCTCCTCAAGGGGTGTCTCGAAATCGAATCGATGTGCCTGATAGAGGTCGATATGGTCGGTGCCAAGTCGCTTGAGACTTGCATGGACCGACTCCATGATGTGCTTTCTTGAGAGGCCTCTCTCGTTCTTTCCTGCACCTGTCGGCCAATAGACCTTCGTGAAGAGTTCATAGGACTCGCGCTTGACGCCTTTGAGTGCCTTACCGAGGACTGTCTCAGCGCGTGTTCCGGCATAGACATCTGCGGTGTCGAAGGTGGTGATTCCCTCATCGAGTGCGGCACGGACACACTTGATCGCCACCTCGGATTCGACTTGGGATCCGTGGGTGATCCAGTTTCCATAAGTCATCTCTGAGACGTAGAGGCCAGTTGCGCCGAGTTTTCGAAATTCCATGACGCCACCATAGGCGAGAGGCCAGACCGAGCCAACTTGAACCTTCTCGTGCTAGACCAGCTCGTCCAAGCCTTCTTGCCTCTCGAAAGTGGCACCAGAAACCCTCCAACAGGCCAGCCCTTCAATCCATCAGGCTGCGGCTCACCTTGCTACTGTTCCGCCACAATTCAATACAGAAGTTCTCTGCTCAGGGGAAGTCTGGTGAGAATCCAGCGCTGACCCGCAACCGTCATAGTCGGAATGCCTGACAGAGAGCAAGCCACACCACCCGTCGAGGTCTGCGGGGCGGAGCATTAGGAGGCGTCTCTCGAGCGTCGGGGCATATCCGACCGCGACATCCTTCCTGACCAGCATCGCTTCATGACCTCTCAAGCGATCCTCGCACGAAGCGAGGTTTGAGAGGAAACACAATGAGAAAATCATCACTACCGATCATTTCGGTCGCACTCACGCTTCTCTTTCAGATTTCATCCATCCCTTACTCCCATGCTTCAACCGGTTACCGCTACTGGGGATACTTTCAAGCCGCTCCTGGCGAAACCGAATGGACAACTGCCATGACCGGTCCGACCACCAATGTCAAAGATGGCTCTGTAGAAGGATGGATGCACACTTTCAGTAATGATGAAGTATCCGCTGCCTCCCCGCGAATGACTCCTGATTTCGCAAAACTGTGCAAGGGAACGAGAGCGGTGGCAAACAAGAAACGAATTGGAGTGATCGTCGACTTTGGTATGGCCGCGATACGGCCACGCGGTGAAAGTATTCCGAAACGGATCAAGGCATGTGCACAAGTCGATCTCAACGCAACTGGCGCGGAAGTCTTAGCGGCAGTGACGAAGATACGTGCGGCCTCTTCTGGCTTCATCTGTGGCGTCAATGGCTATCCTGCGAAGGAATGCAGTGCTGAGATCAAGACACCACGATCCTTGTTGAAGTAACGAGCCATTGATCAGGAATGTGAAGAGCGTGGAACGTAAAGCTCTCATGAGGTCGCCGGTGCATCCGATGGCGTGGTGGGTCTGGGCGATCTCATTGAGTATCGCGCTCTTCATCTCAGGTGATGCGTGGTTCGCTGCAGGGTTGGTAGTGGCATCGGCGATTCTGGTCCGAGAGCTGAAGACGGATCATCCGTGGTCTCGATCCTTCGCAGTCGCGATGCGCTTCGTTGCACTCATCATCGCCATCCGAATGATGATCGCCATAGTCATCGGCGTGCCGATACCTGGAACCACCCTCGTCACACTTCCAACGGCGCAGCTACCGGATTGGATCTCAGGGATTCGAATCGGCGGACCCGTGACTCTCGAGAGATTGAGTTCCACTTTGGCTGAAGTCATGGTGATCGTTGGTGTGGTCGCGCTCTTTGCCGCTGCGACCACATTGACTTCACCCCATCGCATGATCAGGTCACTACCGGTGGCGTTCTATCAACTCGGATTGATTCTCACGATCTCCACCTCCGTATTTCCACAATTGGTTGCCAGCATCGAACGGATAACGATGGCGCGCAAACTGCGTGGGCAGCAGATCACGGGCCTTAGACATTGGCGAAAGATCGCAATGCCACTCCTCGAAGAATCCTTGGAGCGAAGTCTCGATCTCGCCGCAGCGATGGAATCTCGTGGTTTCGGTCAACGAAGGTTTCGCAGCATGTACCGCCCTGATCCATGGGGGTCAGTCGAGAATCTGATCCTCTTTACCTCAATCGCCATCGCTGCACTTCTTTTCCTCTCCCCTTATGAATCCGCCATCACATCGATGGGGATCGGAGTGCTCGCGGCCTCATCGCTTATAAACCTCTCGACCCAACGGTTTCGCCGAGAGAACCGGGGGAAGTAACGATGATCTCCTTCCAAAATGTCTCCCTGATCTACCCCAATTCTCAAACGACTGTCTTCGAGGATGTGACCTTCGAGGTTGGGGAGGGTGAATTCGTCTTACTTATCGGCTCAACCGGAATCGGGAAATCAAGCGCACTCAAATTGATGAACGGCCTGGTCCCCCATCACACCGGCGGCATTTTGAGTGGGGATATACGAGTGGATGGCATCTCAACAAGAGATGTCCGTCCTGGAGAACTTGCTCATCTCATCGGAATCGTGGGACAGAATCCCATCAATGGTTTCGTCACCGACATCGTGGAAGAAGAGATCGCTTTCGCAATGGAATCCTTGGCGATTGCACCAAGTGCGATGCGAAAACGTGTAGAAGAGGTCCTTGACCTTCTCGCTCTGACGCCACTTCGATCTCGAGCCATCGCCTCCCTCTCGGGCGGTGAACAACAACGTGTGGCAATCGGCAGTGCTCTGGTGATGAATCCGAAGATCCTTCTCCTGGATGAACCGACGAGCGCTCTTGATCCAGTTGCCGCTGAAGAAGTGCTTGCCATCTTGCATCGCATCGTTCATGACATTGGGGTGACCGTTGTGATCGCTGAACACCGACTCGAACGTGTCATCCACTATTCCGATCGAATCATCCATATAGGACGTGATGGTTCAGTCTCTCTCGGTACACCTTCGGAAGTGATGAAGCGCGCCGAGATCGCACCACCGATCGTGGAACTGGCACGAGCACTTCAATCTGAAGAGATACCACTCTCCGTTCGCGATGCCCGACGTCTCTTCGCCACCAAACTTGATGGTCGTGTTCCACGAGAGCGCGATCGACGCGAAGATGGGCAGTTACTCGTCTCACTTGATCAAGCATCTTTCGGATATGGAGAGAGAAGGGTTTTACGCGACCTCTCGCTACAGATCCGATCGGGAGAGATCGTCGCGCTGATGGGCAGGAATGGATCCGGCAAGTCGACTCTGCTTCGCAGCACCACTGGCGTGATCAAAAGACTCGCAGGATCAGTCGAGGTGGAGGGCAAGGATCCCGAGAAGTTCACGCCGAGTGAGTTGGTGAGACTGATCGGTTTCGTCCCACAAAATCCCAGCGATCTTCTCTATGGACGTTCTGTCGATGAGGAGTGCGCTCTTGCCGATGGGGATCAAGGATTGCCATCCGGCAGTACCAAAGCGACATTGGAGCAACTACTTCCAGGCGTTGTGGGTTCGACTCATCCACGGGATCTTTCCGAGGGTCAACGTTTGACCTTGGTCCTTGCCATCGTGCTGGCGACGGATCCGAGGATCTTGATTCTGGATGAACCGACGAGAGGACTTGATTACCCGGCAAAGTCGCGACTGGTTGAGTTGTTGAGAGCACGGGCCATGCAGAATCGTGCAATCTTGATCGCCAGTCATGATGTCGAACTCGTGGCAGAACTAGCAGATCGAGTCCTTTTCCTCGCCGATGGCGAACTGATCAACGACGGCGAAGTGCGAGAGGTCCTGACATCAAGTCTTCCCTTCGCACCACAAGTCTCCAAGATCATGGCACCTCAGAAGTGGATGACGGTGAAGGAGGTGATTGATGCACTCGAAGTCAATGAATAGCGCTAACTTGTTGAACTTCTCTCCATGGGCTCGATTCGGCATTCTCGCCACCACAGTCGTTTCACTCGCTGCTTTCACCTGGCCGTTCTATCTCCCGGACAGCATCCTTGGCCTGCAACTGACGCAGCAGCACTATTGGATCTTCTTCCTTATTGTGCCGATATCGCTCGTTCTCCTCGCAATCGAGATAAACCGTGGCGTGGTTGAGTTGAGTGCTCTTGCACTCTTGGCAGTGCTGGCGGCACTCGCGGCAGCTTTACGCCAGATAGGGGCAGGTGCGGTTGGCATCGAACCGATGTGGTTCTTGATCATCTTGGCTGCACGCGTCTTCGGTGCGACATTCGGTTTTGCACTCGGAGCTATCTCGATGGCTTTATCTGCAGTTCTCACCGGAGGCATCGGACCATGGTTGCCCTTCCAGATCATGGCGGCCGCCTGGATCGGGCTCTTCGCCGGATCCCTACCTCGATCGATACGTGGTCGTTATGAGATCGCGATGCTCTTTGTCGTCGCGATCATCTCGGGGATGACTTTCGGTTTCCTCATGGATCTGCAACTGTGGCCATGGGTAGTGGGGAGCGATACTGCGATCTCCTTCGTACCCGGTGCGGGTATCGACGAGAACTTTGATCGTTTCATCACATTCCATTTCTTAACTGCCATGGCGTGGGATATTCCGCGATCGATCATCACCGCCTCACTGATAGTCATCACAGCAAGCCCGATTCTCAACGCACTTCGTCGAACCAAACGACGAGTTCTCTTTGTGGAATCAATCAACGAACATGCGACGGTGCGAAAGGCAGCTTGATCGCCTGAAACTCACCCCTTCGACCCCTCACATCAATAGTGAGAGTGGCATCAGATGTGAGGCTCTTAGCTGTCTCACCATCTATCAGAGCGAGGGCGATTCCCTTCTTCAAGGTTGGCGAGAATGTGCCGCTCGTGACATAACCGACTTCGCGCCCGTCTAGTGAAACCTTCATGCAGGACCGTGGAATGCTTCGGTCTCGTGCCAGCAGGGCGACAAGCTTTCGCTTCACACCCTCCTTCTTGACCGTAAGTAGCGATTCCTTACCGAGGAAATTCTCCTTGCCCATCGCAACCGCCCAACTCACTCCGGCTTCGAGAGGGTTGATGTTCCGTGAGAGCTCATGACCATGTAGTGCATACCCCATCTCGGTTCGCAACGTATCTCGCGCCCCTAGCCCGACGACCTTTCCATTGAATCTATCGAGTGCGCTCACAAGCGAATCCCAAATATCACGCGAGAATCCATCACCAATAGGTGCCACTACTTCATATCCGAGTTCACCGGTATATCCAGTGCGACAAAGAGTGATCACTTGCGACTTATAGGTGATGCGAATGAAGGACATGTAGTCGAGATCAGTCGGTAGCTCGATTCCGATCGCAGAAAGGAGGCGGGGTGAATCCGGACCTTGGATGGCGATCACGCTGAAGTCACGATGGAGATCTATCGCGGAGATTCCTGGAGTCACGCGAGAAGCGATCTCTTTGAATACCGCTGCGGAGTTGGATGCGTTGGGAATCAGGAGTACTTCTCGATCCGATACCCGGTAAGCGATCATGTCGTCGATGACACCACCTGAGTCGTCCAACAACATTGTGTACTGCGCTTGAGATGATTCGATCGAATCAAGGTCGTTGGTCAGAAGTTCGTTGAGGAAGGGGATCACTCCTTCACCGGACACCGAAATCTTCCCAAGATGCGAGACATCGAAAATTCCGACATGTTCTCTCACCGCCGCGTGCTCTGCCAAGACTCCCCCGGGGTATTCGATAGGCATAAGCCATCCCCCGAAGTCCGCGAGTTTCGCTCGAGCCCCGAGATGGAATTCGTGAAGCGGCGAGAGGCGAGATGGCACTTCTTCAGTCACTCCAATAACCTAGCCGATGGCTGAGAATTCGGATCGATAAAGCATCGCTGGAGGAGGAACATGCCCTCGACCTCAATGAAGTCGCGAGTACGAGCGACGGACAAGAAAGTCTCTGCGGAGATCTTGGTCGTTGGAGTGAGTCGTACTGAGAAGAGTGGTTCGTCGCGATCAGCGAAGGGCTCGTACCAATTGCACATCGAGACCGGAGACATGAAACTCGATACTGCGGGTCTGCTCGAAGCCCTTGCTGATATGGGAGTCACAGGTGCTCCAGACGAAGTGACGAAATTACCAGCACATGGATATCGACTTCTCTTTTTGACTGGTCTTGGTAAAAGAGAAGCCTCTTCGCTCTATCCTGCCGAAGTTCTCA
>JBMUDS010000016.1:0-21198 GCA_049459795.1 Candidatus Nanopelagicaceae bacterium | reverse complement strand
GATGGACTGATCACGGATTCGTCGGGAGTAGAACATCAATTGCCGATCGTCCTTGACCCACCGCACGCACTTCATGGATTCGGTGTCATGTATGGATGGGAAGATTTAGGTAAAGGCCGCGCGAGACTCACATTTCCAGAGCCATATGAAGGTGCGAGCGTCATCCAACATATCGAGATCGTCGATAACGCCATTCGATGGAGTCTCGAATATGACGATGGTGGAGTCGGATTACCGGCATGGCTTGGGATCCATCCCTGGTTTGCCCGTGAGTTAGGTCGGGGTGGGAACGCCGAGTTGGAGTTCTCGGCCGAAGAGATGTTGGTTCGAGGAAGAGATGGACTTCCCACCGGAGAGTTCGTAAAGCCAGGGCGGGGACCTTTTGATGATGCATTTCGCGGGATGCATGGTGTGCCACGGATCGTGTGGGATGAGGCGTTGATGGTCTCGATCGAATCGGATGCACCATGGTGGGTCGTTTACACGGAAGATAGTGAGGGGATCTGTGTCGAACCCCAGAGCGCGCCACCTGATGCCGCGAATCTTGGGATTCAAGGTGAGGAATATCTCGAAGCACTCTTTGTCTTTGAGGCGCCCTAGCCTGCCTTGATAGGTTCGGCGGATGATCAAGCGAGATCGACTTCGAACGCTCAATGCTCAAGAAGAGGAGCGATTCCTCTCGCTTCATCCGAAATCTGGTGAGCTCTTTCAAAAAGCCAAGGCGGTGATGCCTGGCGGAGTCCCGATGTCGTGGATGGCGAAGTGGCCAGGGAAGTATCCGCTCTTCGTCGAGCGTGCATCGGGTGCGAGATTCGTCGATGTCGATGGAAACGAATTGATCGATCTCTGCCTTGGCGATACCGGTTCGATGACTGGGCATTCGCCACGGGCGACGGTTGATGCGATCAAGGGGCAGTTGGATCGGGGAATGACTGCGATGCTTCCGACTGAGGATGCGGTAGTAGTTTCATCGGAGTTGGGGCGACGTTTCGGACTTCCGTTATGGCAGTTCACCGTCTCGGCAACCGATGCGAATCGCCATGCAATCCGTTATTCGAGGTTGATTACGGGTAAGTCGAAGATCATCGTGATCGATCGTTGTTATCACGGATCTGTTGATGAGTCTTTTGCGACATTGGATAGTGATGGGAAGACGGTCGCTCGCGAAGGAAATATCGGAGCGCCGGTGCCGCTCGATGAGACGACACGAGTCGTTGAGTTCAATGATCTTGATGGGATGGAGGCTGCGCTCCGTGCCGGAGATGTCGCTGCGATCTTGATGGAGCCTGCGATGACAAATGTCGGGATCGTCCTGCCTGATGAGGGATATTTGAAGGCAGTTGGTGATCTCGCGAAGAAATATGGTGTGGTCTGGATCATCGATGAGACGCATACCATCTCGGTGGGCCCTGGTGGGATGACTAAGGATGTAGGGCTTTCTCCGGACATCTTGACAATCGGCAAGTCGATAGGTGGCGGGATCCCTACCGGTGCATTCGGAATGACTCGCGAGATCGCGGATCGAATCGCATCACGTGTTGAGCGTGAAGTGATCGATACCGGCGGGATCGGGGGCACGCTTGCTGGAAATGCGCTCTCATTGGCTGCGATGCGAGCGACGTTGACTGAGGTGCTCACAGAAGAGGCATTTGAGCGGATGATTGCGCTTGGAAATCGTTGGTGTGATGGTGTGGATGCGGTGATCGCAGAGTTCTCGCTACCGTGGCATTGCAATCGATTAGGCGCTCGCGGTGAGTATCTCTTCCAAGCGAATGCACCGAGAACCGGTGGTGAGGCTGCGCGAGCGGGAGATTTCGAGTTGGAGCAGTACATCCACTTGAGACTTCTCAATGATGGATTCTTGCTCACACCATTTCACAATATGGCTTTGATCTCACCAGAGACGACAGGGTCAGATGTTGATGCACACACGGAAGCGTTCAGAAAGATGTGTAGGGAATTGGTAAGTTGAACGCTCTGAGTTCGTCATCTCAGTGAATTCACAGGTAATTTTTCTTCACAAAGTGCAATGAAATCGCGTTGATTTCATGATTGCGTAGATACCCTTCTTTTCCATGAGATCACTGCGCGAAAGAGATAAGAAATCATCAATCCGCATGCGAATCCTTGGGCTCCTCGTGTGCTCTGGACTCATCATGGGTCTTTCAACCCCATCAGCTAATGCAGTGACGCCGAGTTTCGGTCCCTTTGCTCCAGTGACGACAACGTGGGGAGTCGGTGTCATCGAGTTGACCCCGCCAACATCTAATTCAAATGGCGCGTGGACTTTCTCGGTCACTGACGAGAAGATCGCCAAAGTCGTAGGAAACGTAGCCTCGATCCTGGCTGTTGGTACTACTTCGATCCGAGCCACCCAAGCAGCATCCGGTGACTTTGATGCACGCACGACGACGACCATCTTGACGGTCAATGGCGCAGTGCCAACCCTCGGTGACTTCGCTTCTCTCAACCTCACCTTGGACACCACTTCAGTGGCCCTAACTCCTCCCAACTCCACTTCGGCAGGAAGTTGGAGTTACGCGAGTTCGAATACCCGTGTTGCGTCTATTGCAGGCAATATCTTGACTGTGGTGGGGCTAGGAACCACCACGATCACCGCGACCCAGGCCGCGAATTGGAATTGGGCAAGTGCTTCTAAGAGTATGACAGTGACGGTGACGGGCGGTGCCCCGACTGTTGGACCGTTCTTGGATCAGACTCTGACTTTGGGCTCGGTCTCCTCCATCACTCTTGTTCCACCTACCTCACCTTCGCTAGGTGCGTGGACTTTCACCTCTTCGGATCCGACTGTGGCATCCATAGTTGGCACGACTTTGACGCCGCGTAAAGTTGGTAAAGCGACGATCACTGCGACTCAAGCAGTCTTCGGTAGTTTCGCATCGACTTCGAAGTCCATGACAGTCACTGTGCAGGGACCACCACCAACACTTGGGACTTTCGCGGACCGTACAGTCTCACTTCAACCTTTCGCAGAGAACAAAGTCGCATTGACTCCACCTACTTCCAATTCAACAGGAGCATGGAGTTACACGAGTTCTGATAGTTCGATTGCCGTTATCGAGGGCGGGAATGCGATCCTTAAGGGACGCGGGGTGGTAACGATTACGGCAGTGCAAGCTGCAGCAGGCGATTTTGGTGCCTCTGCACCGGTCACTTCGAAGCTGACGGTGACCGGCGTCATTCCAACCATCGGCGATTGGCCGAATCTCAGCGCTAAGCACAGCGACGGTACATTCAGAATCACGCCCCCTCGCTCCACTGCTGGTGGTGCGTGGTCTTTCGAGTCGATGACACCTGAGATCATCAAGGTAGAGGGCGAACAGGTGACCCCGCTCATGGTCGGCCAAGGAGTGATCAAAGCGACCCAGGAAGCGGATTGGAATTGGGAGACCGCGACAGCCCAGACTGCTATTCAAGTGACAGGTATCGCAGCGACGTTAGGAACCCCTGTAACTCTTGAAGCAGGGTTGGGTGGAGAGGGCACACTCATCACGCCACCGACATCCAATTCTGGCGGAGCATGGAGTTATTCCTCTGCGGATCCGAATCTGGTCCGCGTGGAGGGTGATAGAGCATTCGGGCTAGCGCGGGGTGTCACAACGATCATCGCTACCCAGGCTGCATTCCAAGGCTTCGAGCCTTCGACTGGAATCTCGTTACAGATCGCAGTGAAGCCAGTACCGACTTTGAGCACGCCAGCACCAGTGCGATACGTATTCGGCGAACGGCTCACACCATTGACTCCACCATCTTCGAATTCGTCAGGTAGTTGGAGCTACACCTCCTCTGACGAGAGCGTCCTCACTATCGTTGGAAATCAGCCCACTGCGCGCAAGGTTGGCGTCGTGGAAGTGGCGGCACGTCAGGCTTCGACTCCAGAGTTCGTCGGTGCCACGAAGACGTTCGAAGTACGAGTGATTGCCGGTTCACCGGAGAAGAGTTGGCGTGATTCAAGAGTTACCTACTCGAAGGATTTGATCACGATCAAGCCACCGGTCTCGACATCAAGTGGTGCTTGGAGATATCAAGTTGGCACCAACTCTGTCGCCTCTATCGAAGATAACAAGCTTCGGGCGAAGAAGGCGGGGCGTGTCATGATCACTGCATTCCAAGCCGCTGATGGGAATTATCAATCGACGGCGGTGATCTCAACGATCACGATCGAGCCAAGTGTGAGCGCGAAACTCAAAGGTCGAACGATCACCGTTTCAGTCGGTGGTGCAAAAGGCAAAGTCACGATCAATGGCGCAGCAGGGAAAGTCGGAAGGAACAAAGTGGGCCCAGGACAGAGAACGGTTCGTGTCACTGTCTCAGGCGATGAGATCTACAAGAAGACTTTCACTGTCCGTTAGAGAAGTACTCTGTCTACTTGCGATATAGGACATCTCGACCCCACTCATTGAATCCGAGTGAGCGATAGAGATGGAGCGCTGCCTCATTGGCAGCATCGACATAGAGCATCGCAGAGAAGATGCCTTGGTCTTGCATGAAGTGAAGTCCTGCAAGAGTCACCTGACGACCGATTCCCCGCTTATGTGAATCGGGATCGACTCCCATCACGTAGATCTCTCCGATCGGGTCATGATCATGGTCCTTATGTTTCGTTCCGCCATGGATCTTGACCCAACAAAAACCGATCATCTTCGAATCGTTTGTTGCGAGAATGAATCCTTTCTCGTCGAACCACTGTTCGCGCTTTCTCACATCAAGATCGTGAAGGGTCCAATTTCCTTGATCGGGATGGTCTGAGAAGGCGCGGTTGTTGAGGGCGAGCCACTCCTTTTCATCTTTTCCTATCTCGAAGGTTCGAAGCGGGATCGCATCAGAAAGTGGTGGCAAGGGAGAGTTGAGAGTGCGCCTCATCTGGACCACGGTGCGGATGCGGGTGAATCCGCGCGATTCAGCAAGGTGTTGCGCGCCAGGTAGGTCGCCATGGGCCCAAAGTCTCAGTGTGGAGCCAGCGACTTCAGTGACGTGATCAAGGAGTGCACGACCGAAACCCTTGCCTCGATGATTCGGATGGATCACGAGTTCAGTGCTTGGACCCTCTACTTCATCCGTGAGGTCTAGGTGGGCGTATCCGACGATCGATCCTTCGGGAGTGCTTTCATCGGTGATGATGATGTGACGGTCGTCTTGATCGCCACCATGACGGAGATGAAGGAGTACATGCTCTGATACCGGCGGGATTCCGTCATGTCTCGTCGTCTCGGCGATCAGGGTCAGGACGGATTTAAGGTGGATGGGATCAGTCGTCTCGAGAGTCTTCACGAGAGCTAGAGCTGTTCAGAGAATGATGAATCTTTGGGGTTCGCCGCGAATCGATAGCCGACATTTCGAACGGTTCCGATCACCGCTTCGAACTCGGGACCAAGCTTCGAACGAAGGCGTCGGACATGGACATCGACCGTCCTGGTTCCACCGAAGTAGTCATAGCCCCAAATCTCTTGAAGGAGTTGTGACCTGGTGAAGACACGTCCTGGATGTTGTGCGAGATATTTGAGAAGTTCGAACTCCTTGAAGGTGAGGTCAAGGGCGCGGCCACGAACTTTCGCGGTGTAGGTCTTCTCATCGATCGTCACATCGCCACTTCGAATCTCACCGCTCGTCGGGTCGGCTTCGATTCTTTGTGCTTCAAGTTTTCCGATAGCAAGGCGGATTCGTGCTTCGACCTCTGCGGGACCCGCGGTGTCGATGATGACATCGTTTGCACCCCACTCTGCAGTGATCGCACTTAAGCCGCCTTCTGTTGTGATGAGAAGGAGTGGGCATCCGATTCCAGTTGCGATCATGAGTTTCGCAAGGGATTTCGCTGCCGGGAGTTCCCTCCGTGCATCAAGGAAGATGCAATCGACTTCAGGGATCTCGACAAGAAGTGATCCTTCAGCAGGCATGATGCGAACGTTGTGCTGAAGCAAAGTGAGCGCAGGTAATACTTCCGCGCTTGCACCGCGGGTATTTGTCAGCAAGAGAATGCGCGCCATAAGTGGGTAAGGTTACCCGTCATGGAAAGCCTGGTTCCAATCCTCATCATCCTTGCGCTCACCAGCGCATATGGGATCTGGTATCGCTCTTCACGCGGGAAAGTGAAGAGTTCTGCTCGTGCAGTCTCAGGCGCAATCGATCGCGACCTACTTGGCGGTGAGCTTGGAAGCGAAGGGACCCTGGTTCAGTTCTCATCGGCCTTCTGCACACCGTGTCGCATGACTCGTACCCTCATCACTGATGTAATCGCTGATATGTCTGGGGTTCGTCACGTCGATATCGATGCTGAGTCACATCTTGAATTGGTGCGAACCTTGGATATCCGCTCTACCCCGACCACTCTTTTCCTCGATAAGGACGGGATCGAACGGGGGCGCGCTGTAGGTGCTCCGAAGCGCTCACAATTGATCGAGGCGATCGAAGCGCTTCGTTCATAATCGAGCGAGTTCTTGCAATCTATTCGCAAGTCGCTAAGTGGGAGTGAGTTCCTTATCCTTCTCACCATGTTCTGCTGCCAAAGACGCGATCTGACACAACGTCGCATCATAGATTTCGGCCGCATCACGCGTTCACTCTGTCGCTAGTTCCACTTCTTCAGTTTCTCTCTATTTCTTTGAATTCTCGGACTTTGTTCCGATCAATGTAGAAGTACTACTAGCGAACATGACTGGTGAATATGACCAGTGAACATGAATTGAAAGGCTTTGATTGAGATGACATTCGATAACCCAGCACTCCTTGCTGAAAGCAGGGAAGAGAAGCGAACATTCCAACTCATCGATGCGCGTGGACCGCGCTTTGGTGCGGTGATCACTGTTGCAGTGCTTGCACTCGCTTTGATCCTCAACGAACCAACACTCGTGCTTTGGCAAGCGATAGTTTTTGCGATCGGTGCGACTTTCGGACCACAGAAGACACCGTATGCATGGATCTATCGCACTCTCGTCAAGCCGCGACTTACGGGTGATGTCCCGACCGAAGATGTCCGTCCACCACAATTCGCCCAAGCAGTTGGATTGATCTTCGCGCTCTTCGCACTTCTTGGTTCGGCGGCAGGGATCGATCTTGTATTCACCATCGCGGTGGGATTCGCATTGGCTGCGGCTTTCCTCAATGCGGCTTTCGACTATTGCTTGGGATGCGAGATGTATCTGCTCTTAACTCGCGCTTTCAAGCGTTGATTCGTCTCGTCACTATGGGCGACTTAGACTTCATCCATGGCTAAGTCGCATGAGTTACGGGAGAAGGGTCTTCGCCTTACCCCACAACGAGAGCTCGTCTTGAAAGCCGTTCGAGAACTTGGCCATGCGACTCCTGAAGAGGTCGCAGAGAAGGTTCGTGAAAGCTATCCAGGGATCAATCTCTCCACGATCTATCGAAACCTCGAGACGCTTGAGAACGTCGGTTTGGTGCAGCACACACACCTAGGACATGGGGGTGCGACCTATCACGCTGCCGAAGAGTTAACTCACCTTCATCTTGTCTGTGGCACCTGTGGTTCGGTGGGGGATGCCCCTATGGAGAGCGCCGCGACCTTCGTCAATGAACTCCTTGATAACTACGGATTTAAAACTGACGTCACGCACTTTGCGATCTACGGCACCTGCGCCAATTGCTCGCTGAAATGACCGCAGTCTTCGTTGAGCATGGCCCGGATCAGGGAGCGATCTGGCACTTCGGTGAGATCGCAAAAGAGGCGCGTGCGCTAGAACAAGGTAGTGCTTGGGCTGATCTCTCCCACCGCGCGGTGATCGAAGTACGCGGTGAAGAACGGCTGAAGTGGCTCCACGCCCTTACGACACAACACTTAGAAGATCTGAAACCAGGTCAGTGGAGTGATGCATTGATCCTTGATCCGAATGGACGGATCGAACATCAACTCTTCCTCGTCGATGATGGTGAAGCCGTCTTCATCCACGTTGATCAAGCGAAGAAAGAATCACTCCTCGACTATCTAAATCGAATGATCTTTCGCACCAAAGTCGAAGTGCGAGATGTGAGTGATGAGTACGCGATTCTTCGTGCGCCGGGAAAGAGCGATCGAATCGGTGGGCCATTTGCATTAGTCCCACGTGATGAAGTGAAGGCAACAGCGGAGGCTTTCTCGTCTGCGAATCTTCAAGTAGGGATCTGGGTACTTGAGGCTGAACGTGTCGCCGCGGGTCGGCCACGGATCGGATTCGAAACGGACCATAAGACGATTCCCAATGAGCTTGGGCTTATTCATGGCGCGGTTCATATGAATAAGGGTTGTTATCGTGGACAAGAGACAGTTGCGAAGGTCTTTAACTTGGGTCACCCGCCGAGACGCTTGGTTCTTCTTCATCTCGATGGATCACGCGTCGATTTACCGAAGAGCGGTGAGAAAGTGGTCTTTGATGGAAAAGAGATCGGATTCGTAGGTACCGTGGCGCGGCATCACGAATTGGGGCCGATCGCTCTTGCTGTGATCAAGCGAATGACTCCTGCCGATGCGGTACTTGAGATCGGTGGCTTGAAGGCGACCCAGGAGATCTTGGTTCCGATTGATTAAGGGCTCTAGTAGACGAGAGCTTGAACGCCGTCCGCTGTGATCTCTTCTACGAATACCGCTGAGCCTTTGATCGCAATGCCCTCTATGAGGTCACTCTCTTCGATTCCTCGTCGTGTAGCGCATTGAGTGCAGAGCGTTACAGAGCCGTTGGAGATGATGAGTCGTAGGAGTTCGCCCAGGTCTGGGGAGTGAGGAATTTGGATCTCTTCGATCTTTCCAGGGAGCGAGAACCACGAACTTTCAGATGTGAGCCAGAGCGAGACATCGACGCCTGAGGCGATCGCTGCGCTTGCAACGCTGAGCGCTCCGGATAGTCGTTCGGGGTCTTCTCGACCTGCGATCAATTTGATGACGAGGCGTCTTCGCATAGCGCAACTCTACTTTCGTCTCCATAGTCGACTCTAGTTTGACGGCGAGTAGGCTATGACGAATGGCATTCGTTATCCCTGAAGGTCTTCATCCTGATCTCAATCCATTGGCGTGGCTCGTTGGAACGTGGCGTGGCAAAGGCCATGGCGACTATCCAGGGATCGAGCGATTCGATTTCGCGCAAGAAGTCACTTTCAATCATGATGGTCGCCCATTCCTCACCTACTTCTCTCGCTCATGGATCATCGACGAAAATAACGAGATCATCCGACCAGCCGCGAGTGAGACAGGGTTTTGGCGAGTGAAGCCAGGAAATATCCTCGAAGTCGTCATCGCACATAGCACTGGTATCGCTGAAGGATGGGTCGGGCGTTTTGATGGACCGAAGATCCAATTGGCCTTCGATTATGCGTATTCCGCGCCGAGCGCGAAGAGCGTCACTGATGGTTCGCGTCTCTATGGATTAGTCGAAGGCGAACTCTTCTTCGCCTATGACATGGCAGTACCTGGAAAGGATCTACAAGCACATATCTGGTCGACCCTGCCACGTTCCAACGACTGAGGATCCTTGTCGATGAATGAACCATTCCAGGATGAGATCCTGGTCGAAGTGGTTCGTGGCGGAATGGTCGAATCTGTCCACCATGGACGATTGCTTCTTGTAGATGGTGCAGGTAAAGATCTACTGGCGCTCGGGGGAGTCGATCAATTGATCTACCCCCGCTCTGCCATCAAGACGATTCAAGCATCAGCGATGGTGCGCGCTGGATTACGTCTTGATCCAAAGGAGCTCGCTCTGGTCTGTGCCAGCCATGCGGGAAGCGCGATCCATCAAGAGAGCGCGTTGCGTATTTTGAAAAGCGTAGGGCTTGACGAGAGGGCGCTAAAGAACACTCCAGATAAGCCGCTCGGTGTGACGGAGCGGCGGGAATGGGGCGATCGTGAAGCGACATCACTAGCAGCGAATTGCAGTGGAAAACATGCTGGAATGGTGGCGACTGCATCGATCAATGGATGGGATATCGACAGTTACAAGGATCCTTCACATCCACTACAAAAGGCGATTCGCGATGAGTTCGAAAGTTTGTCTGGAGAGTCAATCAAGCACGTGAGCGTCGATGGATGTGGTGCGCCACTCTTTGCGATGACACTTCGTGGAGTGGTACGAGCGATCCACGCGATAACACATTCTGATGTCCCAGTGCACAGGGAAGTCGTCGCTGCATGCACTTCATTTCCAGAGATGGTGAGCGGAAAAGGTCGCGTAGTCACTGAAGCGATGGAACGAATTCCTGGTTTGCTCGTAAAGGATGGCGCAGAGGGAGTGATGATCGCTTCGCTTCCAGGAAGTGGGACTCTTTGTTGGAAGATGAGCGATGGATCGAATCGTGGTGATCGACCACTTCTATCTGCAAGTCTTTCGCATCTAGGTATCACGCTCAACTTCGATCAGATTCCCATATATGGAGACGGAAAGGTTGTCGGTGAGGTGCGCGCGAGTAAACTTCTCGCGTATGTCGCTTCATAATCAAGCTCCAGAGCGCGCAACAACTCGTCGTATCGCGACAGTGATGCTTCATACCTCACCACTCGATCAAGCAGGTATTGGTGATGCAGGTGGCATGAACACGTATGTGATCGAGAGTGCGAAGAAGATGGCCTCTTCTGGGGTCTCGGTCGATATCTTCACTCGTGCTACCTCTCCCGATCTTCCTAATGTCGTCGAGTTGGCCCCTGGTGTCTCGGTCCGACATCTCCATGCAAAGCCCTATCAAGGGGTCAGTAAGAGCGATATCCCAGCGCTCATGGATCAACTCGTCACCGATTTCTATCGCCACATGAAGGAGGTCGGCGGTTATGAATTGATCCACTCGCATTATTGGACCTCAGGGATTCTTGCTAAGCAGGTCTCGGGAGAGACCGGGATTCCCTTCGTACATACCTTTCACACCACGGCGAAGGTGAAGAACCTCTCGCTCGCGGATGGAGAGACGCCTGAGCCATTGAGTCGTTCTATCGGCGAAGAGAGCGTCGTGAAGGCAGCAAGTGCGATCATCGCGAATACCGACTCGGAGGCTGCAAGTCTGGTCTCGCTCTATGACGCATGTCCAGATCGTGTCTATGTCGCAACGCCTGGCGTCAATCTCGCTCAATTCAAAGTGGGGAACGGGAAAGTCGCTGCACGAGATCTCTTGGGAATCGATCGCGACAAGATCATCCTCACATTCGTTGGGCGGATCCAGCCACATAAGGGTCCTGATGTATTGATTCGTGCCGTTGCCGAAGTGATGGCACATAGTCCGAGTCTTCGTTCCAAGGTGAACGCTCTGATCATTGGCGGAGTATCAGGAAGCGGTACCGGCGAAATGGAGAAGTTGAAGAATCTTGCCAAGTGGCTTGGTGTGAGCGATGTGGTGAAGTTCTTGCCTCCGGTTGCACGTGAGGATCTCGCTGATTGGTATCGAGCATCGGATCTCGTCTGTGTTCCGAGCTACAGCGAATCATTCGGTCTTGTCGCTCTTGAAGCGCAAGCCTGTGGCACTCCCGTGATCGCAACAGCTGTCGGAGGTCTTAGAGCGGCGGTATCTGATGGTTTCTCCGGCTCTCTCGTCGATGGCCATGATCCGAAGGCGTGGGGAGCGGTTCTACTTCGCCTCATCGCACAACCAGAGCGTCGATTGGTCCTCTCTTTAGGAGCAGTCCAACATGCTTCGCATTTCGGGTGGGATCGAACGTCGAGGGCGATTCTTGATGTCTATGACAAGGTACTGACTGACCTTGAGGATGCTTCGCTGAAGAGAACGCGAGATTCTCGAAGTCTTGCGTAAGGCTTAGCCTTCTACCCTGATGAGTACGCCACAGGTTCGCACCCTTGCAGTCGTCGAAGAGTTCCTCTCCTCACACGATCTCTCCTATGAGGTAGTCGATGGACGAACTTTTATGGTCACACTCCCTGGAAGTGCGAAATTAGAGACGCACTGCGCTCTCGTCGTCGGCGATCACTCACTTGGGATCAATGCCTTCGTGATCCGTAAACCTGATGAGAATACGGATCAGGTCCATCAATGGTTACTTCGAAAGAATGCAACGATGTATTCGGTCGCCTTTGCGATCAATGAGATTGGAGATATCTACCTTGTCGGACGATTGCCTCATAGCGCGGTGAGTGATCGTGAGTTAGATAAGGTGATCGGGTCAGTCCTTCAATATTCGGATGCGGCATTCAATCCACTACTTGAATTGGGATTCGCAACTGCGATCAGGCGTGAATGGGCATGGCGAGTCTCGCGTGGCGAGTCACTTGCGAATCTGAAGTCTTTCGAACATCTGATCGCTGAGTGAACCACTTTCTAGATGAAGCCCAGGAAGTGAACGAAGCCGACCATAAGCGCTGCAGATAGTGCAGCCATTGGAACTGTGATCACCCAGGCCATCAGAATTCGACTGACGACAGTCCACGAAACGGCTCGTTTTCCACGTGTTGCTCCTGCGCCAAGGATCGCCGAAGTGATGGTGTGAGTCGTCGAAATCGGAGCTTTGAAGCCGATCGCAAGAGTGAAGAGGACTGATGATGCGACTGCTTCTGAAGCAACGCCGCGGAGTTGGTCAATGTTCACAAGTCGCTTGCCAAGTGTCTTCATGATTCGCCAACCACCTGCATAGGTACCGGCTGCGATAGCGAGGGCGGCAGAGATCTTGACCCATGTGGGGATCGAATCTCCCGAATGGAATCCACCGACCACAAGGGCGAGTGTCATCACGCCCATCGTCTTCTGTGCATCTTGTAGACCATGTCCTACTGCCATCGCAGTAGAGGAGCAGATCTGTGCTGCGCGAAAGTACTTGCTCACCTGACTTCGCTTCGCATTCCGGAAGATTCCTTGGAGTGATGCGGTGAGGATGAATGCGAGAGTGAATCCGATCAATGGCGAGAGAATCATCGGGATCGCGACGCGGGAGAGTAATCCATCCCATTGCACGATCTCACGAGATGCGATCGCTGCCCCGACGAGACCGCCGATCAATGCGTGCGACGATGATGAGGGAATACCGAACCACCAGGTGATCATGTTCCACGCGATCGCACCGATGACGCCGGCGAGGACCACATAGAGTCCCTCAGTCGATGGCTTGATCTCTACGATGCCACTACCGACGGTCTTTGCGACACCTTCGCTGATGAACGCGCCGACGAGATTGCCGATCGCGGCGACAGCAAGGGCTTTCCGTGGCGTGAGCGCCTTCGTTTCCACAGTCGTGGCGATGGCATTCGCCGCGTCATGGAAGCCATTGGTGTAATCGAAGATCAGTGCGACGACGATGATGATGGAAACGAGAAGGTAGGCATCTCCCATTTCTCTTAAGACTCCTTGAGTTCGATCTGACGGATGGTCCGCGCGACCTTCGCCATCTGATCGAGTGAGTCTTCGAGAAGATTGATGACACCGACGATACGAAGGACTTGCATCGCGTCATATTCGCCACCGAAGAGCGTCTTGGTCAATCGCCGGTGGATGCGATCGCCTTCATCCTCGATCTTGTCAGCCTCTTCGTAGTAATGCTCCATATCCTTGAGAGTCTTAAGTCGCGGCATGCTTGATGCAGTCAATTCGGCAAGGCGTCTCACAGCGTCGGCAAGATCCATGGTCTGGGGTGGGAAATCTTGGACTCCATGGAGGACTGCAACATCCGTCGCCTCTTCGATGCAATCCATCGCATCATCAAGGACATTCGCAAGGTCTTGTAGGTCGCCGCGGTCGTAGGGAGTGACGAACATGTCATCGATACGTCGGATGATCTTTCCGAGGAGCTCGTCAGCCTCTGTCTCGATATCGCCGACTCGTTTCGCTATCGGCTTTCGATGATCGAATTCGGCGGCGACGAGTTCGACTGTCGCTCGGGCTCCTGCCGCGAGGCGATCTGCGAGCGATGAGTAGAGATCGAAAAGGACTGCATCTTTCGGTGTGATGCCCATCTAAGGCTTCCTCCGTTACGTATCGCGTTGTCGGTTCTGCCCTCAAGTTTTGGGCGTCATGTCGCGTGTAACGGCAGTGACGGAGTGATGACTTTGAGGGAAAGCCATCACCCGAAATCGGTCGAACTCTATCAAGCGCTTTGCCCACCATTAAGAGGCAGTGACGAAAGATGGCAAGATTCGGCTATGGCTCGCGAATTGATCTTGCTTCGCCACGGCGAGAGCGAGTGGAATGCGAAGAATCTCTTCACTGGATGGGTGGATGTCTCACTATCTGCGAAGGGTCAGCAGGAAGCGAAGCGCGGTGGTGAGTTGCTGCGAGAGCGCGACTTGCTCCCGGATGTACTTCATACGTCGTTACTCAAACGTGCCATCCATACATCGCAAATCGCGCTCGCCGCATGTGATCGTGATTGGATTCCGGTGAAACGGAGCTGGCGACTCAATGAGCGTCACTATGGCGCACTCCAAGGAAAAGATAAGACGGCGACCTTGGAGGCATATGGCGAAGAGCAATTCCAACTCTGGCGCCGTTCCTATGATGTGCCGCCGCCTCCGATTGCCGATGATGATCCCTATTCACAAGCGAGCGACCCGAGATATCGCGACCTTGGCGATGAGATGCCGAAGAGTGAGTGCCTTAAAGATGTCGTCGATCGACTGATTCCTTATTTGAATGGCGAGATTGCGGCCGACCTCAATCAAGGAAAACGGGTGCTCATCACAGCGCACGGCAACTCCATCAGGGCGATCGTGAAACATATCGATTGCATCTCAGATGCAGATATCGCAGGAGTCAACATCCCAACTGGGATCCCATTGCTCTATCGATTCGATGATGATTTCGAACCCTTAGTCAAAGGTGGCGAATATCTAGATCCCGATGCGGCACGCGTCGCAATCGAAGCGGTTGCGAATCAGGGAAAGAAGTAAGGGCGACTAGAGCGACTTGTCGGAGTATTTGCCGGTAACCAAGAAATAAACCCGGCGTGCGATCGAGACCGCGTGGTCAGCGTACCTTTCGTAGTAGCGACCGATGAGGGTCATATCGATTGCAGTCTCGGTGCTATGTGGCCACTTCTCATCAAGGAGAGTCTGGAATAGCCGGCGATGGAGTCGATCGACCTCATCATCGTCTCGCTCCATCTCGAGCGCCTTGTCGAGATCGCGATCTGCGATTACCTCAGTGCACTTATCAGCGACGACTTTGACGGTCTTACCGAGCTCTTCGATCGTGAGAAGGAGTTCTGATGGGATCGCAGCTCCTGGATGGCGAAGGCGTGCGATCTTCGCGACGTGATGGGCCATATCTCCCATACGCTCGAGATCCGAACTCATGCGAAGTGCAGTGACGAGCGCTCGAAGGTCACTTGCGACAGGTTGTTGCCTAGCGATGATGTCGATGATCCGATTGTCGAGATCATGGGCGAGTTGATCGATGCGATCATCTTGAGAGATGACCTCTTCGGCTTCCGCGAGATTGGCAGTGAGGATGGCGTGTGTCGCCTTCTCCATTCCCTGACATACAGCAGTGGAGAGTTCGACGAGAGATGAAGTCACGCTATCGAGTTCATCTTGGAATGCAGAGCGAAGCCAGGCCATGAGCGTGAGGGTAGGGGCGATGGGTGAATGGATGACGACAGACAAGTGAACGTGAGGTAAACCGGATCGATTCGGCAGAGCGAATACGAAAGACCTACGATTCCACTATGGCTTCACAGGTCATCTCTATGAAGAAGTGCGGAGCAAGCGCTCGATGATCTTTCGTAAGTCGAGTGAGACCGATCTCGACGATGTTAAGGCTTCATCGACAACACCTTTGCCCGAGTCCTTATTGCATACCTTCGACCTCCTTGAAGATGAAGTGATCGTGATCGATACAGAGGACTATCCGCTCTTCCAATCCTCAGGGATCGCATCCCTCAACATCATCCGGGAAGGGCATCTTTTCGGTGATGAGATCCTTGCGATCGTTCGCGCGGTTCGTCGCACCGGAAAGAGTCATCAAGGAATCGTCGAGATCCCACGTGGACCGATTGGCCAAGGGAAGCGAAAGATCAAGATTGCGGTCGCAGCCCTTGATGAGGACACCACTCTGATCTTGATCAACGATGAGAGTGAGAAGTCTCGTGTCGATGCGATTCGCCGGGATTTCATTGCGAACATCTCCCATGAATTGAAGACACCTATCGGCGCGCTCTCCCTTCTTAGTGAAGCGATCTCACAAGCGAAGGACGATCCAGAGGCGATGGAGCGATTCGCGAATCGCATCAAGAGTGAGGCAAAACGTCTCGAAGACCTCGTCAAAGAGATCATAAATCTCTCTCGACTCCAAGGTGAGGATCCTCTGATGGATCCACATCCCGTCGAGATGGGTGAAGTCGTCAACGAAGCGATCTCGCAAGCAGAGACGAGCGCTGAGGCACGCAACATCGATGTCATCCGAAGCGATAAGAAGGAAGGCTGGGTCCTAGGTGATCGGGATCAGTTGATCATGGCGGTCCATAACTTGATCGAGAATGCGATCAACTATTCGCCGGAGGGGACTCGAGTCTCCGTCGAAGTGAAACCAATCGATGGACTTGTCGAGATCGATGTCGTCGATCAAGGGATCGGTATCAAGGAAGAGGATGTTGATCGGATATTCGAACGTTTCTATCGAGTCGACCCCGCGCGATCTCGTGAGACAGGCGGGACTGGATTGGGCCTTTCCATCGTGAAACATGTGGCACAAAACCATGGTGGCGATGTCAAGGTGTGGAGCAAGGTCGGAGTGGGGAGCACCTTCGCACTTCGATTTCCGAGACTCGATCCTTTGAGTGAAGCGGGGAGATAGATGACCAAGATACTGATCGTCGAAGATGAGGCTTCTTTCTCAGAGGCGCTCGCATTCTTGCTAAGTAAGGAAGGCTTCGTCGTCACCACTGCAGCGACTGGTACCGAGGCGCTCGCGAAATTCCAGGGCGGTGAGTTCGATCTGATCCTCCTTGATCTCATGATCCCGGAAATCTCTGGCATCGAGGTATGTCGCACTATCCGAGCGCAATCGCAGGTGCCGATCATCATGCTCACTGCGAAGGACACTGAGATCGACAAGGTGGTGGGGTTGGAACTTGGCGCAGATGATTATGTGACCAAGCCATATTCCAAGAGCGAACTCGTGGCGCGTATCCGCGCGGTACTACGACGAGGCGCAAATGGTCTCAGTGGTAGCGGAGTGAGCGAAGGAGATGCCGGCGTCTTGAGCGTTGCCAATATCCGGATGGATATCGATCGCCATCAGGTATCGGTCGCGGGACAGCCGATCTCACTCCCACTGAAAGAGTTCGAACTCTTAGAGTTCTTGATGCGTAATGCCGGGAGAGTGCTCACTCGCAATCAACTGATCGATCGAGTCTGGGGAAGTGATTACGTCGGCGATACCAAGACCTTGGATGTACATATCAAGAGACTTCGTGCCAAGGTAGAGAAAGATCCTGCCAATCCGACCTTAATTCAGACTGTGAGAGGGCTCGGTTACAAGATCGAGATCTAATTAGGTAGTGAGACGTCGGCGAATTCAAGGTCGCGTTCACGGATGATCGCATCCAATTCGACGATGCCGCCGCGTTGCAAGATCACTTCGACTGGTACTCGATAACCGGCCTTCACATCGAAGCTCTCGAGATAGGCATATGCAGTCGCACTCGGTCCAGCGAATGTCTGTGGCTTATTGAGCGTCAGCGGAAGTCGCTCCACTTCACCTCCATCTGCCCAAAGTTTCGCGCGCTCGCCATTGATGCCGATCGCAAGGATCGCATCTTCCATAGCGTCCTGATTGACCACGGTCCCTACGAGGACGACTGAGCTATCTGGCTGTAGGACCAACTTGAAATTGCGCATCTTCACAGCGCCAGCCTCACCTTCGACGCCATCAGTGACTTGCGTGATGGTGCGGGTCGCAGCGTTCGGTCCTGCTGCACAACCTGTGACGAGTGAGAGTGAGAGTGGTGCGATTGTCAAGAAGAGAAATGTGCTGCGCAGCGATTTTTTCACGCGGAAAGGATAAGGCAGAAGCGGGCTTACTCCTCAATTTTTTCCTGTCGGAGTGATGATGTAGAATCGCCCTCTAACGAAAGGCGCTTAATGTCATTCAAAGTCGGCGAAACCGTTGTTTATCCCCATCACGGAGCAGCTCTTATCGAAGCGATCGAGAAGCGAACTATCAAAGGCGAAGAAAAGACATATCTAGTACTCAAAGTCCATCAAGGCGATCTCACCGTCCGAGTTCCGGCAGATAACGTCGATCTCGTAGGCGTGCGTGACGTCGTCGATTCCGCAGGGCTTGATCGCGTCTTCGGTGTCTTGCGCCAGCCGTATACGGAGGAGCCAACGAACTGGTCCCGTCGATACAAAGCGAACTTGGAGAAGCTCGCATCGGGCGATGTGATCAAGGTCGCTGAGGTGGTACGCGATCTCTATCGTCGTGATCTCGACCGCGGTCTCTCTGCTGGTGAGAAGCGGATGCTTGCAAAAGCGAAGTCGATCCTGATCTCAGAGCTTGCACTCGCAGAGCGCACCGACGAAGCCAAGGCAGAGACCATCCTCAATGAGGTCCTCGCCTCCTAAAGTTTCTCGACAGGGTTGAAAGAAGACCCTGACGCACTTTGATGGAGGTTTCGTCATGCGATCCGCTGCCATCATCGCCGCTGCTGGAAGTGGCGAACGTTTCGGTGCGGATCGACCTAAGGCCTTCGTCCAACTGGCTGGCAGGACTCTCCTCGAACATGCATTCCTTTCCCTCTCACCTGTCGTTGATGAGATCGTGATCGCTGTGCCATCTGGATGGGAAGCAGAGGTGAAGAACCTCGTCGGCGAAAGCGCGAAAGTAGTTCGTGGTGGTGCAACCCGAAGCGAATCGATCTCGAATGCGCTCGAAGCGATCTCTCCTGATGTCGGATTCATCCTCGTCCATGACGCGGCACGCGCACTAGCAAGTAGTGATCTCGCAAGACGTGTCCTCGATTCACTTCGAAGTGGCGAGATCGCGGTGATCCCGACGCTTCCAGTGATTGACACCATCAAATCGATCACACGCGATGACTATGTCTCGCTGACACCTGACCGCACCTACCTTCGTGCGGTTCAAACTCCACAAGGTTTTACGCGAGCGATCTTGATGCGAGCTCACGCAACTGGCGATGAAGCAACTGATGATGCGACATTGGTCGAGGCTCTTGGCGAGCGTGTCAAAGTGATCGATGGTGAATCGCAGGCGATGAAGATCACGCGATCAGAGGATCTCAAGGCTGCTTATCACTTCATCTATGGCGACAAGACGAAGGAGTTCCGAACCGGAGTCGGCACCGATGCACATGCATTCTCCTTAGATCCGAACCGCCCATTGCATCTTGGATGCCTTCTCTGGCCAGGCGAAGTCGGAGTCGATGGACATTCCGACGGTGATGTCGCTTCACATGCGATCTGTGACGCTCTCTTCGCGGCAGCGAATATCGGTGATTTAGGATCGAATTTCGGTGTCGATGATCCGAAATACAGTGGCGCATCGGGAGCCACGCTCTTAGCTGAAGCGGCTCGGCGAGTACACGATGCAGGTTTCATGATCTCTAATGTGACAGTGCAGATCATCGGTAATCGTCCGAAGATTGGTCCGCGTCGAAAGGAAGCAAGCGAAGCTATCTCACGTGCTCTCGGTGATGTCCCGGTAGCGATCTCTGCGACGACCAGTGACGGACTTGGTATGACCGGTGAAGGAAAGGGCCTTGCTGCGATTGCGACTGCACTCCTTTATCGGATGCACGTAGCAGAGCGATAAGATTCGTATCTCCCATGACGCTCTCGCTCTATAACACTCAAACTCGCGCGGTCGCTCCCTTCACACCACTGCAACCCGGGAAAGTCGGCATCTATCTCTGTGGTGCCACAGTCCAAGCAGAGCCACATATCGGTCATATTCGAAGCGGCGTCAATTTCGACATCTTGAGGCGATGGCTCATCGCTTCCGGCATGGATGTCACATTCGTCCGCAATGTCACCGATATCGATGACAAGATCTTGCATAAGGCAGTCCACGAAGGGATCCCATGGTGGGCTGTTGCGATGAAGTATGAGCGCGCTTTCGGCGATGCTTATAGGTCGCTCAATGTCATGCCGCCTACATATGAACCGCGAGCGACTGGACACATCACCCAGATGATCGAATTGATGGAGCGATTGATATCCCGAGGTTTCGCCTATGCACCGGGTAATGGGGATGTCTATCTAGAAGTGCGAAAACTTGATCGTTATCTGACGCTGTCGAATCAAAGGCTCGACGACTTGATGCCTGCAGATGATGCCGATCTCACCATGAAGCGGGATCCTCGAGATTTCGCGTTATGGAAGGCAGCGAAGCCTGGCGATCCATCGTGGCCAACGCCCTGGGGACCGGGAAGACCGGGATGGCATATCGAGTGTTCTGCGATGGCGCACACATACCTAGGCGAAGAGTTCGATATCCATGGTGGTGGATTGGATCTTGTCTTTCCGCATCACGAGAACGAGATCGCGCAATCAGAGGCTGCAGGTTATGGCTTTGCAAAGGTATGGATGCATAACGCATGGGTGACCCAAAGTGGCGAGAAGATGAGCAAGTCGCTCGGTAATTCTTTAGTGGTACGAGAGATCTTGAAGCAGGTCCGTGGCGTCGAGTTGCGGTGGTATCTATCCGGCGCGCATTACCGATCGATGCTCGAGTTCTCCTTCGAAGCCTTGCAAGAATCCGCGACGAACTTTCGAAGGATCGAAGCATTCTTGAAGAAGGTCCATCAGGAAGGTGAGATCGCACTTTCTATCGACCCAGAGTTCAAAGCGGTGATGGATGATGACCTCGCAGTCCCACAGGCACTTGCTTTGGTCTCGTCCTGGCTCAAGTCGGGAAATACTGCGCTTGGATCAGGTGATATGAAGACTGCGCGAAGTGAGGCGGAGCGAATCCGTGGCGCGCTCTCGATACTCGGATCGGATCCCTTCGATGTGGCATTCGCATCAGAGAATCAGTCGAGTGAAGCATTGATGAGCGCGCTCGATGGCCTCGTGCAACTACTTTTGAAAGAGCGTGAAGAGGCGCGGGCGAGGAAGGATTTCGCTTCCGCCGATCGAATCCGTGATGCATTCCAAGACCTTGGCATAGCAATCGAAGATGGCCCAGATGGCCCGAGATGGAGTATCCAATGATGGCGAGAGCTCCACGTAAGGCACTCAAGGGCAAAGGCCCAACACCGAAGGCAAAGGATCGTCCGTATCACAAGGCTGCGAAGAAGAAGTCTGCGGCTGG
>JBMUDS010000015.1:0-24718 GCA_049459795.1 Candidatus Nanopelagicaceae bacterium | reverse complement strand
GGAACCGGGCGCGCTCGTCAGGGTTCGACTCGTTCACCGAATCAGCGTCATGGTGGCGTCGCTCTTGGTCCAGTTCCACGCTCCTACGATCAGCGAACCCCGAAGAAGATGATCAAGGCTGCTCTTGCTGGCGTCCTCTCTGATCGTCAACGTCATGACCGTATCCACATCGTCGATGGCATCACCAAGGCGGAGAACACCAAGAGCACACTTGCAGCGGTTCGTCAGTTCACTGACCGCAAGCGCGCGCTGATCGTCCTCTCCCGAAGTGAAGAGAGCGCATGGCTCAAGCTTCGCAATGTCGATGGCTTGCACTTGATCGCTTCCGATCAACTCAATGCCTATGACGTCGTCGTCGCTGATGATGTCGTCTTCTCACATGATGCGATCAAGGAATTCGTCGCAGGTCCAACCAAGGGCAGTTCAGTGACAGCTGTTGCCCGTGAGAGCGAAGTCGGGGTGTCAGCATGAAGGATTACAGAGACGTCTTGATCGCTCCAGTGGTCTCAGAGAAGTCATATGGCTTGCTCGATCAGAACAAGTACACCTTCCTTGTCGCACCAGATGCGAATAAGACGGAGATCAAGATCGCTATCGAGAAGATCTTCAAGGTAGAGGTCCTCAAGGTGAACACCATCAATCGTGAGGGCAAGACCAAGGTGACTCGTTTCGGTCGTGGAAAGCGCAAGGACACCAAGCGCGCGATCGTTCAGGTCGCTCAAGGACAACGTATCGACATCTTCGGAGGCCCTGTCGGCTAAGGCCGGTGGGACTTTCGATAAGAGGAGAAGAAAATGGCACTACGTAAGTACAAGCCGAGGACGCCAGGCACTCGCGAGAAGAGTGTTGCGGACTTCGCTGAGGTCACACGTACTACTCCAGAGAAGTCGTTGATACGTCCGATCAATTCCAAGGGTGGCCGTAACGCCGCTGGTCGTATCACCACTCGTCATCAAGGTGGCGGTCATAAGCGCGCCTACCGCGTCATCGATTTCGTCCGTAACGATAAGGATGGAATCCCAGCGAAGGTCGCTCACATCGAGTACGACCCGAACCGCACTGCGCGTATTGCGTTGCTTCACTTCGCCGATGGCGAGAAGCGATACATCATCGCACCGAACAAGCTCAATCAAGGTGACACTGTCGAAACCGGTGCTGCTGCCGATATCAAGCCAGGTAACAACCTTCCGCTTCGCAATATCCCAGTCGGTACCGTCATCCACGCCGTAGAAGTCCGTCCTGGTGGCGGAGCCAAGCTCGCACGTAGCGCCGGAACTTCGATCCAGTTGGTTGCGAAAGATGGTCCATACGCACAACTTCGTATGCCATCCGGTGAGATCCGTAACGTCGATGTACGTTGCCGCGCAACAGTCGGTGAAGTCGGAAACGCAGAGCAGTCGAACATCTCACTCGGAAAGGCAGGCCGTTCACGTTGGAAGGGCCGTCGCCCAACCGTACGTGGTGTCGTCATGAACCCTGTCGATCACCCACATGGTGGTGGAGAAGGTAGGACCTCTGGTGGTCGCCATCCTGTCTCACCATGGGGCAAGCCTGAATCGCGTACGCGCAAGAAGAAGGCATCCGACAACCTCATTGTCCGTCGTCGTCCATCGAACAAGTCCCGATAAGGAGAGCGAATGTCACGAAGTCTTAAGAAGGGTCCTTTCGTGGACGCTCACCTCTCGAAGAAGGTGGATGAGCAAAACGAGAAGAACACCAAGACAGTGATCAAGACCTGGTCACGTCGTTCCACGATCACACCATCGATGATCGGTCACACCATCGCGGTCCACGATGGCCGTAAGCATGTGCCGGTCTTCATCACCGAAGCGATGATCGGTCACAAGCTTGGCGAGTTCGCACCGACACGTACCTTCAAAGGTCACGTCAAGACCGATGGGAGGGCGAAAGTTGGCTAACACAGTAGCGACAGCTAAGGCTCGAAGCCTGCGCGTCACGCCACAGAAAGCACGTCGCGTGGTCAACATGATCCGTGGCGCTCGCCTTGATGAGGCGCTCAACATCTGCAAGTTCTCACCACAGGTCGCGGTGAGCGAGGACCTCTACTCCTTGCTCAATTCTGCGTTCGCAAATGCGAAGCAGAAGAACCCGAACATCCGTGATGCGAAGGAACTCTGGGTCGCCGAAGCGCTCGTCGATGAGGGGATGACGATGAAGCGTTACCGTCCACGTGCGCAAGGTCGCGGCTACCAGATCCTCAAGCGATCAAGCCAGATCTCGGTCGTGGTATCCGATGACAAGAACTATCGCTCACATGGTCCACTCAAGGGTGGCAAGAAGCGAGCGAAGAACGAAGTTGCCGCCGTGGTTGAAGAGACCGCAGCACCAGAAGCAGCAAAGTCCGGAGAGGAAGTGACTGAGTAAATGGGTCAGAAGATCAACCCCCACGGCTTCCGCCTCGGAATCACCACTGAGTACAAGTCTCGTTGGTATGCAGAGAAGCTCTACAAGGATTACGTCAAAGAAGATGTGATGATCCGCAAGATGATGCACCAGAAGATGGAGCGCGCTGGCGTATCACGAATCGAGATCGAACGTACCCGTGAAAAGGTCCGCATCGATCTTCACACTGCACGTCCTGGCATCGTCATCGGTCGCCGCGGAACTGAGGCTGACAAGCTCCGCCTCGATCTCGAGAAGCTCACTGGCAAGCAGGTGCAGCTCAACATCCTCGAGGTGAAGAACGCAGAAATCGATGCACAACTTGTCGCACAAGGCGTCGCAGAGCAGCTCGCTGCTCGTGTCTCCTTCCGTCGCGCGATGCGCAAGGCGATGCAAACTGCATTCAAAGCAGGTGCGAAGGGAATCCGCATCCAGTGCGGTGGTCGACTCGGTGGTGCTGAAATGTCACGTTCTGAGTTCTATCGCGAAGGTCGAGTTCCACTCCACACCTTGCGTGCAGATATCGATTATGGATTCCACGAGGCTCACACCACCTTCGGTCGTATCGGCGTGAAGGTTTGGATCTACAAGGGTGAAGTCGTCGAGTCACGTGCAGAGCGCGAGGCGCAAGCACTCGCTCAGGCGAAGGCAGCGCGTGAACAACGTGCCGCTCGCACTCACCGCCCACGTCAGCCGAAGGGTGAAGTCACTGTGACTCAAGGAGAACCGACTGTTTCGGCTCCAGAGGTCGCCACAGCGACTGCTGAAGCCGCGGCTCCAGCAGTGCAAGAAGTGAAAGAGGGAGGCGAGTAGCGATGTTGGTTCCACGCAAGATCAAGCACCGTAAACAACATCACCCGAAGCGCAGCGGTAAGGCGAAAGGTGGAACGACTCCAGCTTTCGGCGATTACGGCATCCAAGCGCTCGAAGGTGGCTACGTCACCAACCGACAGATCGAGGCAGCGCGTATCGCGATGACTCGTTACATCAAGCGTGGTGGAAAGGTCTGGATCAACATATTCCCGGATCGTCCACTGACAAAGAAGCCAGCGGAGACTCGTATGGGTTCCGGTAAGGGATCACCTGAATGGTGGGTCGCGAATATCAAGCCAGGTCGCGTGATGTTCGAGATCTCTGGCGTCACCGAAGAGATCGCTACAGCGGCGATGACTCGCGCGATTCACAAACTCCCAGTGAAGTGCCGCGTCGTCCGTCGTGAGGAGGCATAGTCATGGCCAAGATCGAAAGTGCTGAAGAGCTACGCGCTCTTCCTGTCGAGGAATTGCAGGAGAAGGTGAAGAACCTCAAGGAGGAACTCTTCAATCTTCGTTTCCAAGCAGCGACTGGACAGCTCGAGAGCCATGGTCGCCTTAGCGCAGTCCGCAAGGAGATCGCACGGATCTACACAATTCTTAGAGAGCGTGAACTAGGTATCGGAGGTGCTGCATGAGCACGAACAACACCGAAGCACGCGGATTCCGCAAGGTAAGAGAAGGAATCGTGGTCTCAGACAAGATGGATAAGACAGTCGTGGTCTTGGTTGAGGATCGTGCAGCGCACAGCCTCTACGCAAAAGTCATGACCAAGAGCAAGAAGTTCAAGGCTCACGATGAGTCGAACAGCGCCGGTATCGGCGATCGGGTACGGATCATGGAAGTCCGTCCGATCTCTGCAACCAAGCGTTGGCGAGTAGTCGAGATCCTCGAGAAGGCCAAGTAAGACCGAGATACGGATAAGAGAAGGAATAGAGAAAGATGATTCAGCAAGAATCTCGTCTTCGCGTCGCCGATAACACCGGCGCGAAGGAGTTGCTCTGCATCCGAGTCCTCGGTGGTACGAAGCGACGTTATGCCGGTATCGGTGACGTCATCGTCTGCTCGGTCAAGGATGCGATCCCTGGTGGACAGGTGAAGAAAGGTGATGTCGTCAAGGCTGTCATCGTTCGCACCGTCAAGGAGAACCGTCGCCCTGATGGTAGTTACATCAAGTTCGATGAGAACGCTGCCGTGATCATCAAGGATGATCTCGAACCACGTGGCACACGTATCTTCGGACCAGTCGCTCGTGAACTTCGTGACAAGCGTTTCATGAAGATCATCTCGTTAGCCCCGGAGGTGCTCTAGATGGCCCGAATCAAGAAAGGTGATCGCGTTCTCGTGATCGCAGGAAAAGACAAGGGAATCACCGGCACGGTGCTCAAGGTCGATCTCAAGAAGGAACGTGTGATCGTCGAAGGCGTCAATCGCGTGAAGAAGCACACCAAAGAGAGCACCACTGATCGTGGCGTGAAGACTGGTGGCATCCTCACCGTCGAGGCTCCGATCCATTACTCGAACGTGATGTTGCTTGACGAGGACAACCAAGCGACCCGTATCGGCGTGAAGAAGGACGATTCCGGAAAGAACGTCCGCATCTCCCGTCGCACAGGGAAGGAGCTCTAGGCCATGACAACTGCGACCGCACCGCGTCTTAAGGCGCGTTACAAGGAGCAGGTCTCCACACAACTCAAGGGCGAATTCGGCTACGCGAATGCCATGCAGATCCCGACGGTCACCAAGATCGTGGTCAACATGGGCGTTGGTGAGGCCGCTAAGGATTCGAAGTTGATCGAAGGCGCAGTCCGCGACCTCGCATTGATCACTGGCCAGAAGCCAGTCGTCACACGTGCGAAGAAGTCGATTGCGAACTTCAAGCTTCGTGAAGGCATGCCCATCGGCGCACATGTCACTCTTCGTGGTGATCGGATGTGGGAGTTTCTCGACAGGCTTCTCTCCATCTCGCTACCACGTATCCGTGACTTCCGAGGTCTCTCGCCGAAGCAATTCGATGGCAAGGGCAATTACACCTTCGGTGTCACCGAGCAGGTTGTATTCGCTGAGATCCCACAAGACAAGATCGATCGCGTCCGAGGAATGGACATCACGATCGTCACGACCGCCAAGAATGATGATGAAGGTCGCGCATTGCTTCGCGCGCTCGGATTCCCATTCTCAGAGAAGTAAGCCGGGGGATAGATAGATGGCAAAGACAAGCCTCAAGGTCAAGGCAAGTAGGAAGCCGAAGTTCAAGGTACGCGGTTACACCCGGTGCCAACGATGCGGTCGTCCTCACTCGGTCTACAAGAAGTTCGGGCTATGCCGCGTGTGCTTCCGTGAGATGGCACATCGTGGTGAGCTCCCTGGTATTTCGAAAGCAAGCTGGTAACGACTATCAAGTAGGTCTCGTGCATATCGCACGAGATACCGCTCGAAGAAAGGCCATAGGCCACGCATGACAATGACAGACCCGATCGCGGACATGCTTGCGCGTCTCCGCAACGCCAACATGGCGTATCACGATTCGGTTTCGATGCCTTCATCATCGGTGAAGACCCGTATCGCTGCGATCTTGCAGCAAGAGGGTTATATCGCGGGGTATTCGGTTTCCGATAACAAGACCGATAAAGGTGAAGGATTCGGCAAGACGCTGACCCTGCAACTCAAGTACGGCGCGAATCGCGAGCGCTCCATCGCTGGCCTTCGCCGTGTCTCGAAGCCAGGTCTTCGCGTCTATGCGAAGTCGACTGGATTGCCGAAGGTCCTTGGTGGACTTGGTGTCGCGATCATCTCGACATCACAAGGTCTGCTCACTGATCGCCAAGCGAATCAGAAAGGTGTAGGTGGGGAAGTCCTCGCCTACGTATGGTGATCTGAGATGTCACGTATTGGAAAGATGCCGATCGCGATCCCATCAGGAGTCGAAGTGACCCTCAATGGAAACGATGTCGCGGTCAAAGGTCCTAAGGGGACTTTGAGCCTTACCGTTGCAGAACCGATCACAGTTGCCAAGGAAGAGAATGCGATCGTCGTCACTCGTCCGAATGACGAGCGTAAAGCGAAGGAACTCCATGGTCTCTCGCGCACACTGATCGCGAACATGATCACTGGTGTCACCACTGGCTACACCAAGAAGATCGTGCTCACCGGTGTCGGTTACCGTGTCGCTCTCAAGGGCAAAGACCTTGAGTTCCAACTCGGTTACTCACACAACATCCTCTTCCCAGCTCCAGAGGGAATCACCTTCGCTTCCGCATCGCAGACCGAACTTGAAGTCACTGGTGTGAACAAGCAATTGGTCGGAGAGGTGACTGCGAAGATCCAGAAGCTCCGTAAGTCTGATCCATATAAAGGTAAGGGCCTGCACTTGGCTGGTGCTCGCGTCCGTCGCAAGGCTGGTAAGGCAGGTAAGAAGTAATGGCTACGAAGGCAGCTCCTAAGAAGACTAAAACTGCGGTTCGATCCGGTGCGAAGACCAATAATCGCATCGTCAAGGGATCATCGACAGCAGCACGCGTGCGTCGTCACTTCCGTGTGCGAAAGAAAGTCGTCGGTAGCGCTGAGCGACCACGTCTTGTGGTCTCGCGTTCCACACGCCATCTCTTCGCCCAGATCGTCGATGACTCGAAGCAGATCACACTTGCAAGCGCTTCGACGATGGAAGCAGATCTTCGCCAAGACTCTGGCGATAAGACAAAGAAGGCTCGCAAGGTCGGTCAACTTCTAGCCGATCGCGCGAAGGCTAAGGGCGTCTCTGCAGTGGTCTTCGATCGTGGCGGCAATCGCTTCCATGGTCGTGTGGCTGCGCTCGCAGAGGGTGCACGTGAGAACGGATTGGACTTCTAATGACACAAGAGAACGTCACAGGCAAGAGCGAAGGAAACGCACAAGCCTCAGCGAAGCCAGACCGTCGTGAACGTCGTCCTCGTGAGGATCGTGGAGAGAAGAGCCCGTATATCGAGCGCGTCGTCTTCGTCAATCGCGTAGCGAAGGTCGTACAAGGTGGTCGTCGATTCTCCTTCACCGCACTCGTCGTCGTTGGTGATGGGAATGGAACCCTCGGTGTCGGTTACGGCAAAGCGAAGGAAGTCCCACAAGCGATTGCAAAGGCAGTGGAGGAAGCGAAGAAGTCATTCTTCAAAGTCCCACGTCTTGGTTCGACCATCCCACACCCAGTACAAGGTGAGAAGGCAGCAGGCGTTGTCCTACTTCGCCCAGCAGCTCCTGGTACCGGTGTCATCGCAGGTGGTCCAGTACGTGCAGTACTTGAGTGCGCTGGAATCTCCGATGTCCTTACCAAGTCTCTCGGATCGAACAATCCGATCAATATGGTCCATGCGACTGCACAAGCGTTGAAGATGTTGGAGACCCCAACAGCAATCGCTGCACGTCGCGGAAAGTCACTCGAAGATGTCGCACCGAAGGCGATCGCGCAAGCAGTCGCTGCAGCAGCGGCAGTCACTTCGAATCCAGCGAAGGCAGGTGCATAACGAATGCCAAGGCTTAAAGTGACTCAAATTCGTTCCAAAGTCGCAAACATCCCAAGTCAGCGTGAGACCTTGCGATCACTCGGTCTCAAGCGCATCGGTGATGTCGTCGTGAAAGAGGATCGCCCAGAGATCCGCGGTATGGTCTACGCCGTCCGCCATCTCGTAGAAGTCGAGGAGGTCGAGTAGTGGTACTCAAAGTCCATCATCTCCGTCCAGCTCCTGGTGCAAAGAAGGCCAAGACTCGTAAGGGTCGCGGTGAGGCATCCAAGGGCAAGACCGCAGGTCGAGGCGGCAAGGGAACTCATGCTCGTAACACGGTTCGCGCAGGTTTCGAGGGCGGTCAGATGCCACTCGTACAGCGCCTTCCGAAGATGCGCGGCTTCAAGAACCCTGCTCGGATCGAGTTCCAAGCGGTCAATGTCGCGACGATCAACGAAGCATTCCCGAATGGCGGAAACGTCACTGTCGATTCTTTGGTCAAGGCTGGTCTTGCTCGTAAAGGTCATTTGATCAAGGTCCTCGGTCAAGGCGATATCTCAGTGAAGGTAAGTGTCGAAGCACATGCCTTCTCTAAGTCAGCCGAAGAGAAGATCGCTGCTGCAGGTGGCAGCGTCAAAACGGTCTGATAGTCGCTAGATCGAAAGACTAGAAGGAGCCCCACATGTTGCAGACATTCGGCAAGGCGTTCAAGACACCTGATCTTCGTACCAAGATCATCTTCACGCTCTCGATCATGGCGCTCTTCCGCTTCGGTTCCATCGTCCCGACACCGGGCGTGAGCTACGAAGCGGTCCAACGCTGTCTTGCTGTCGCAGACACAGGTGGCCTCTTCGGTCTCATCAATCTCTTCTCGGGTGGTGCGCTACTTCAGCTCTCCATCTTCGCGCTTGGCATCATGCCTTACATCACGGCATCGATCATCGTCCAACTTCTCACCGTGGTCATCCCACGTTTCGAAGCGCTCAAGAAAGAAGGCGCATCCGGAACCCAGAAGTTGACCCAGTACACCCGTTATCTCACCATCGGTCTCGCACTCTTGCAGTCGACTGGTTTGATCGCGGTCGCTCGTACACCTGGTCGATTGATCCAAGGATGTAACGAGAACATCATCCCTGATCAAGGTTGGAACGTCCTTCTCGTAATGGTCGTGGTCATGGTCGCTGGAACTTCCGTCGTGATGTGGCTCGGTGAGTTGATCACTGATCGCGGCGTCGGAAATGGAATGTCGATCTTGATCTTCACCTCGATCGCTGCCTCCTTCCCAGGACAACTCTGGTCGATCCGCCAGACGAACGGTTGGTTCCCATTCGTCTCCGTGATCCTCATCGGTCTCTTGATCGTCGCTCTCGTCGTCCTCGTCGAGCAATCACAACGACGTATCCCAGTCCAATACGCGAAGCGTCAGATCGGTCGTCGTTCCTACGGTGGAACTTCGACCTATATCCCGATCAAGGTCAACCAAGCTGGCGTCATCCCGGTCATCTTCGCCTCCTCATTGCTCTACATTCCATCGCTCGTCGCAAGCTTCTCGGGAAGTACTGCGCCATGGGCGGTGTGGATCCAGAACAACTTCACTCTCGGTGACAATATCTATTACATAACGCTCTACGCGTTGCTCGTCATCTTCTTCGCATACTTCTATGTCGCGATCTCGTTCAACCCTGAAGAGGTTGCGGAGAACATGCGTAAGTACGGTGGCTTCATCCCAGGTATCCGCGCTGGTCGCCCGACCGTCGAATACTTGCAATATGTCCTCTCGCGCATCACAGCGCCAGGTTCGATCTACCTTGCATTCGTTGCGATCATCCCGATCATCGCGTTGATCCTCTTCCAGGCGACCGCGAACTTCCCGTTCGGTGGTACCTCGATCTTGATCATCGTCGGAGTCGGTCTTGATACTGCGAAGCAGATCGAGAGCCAACTACAACAGCGCTCCTACGAAGGCTTCCTGCGTTAATGCGACTCATCCTGGTAGGTCCACCGGGAGCAGGCAAGGGAACCCAAGCGGTCAATCTCGCGGCTCACTTCTCCATCCCACATATCTCTACGGGTGACATCTTCCGCAGTAATCTCAAAGAGGGAACACCGCTCGGGATGGAAGCGAAGTCCTATATGGATCGCGGAGAACTCGTCCCTGATGAAGTGACGAACAAGATGGTCAAGGATCGTCTTGGAAAGAGCGATGTCGGATCAGGTTTCTTGCTTGATGGCTTCCCAAGGAATGTCTTCCAAGCAGAGGTGCTTCGTGCCATCCTCAATGAGAAGCAAACTCCACTTCATGCCGCACTCGAACTCTCAGTCAATGAAGAAGAGATCATCAAGCGACTTGCTGGACGCCGCACCTGCAAAGAGTGCAGCCGTGCATTCCATCTCGATTACGAACCTTCGAAACAAGAAGGAGTCTGTGACGGCTGTGGTGGTGCGCTCTATCAACGAGATGATGACAAGGAAGAAGTGATCGCTCGTCGCCTTGAGGTCTACAACGAGCAGACTGCTCCCATCATCGATTTCTATCGTCGTGAAGGTCTACTCGTCACGATTCCCGCCATGGGGCCAGTCGGTGAGATCACCGAGCGCGCTGTCACAGCGCTCAACGCGATTCGTTAAATCTAGAGTAAATATATAGAGAGTCACAGCTATGGCGATCCAATACAAGACGCTCGATCAGATCAAGTTGATGCGTGAGGCGGGCAAGGTCGTCGGTGAGACTCTGGAATTGATAAAGGCGGCGATCGAGCCGGGTGTCACCACCAATGATCTTGACCGTATCGCTGAAGATAACTTGCGTAAGCATGGTGCTACTTCTTCATTCAAGGGCTATCACGGCTTCCCTGCGACAATCTGCGCATCAGTCAATGATGAAGTAGTCCACGGAATTCCAGGCGAGCGCATCATCCGCGAAGGCGATGTTGTCTCAATCGATTTCGGCGCCATCGTAGAAGGTTGGCATGGTGATGCCGCATTCACATATGTCGTGCCACCTCAAGATGGTGACGATGTGAAGCTCTCTGAAGTGTGTGAAGAATCGCTGTGGCGCGGAATCGCAGCGGCGAGAGTCGGTGGAAGGCTTACCGATATCTCACATGAGATCGAGAAGTACATCAATTCTCAAGGAAAATACGGCATCTTGCGCGAATATGGCGGTCACGGCATCGGCTCCGAGATGCATATGGAACCTCATGTTCTCAATTACGGTCGTCGCGGCTTCGGCGCAGAACTCGTCTCAGGAATGACCCTTGCTATCGAACCGATGATCACGCGTGGAACCGAGCGTATGCGAGTGATGCCGGATAACTGGACCGTCTCTGCGATGGATGGTTCGCGTGGAGCGCATTGGGAACACACATTCGCGCTCCTTGAAGATGGAAATATCTTCGTTCTTACTGCACTCGATGGTGGTAGAGAACGACTTGGGAAACTTGGGATAGAGATATCTCACATGCTCGATTGAGCGTAAATTCACAGATTCTCAGGGAATTTTCATATTTCACCCCGCGTAACACCGCTTGACCCGTAAGTAACGAGCGTTGCTACGGTCAAGACATGACGATGTTGATGCCCTCGCTTCTTCCTGAGAAGCAGAAGATCCGCGTAGGTCTCGTCGGCTTCGGCAAGACGGGCCGAGCGGTGGCGGCCACCATCCTGCGAGACGAGGATTTCTCCCTCCAATGGGTGGTTCGAAAGAGCGACCTTCTCGAGCACCGTTCTGTCCCAGAGTTCCTGGGCGAGAAGTCGGATGACCCAGGGGTGATTTACTCTAAGTCGGAATTCGAGGCTGGTGATCTGTTCGATCGATCGCCTGTAGATGCCTTGATCGACTTCTCGAATGAAGATGGCGTCGAGTACTACGGAGAGGCTGCGGCCGAGCGGGGCGTTGCGATCATCTCAGCGATCTCTCGCCTTCCACAGGGCAAGATCAGAGAGCTCAAGTCGTTGGCCCAAAAGACCCGTGTCTTGTGGTCGCCCAATATCACTTTGGGAATCAACTTTATGATCCTTGCGGCCAAGACTCTCAAGAGCATCGCGCCTCACGCAGATATTGAGATCATCGAGGAGCATTTCAAAGATAAGAACGAGCGTTCGGGTACCGCTGTGAAGCTAGCTAGTGCGCTCGAGAAGGATGAAGATGAGATCAAGAGCGTTCGCGCTGGTGGAATCATTGGAAAACATGAAGTCCTCTTCGGATTCCCATATCAAGTCGTTCGTCTACGACATGAATCGATCTCGCGTGAGGCATTCGGTGATGGAGCGCTCTTCGCTGCACACGAGCTATTGAAACGTGAGCCGGGCTTTTTCACGATGGAAGAGATGATCGGCCCCTACTTCGTCTCATCGAATGCGGAGTACGCGACCACCGAGATACCACGAATCACACTCTTCGAGAGAGTGCGTCAACGAATAAAGGCTTTGATCTCAGATTAGAGATCGAAGCCGATGTACTTCTTCTCCAAGAACTCGTTGATTCCGTCGAATCCACCCTCACGACCGATGCCACTCTGTTTGACTCCGCCGAATGGAGCGGCAGGATCCGAGATCACACCTCGATTGATCGCGACGAGTCCAGATTCGATCTGCTCTGCGGCACGAAGTGATCGCTTCAGATCCGATGAGAAGACGTAACTGATCAGACCGAAGTCGGTGTCATTTGCCATGTTGATTGCGGATTCATCATCGTCGAATGTGACGATGGGCGCGACCGGGCCGAAGACTTCATGCTTCAAGATCTCATTCGATGGTTCGACCTCAAGGACTGTTGGAGGATAGAAAGCGCCCTTATCGGTGGTGATCTTGCCGCCAGCCATCACCTTTGCGCCGCCAGCAACAGCCATATCGACGAGTTCTGCGATCTTGTTACGTTCCTTTAGAGATACGAAGGCTCCTAACTGAGCACCCTCGGTAAGGCCTGGTGCCATCTTGATCTTGTTCATGGCCTCCGTCAGTTTCTCAGTGAATTCCTTGGCGATCTTCTTTGAGACGAAGATCCGGTTAGCCGCGGTGCATGCAGCGCCACCATTTCGCATCTTCGCGACCAAGGTACCTTGGACGGCGACTTCAAGGTCAGCATCGTCGAAGACGACGACGGGCGCGTTCCCGCCAAGTTCCATCGAAGTTCGAATGATCCGATCAGCGGATTCTTTCAAGAGAACGCGACCGACCTCAGTCGAACCCGTGAAGGAGAGGTTTCGAACGCGCGGATCATGGAGCATCTTCGAAACGGATTTCCCAGTCTCCTTCGGGAAGATCACGTTGACGACGCCATCCGGAACACCGGCTCGCTGCAAGATATCGACCACTGCAAGCGCGGTGAGTGGAGTCTCCGTCGCAGGCTTCAAGATCGTGGTGCATCCTGCAGCAAGCGCTGGTCCAATCTTTCGAGTCGCCATCGCTGCAGGGAAGTTCCATGGCGTGATGAGAAGTGAGACACCGATCGGTTGATGCGTTACGAGGAACTTCTTATCACCTGCTGGTGCATCGCGATACTCACCATTGATACGGACTGCCTCTTCTGAGAACCAACGGAAGAACTCTGCGGCGTAGATGATCTCGTTACGAGCATCGGTGAAGATCTTTCCATTTTCTTTCACAATCAACTTTGCAAGTTCATCGGCTTCACTGACCATGATCTCGAAAGCTTTGCGAAGAATCTCTGCGCGAACTCGTGGCGCTGTCTTCGCCCACGACTTCTGTGCCGTGTACGCGGCATCGACCGCCATCTCGATCTCTTTCTCACCTGCGAGTGCGATCTCAGCGATCGTCGACTCGTCGCTCGGGTCCATGACCGCGAGTCGCTCAGGTGCTGAAATCCAATTTCCGCCGATGAAAAGGTCTGATCTATAGCTCATGGCGGAAGCATAATGACGAGTAGATTTGAGGCATGTCCAAGGGCAATGCAAGCAATGTGAGTGAAGTGACCGAGAAGCTTGCCCGAATGAGGGCCCTGATGGAGGCGCGGGATCTTGACGCGATCATCCTCAAAAAAGGGGCCAACGTCGCATGGGCGATCGGAGGTCGGGCTCACGTCCCAACCACACTCGAAATGTCATGCATGGATCTTGTGGTGCGTCGAGATGGGATTGAGGTCGTCACAAACAAGATCGAGTCAGAGCGACTTCAAGCAGAGGAGTTAAGCGGTCTCGAGAAGATCACCGTCATCAATTGGTTCGAAGGACGCGACGGTCAACTTCCTCACGGTGAACGAGTCGGAATCGATGGACCAGATCCGATTCGAGTCAACCTCTCCACTGAACTTGAGACTTTGCGGCGCGACCTTAATGATGATGAAGTATCCCGATTTCGTGAGATCTGTATCGACTCTGCTATCGCATTAGGTGAGGCGATGCGCAGCGCGAAGAAAGGTATGAGCGAAGTCGAGTTCGCAGGTGTGATCGCAGGTGAGTGTTGGAGCCGTGATCTAGAACCTGTCGTGCTTCTTGTTGCTGGCGAAGATCGACTGAGCAAGTTCCGTCATCCACTTCCGACGACTGCGCCACTCGGTGATCGGTTCATGGGAGTGATCTGTGCCAGGCGCAAGGGGTTGATCGCTAGTGTCACTCGGATCGCATCCTTCGTGAAGATCGATAGTGAGACGAAAGATTGGTATGAGCGACTCCTTGATGTAGAGAGAGTCTTCATCAATGAGAGCAGAGTGGGTGCGAAGCTTTCGGATGTGGTGAAGGCGGGTGTCGCTGAATATCGAAACCAGGGTTTCGATAGCGAAGAGTGGACCAGGCATCACCAAGGTGGCCCCACCGGTTACCTTCCCCGTGATTTCCCCGCGCATGAGAAGACAGAGCGCGAGATCACCGCACAGAATGCGCTCGCCTGGAATCCATCGGGGAAGGGCCTGAAAGTCGAGGACACCATCCTCACTACGAAGACGGGACCTGAGATCCTGACTGTCGATCCGAAGTGGCCGAACCAGATGGTCTTTGAGCGGGCCCGACCTTCACTCCTCGAGCTCTAACGCGTACCCTCTTTTCAAACCCGCTTCGAAACCGCTTCGAAACCCTCATCAAGTGAGTGAGGGATTGTTATAAAAAAGGTGCGCTATTCGGTTATTTAAGTATTGACCAAGGTCTCCCCAGACTGAAGAATCCCGAACTGGTAAGAGGTCTGACCACTCGAGGCCTTTAAGAATCAAACGAAGCACTCAACGGCGAGGAGAGACGTGATTCGGTACGGGATCATCGGTGCAGGCGCGATGGGAAGGGAACACATCGCAAACCTCTCATTCATTGAGGGTGCATCAGTCACCGCGATCGCGGACCCGAACGAAGATTCACGGAATAAGGCGCTCGCCGAATTGGCGCAGTGGAATCAACCAGCGGCGAAGACATTCGCTGACTACAAGGACCTTCTCTCATCCGATCTCGTTGATGCAGTCATCATCGCGACGCCGAATCACACCCACATCACGGTCTTGAAGGATGCGATCGCAACAGACCTCCACGTCTTCATCGAGAAGCCGCTCTGCACCACCATTGAAGATTGTGCTGATGTGATCGAATGGTCGAAGGATCGCAAGAAGTTGGTCTGGATGGGGCTCGAATATCGGTACATGCCACCTGTCGCTGAACTGATCAATATCGTCAAATCAAATGGCGTGGGTCAAGTCCATCAAGTCAGCATTCGAGAGCATCGCGAACCGTTCTATCCGAAGGTAGATAACTGGAATCGTTTCCGAGCAAATACCGGCGGAACCTTGGTCGAGAAGTGCTGTCACTACTTCAACCTCATGGATCACATCACAGGCGAGCATCCGATCCGAGTCTTTGCATCGGGTGGACAGCGAGTGAATTACCTCGATGAGGTCTATGACGGCAAGCCGGCCGACATGCTAGATAGCGCTTATGTCGTGCTCGAATATCCAAGCGGTGCTCGCGCGATGCTTGACCTCTGCATGTTCGCAGAGAACACGGTGGATAAAGAGACCCTCGCAGTCGTAGGCGATGGCGGGAAAGTCGAATCTTTCCTCCCGTCGCTAGAACTTCGACATGGGAAGCGGGAGAGTGTTGGGAACTTCAAGGAGTGGACTTACGACGCGAGCAAGACCAAAGACCTCACCGTGAAGACCGTTTGGAATGACGCGATCAAGTACAAGGGATTCCATTACGGCGCCTCCTATCTCGAGCATCTCAAGTTCTTCAAGGCGATGAATGAAGGAAAACAGCCTGATGTGACGCTTGAAGAGGGAATGCGAAGCGTCGCCGTCGGAATCGCTGCTCACCGAAGCATCGATGAGGGTCGTGTCGTAGAGATGAGCGAAGTACTACCTGCGAAGTACGTGACTCATTCGACGATGATGAAAGCTTTCGCATGAGCAAGGTCGCATTGATCCCAGTCGCACGCCCGACATTCGATGTTCCGACTGCTGAACGATTCTTTACTGAAGCAAAAGAGTTACTTGCATCGCTTGGCGCAGAGCTCGTCACTCCGAATGAACTCGTGATGACCCCGGAGCAGACCGAAGCGGTCGCAGTTCTTGATATTGATCAACCGAAGATCATCTACCTCAATGCTTCCTTCGCTGATGCATCGCCTGCGATGAATCTTTTGGGAAAGAAGCATGGCGAGGTCCTGCTTTGGTCCGTTCGCGAGTTCGGTGAGGTAGGGGAACGCCTCCACCTCAATTCGATGTGCGGTTCGAATCTAGCCGCACACGCGCTACGCACGGTAGGAAAGAGCATCACTCATCTTCACGGAAATCCGGATGAGGATAATGTGAAGGATCTGCTGGAGAGATTCCTCAACGGTGAGAGCCCTGATGTGGGACAACCACAACTGGTTGATGGAGAGAAGGCACCTGAAGAGAAAGTTCGAACTGCGCTTGAAAGACTCAAAGGTTCAAAGATCGGTGCGATCGGTGATGCACCGAATGGCTTCACTCCTTGCCAGTTCGATGCAGAGCTTCTTGATCGTTATTTTGGTATCGAAGTCGTCTCGCGCACGATCCCAGATCTCTTCGATGCGATCTCACACGTTTCAACAGATGATGCAGAGAAGGAATATCAATCTGCTCTCGCAGCGCAACCATCGCTTGGGAAAGTCCCCGCGGCAGAGGCGCGTACTAATGCAGGTACCCGCGAAGTCTTGAGCGATTGGATCGCAACGAATGATCTCGATGCGATTGCGATGCGGTGTTGGCCGGAATTCCCGACAGAACTTGGCGCATGCCCGTGTGGTGCGATGGGGCGAACCGCCACATCAGGCACTCCTGCGGCATGTGAGAGAGATGTATATGGCGCAGCAACGATGCTGATTCTCGAAGCCCTTGGCTCCGGGACGAATTACCTCGTCGACACAGTCGACCTTGTGGAAGAGGAGGGCCTGATTCGTATCTGGCACTGCGGCTCAGCTTCCACCGAACTCGCAGCCGATCCGAAGAACGCGACGCAATGGATCCACTGCAACCGCAAATTAGGTGTGGCCGGGAACTTCGCACTGAAGCCCGGTCCAGTTGTCCTGGTTCGACTCGATTCCGATTCGGATCCGGCCAACACAAGCAAACTCCGATTAGTCATGACTAGTGGTGAATCGCTGGATACTCCTAATCGGTTTCAAGGCAATACAGCAACGGTTAGGACGAACGCTCCGGCGCGTCAGTTGATCAACGGATTGATCCGTAATGGCTATCCGCATCACACTGTCGTCTCGTGGCGGGACATTCGACCGGAAGTTCGAGCATTAGCGGAGCACCTCGGTATTCCGTTGATGGAGTGGTAATCAAGTCGATTCACCACGAATCCTTATCCCAAGGACCCTCATTAAAGGAGAAAGCATGAAAGCAACAAAGAGTGCGAAAGCATTCAAGCTGTTCATCGCGGCTGCGTTCGCGGTAACAGCAACAATCGTGCCTTTGACTGCGAGCCAGGCTGCTGGTGAGGTTCGCAATCAGGCATGTAAGAATGAAGGTGAGTTGACGGGTACATCGTCTACCTCGCTGCAATGCGCAAAGAATTCACAAGGTCGATTGGTTTGGCAGCGAGTTAAGCTTTCTAAAACCAATTTGCCTCCAGTGAAGGCAATTGCTGCACCAGATGGAACTCTCGAGTTCTGGCACTGGCGTGCAGAGGATCGTGAAGAGTTCGATGAGATCATCAAGCGATTCGAGGCAGCAAATCCAGGAACCAAGGTCTCTCAGGTCATTTCGCCAAATACCGACCACGAGACAAACGCCCTCCAGAAGATCCGTGGAAACCGCAAGGCAGGTCTTGTGGCTGTCTTCCGTGGAACACAGTTCACTCAGGGTGCAACTGCTGGTGTCTTCGAGGATCTCACCAATCAGCAGTGGGCCAAGCGAAATGTGATCGCAAGCATGATGGGTGCTGGTCAATTCGGAGGCAAGCAGCTTGGTATTCCTTACCAGTCACTCTTCAACAACCCGATCTACAACATCGATATCTTCAAGAAGGAAGGTTGGGCTCTACCTAAGACCTTCAACGAGTGGTTGACCTATTGCCGTACCGCTAAGGCCAAGGGCTACACCCCGATGGCATGGATGGGCGGAAACAAGGGTCAGGCTGGCCAGATCATGAACTCTGCGTTTATGAACATCGGTAGCACAGTCGCTGAGGTGGAAGGCAAGCTCAAGGACATCGACACCGGCAAGGCAGAAGTGACCCAGGCCTGGTTCAAGGAAGTTGCTGGCAAGTACGCACAACTCCGTGACGCTGGTTGCTTCCCTGACAATCCAAAGGGTGTGACCGAACCTGCAGCGAACGCACTCTTCGCAACAGGTAAGTCACCGATCCTTCCAACCGGTTCCTTCTCAATGAACGGTATCCGTGCCCTCGAGCCAAAGATGGCTGGAAACATGGGAATCACCGGATTCAATTGGACCAACGACCGTAATTCGAAGTTCAGTGGAATCACAAATAACACCTTCATTCTTACCGTCAATAAGAATGCAGGCTCGGTTGAAAAGCGCATCGCACGTTCCTTCATCTCATTCCTGCTCCAGGGTGAGATCGCTTCCTACTATGCGAATAACTCAGCTCAGCACGTAACCGTGCTTGATGCTGAATACACAGATGCTGACCTACGTAACACTTCCAGCATCATGTCTGAGCGCTTGATCCTTGCTCCTCGATTCGTCTTTGCGAACCTCGCAGTCCGTAACATTGTTGAAGATATCTTCATCAATATCGCGGGTGGCGACGCTGTCGACACTGCCGTTGAAGAGGGCGCTAAATTGATCAAGCAGAGGTTCTAACCGAACCATGGCAACTATCGATACCGGTGCCCGAAAGGGCACCGGTACTCGATCCCCAGGAAAAGGGAAATCGAGTACCCAGTTAAAGCGAATCCACGATCGCAGGTTCGCGTTGATGATTCTCCCTGCCTTTTTGATCTATACGATCTTCTATCTCTACCCGACGGTTGCGAACCTTCGTTATGCCTTCACCGAGTGGGACGGCTTCTTAGAGCCACGCTTCATCGGATTCGATAACTTCACCAGGGCCGTAACAAACGATGACACCTTCGCGAAAGTTCTTGGGAACAATGTCGAGTTTTCCTTCTTAGTCATCATCTTCCAGACAGCATTCTCTTTACTCTTTGCGATCTTCTTAGTCAAGACGACTCGTGCCTCAGTGGCGCTTCGCACGCTGTACTTCTTTCCAACAATTCTCTCTTCAGTTTCCGTTGCAATGGTGTGGCAGTTCCTTTATGAACCGAATCTTGGAGCGATAAACACTCTTCTTCGAAGTGTTGGGCTTGATGAGTTCGCGCTTAGTTGGCTTGGATCTGAAACCATCACTTTGAGGGCTCTTGCCTTTACTCAAGTCTGGTTCCATACCGGCCAGATGATGGTGGTCTATATCGCTGGTCTTCAGCAGATCCCTCAAGAACTTTATGAAGCAGCTGAAGTCGATGGCGCTTCACGGTGGCAACAATTCAAGAGCGTTACCTGGCCTATGGCGCTACCGACGACGGCCGTGGTCCTTGCCTACACGACGATTCAATCTTTTCGCGCCTTTGACCTTGTCTTCACTATGACTGGTGGTGGTCCAAGTAACTCCACCAGCATCTTGGTCACAATGATCTATCTGACCGGCTTTGGCGAATATCGATTCGGTTATGCAGCTTCGCTTTCGATTTATCTCGTCATATTCATCATCCTGCTCACCTGGGTGCAGCGACGTGTCCTTCGGACGAAGTACTAGGAGGTGCTGAGATGTTCTACAAGATAAGCAGACTTGTCGCCCTCACTATCTTTACAGTGCTGATCATTGTTCCAGTGTCTGTAGTGGTCTTCGGAACTTTCAAGGGTGACCTCGAGTTGATGACCAAGCCGCTCGCTTTGCCAGAAAAATGGACACTCGACAACTATCGAACCCTGATCGAGGGTGGCCAGATCGTCACCAATTTCCGAAATAGCACCATCGTCACGCTCGCATCGGTTGTGATCACTTTGGCACTGGCAAGCCTTGCTTCCTTCGGAATCGCCAGGATGTTCAACAAGAGCGCGAAGGTCCTGCTGACTCTCTTCCTTCTAGGTCTGACTATCCCAGCAGCAACGAGCATCATCGCAATATTCCAGTTGTTCCAGAGTTTGAATCTGCTCAACACACTTCATGGCTTGGTCTTGATCAATGTCGCTTCGACGCTACCAATCTCGGTCTTCATCTTGACTGCTTTCTTCCAGCAGATTCCGAATGAACTCTATGAGGCCGCAGCAATAGATGGTGCAGGTCCATTCAAGCTCTATAGATCAGTAGCGCTTCCTCTATCGAGACCTTCTATGGGAGCTGTTGCGATCTTCCTCTTCGTCATCAATTGGAATGACCTTCTCTATCCACTGCTCTTGATCACACAGTCTGATCTCAAGACTTTGCCATTGGCACTTCTCGATTTCCGTGGTGAATACGCGATCAACTTCTCGATGATCTTCACCGCTGTCATGGTCGCATCTCTTCCGATGGTGATCATGTATCTCTTGATGCAACGGACTTTCGTTGCCGGCCTTACTGCTGGTGCGGTCAAGGGATAGAAGATGGCGACTCCAATCCTCAACATCCCGCCTCGCCTTAACGAGAACGTCCGCGCACTCCTTGAGTACATCGAGAGCGCACATCTCAAGCCGGGTGCGAAGTTGGAGAGCGAGAGAGAGTTAGCACGGATCATCGGAATCTCGAGACCGTCACTTCGCGAAGCGATCCAAGTACTTCAAGCGCAAGGTCATTTGATCGTCAAGCATGGCGTAGGTGTCTTCGTCCTCGATGATGAGACGGGAGGCAAGATCAAAGATGCTTATCTTGCACAACGTCACACCATCGAAGAGCTCTTCCAGATGCGCGAGATCCTTGAAGCGCCAGCAGTGGAATGGGCAGCGGAGCGGAGGAGCGAAGAGCAACTCGATGAGATCAAGGATGCGCTTGGACGTCTTCGAGAGGCATTGAAAGAGGATCCGATCGATTTCGATCGAGTCCGTGAGCTCGACATGGAATTCCATTTGGTGATCGTCAGAAGTGCGCAGAATCGTTTCTTGAATCAGACTCTCGGTACGTTGCAGGAGATCATGCGCCACTCGATGGATAACACATTGAAGCTTCCCGGCCGTATCGATCAATCAGAAGAAGAGCACAGCATCATCATGGAAGCGATCGAGAAGCGGGATCCGATCAATGCGCGATTGATGATCATCCAACATATCCATAATGCACGTGATGCATGGGCAAAGTTCTTGAAGAGCGAGCACGAGAGATAGATGAATCAATTTGACGTGCTCTCCGTTGGCATCGCAACGGTCGATAACATCGTGCTCGTTGATCGTTACCCCGATCGTGATGAGCGAGTCATCGCGCTCTCTCATGCACGATCCATCGGTGGCCCTGCAACTGTCGCAGCGATCACGATGTCGCGCCTTGGCGTGAAAGTCGCCCTCTCCGCTGTCGTTGGAAATGACGAAGGTGGTGATTACATCGTTGAAGTATTGAAGCGAGAAGGTGTCGATACTTCATTGGTCGAGCGAAGTGACACCCCCACGACTCAGAGCACCATCGTGATCTCGAAGAGCGAGCAGTCGCGAGCGATCATGGTCAAACCCGAACGTGTTGCGTCGAAGAAGCCTGAGGGCGCCCTTCCACCATGGATCCATGCAGATCATTTCGGCGCTACCGTCATTCAGGAATGGGGTGTCAAGCGTGGTGGCGGGTCGAAGCTTTCGCTTGACGTGGGTTATCCCTTCGAAGGGCTTTCTTCGTCTGATTGGGATCTCTATGTACCGTCGGAGAAGATCACTGTCGATACTTCTACTGCGGTGCGAGATAAGAATTGGGTCGTCATCTCCCACGGTGAGAGAGGCAGTGCCTACTCCGATGGGATTACTTCAGGTGTTGCCCCAGCGATCTCCGTAGATGTGGTGAGCACGCTCGGTGCTGGTGATGTCTTCCATGGCGCCATGGTCGCTACTCAAGTGTGGTCAATGGCAATCGACGAGGCGACGACTTTCGCCAACGTCGTTGCTGGTCTTTCATGTATGGGACTTGATGGGTACAGCGCAGTGCCGTCGAGAGAAGAGGCAAAGAAGTACCTCGACAATCTGAAAGTTGGTGTGAAGTAATGGTCTCCCTGGCTCCACTTGCCCTCTCATCTGGTGGACTTGCGATGGTTGCTGTCGATCAACGCGAAGCGCTTCGTGGCATGTATGCAGCAAAGCGAGGTGGTGAAATCGGCGATGAGGTTCTGACTGATTTCAAAGTCGCAGTCGCAGAGAAACTCTCGGATCTCGCTTCAGGACTCCTTGTCGATCTCGATTTCGGTTTGAAGCAGATCGTCGATCGAAAGGCGCTTGCGCCGAATTGTGGCTTGATCGCTGCACAAGATCTCTTGATCGGACCTGCTGGAGGGGCGGCAACAGACACTGCGATCGACGATCGCGTCGATGCCGCGGAGATGAAGCGGCTTGGTGCTGTCGCACTCAAACTATTGATCCTCTATCGCGCTGATGAAAGTCCTGAGATGCGGGCTGAGATGGCGAAGAAGTTCATCGATGGAGCACAGAAGGAAGGGTTGATCTCGCTCGTTGAGATCATCGTCAAGCCGCCCCGAAATGGTGGTGACTTTGATCGTGAAGTCGAGATCGTCAATGCAGCGAAAGAGGCATCCGCGTGGGGCATGGACGTCTACAAGGCTGAAGTCCCATTTGGTGGCAAAGCTACCGATGATGAGATGAAGAACGTCTACAAGAAGATGCATGATGCAATCGGAGTTCCTTGGGTAGTCCTATCCAACGGAGTAGCAAAGGAAGATTTCGAGCGTGCAGTAAGCCTTGCCTGTAAGTCAGGCGCGAAGGGCTTTCTTGCCGGTCGAGCGGTGTGGGCGGATGTAGTCGGCGACGAGGATGAGCGCGCATCACTCACCTCGATCTCACGGCCCAGACTTCAAAGCTTCATCGATGCGGTCAATTCGAATCTGATCTAAAAATCTAAAGTCAGCAAAGTAAGAAACGAGCGGAAAGGAAAGACCATGGCGAAGCGAGTGCCAGATTTCTTGCTTCATCACGATGGCGATTCAGTCGCGGTTGCGAACGATGATCTGCAACCAGGCGAACTGTATGGACTATCAGTGAAGGAGCAGAGCGAGCACACGGCAACCCTCAACCACCCGATCCCATTGGGACATAAGTTCGCGTTGAAGGATCATGCCGAAGGCGAAGCGATCATCAAGTATGGGATCCAAGTAGGGATCGCATCCGAGCCCATCAAGAAGGGCGATTACGTTCACACCCACAACATGAGGAGCTATAGATGGCAAGCAAGCCGCGCCTAACCGGATACCGCCGCCCTGATGGATCGATGGGTATTCGTAATCACGTCATCATTCTTCCTGTCGATGATCTCTCAAACGCTGCAGCAGAAGCGGTAGCGAAAGTCGTCCCAGGAACACTCGCACTCCCACACGCATTCGGCCGCCTTCAGTTCGGTGAGGATCTAGAACTCACATTCCGTACATTGATCGGAACTGGCCTTAATGGAAACGTCGCTGCTGTCGTCGTGATCGGTATCGAACCGAAGTGGACCGAGCGAGTCGCTGCAGGTATCGCGAAGTCAGGAAAGCCAGTCGCATCCTTCTCCATCGAAGGAAAAGGCGATCTCCAGATCATCGCTGATGCAGCGCGAGTTGCCCAGGTCTTCTTGCAGGATGCATCAGAGGCACAGCGTGAGGATGCTCAAGCTGGCGACCTCATCATGAGCATCAAGTGCGGGGAGTCAGATACGACTTCTGGGCTTGGTTCTTGCCCAACTACTTCACAAGCAGTCGATCGCTGGGTTGCAGCAGGTGGCACCGTCTTCTTCGGTGAGACCTCAGAGCTCACTGGTGGCGAGCACTTGATCGCAGAGCGTTGCATCGATGATGCCTGCCGTCTTGCCTTCCAGACTACCTACGACAATTACATCAAGGTGATCGAATCGACCGGCGCAAACCTCCTTGGTTCACAACCGACCCAGGGAAATATCGCTGGTGGTCTTACGACGATCGAAGAGAAGGCGCTTGGAAATATCGCAAAGACTGGATCAGTTCCTGTGATCGGCGTCTTGGCTCCAGCAGAAGCACCTGACCGGAAGAAGCAAGGGCTCTACTTCATGGACACCTCTTCGGCAGCAGCAGAGTGCGTAACGCTCATGGCAGCAGCCGGTGCAGTGGTCCACCTCTTCCCAACTGGACAAGGAAACGTCATCGGAAATCCGATCGTCCCTGTCTTGAAACTCACTGCGAATAAGAAGACTGCAGCGAGTATGAAGGAACACATCGACCTTGATGTCTCAGGCCTTCTCCGTCAGGAATATGACCTGACCAAGGCCGGAGACATGATGATGGATGTCATCGAGCGAACCGTGAATGGACGTCTCTGCGCAGCCGAAGCTCTCGGCCACCGCGAGTACACCTTCACCAAGCTCTACATCTCCGCGTAATAGAAAACCCGCCGTTTCTTAAGATCGAAAGGACTGGTTCGTGATCGTCATCAGTGAAGATGTCTGGAGTGATGGCTTCGCCGAGTTGGCGAAG
>JBMUDS010000014.1:0-25911 GCA_049459795.1 Candidatus Nanopelagicaceae bacterium | reverse complement strand
AGATGCGGCGAACGGTCCTTCGCTCGATTCGCAAAGTAGATACCGATCACAACGACGATCGCTCCAGCGAGTTGGATGTTGTTGAGTACTTCGCTCAAGAACCACCAGGCAAAGAGGCTTGCTAGGACTGGCTCCAAAATTCCGATGATGCTTGCGGTCGATGCTGAAAGGATCCTCAAACCTGCGATGACGAGGAGATAAGGCGCAAGGGTGCCGAAGACGACTACCCATCCAATGAGCATCCATCCAGGTAGCGAGTACTCGCTTAACGATCCTGGTAGCTCCATCGACATCGTGAAGTATTCGGTTGGAAAGTTCCAGAGCGGCATCATGAACGCCATGATGAGCGTGCCCACCCCGAAACCCCAGACTGTCATCACCGCACCTGTCTTCGTCTTCCCCAATCGCTCGGCGATCAGGAAGTAGCCAGCGAGCGCTATGGAGTCGAGGAATGCAGCGAGAAGCCCGATCCCATCAAGGGTCAATCCTTTCCACACCTGAGTGACGACCATCAGGCCAGAAAATGAGAGGGCAAGGGCGAGCCATAGAAGTCGATCCACTTCTTTCTTCAAGACGAATCGCATGAAGAGCAGGATCCAGATCGGAGCCGTGAATTCGATCAAGAGCGCAGTACCAAGATAGATCCGCCCGATCGCTACGAAATAGAGCGCCTGAACCAAGATCACAGCGACGATACCGAAGGCGATAAGCCATGGGATCTCTTCCCGTGTAGCGCGGAGGTCACGACGCCTAAAGAGCAAGAAGAAGATGATCAAGATCAGGAAGGCGCCACCCGTCCGTGCTTGTGTGAGACGCCACGGTGAGAGACCTTCAGCAAGGACGATCTTGGCAACGACGCCATTGAAAGCGAAGAGAGTTGCTCCGAGGATGAGATAAAGCTCGCCCCGGAAGGTCTTCAGCACCGGGGAACCCTATCTGACGGAGAGTAAGTTAGAAGGAATTCTCAGCTAGCTCCATAATCGAACCATCCTCTGCCTCAACGATCTTTCGATCGGCAGTGATGTGTGGCAGGACATGTGTGACGAAGTACTTCGCTGCGGCAACTTTGCCGGTGTAGAAGTCCTTATCTTTTCCATCAAGTCGTGTCACAGCGATATCTGCCTGGCGAAGAAGAAGCCATGCGATGACGATGTCACCGACCGCCATGAGAAGTCTCGATGTATTGAGACCGATCTTGTAGAGCTCCTCTGGTTTCTCTTGTGATGACATCGCAAGTCCAACGAGCGTGGAGATCATGGTGCCGACTTCACTCAGCGCTTTGCCGAAAGCTTCTTTCTCAGCACCTAGTTCGCCACCGGATGCTGCAAGTGCTGCCATCTCTTTCGAGAGTTTTCCAATTGCTTGGCCATTGTTCTTGATGATCTTTCGGAAGAAGAAATCAAGACCTTGGATCGCAGTCGTACCTTCATACAAGGTGTCGATCTTCGCGTCACGAACATATTGCTCAAGAGGCCAATCCATGGTGAATCCAGAACCACCGAAAGTTTGGAGCGATTCTGTACCAAGAAGTACCCATGACTTCTCACTTCCATATCCCTTGACGATCGGAAGAAGGAGATCGTTGAGTGCATCGAGTTCTTCGAGTTTCTCTTTATCGAGCCCCTCTGCTTGTCCGATTGCGATCGCATCTTGGATAGAGGCGGTGTAGAGAACGAGCGCTCGCATACCTTCGGCGTAGGCCTTTTGGACCATGAGTGAGCGACGTACATCAGGATGTTTGATGATGGTGACGCGCGGGCTTGCCTTATCCGCCATCTTCGTCATATCGGGGCCTTGTACGCGTGATTTCGCATATTCCAAGGCGTTTTTATAACCGGTGGAAAGGGTGGCAATTGCTTTAGTACCGACCATCATGCGGGCGAATTCGATGATCTTAAACATCTGCGCGATCCCGTCATGGACTTCGCCAAGAAGATAACCGACAGCAGGCTCTTTCTCACCAAGATTCATCTCACATGTCGCTGAGACATTGAGACCCATCTTGTGTTCGACATTGGTGACGTAGACACCGTTTCGCTTTCCGATTGCACCGGTCTCTTGGTCGTACATGTACTTTGGAATCAAGAAGAGCGAAAGACCTTTTGTTCCGGGACCATGTCCTTCAGGACGCGCAAGGACGAAGTGAACGATATTCTCGAAGATATCTGCGTCACCTGATGTGATGAATCGTTTCGTTCCAGTGATGTGCCATGTGCCATCAGGTTGTTGCACAGCCTTCGATCGACCTGCGCCGACATCCGAACCTGCATCAGGTTCAGTGAGCATCATCGTCGCGCCCCATTCACGATCGACCATGAACTTTGCAAGTTTCTTTTGTGGTTCAGTTCCGAGAACGTAAGCGACTTGTGCGAATGCGAAACCAGATGCGTAGATATGTACTGCAGGATTCGAACCAAGAACCATCTCTGCGATCGCCCATCGAACTGATGGTGGGATGAGAGTGCCACCAAGTTCTGCCGGTACATCGATCTTGCCCCACTCACCATCGACATATGCGCGGTATGACTTCTTGAATCCTTCAGGGAGAGTCACACTTCCAGTTGATTTATCGAATGTCGTTCCTTCACGATCACCTTCGACGAAAGAAGCAGCGAGATCGTTCTCGGTCAATCGCTTCACCTCTTCCAACATTCCCATCGCTGTCTCGCGATCGAGGTCGGAATAGATGGAGGTGCCGAGGATCGACTCTCTACCCAAGAGGTCGAAGAGGCAGAATTCGATGTCTTTGAGATTGGCGCGGTAGTGGGTCATGGGCTAAGAATGCTACTGGTCAGTAACTTACGCAACAGTAATCCAGGAACTCGTAGGGAGCGGGCGACGGGAATCGAACCCGCGCTGTCAGCTTGGGAAGCTGACGTGATGCCATTTCACTACGCCCGCAGTTTCGATATGCCCGCAGGGATATCCGAATGCGTGTGAGATGGTCAAAGAATAGGTCTGAACGGTAGGTTCGCCAACCGTGTTACTGAGCGACCGAGATATCAAAGAGCAGATCTCACAGAAGCGTGTGGGAGTCGAGCCCTTCGACCCCGCCATGGTCCAACCTTCCTCGGTCGATGTCCGACTCGATCGCTTCTTCCGGGTCTTCGAGAACCATAGGTATTCCGAGATCGACCCATCGGTCGAGCAACCGGAACTGACCCGCGAACTCGAAGTCGCCGCCGATGAGCATTTCATCCTCCATCCAGGGGAATTCGTCCTGGCGAGTACCTATGAAGTGATCACACTCCCAGATGACATCGCCGGTCGCCTTGAGGGGAAGTCCTCCTTGGGCCGACTTGGACTACTGACCCATTCCACCGCTGGCTTCATCGATCCTGGGTTCTCCGGTCATATCACGCTCGAGTTATCGAATGTCGCGAACCTTCCGGTCAAACTCTTTCCGGGGATGAAGATCGGCCAACTCTGTCTTATCAAACTCTCATCTCCTGCTGAGCATCCATACGGCTCCGCCGTCTACGGTTCCCGCTATCAAGGTCAGCGAGGTCCGACACCGAGCAAGTCGTGGCTCAATTTCCACAAGACCCAGATTCAGTAACTCGCGCACTTCTCGAGCCACCTACCATGGTGCCACTTGAGTGACTTCGAGATTAGTGGTTTGAAAGAAGGAAGCAATGGATCTGATCCTCATCATCGGTGCAATTGCACTTGTCGCGATCTTCTTGATCTCGCAATACAACAAATTGATCCGCCTCAATGTTCAAGTCGATGAGGCATTCGCCCAGATCGAAGTACAACTTCAGCGACGTGCTGATCTGATCCCGAATCTAGTCGAGACCGTCAAAGGCTATGCATCTCATGAACGCGAGGCCTTCGAGAAGGTGACTGAGGCTCGCGCTAAATCACAGAGTGCGAACGGCATCGCCGACATCGCAGCAGCTGACAATATGTTGACCCAAGCTCTCCGTGGATTACTTGCAGTTGCAGAGGCATATCCAGACTTGAAGGCATCGGCGAACTTCATCCAACTTCAAGAGGAACTCTCAACCACCGAGAACAAGGTGGCATTCTCACGCCAGTTCTATAACGACAGCGTGCGTACTCTCAATACTGCGGTGAAGACCGTACCCACGAACTTCTTCGCGGGATTCGCGAAGGTGGGAGAACGAGAGTTCTATGAGGTCGACGATCCGACTGCTCGTTCGGTGCCTAAGGTGAACTTCTAGCCTTTAGATATGGCTTCATTTCGTACCCTGCAAAGCAAGAATCGTCGAAAGACGATCTTCTTGCTCCTTACCTTTGGTGTGCTGGTCTGGCTCGTTGCTTACTCGGCGATGAGTTACTTCGGTACTACTGGTATCGGCGTCGTCCCTATCGCGGTTGGGATCTCCTTGATCTCAGTCTGGGGCTCTTACTACGCATCAGATCGCCTCGTCCTTACGATGACAGGCGCTCGCTTGATCCAAGAGAGCGATAACCCGAAACTCTTCGATCTCGTACAGGAAGTCTGCCTCGCCTCTGGTCTTCCAATGCCTAAAGTGGCGATCGTCGTCGACCCTGCTCCCAATGCATTTGCAACCGGACGTGATCCAGAACATGCCTTAATCGCATTTACGACTGGGATTCTTGATGTGATGGAACGTGATGAGCTACAAGGAGTCGTTGCTCACGAGATGGCGCATGTTGCTAATCGTGACACTTTAGTCTCTGCAGTCGCTGCAACGTCAGCAGGTGCCATTGCTCTCATCAGCGATTTCTTGATGCGAATACTTTGGTTCGGTGGTCGTAGGAATCAATCGAATCAGAACCCTCTTGCACTCTTACTCTCATTCGTCGTGATCTTGCTAGCGCCACTTGCCGCCATGCTTCTTAAATCTGCGATTTCGCGTAAGCGAGAATCGCTCGCTGACGCTACGGCAGTTCAATACACACGAAATCCCACGGGACTGAGAAAAGCGCTAGAGGTATTGGCTCGAGATTCGACCGTCGTGCAACAGCGTTCGACTGCTGTCGCTCATATCTGGATCGAATCACCTCTCGATGCGAAGGCAGCTTCCAAACTTTTCTCTACCCATCCGCCGATCGAAGAGCGGATCGCGACGCTTCGTCGCCTTGAGGCGGGTGGAAGTTAGTTAGGTACCGGGAAAGTGAGCGTGAAGGTTGCTCCTTTGCCGAGCTCTGATTCAACTCGGACATCTCCGCCATGGGCCTCCATGATCGCCTTGACGATCGATAGACCAAGGCCACTTCCTTCAGTCTTCACTGACCTTGTTCGAGATGAATCGGCGCGGTAGAAGCGTTCAAAGATCCGTTTCTGGTCCGCAGGCTCCATACCGGGACCATCATCGGCAACACTGACCTCAGTCCTGTTCTCCTCTTCTTTGATCCGCACAGTGATCCGCGTTCCAACCGGAGTGTGGGACCTGGCATTTTCAAGGAGATTCGCGACTACTTGATGGATTCGATTCTGGTCGCCAAGGACATATGAGTCCTCTTCTGGAATCTCCATCTCAATTGGATGATCAGGGCCAGAGACTCGGGCAGAGGTAACGGCATCGACCACCACCTCATTGAGATTGATGGGGAGTTTTTCGATCTCAGGAGATTGATCAAGCCGGGCGAGTAACAAGAGATCCTCTACAAGGGAGCCCATCCGTATCGATTCCTCTTCGATTCGTTGCACGAGTTCTCTCGTCTTCTCTTCCCCAGTCACAGCACCCTGCCGATAGAGCTCAGAGAAGCCTCGGATGGCAGTGAGTGGAGTGCGAAGTTCATGACTTGCATCGGCAACGAATCGACGCAACTTCTTCTCGCTCTCCACTCGCACCGCAAATGACTCTTCGATTCGGGTAAGCATTTGATTGAGTGACGCCACGAGTCGTCCAACTTCTGTATGAGGTTTTGCGGTAGGAAGACGGGCAGAGAGATCTCCTTCAGCGATCGCTTCTGCAGTGCTCTCCACCGCCGCAAGCGGACGGAGACTGATGCGAATCGCTCGACGAGAGAGTGCAGCGATCAAGAGAAGCACGACGAGACCGATGAGAGTCAGGAGATAACGAAGTTGGTCGATATTCTCCTGAACACTCTCAAGTGAAAGAGATGCGACGACGATGCCAAGACCCGAAGGAAGTTCAAGGGCAAGGATTCGATAATTCACATTCTCACTCTCGAGAGTGAAGGGAGAGCCGTAGGAGATCCGATCGACCACTCGATCCAAAGTCATCTCGATCTTGGCAACGCTCAAATCACCACCGACGCTTCCGATCACATTCCCTTGTAGATCAATGAGGGTGATTGCCGCGATCGATGGGACGCCACGGATCGGCTCAAGCGGCCGAAAAGGCTGATCGTCACTGCCTTCACCTTGGATTCCGGCTCGATCGAGGCGGATGATGCTGTTATCGACGATCGTGACGAGTTGAGCATCCACTTCATCGATCAAGAATGTGCGATAAGCACTCTGTGCTGCGAAACCAGAGAGGAAGAATCCCAAAGCCACCAAGAGCGAGATTCCTAGGACGAGACGGTTACGAAGCGTCCAATCACTCGGTCGCCATGATGGCTTTGGCAATCTTCCAACTCACTTCTTCGCAGGGAGGCGCATGCGATAACCGACGCCGCGCACAGTATGGATCAATGGTGGTTCATAGATATCGATCTTCTTACGCAGGTAGGAGATGTATGTCTCGACGATACCTGCATCACCACGGAAGTCGTATTGCCAGACATGATCAAGGATCTGTGACTTACTCACGACGCGATCGGCGTTGATCATGAGGTAGCGAAGCAGAATGAACTCAGTGGGTGAGAGCTCGATCAAATTACCCGCACGGCGGACTTCATGTGTCGCTTCATTGAGTTCAAGGTCAGCGAAACGGATCATCTCATCATCGACTTTGTTCTCAGTGACTCCTGTCCTACGAAGGAGTGCGCGAAGACGTGCGACGAGCTCTTCGAGGCTGAATGGCTTCGTCACATAATCGTCGCCACCGAGAGTGAGGCCCTTAATCTTGTCTTCAGTCGTATCTTTCGCGGTAAGGAAGAGGACGCCAACATCTTGTCCATCTGCACGGAGTTGTCGACAGACTTCAAAGCCATCAAGGTCAGGGAGCATCACATCAAGGATCAGTGCGTGAGGTTTGAATTCCTCTGCTTCACGGAGCGCTTCGGCTCCACTTGCGGCAGTTCGTACATCGAAACCCACGAACTTGAGGCTTGTGGAGATCAGTTCACTGATGCTCTTCTCGTCGTCAACTACGAGGACTCGTTGATCGGTTGCGGTAGTCATGGAATCACCCATCTTTCCTAGCCCTGATTGAGGCTCGTCTTCTTCACCCATTTCAGATACATCTCTGGGTCTGCTTGAAGGAGAGCATCCACAGTGAATCTGGGAGATTCCTGGGAAGCAGTTGAATCCTAGGGGTGATTTAGTGCGTTGGATTACGGCTTCACGGAGCGAAGAAGTGCCTGAGCGACATCGAGCACTTCGACATCTGCGCCCTTCCCGGTCACACCATCCGAGACCATCACGCGACAGAAAGGACAGCCCACCGCGATCTCTTCTGCGCCGGTAGCGATCGCTTCATCGACACGGTTGAGATTGATTCGTGTGCCGAGTTTCTCTTCCATCCACATTCGACCACCACCCGCGCCACAACAGAAAGAGCGCTCCTTATTGCGCGGCATCTCGACCATCTCCACTCCGGTCGAAGCAAGGAGTTCCCTTGGTGGTTCATAGATTTGATTGTGTCGACCAAGGTAACAAGGATCGTGATAGGTCAACTTCTTTTCGCTCTTCGACACTGGTTTCAACTTCCCATCACGAACGAGTTGATTGAGAAGTTGTGTGTGATGGACCATCTCGAATTCATATCCACTCTGTCTGTAGTCGCGACCGATCGTGGTGAAGCAATGTGGACAGGTGACGACAACTTTCTTCACGCCGCGATCAGCGAAAACCTCATTGAGGGTCTCGATATTCTCGCGAGAGAGGATCTGATACAAGAACTCATTTCCGGCACGTCGAGCAGGATCTCCGGTGCAGGTCTCACGCTTTCCTAAAACGCCAAAGGAGACGCCGGCCATGTAGAGAAGCTCTGCGACAGCTTTCGTCGTCTTCTTTCCGCGCTCTTCGAAAGCACCGGCACATCCGACCCAGAAGAGATACTCCACATCCTCAGGGATCTCCCCTTCGATCTTTCGAATCGGGAAGTCGCACTCTGCAATCCATGCATCTCGATCTTGTCGGTTCGCACCCCAAGGATTCCCCGCCTTCTCGAGATTTCGGAATGTTCCTCCGAGTTCGGTCGGGAACTCTGATTCCACCAAGACTTGGAAGCGTCGCATATTGACGATGTGATCCACATGCTCGATATCGACAGGGCACTCGTTGACACACGCGCCACAACTCGTGCACGACCACAAGACATCAGGCGAGATAGGCGAACCCTCGAGACCCACGATCGGTCCATCACCTGGGATCTTGGCAAGAGCGTGATCGCGCATCGCCATGATCAGAAGTTTTGGATTGAGTGGCTTCTCTGTGTGCCATGCGGGGCATTGGGATTGGCATCTGCCGCACTCGGTGCAGCTCGCCATATCAAGAAGGCCCTTCCAGGAGATATCTGCAGCAGTTCCGATACCGAAGACATCGTCTTCCTTAGGATCCTCGAAATCGATCGCCTTGCCATGAGAGAGCATCTCGGGAAGTGCGCCAAGAGTCGGTCCTGCTCCAGGATTTCGCTTGAAGTAGATATTGAACGGCGCGAGGAATCGGTGCCACGCAACACCCATCGTCAATTGTGATGCGACGACGACGAACCACGTCATTGAGACGATGATCTTCATTGAAGCGACAAGGACGATCAACGCTTCGATAGTAAGCGGATCGAGACCATTGAAGGCATAGACCGCTGGCATCGTGAGCGCGTAATTCCAATCGAACTCATCGATTCCAAGGAGCGCACCTTCAAGTCCACGGAGTGTGATGACACAAAAGACGATTGCGAGGATGACGAACTCAACGAAGTAAGCCTTGCCTTGACCCGAGCCATAGAAACGTGAATTTCTTCCGCGATTGACAACACGTGTTACTTGTCGGATGAGGATCAGTGTGACGATGCCGATTCCCGTGAGCCATGCAATCGCATCGACGAAGAGTTCGTATCCGACGAAGTGACCGATCACAGGAAGATAGAAGTCGGGTGAGATGGTTTGGCCGTAGGCAGTAAGGAGAGTTCCTGAAAGTGCGACGAATCCGATCATCACGAACCAATGAGCGATGCCGCTTGCAGTGAAGTTGAGCATCTTTGTGTGACCGAAGATCTCTGCGAACGTTCGCTTCAATCGAAGGGATCGATCCCCTGAGCGGGTCGGATCCTTTTGCCCGCGGCGGATTCGAGTGACTAACTCCTTTGCTCGCCATGCGAAGAGAGCGACTCCGATGATGGTGAGGAGATATGCGATGAGAGCCAGGGCGTTCGGGAAGAGACCTAGTGGATCAGGATTGATGCCGGTACTCATATGGAAAGGCTAGGTGCTGACTGGTTATCCACAGGGTTATCCACGGGTGTGGAGAGTTACACCGGTGTAGTTATCAGCGCCAACGGGTGGCGAGGGTGAAGCCGACCCCGATGAAGCCGAAGCCCACGAGCATGTTCCAGGCACCGATATCTGGGATCGGATAGAGGGTCTCGGTCATATAGAAGATGACGATCCAGATCAGGCCGATGATGAAGGAAGCGAGCATCACGGGGACGAGCCACTTTGGACTCTCGACCGACTCATCAAGGGGGGCGACTTGGACTTCTACGGGACGGTCGACCTTCTTCTTACGCTTCCGTGACTCAGGCATGCGCGAAGGCTACACCGGGTGAACCGATAGGGGAACATTTCGCCATGAAGGCCAAGCTCAAGATCGCAGTGGTCGATAACCGAGACTCCTTCGTCTTCAACTTGATTCGATACCTCGAAGAACTTGGCGCTGAATGCGTCCGTTTCGAAAATGATGTCGAACCCGATGTGCTCGAGGTTTTCGATGGCGTGATGCTCTCGCCAGGTCCTGGCTCGCCCCAAGATGCCGGAACGTCCATGGCGATCATCGAATGGGCGTATCTAAAGAAGAGACCGTTACTTGGGGTTTGCCTTGGTCACCAAGCAATCGCAGCGAGTTTTGGCGGCAGAGTCGATGGTGCAAAGCAATTGATACATGGTTCGACTTCGACGATCCATCATGAGGGAGTCGGGATCTTCGAAGGCATCCCACAAGATTTCAAAGCAACTCGTTACCACTCGCTTGCGATTTCGAATGTGCCGTCAACGCTCATGGTGACAGCGACAAGTGATGATGGTGAAGTGATGGCGATCCAACACGAGAGCGCACCGATCGTTGGCGTGCAGTTCCATCCTGAGTCGGTACTTACCGAACATGGTCATGCACTCTTAAGGAATTGGTTGGAAGAGATCAGGTAAGCGAAATTAAGGAGTCGGTTCACTCTCTGGAGCCGGCGTCTCTTCGGGAACGTTGATCGTCACGGTTACAGGGCTTCCAATTGTGCGCGCTTCACCCGCTGCTGGTGCTTGGGCAAGGACGACACCTTCAGGCTGGCTTGGGTCATACGCTTCGACGATTCGAACCAAGAATCCGGCTTGAGTGAGTGTGGTGCGTGCTTGAATCTCGCTCGCTCCGATGAGATTCGGCACTTTGACATTGCCACTAGCGATCTCAAGGACGACTGCACTTCCTGCCGGGATGGTGCTTCCTGGTGATGGATTGACTGAGATGACAGAACCAGGCGCAAGTTCTGAATCTATGGGAATAGTTCGGGCCACCCGTAGGCCAGCAGCAGATAGGAGCGCCCGGGCTTCCTCGAGACTCTTGCCGATGATGTCGGTTGGGATGGTGGTATCACCAGCACCCTCAGAGATCGTCAAGGTGATCGCACTTCCTGGTGTGACACGTGAAGTGGCGACAGGTAATTGTGCAGCGATTCGATCACGTGGAATTCGCTGATCTGGTGCACGTTGCACAGTGATGGTGAAATCATCGAGGAGCGCCCGCGCCTCATTCTCGGTAAGTCCCACCACATTCGGAACCGTGATGAGGGATGGTTCATTGGAACGGAATAGGAATGATCCTGCGACAAGTGCGACGACGGCGATCCCTGCAGCGATGAAGATATTCCGCCGCGATATCCGGGTCACAGGTAATTGGGTCGTGATCTTTTCACCACGAGAGAGTTTGATGACATCTTTTTGCATCGCGGCAGCACTCTGATATCTGTGATCTGGATTCTTCGCGAGCGCTACTGCAAGGAAGTCATCGACAGCAACAGGAAGCGTTGGTTGAAGCGCTGATGGTTTCGGAAGTTCCGCTGAGACATGTTGATAGGCGATAGCGACCGGGGTATCGCCCGTAAATGGCGGTCTTCCAGTGATGAGTTCATAGAAGACACAACCCAGTGCATAGAGATCACTTCTTGCATCAGCGCTACTTCCGGTTGCTTGTTCGGGAGCGAGATATTGAGCGGTTCCCACCACATTCCAGGTGTTAGTCAACGTCGCGCTCTCATCAAGAGCCCTAGCAATACCAAAATCCATCACTTTCACATCGCCGCTATCGGTGATCATGATGTTCCCTGGCTTGATATCGCGATGGATGATGCCTTTCTTATGCGAGTAATCGAGCGCATCGAGGATGCCGGTTGTGATCGCTACGACCCGATCAAGCTCTAGTCGCTCACCTCTTTGGATGATCTCGCGAAGGGTCTGTCCACTGACGAATTCCATGACGATATATGGCGTTCGACTTCCACTTGAATTCTCTTCCTCACCAGAGTCATAGACCGCGACGATGCCAGGATGATTGAGTCCAGCGGCAGAGAGTGCCTCTTTGCGAAAGCGCGATACGAAAGTCGCGTCACGGACGAGTTCACTTCGAAGTACCTTGACAGCGACATCGCGCGAAAGACGCTTATCTTTGGCAAGGTAGACATCCGCCATGCCACCGGTGCCGATCATCTTGCCGATCTCGTACCGTCCGCCGAGTAACTTCTTACTCATATGCAGCGCCAAGGAGAGAGAGTTCGTCAGCGGTAGGGGCTTTGCCCCCTACTTCGGCAAGGACGATCGTGACATTGTCAGGTGCGCCGCCATCTCGGACCATAGTGATCAGGTTGTTCGCTGCCTGATCGAGTGGAGTTGCGAGGAGCACTTTCTGGATCATCTCGTCGTTGAGGACTGCGGTAAGTCCATCACTTGCGACGAGGTAGATATCACCCTTTTCGATCGGGAAGAGTTGGATCGGATAGTTCTCGAGATGGGAGTCATTCCCACTCTTGCCCATCAAAGCCTGGGTCAACATCGAGCGTTGCGGATGCTCCGCGATCTCTGCCGTTGTGATCTTTCCTTGGTCGAGGAGCTCCTGCACCACGGTGTGGTCGTGGCTCAACTGGGTGAGTTCACCTTTACGTAATCGATAGGCCCGAGAGTCACCGACATGGAGCATCGCCATCGATGAAGCGATCGGCATCAAGGCAGTGAGGGTGGTTCCCATCCCATTCAACTCAGGATTCTCGTTGATTCGTAGCGATAGTTCACTCTCGATCGCGATGAGGGTATTGCTCAACATATCGATCCGTGAATCATCATCGATCGCACTGGCGCCAAAAAGTTCTATTCGCGCTGCGAGAGTATGGATCGCTATCTTCGATGCGACCTCACCACCGACAGCACCACCCATGCCATCCGCTACGGCGATGAGATTCGAGTGATGGAGTCCAGAGTCCTCATTTCCAGCACGAACAAGACCGAGATCGGTCCGTGCAGCGATCGAAGTGAAGAACATAGAAATAGCCTAATGCTGATACTGTCACCATCGATAGGCGCGAGTGGCGGAATGGCAGACGCGCTGGCTTCAGGTGCCAGTACTCGCAAGGGTGTAGGGGTTCAAGTCCCCTCTCGCGCACATGCCAACGCAGATCTTCGCTCACAGGGGTTCGAGTTTTCACCATGCGGAACAGAGCCGAGAATCATTTCTCGCAGCGATCGAAGAGGGCGCAGATGGCCTCGAATGCGATGTGAGATTGACTGCGGATCGCGTTGCCTTCTGTTGGCATGATCGTGACATCTCTCGCCTTACCGGGAAGAAGCTTTCTATCTCAAAGATCACTAGTGATGAATTGCGAGCGCTTGAGATCGTGGACCAAGCAGATCCCATATCAGGGAGAAGTGAGCGACGTGGAAGACCGATTTCGCTCGAAGAGTTAGCTGAAATCTCTTTCGATAGTGGTGTCAAACTACTGATCGAGACGAAACATCCGGTCCTTTCTGGATCTGCGATCGAAGAAGAGGTGGCGAGCATCGTCAGGCGATTCAAAATAGAAGTACAGATCCTCTCCTTCTCCTTCACTGCTATCTCACGAGCAGAGAGACTTCTTCCTGAAAGCGAACATGTGCAATTGATCCAGCACTCCACTCTCCTTCCACTTGTACAGAGCAAGTTCATTGGCATCGATATCGAATTGATCAAGAAGGATCGAACCCTCATAGAAGGGTTGAAGAAGAGAGGGAAAGAGATATTCGTCTACACCGTCAATGATGATGAAGAATTCAGATTCCTTGCAGATGCTGGTGTCTCTGGGATCATCACTGATATTCCTGCTCGAGCGAAGCATGTGCTCGGCTACCCTTAGCCGGTGGCGCGTTACGCATTCTTAGGTCCGCAAGGCACCTTTACCGAGATCGCCCTAGAAGGAATCACGAAAGATTCCGACCAAAGAATCCCTTACGCGAATGTGACCGCTACCCTTGACGCGGTTCGATGTGGTGAGGTCGAATATGCGATTGTTCCGATCGAGAATTCAGTCGAAGGTGTCGTTGCGAGGACACTCGATGAATTAGCTATCGGCGACCCGCTCACTATCGTCGCAGAGACGACCATTCCTGTGAATTTCGCTCTGGTTACACGTGCGAGATTGGATGCTCAAAGTATTTCGACGATCGCAACACATCCACACGCTGAATCACAATGTCGAAGTTTCATCGCAAAGAACTATCCGAAAGCTTCGATCATCCCGCTCTCATCGACTGCAGCAGCGGCAGAGGCAGTTGCGCGGGGCGAATATGACGCTGGCATCGCATCAGTGCAGGCGGCCTCTCGTTATGGACTTGAGGTCTTGCAGAATGAGATCGGTGATGCGACGGGAGCCGAGACGAGATTCGTGCTCGTTACGAAACCAGGGAAGATCCCGCCACAGAGTGGTTATGACCGGACATCGCTCGTTGCCTTCATCGGTGCCGATCATGCCGGAGCACTTCTTGAAGTCCTCACTGAGTTCTCGGTCCGAGGAGTCAATCTCACCTTCATCCAATCGAGACCGACAGGCGCAGGTCTTGGCGACTATCACTTCATCATCGATGCAGAGGGCCATATCCATGATGAACGAGTCGGTGAAGCGATGATGGGGCTTCGAAGGATCTGTGCCGATGTCAGATTCCTTGGCTCCTATCCACGAGCGGATAAGGTCGCACCAACGACCCGGCGAAATGCTCAAGACGAGAATTTCGTCGAAGCGAGCACCTGGCTCTCCGAAGTCCGTGCTGGCAAGAAGATCTGACGATCGCCAGGAAAGTAGACTCATCCGATCATGATCGATATCAAGGAATTACGCGAGAATCCACAACTTTTCAAGGACTCTGCCGTTGCCCGTCGCGAGGATCCCACAGTCGTCGATCGGATCTTGAGTAGCGATGAAGCACGGCGAAACGCGATCAATGAGTTCGAACGGCTTCGCGCGGAGCAGAACACACTCTCGAAGTCGGTGGGTGCTGCGAAAGGTGATGAGAAGCAAGCGATCTTGGCAAAAGCCAAGGAACTCGCATCAGAAGTGAAAGCAGCTGATGCAAAACGTGCCGAGCGAGAAGAAGAGTTCCTTGCCACTATCAAACTGATCTCGAATGTGGTGAGTCCTGAAGCACCCGTTGGTGGTGAAGAAGATTTCAAAGAGATAGAGCGAATCGGCACTCCACGTGACTTCTCTAAGGAAGGTTTCGAGCCGAAGGATCACATCGAGTTGGGTCGGATCCTTGGCGCGATCGATACCGACCGTGGTGCGAAGGTCTCTGGCGCTCGCTTCTACTATCTCACTGGCGTTGGTGCGCTCCTTGAGTTCGCCCTCGTCAATTATGCGATCTCGAGTGCGATGAAGAATGGCTTCACACCAGTGATCACACCGGTTCTTGTGAAACCTGCTGCGATGGAAGGAACCGGGTTTCTTGGCCAAGCAGCAGAGAATGTCTTCCATCTCGAGCGTGACGAGTTTTACTTAGTCGGAACGAGCGAAGTTCCACTTGCTGCATATCACATGGACGAGATCCTCGATGCTTCGAAGTTGCCGATCAGACTTGCTGGATATTCTTCATGTTTCCGTAGAGAGGCTGGAAGTTACGGGAAAGATACGAAGGGGATCATCCGAGTCCATCAATTCGACAAGGTCGAGATGTTCTCTTTCTGTCGAAGCGAAGAGGCGGAAGCTGAGCATCTTCGGATATTGCAGTGGGAGAAGGATTTCCTCGATGCGATGGAGATCCCATATCGCGTGATCGATGTCGCAACAGGTGACCTCGGATCTTCTGCTGCGCGAAAGTTCGATTGTGAAGCATGGATTCCGACGCAAGAGACCTATAGAGAAGTGACTTCGACGTCGAATTGCACCGAGTTCCAGGCGCGTCGACTCAATATCCGCATGAAAGATAGTGAGGGGACTCGTCCCGTTGCCACACTCAACGGAACGCTCGTTGCGATCACACGAATGATCGTCGCGATCCTTGAGAATCATCAGAACGCGGATGGTTCGGTGACAGTTCCGAAGGCACTTCGTCCCTTCTTGAATATGGATCGCTTTGAGCCCATTGGATAAGCGCCCGCGACTCATCGCCACCGATTTAGATGGAACCATCATCGCTCACTACGGCTCCATCTCGCCGCGAACCGTTGAGGCATTTCATCGCGCCCATGAGTTAGGTATTGAGATCTTCTTCGTGACCGGTCGTCCGCCACGATGGACACAAGAGTTGCGCGATAACTTCTCCTTCGGTCAAGGCATCCTTGGTAATGGCGCGATGCATTACGACATCTATAACAAGAAGATCCTGGAGAAGTGGTTCATCCCGGTCGAGAATCAACTTCACGTCGTCGAGCGGCTTCGTAAGGTGATCCCGAACATCACCTTCGCCTTCGATACCTCCCACCAATTCCATCGTGAGAAGCGATACGAGCCAAAATGGGATGTGGGTGTAGACGAAGAGCCGTATGAGAAGATCGAAGAGGCGATGAAAGAGCCTGTGGCAAAGATCCTTGCGCGCTGCGCTGCTCAGGATTTCACTTCAGATGAGATGCTTGAGATCGCAAATAAGGAACTTGAAGGGATCGTGACTGTCACGCACTCGAATTCATGGGATTCACTCCTTGAGATCTCGGCACACGGTGTTTCTAAGGGATCAACCCTTTCGCTTCTCGCTAAGAGATTAGGGATCACCGCTGAGGAGTCGGTCGCATTCGGAGATAACCCCAACGATTTTCCGATGCTCCGTTGGGCTGGAAGGTCATGGGCGATGGCTGATGGACACCCGGAAGCGAAGTTGCATGCCAAGTCTGTTGCTGCGTCGCATATCGATGACGGCGTAGCAGTAGAGATCGAGAAACTATTGGAGTTACCCGCATGAGCGCCTTACCTCTCTATGTGGACCTCGCAGCTGTCGGAGTCGGTGCATTCGCAGGTGCGCTCTTTGCGATCTTCAATAAGCGCTTTGATTTCATCGGAGTCATTGCAATCGCCATCATGACAAGTCTTGGTGGTGGTCTTATCCGAGACCTCTTCCTTGGAGTTGGAAGACCATCTGCGCTTCAAGACAACAACTACATCATTACAGTCATCATCGCTGTGATCGCTGCGCTTCTTTTAGGACGTTGGTATAACTCATCGAAGAAGATCGCAGCGAAGATCGTTCTGGTACTCGACTCGATCTCCATGGGACTCTTTACTGTTGCTGGAACCTATAAAGCACTTCTCTTCAATGCTCCGGTCACCGTGGCGATACTCCTTGGCGTGATCACTGCGGTCGGTGGTGGCGTCTTGCGTGATGTATTGGCGCGGCGAACACCTGCGATCTTCACTGGTGGGCCGCTCTATGCGACTGCGACCTTCATCGGTGCATCGCTCTTCGTGATCCTTGATGTCATCGATCTCAATCGGGATCTCGCCTCCGCCATCACGGTATTGACGATCGTCTCAATCCATATGCTCTCGATTCGCTTCGAATTACATATGCGCCCAGCGGTCGAGTCATTGGATTTTGATGACCCTGAAGCCACCCGGTAAATTCCGCCACGGAGGGCTCGCATAGCGGCCGAGTGCACCGGTCTTGAAAACCGGCAGACGAAAGTCTCGTGGGTTCAAATCCCACGCCCTCCGCTCTAGATTCCGATCATCTTGTGGCTGATTTCATAGCCTCCCCGCTGGCATTGGTAATGGCCCTCACGCGAGACTTTCCCTCTTGCCGCGCCTATCCTTTGGCGCGATCGCCGATATCTCGGTCTGGGCTGATGGAGGGATCTTTAGATGGCAACAGGCGTCTTCTCAGATGGTCGTGCATCGATGAAGGAGAGAACTCTCCGAACCGATAAGTGGTGGTTACAACCAGCAGTCACCTTCGGAGTGCTCTTCGCCTTCGTGGTCTACTCCACTTTCCGCGCTTTCGAGAAGCAGTACTACTGGGCCGATCCACTGATCTCACCTTTCTATTCTCCATGTCTCTCTACGGCTTGTGTTGAAGGTGCATCACACTTCGGCCAACCGATCGGCACCATCATCATCGGTGGCTTCATGCTTTCGCCGGCATTCTTCATTCTCGTCGTGCCGCTAGGTTTCCGACTCACCTGTTACTACTATCGCAAGGCCTATTACCGATCCTTCTGGATGTCACCACCTGCTTGTGCTGTAGCCGAGCCACATAAGAAGTACACCGGCGAGACGCGTGCGCCATTGATCTTGCAGAACGGCCATCGCTGGTTCTTCTATCTAGGACTTGGTCTCAACATCATCCTTACTTATGACGCAATCATCGCTTTCAAGAATGGTGATGGCGAGTGGGGTCATATGAGTGTTGGAACACTCGTCCTTTTGATCAACGCCTCATTGCTCTGGCTTTATTCACTTTCGTGCCACACCTGCCGCCACACAATCGGTGGCCGCTTGAAGCACTTCTCAGCGCATCCATATCGTTATAAGGCGTGGACCTGGGTCTCGAAACTCAACACACGTCACCCACTCTTTGCTTGGATCTCGCTGATTTGGGTCGCTTTTACTGATTTCTACGTCCGCATGGTCGCTTCCGGCACCATCGATAACTACTACTTTTTCTAACAGTTCAAAACGGCACTGGAGAGATGAATGAGTGAGAATCGATTCAAATACGACGTCTTGGTGATTGGCGCCGGCGGTGCTGGACTTCGAGCAGCTGTCGAGGCGCGTCAGGCAGGGCTATCGGTTGCCATCATCTGTAAGTCACTCTTTGGCAAGGCGCACACCGTTATGGCTGAAGGTGGCGCCGCAGCAGCGATGGGTAACGTCAACTCCAATGACGGATGGAAGGTCCACTTCCGCGACACGATGCGTGGCGGGAAGTTCCTCAACAACTGGCGTATGGCAGAACTCCACGCAAAAGAATCCCCAGATCGCATCTGGGAATTGGAATCATGGGGCGCACTCTTTGATCGCACGAAAGAAGGAAAGATCTCGCAGCGTAACTTCGGCGGCCACGAATATCCCCGCCTTGCCCATGTCGGTGACCGAACTGGACTTGAACTCATTCGCACCATGCAACAGCGCATCGTTGCGATGCAACAAAAGGATAAGAAGGAATTCGGCGATGCCGAGAAGTACATCAAGGTCTTCGCCGAGCTCACCATCACAGATATCTTGAAAGAGAATGGTCGCGTCTCGGGTGCCTATGGTTATTGGCGCGAGAGTGGCGACGAAGTCCTCTTCGAATCATCGGCCGTAGTCCTTGCAACCGGCGGTATCGGTAAGTCATTCAAGATCACTTCGAATTCTTGGGAGGGCACGGGCGATGGCCACGCGCTCGCTCTCAAGGCCGGCGGAAAACTCGTCGATATGGAGTTCGTCCAATTCCATCCAACGGGCATGGTCTGGCCACCATCAGTTCGTGGAATCTTGGTCACTGAATCTGTTCGTGGCGATGGCGGAGTCCTAACGAACTCTGAGGGCCGTCGCTTCATGTTCGATTACATCCCTGAGGTCTTCAAGGATAAGTACGCAGATAACGAGGCAGAGGCCGACCGCTGGTACAACGACCAGAACAACAATCGCCGTCCGCCTGAACTTCTTCCTCGCGATGAGGTAGCGCGTGCGATCAATGCCGAAGTGAAGGCAGGACGCGGTTCACCTCATGGTGGAGTATTCCTCGATGTTTCCAAGCGACTCCCTGCAGAAGAGATCAAGCGTCGCCTTCCTTCGATGTGGCACCAATTCAAGGAACTTGCCGATGTCGATATCACCAAAGAGCCGATGGAAGTCGGTCCCACCTGTCACTACGTGATGGGTGGCGTGAAAGTTGATCCAGATACCGCTGCTGCCGTTGGCGTTGAAGGTCTCTTTGCTGCTGGTGAAGTTGCTGGTGGCATGCACGGCTCGAATCGCCTCGGTGGAAACTCACTCTCTGACTTGCTCGTCTTCGGTCGACGCGCAGGTGCTGGCGCTGCTGCTTACGTGAAGGCGCTGGCAAAAAAGCCTGAAGTGAGTGATGGCGAGATCTCCCGTGCAAAGCATCGCCTCAATGCACCTTTCGAAGGCGCAGGCGGCGAGAACCCCTATTCACTCCATCAAGAACTTCAGCAAGTGACGCAAGATCTCGTAGGCATCATTCGAACTGAATCAGAATTGAAGGATGCGATCAAGAAGTTGGTCTCGATCCGGGAGCGAGCAAGCAAGGTCAAGGCGGAAGGTGGACGTGCCTTCAACCCTGGTTTCCACCTCGCGCTCGATCTTGAGAACATGCTTCTTGTCTCTGAGTCGATCGCGCTCTCTGCTCTTGAGCGGAAAGAATCTCGCGGCGGGCACACTCGTGATGACTTCCCGAAGATGGACTCTGAGTGGCGCCAGTACAACCACCTCACAAAGTGGAATGGTTCGGGTGTCGATGTAGAGCGAGAAGAGGCACTTCCAATGCCACAAGAACTTCTCGAACTCTTCGAGATGGATGAATTGAAGAAGTACTTCTCCGAGAAGGAACTCGCGAAGGGCGGTAAGTAGAGATGTCGCGTAACTTCAAGTTCAAGATTTGGCGAGGAGATGCCAAAGGTGGCGACTTCAAAGAGACCCAAGTCGAAGTCAACGAAGGTGAAGTGGTCCTCGATGTGATCCATCGCGTTCAAGCGACCCAGATGTCAGATCTCGCAGTCCGCTGGAACTGTAAGGCAGGTAAATGTGGTTCCTGCTCGATGGAGATCAACGGAAAGCCACGTCTTGCCTGCATGACTCGTATGAGCACCTTCGAAGAGGGCGAGACGATCACTGTCACACCGCTTCGCGCATTTCCAGTGATCAGAGACCTCGTCACAGATGTCTCCTTCAACTACAAGAAGGCGATGGAAGTCCCCGCATTCGAGCCACCATCAGATCTCCAGCCTGGCGAGTACCGGATGCAGCAAGTCGATGTCGAGCGAAGCCAGGAGTTCCGTAAGTGCATCGAATGCTTCCTCTGCCAAGACACATGCCATGTCATTCGCGACCATGAAGAGAACAAGGAATCTTTCGCAGGTCCTCGTTTCTTCATCCGCATGGCTGAGCTCGATATGCATCCATTGGATCAAGTGAAGAACCGTAAGCAGATGGCACAAGAACAGCATGGTCTTGGAATGTGCAACATCACCAAGTGCTGCACCGAAGTCTGCCCAGAACACATCAAGATCACCGACAACGCGATCATCCCAATGAAGGAGCGCGTTGTAGATGTGAAGTATGACCCGGTTCGTTGGCTCGGGTCGAAGATCCGTAAGCGCGAAGGTATCTAGCCGATGAGGATCCTGCTGCGTTGGGCCTCGATGGCGCTCGCATTCTGGGTCGCTACACAATTAGTTCCTGGTATCTCGGTAAGTGGAAGTACCTGGAGTTATTTCTGGGTCGCTCTCATTTTCGGCGCTATCAACGTGACGATTGGGTCCTTGGTTCGCTTGCTTTCTCTTCCAGCCGTGATCCTGACTCTTGGACTCTTCCTCGTTGTCGTAAATGCCGCTATGTTGGCTCTTACTGCACGGGTGAGTGATGTCCTAGAAGTGGAAGATTTCTGGTCCGCGATATTGGCAGCAGTGATCATTTCCGTCATGAATTGGTTCACTTCAAAGATCTTCAAGAAGGTCACCTCCTGAAGAGAGTAGCTCTCGTCTTTCTCGGTGGAGCAATCGGCTCAACCTCTCGCTGGTTGATAGGTGAATTGATCGCAAATGGCGTCCTTGTCGTCCTTATGGTTAATGTGCTCGGAACAGCTTTGGCAGGGTATATCGGGTTTAACGCTTCACGCTCAGAATTGGCGCGCTTGTTCTGGATCACCGGTTTTGCCGGAGGATTTACGACCTTTTCTTCACTTGCATACTTCATGACGGAACTTCCACTTGTTGAGTCCGCACTATTAGCTGGTCTTACTTTAATTCTTTCAATCTCGATCCTAGCCGCGATGGCGAAGAAGTCATGAGGCTTCTCTACTTCTTTATTGCCTCTGGGTTGGGTGCTGTGACGAGATACCTGATCGATACTCAGATGCGAAAGCTTTACAAATTCCCGATAGGGATCCTAATCGTCAATGTGATTGGATCTTTTCTTCTTGGGCTCATCATCGGTGATGCAAGTGATATTGCTTTTGCACTCATTGGATTTTGTGGTGCGCTTACGACATGGTCCGCGTTTGCCCTTGACCTCGACGGAGCAAGGAGTAGAGGGAGAAACAAGGAATTCTTCATGAATATCTTCTTGAACTATTCCGCCACGATCATTGCGATGCTAGCTGGCCTTTGGGTCTCTCGCTAATCTTCTCGCCATGGGAGCTAACAATCAAATGCCATGCGACTTTTGTGGCACACCTTATGACCCAGTAGCTACTCGGTGGCTTTGTCCTACCTGCCATATGAAGACTAATTGTTGCGATGGTGCACCTTGTCCGATTCCAGCACCAAGCATTAGAAGTGAATCAGGAGTTCAAGCGAGTTAATGCCTTCTCGTATTCCTTATCAAGTTCTTGCCAACGACTAATCTCATTTCGATATTTGCCTATACGAACTCGATCGGCAGGCATCTCCTCCTTGAAGTATTTTCGCGTCTCTTTTGAGTCCTTGATTCCAAGAAAGTCAAAGAGACTTTCGTAACTACTCTCTCGGTCAGTCACTACGAGTGCTTCAAGATCCAATTCCAATACTTGCGACCGAGGCACGGCAGAAAGGGCTTCATTCGAAATCTTCATTCGCTTTTCCCACCAATTCATCGCTTTGATTGGATCGGTAGGACCCCAGTTCTCCTTAAGGACCGAAGCCACGGTATCCCGACCATCTCGTTTCATGTGTATGAATCGAGCATCAGGGAGAAGTAAGTGAATCCGATCAGCCACAGAGATGTTGAGCGGGGTGGTGTCGATCCAGAAGTGCTCGCCCTTATTGTGCCTTTGACGTTCGAGATAATCGAAGAAGAAGTTCCGTGACGCTTGAACATGGTCCCTTGGGAACTGTTTCTTAAAGATCGCCAGAATCTCTTCACGGTCCTCAACCGAAAGAGAGCGAAAGAGTCCAGACTCGTTTTGGATTCGATTCTTTCTTTCCCACCATTTGCCACGCATTCGAGACTCGAAATTCTTGAAGAAAAGCTTCCGGTTTCGAGGTGAGATGTAGTTCAAATAGAGAGCAGAGGCACTTCGCTTCCAAGGATTCTCAAAAGTTTCAACGCCATAACAGAGATCAAGTAGCCCAAATCGATCATTGATGAATCTGATCTCGTACGGCTTACCGCCACGGATATCAGGATGTCTCGATAAGAGTTTTCCTATGACGGTAGTTCCGCTTCGTCCAGTTCCACCTGAGAAGATGGTCTGTACGTCGCGACTCATGAAACGACCATAAAGCAGAGCGACCTACTCTGTTTTGATTTTTGGACTGAATAACCCTGAGAGTTTCCTCTCAATTCTCTAGCAGTTGCGCCATCCAGACTTCGATCTCATCAGGGTGAGAAGGTAGGGATGAACTCAAGACTTTGCACCCATCTTCAGTGACGAGAACATCATCTTCGATACGCACACCTATCCCTCGATATTCAGGCGGGAAGAGTTCGTCATCAGGTTGGATGTAGAAACCAGGTTCTACAGTGAGGATCATGCCGGGTTCGAGAACTGCGTCGGCATACTGCTCTTTTCGCGCCTTTGCACAATCATGTACATCAATGCCGAGGTGGTGTCCCGAGCCATGGAACATCCAGCGACGGTGCAATCCATTCTCAGGCTTCAATGATTCCTCGGGCGGAATAGGAAGTACACCTAATTCATATGCACCTTTAGCGATAACGGCCATGCAAGCAGCGTTGAAATCAGAGAATTTGTTGCCCGGCTTCACAGCAGCGATTCCCGCCTTTTGTGCCTCATAGACGAGCATGTAGATCTTCCGTTGTGCTTGGGTGAATTTTCCATTAATCGGTAGGGTTCTTGTGATATCTGCCGTGTAGAAGGAATCCACTTCTACTCCCGCGTCGATAAGTACCAATTCACCTGGTTTCACATCGCCGTCATTTCGAATCCAGTGAAGGACACAGGCATGTGATCCAGATGCGACGATGCTGTCGTATCCGAGGTCGTTTCCTTCTACTCGCGCACGACCAAAGAAAGCTGCCTCGATGACCCGCTCTCCTCGGGGAGTCTTGGTTGCCGCAGGGAAGACTTTGACCATGTCAGCGAAACCTCGGATGGTCGAATCAACCGCCTTCTGCATCTCGTTGACTTCGAAGGAGTCCTTGATCATGCGCATCACCGATGTCACATTCAAGAACTCTTCATCACGTTCATGTGCTGGAATCAGTTCATCTATGAATGGATCTTGATCGCGAATCACGAGAGCGGCTTTATCACCCAAGAACTCTTCGAGTGTTTCGAGTAGAGCGACCTTGATGCCATAACGGAGTTCGGTCTCCTCAAGAGTCATACGGCGGCCGATCCAGAATTCGCCGTAACGAGCATTGCGATAGAACTCTTCGTTGTCGCGAGGTGAACGGGGATGGATGAAGAGGAGAGCTTCGTGCTCATTTCCTCGCGGTTCAAGTACAAGGACAGAGTCTGGAACTGCATCCGAAGCTCCGATGCCCGAATAGTAAGAAAAGGCCGAGTGGGCTCGGAATCGATAGTCGGTATCGTTACTTCGCGTTTTTTGTGCTCCAGCAGGGAGAACTAAGCGCAGTCCAGGAAAAGCCTTTGAGAGTCGCGCTCGTCGATCCACTGAGAACGGGATTACTTCATGGGCAGTGATGCCATCAAGTGGAGATGGTGCCCAACCCTGTTTCATGAATTCTTGTAACGCCTCCGGGGTCGGCACGTCATGGCTTCGGACACCTTTTGAGCGTGGGTTGGATGCCGGTGTGACCTGTTTCTTATCGAAGGTGTTCATAGGACAAGATTAGGGCCATAACTGAAAGAGTAGTCAAACCCCAGCTCTAGATGGTCAGTGAAGGTGGCATATGAAGATCACTAAGGTCGAAGTCTTCCAAAAGAACTACACGATGGCCGCCGGCAAATTCGTCATTTCAGGTGGGAAAGTTGCTACTTCTCAGGATTCAACCATCGTAAGGATCGAGACAGATGAAGGTCTCATTGGCTGGGGTGAACATTGTGTATTTTCGCCAGGCTACATGGTGGCCCACGGTGAAGGCGCGCGTGCAGCATTGACTCTTCTCGGTCCTGCAGTCATCGGACTTGACCCAACGATTCCTGAAATGGTTTATCAGGTAATGGAAAAGACCATGAAGGGACATCATTACGCAAAAGGTGCTATCGATATAGCTTGCTGGGATATTTTCGGTAAGCAAACCAAGATGTCGGTGAGTGATTTACTTGGTGGAACGCATCAAACAAAGATCCCACTTTATGCTCCCATAAGCATGGCTACTCCTGATGAAATGCAAGCGGATTGTGAGAAATGGAAATCTCGCGGGTACAAGCGCTTCCAATTAAAAGTCGGCGGGGATTACGAGACTGATCTCGCTCGGATGGAGCAATGTTTAGGAGTTATCGAGGGCGCCGATCGAATCATCTTCGATGCAAATGGAAATTGGACTCAACATGAAGCAATCCAGATAGTCGCTGCTCTCGGGAATCAGAAGGTTTATATCGAGCAACCGTGCGCAACCATTCAAGAGTGTGCGAGAGTCAGAGAACGTTCGCATTTTCCGTTCATATTGGATGAGAGTCTTTTAAGTGCATCGGACATCCTTGAAGGGCATCAGGAAAAAGCAATGGATGCTGTCATGTTGAAGATCTCGAGATTCGGTGGCATCACCCCGCTGAAACGTGCTCGAGATTTGAGTATGACTCTCGGTCTTTCGCTAACGATCGAAGACTCCGGTGGCTCTGACATCATCACCGCGGCGATGGCACATCTATCCGCGAGCACTCCTGAGCGCTTCTTCCTAAATGGATTCTTCACGGGAACCATGGTGAAGGAGAAAGTCTCCGAATGGGCTTGCTCAAATACCAATGGATTAGGTGACCTACCCCAAGGTCCGGGTCTTGGAATCGAAGTGATTGAGTCTGAAGTTGGAAAGCTCGTGGCGTCCTACACATAGATCTGAGGCAACCACCTCACAATTGAGAATGTAAACTTCGCTGATAACTGGAGACGTCGCATAGCCCGGT
>JBMUDS010000013.1:0-26227 GCA_049459795.1 Candidatus Nanopelagicaceae bacterium | reverse complement strand
CGGGAGTTGGTATGAATTCTTTCCGCGAAGTGAAGGCGCTGTGAGGAATCCTGATGGAACGATCACTTCCGGGACTTTCAAATCCGCTGCGAAGCGATTACCTAAGGTCGCGAAGATGGGATTCGATGTCCTCTACATCCCGCCTATCCATCCGATCGGCTACGCACATCGCAAGGGCAAGAACAATTCACTGACCGCGACGAAGAGCGATCCTGGAGTCCCGTGGGGAATCGGCAACAAGGACGGCGGACATGATGCGATCAATCCAGAACTTGGGACGATCGAAGATTTCAGGGCGTTCGTCAAGAAGGCTGACTCACTAGGCATCGAGATCGCCTTGGATCTTGCACTGCAAGCCTCACCGGATCATCCATGGGTGAAGAGCAATGAGGAGTTCTTCACGAAGCGTATTGACGGAACTATCGCATACGCTGAGAATCCACCGAAGAAATATCAGGATATCTATCCGATCAATTTCGACAACGACTATCCACGACTCTTCGCTGAAATCGTCCGAATCGTCAAGTATTGGATCAGCGAAGGTGTGACTCTCTTCAGAGTCGATAACCCTCACACGAAGCCGGTTCATTTCTGGCAAGAGTTGATCCGCGTCATCAACCGTGAACACCCTGAGATCGTCTTCTTGTCCGAAGCCTTTACCAATCCTGCGATGATGCACGCTCTCGGTAAGGCAGGATTTCAACAGTCCTATACCTACTTCACCTGGCGTGTGACTAAGCAAGAGTTGATCGATTATGGCCGTGAAGTTGCGCAACAGAGCGCTCACTTCTTCAGGCCGAATTTCTGGGTCAATACGCCAGACATCCTCCCCTTCCATTTGCAGAGCGGAAACCCGAATATCTTCGCCATTCGAGCAGTCTTGGCTTCAACGCTCTCACCGTCGTGGGGAATGTATGCAGGGTATGAACTTTTCGAATCCACTCCTATGTCCGATGGTGGATCTGGATCCAAAGAGGAATATCTCGACTCAGAGAAGTATGAAATCAAGGTCCGGGATTGGGAGGGTGCAACGAAGAGTGGGAAGACGCTTGCTCCATTGATTACGCGACTCAATGAGATCCGCCGCAAGAACGTATCGCTACAGAGATTACGTAATCTTCACTTCCATCCCACCGACTCTGATGCATTGATCGCCTACTCAAAGCGTGACGGCAAGAACATCTCTTTCATCGTCGTCAATCTCGACCCTGATCGCGCTGTCGAAGCGAATGTGCATTGGGAGATGTGGGTCCTTGGATTCGATAACGACTCATTCACTGTGACCGATCAACTTGATGGCAAGAGCCTTACCTGGCACCGAACCACTCGCGTACGCCTAGATCCTCAAGAGAAAAGTGGTGCAACTCCTTACGGCCGAGTGGCACATATCTGTACCCTCACGCTTGATGAGAAGCTGAATTAAGAGAGATTCTCAAGACCGATTCTCAAGAGAGACTCGTCTGGAAATGAGTGTGCATCCGTGGGTGAACTCGACCTCCATCTGATCGGTGAGGGACGGCACGAGCGACTCTGGGACTTCCTTGGTGCTCATGTAGAGCGGGATATCGACGGCAAACTTCTAGGGACGAGATTTCGTGTGTGGGCACCTAATGCGCGCGAAGTCTCACTTATCGCCGATCACAACTACTGGGATCGAGCGACAAATCCGATGGAACCACTCGGGGTTAGTGGCGTATGGGAACTCTTCATCCCCGGTATCGGAAGAGGCACTCGCTATAAGTTCGCAATCTATGGCCGCGACGGTAGATGGGTCGATCATGCCGATCCGATGGCACGTGCGACAGAGCTTCCACCTCTCACTGCTTCTGTTGCGTGGGAATCGGAATACCAGTGGCGTGATGAGACATGGATGGAGAAGCGGAAGGGATTCGAACCGTGGCGATCCCCCGTGGCGATCTATGAAGTCCACTTAGGTTCTTGGCGTCCGGGACTTTCCTACCTTGACCTTGCGAAAGAGCTCGGCGATTACCTCATCGCTCATCACTTCACACACGTCGAGTTCTTGCCAGTGACAGAGCATCCCTACTCACCATCGTGGGGATATCAAGTGACATCGTATTTTGCGCCGACATCGAGATTTGGGAATCCGGATGATCTCAAGTTCTTGATCGATCACCTTCATGGACTAGGTATTGGCGTGATACTCGATTGGGTGCCAGCGCACTTTCCGAAGGATGAATGGGCTCTTGCCCGATTCGACGGCACGGCTCTCTATGAGCATGAGGATTCAAGGAAAGGTGAGCATCCCGATTGGGGAACCTTGATCTTCAACTACGGCAGGAATGAAGTACGGAACTTCTTGGTGGCGAGTGCGCTTTTCTGGCTCGATGAGTTTCATATCGACGGACTTCGAGTAGATGCCGTGGCATCGATGCTCTATCTCGACTATTCGCGGAAAGACGGCGAATGGGTACCGAACCAAGATGGTGGTCGCGAGAATTGGGAGGCGGTCCGCCTTCTCCAAGAGACGACCACGCTTGCCTATCGCGATTTTCCAGGTGTGATGATGATTGCTGAGGAATCCACTGCGTGGAATGGCGTCACGAGACGAGCCGATGAGGGAGGCCTTGGTTTCGGCTTCAAGTGGAATATGGGCTGGATGCATGACACTCTGCAATATCTCGGACATGAAGCAATCCATCGCCAACACCATCACGGCGAAATCACCTTCTCGATCCTCTACGCCTGGAGCGAGAACTTCATCCTTCCCCTTTCACACGACGAGGTCGTCCACGGTAAGGGATCCATGGTCAACAAATTCCCTGGAGATCGATGGCAGAAGATGGCGACGCTTCGTGCTCTCTATGGCTACATGTGGGCGCATCCTGGGAAGCAGTTGCTCTTCATGGGTGATGAGTTCGCACAGAACGATGAGTGGAGTGAATCGAGATCACTCGATTGGCACTTAACTGACTATGCCGAACACGCTCAGGTCCAAAGTACTGTCGCTCGACTCAATGAGATCTACCGAGAGCGCTCAGAACTTTGGCAGTGCGATACGAGCAGCGCTGGTTTCCAGTGGCTGATCGGAGACGATGCGTCTGGAAACACTCTTGCCTTCGCGCGATTCAACGATGCGGGCGAAGTGATCATCGTGGCGACGAACTTCTCTGCAGTGCCACATCTTCACTATCGAATACCTCTCCCTCGCTCTTCACAAGGCTCTATGGCGAGGAAGTGGCGCGAGATGTTCAATAGTGATCGAGCGGAGTTCGGTGGGAGCGATCTGAAGAATGACTCGGAAATTGTCGTTTCGGAGAACTCCACAATGATCGAGGTCGTGTTACCACCACTTGCCACGATATGGATTGCGCCTAGCGTGAAGTCGTAAGTGGAGGCTATGCAGCAGGCTTTGTGGATTCCACCAAGATCTTCTTGATGTAGAAGCCAACCAAGAAGAAGAGGATCCCTGGGATCAAGAGCGCCGCGGTGAGACCTGCTACCTCTGCGATCCAAGCGATGGCAAGTTTGTAGAGGAAGGTAAGTGCAGTATTAGTCGCACTCAATTCAGCGAGTGCGACGCTATCTGGTCGTGGGCTCCGCTTTGCGGCATAGCCGAAGAGGTATGGCCCCAAGAATGAAGAGCCAAGGCCACCTGCGACCAGGCCCAGCATTAGCAGGATGAAGGCCAAGTCCTTCGAGTACTCCATCACCAGTGGCGTGAGCAGGATGAAGAAAGTGAAGAGGATTGCGCCATTGAAGATGAAGGCACGAACTACCTTCACCTCATCGCGACCCTTCATGACACGGCTGAATCCGACTCGACCGACGATCATCGCGGACATGAAGACGATGTAGGGGAAGATCGCATTTCCTTTGCTGACACCGAGGACATCGCGACTGAAGAGTGCTCCCCAATCTCCGACCGTCACCTCCACTGCGAGTATCGAGAGGTATGCGGCGGAGAGAGTCCAATCGATACGGAATGACTTGATCATCTCGACAAATCCGATCGCACCATCCTCGTCATGGACATCGCTTGCGGGTATACAGAGCGGACGCATCCGCCATATCGTGGTGAGCATGACGAGTGCCGAGATCAAAGCGACGATATTCATATGTAACTTGAAGTCGACGAAATCGGCGATCATCGCTGCGACGATCGCAGTCGTGACCGCACCCGTAGTCCACATTCCATGGAGGAATGGGATGACGTTACTTCCGTATTGCTTCTGGCGATGGATCGACTGGGTGTTGACCGAGATGTGATACGAAGCCCAGGACATCCCGAAGAAGACATTGGCGACAAGGAAGACCAACGAGCTCGTGGTGTTGGCGACGATCACGAACATACCGATCATCGAGACCGTGCTACCGAAGAGGACCGGAAAGGTTCCTACTTTGTGGATGATGTGGCCCATCGTCATCAGCGCAGTGAACGCGCCAAGGGTTCCGACGCCGACGAGAGTTCCGAAGGTTCCGTATGTGACACCAAGATTGGCTTTGAGATCAGGAAAACGTGGCGCGAGTGCCATAACGAAGAATCCGAAAGAGAAGAAGAGTGTGGTGAGCGCTATTCGCTCACTCCGTGGGAAGCTTTTCAAAAGAGTGCACTCGCAAGGTCTCGTCGGGCTTTGAGGAGGACGGGATCATCGGATGGAAAGAGCGAGAAGAGCGTCAATAAGTGCTCTTTGGCGCGATTTCGCTCATCGCCGGGATTCGCTTTGATGAAGGAGATGAGGCGGGCGAAGGCCTCTTCCAATTGACCGGTCGCTACCTGCACATCACTTGCCATGATGGTGAGGTCGAGATCTCCGGGAGTCCGATCCGCATCTTCGATCGCCTTCTTCGGATCCGTGGCGGAGATGCGAACCATCAATTCACATTGCGCAAGCGCTTGTCCTGCCATCTGGTCATTGGGTTTTCTTCCAAGCAACTTTCGATAGGCATTCGCAGCGGTCGCAAAGTCTCCCCGTTCCATAGCAAGGAATGCCTCTTCCTCTTCTGGCTCGCCCACTTCTTGTGATTCGGCACCCGCGGAATCGTTCGCTGTCGCGGCAGAGCCGGATCTCGAGATCGTCATTCCTTGTTGCTCGGCGACCTCAAGGATCCTGTTGATCATCAACCGAAGTGAGGCTTCCTCTGGTGGAAGAGTCGGGATAGGAAGGACTTGCTGTTGGATCAGTGCGACTGCTGCCGGGATCGCGGTGACCCGAAGAGCCCCCGCAAGTTCTGGTTGGGTATCGAAGGAGATCGCACCAAGTCGCCATGCGCCTTGATCCTTTTCCGCTAAACGTTCGAGAGTCTCGAGCATCTCGCGTGATCCTTTCGCGCGAGCAGACCAGATGAAGATGAAGGCAGGAACTTTGGCGCTGTACTCGATGAAATCCTTGACGAGATTCGCCTCAGTGACCTCGATCGCTACAGAGGAAGTGGAGTTCGCATTCGATCCCGAGTTTCCTTGTGCGCTCTGATTCGCGGGTCGAGCGAGTGACGAGAGATCGAACGCCCTATCGAAGCCTTTCGGAAGAGAACCGAACTTCGAGTTACCCATCCCAGGAATACTCACTGCCTCATTCTCCCGCGTTTCACCGCGATTTCTTCACACCTGCACTGTGACCCGAGACTCCAGAAACCTGGGAAGACTCAAGGGTTCCGGAGTCCATCCGTGAAGGCAGTACCTGGGCGATGTAATCCTGGGTGGCGAAGTCGAGACCCACATCCTTACCTGCGCGTTCACCGAGATACCAACGATGCTCTAGGACTTCATGGAAGAGCTGCGCCTCCTCGATTCGCCCCCGAAGTGAGATAGGGACCTGACCGACGACATGACGGAAGACCTCCTCCATCCACCGCTCTGCCACCTCTTCCCGCGGTGGCCTCGGTTCAGCGATTCGGGAGTAGTAGCGATCGAAAGAGGCAAGGAGTCGCTTCGCTTGGAACTCCTCGACTTCGATACCCATCAAGGCGCTGACTTTCTCCTTGTGATAATCCGGTGCGACTACTTTCGGTGTGAATTTGAGTTGATGACCATTGCCATCGAAGGCGACTTCGACCTCTTCGACTGCGAACCCAAGGTCTTGGACGGAGCGCATAGCCCGTTCTACCGCATGTCGATCCGAGACATCCAAAGACTGTGGTTCTGTGATCGCACTCCACAACCTTCGATACCTACGGATCACGGAATCACTCGCTCGTACGGGATCAAGTCCCGGATAGATCACATCTGAGAGTGAGATGTCTTCGAGTTCTGCTGCGACATTGAAATGCGCGATCTCCAAATCATGTTCTCGTTGTCCTTTGCTGAGACTCTGATGGAACTCGCCCGTCTCGGCATCGACGAGATATGCCGCGTAACTATCGGCATCTCGCCGAAAGAGAGTATTCGATAGCGAACAATCGCCCCACCAGAATCCGAGGAGATGAAGTCTTACCAAGAGGAGTGCGAGCGCGCTCGCCATGTTCTCGATCTCACTCCCTGTCACTTTCCCACCTAGCGCCCCACTCAAGATCACGCGATAGGGAGATGAGAAGGGAAGGAAACGGGTGACTAGTGCGGCCGGTAATGGCTCGCCACCGCTGTCACTCCTTCCTTCGACGACCGCTACGGGATCGACGGAGGGAGCACCACGATGGTTGAGTTCCCTCAGGATCTGATATTCACGCTCAGCAATCTCAGGGATGGTCTCTTTGACCGCGTAGATCTCTTGGCCATCTCCATCAGGCCCCGACTCATCATCAGCGGGAATGGCTCGAACGAGGCGCACTACGTGGCGTGAGATTCCTCGTTGTAGCGCCAGCGTCGGATCCTCTGGCCAGGACTCCAACGGGAGCGACCATGGCAAGTGTGAGAGTGATGCGATCTCTTCACCAAGCCCACGGATGCTGAGTGAGGCTTGTTCTTCAGGCACTACTCGATCCTAGCGTCGATGAACTCGCCATCCTCCTATCGTGGAGATGACAACCTACAATGGCGATGTGAGTGATACTGCACAAGAAAAAGCGAAGAAGATAGTGAAGAAGACCTCGGTGCAAGGTAATGAGGTCGGTCTACAACTTGGTTCGCCCGGAAAACCGATCAACACATCTCACCCCTTCTACTTTGGATTCTTGGCAGCGAGCGGTGCGCTGATTGCGATCACCCTCCTTCGTGCACTCGCTTCAGCGAGCAATGTCTTCATCCTTCTCATCATCTCGATCTTCCTTGCTGCGGGCCTCAATCCATTGATCGAATTCCAAGTCAAACGTGGCATGAAACGTGCAGGTGCCATCGCGACGGTCGCGCTCTCTGTCATTGCGACAGCCTCTCTCTTCATCTGGCTCGTCATTCCACCGGTGATCCGACAGGTCAATAACTTCATCGAGTCACTCCCCGATACGATCTCGCGACTTACCAATAACCGTCAGATCGCGTCACTCAATGAGGAATATGGCATCGTCGACAATCTCGAGAAGTGGGCGACGGACTCAATCGCAGATGGCGAACTCTTCACGACTCTCTTCGGAGGTGTGATCGGTGTCGGTCGTACCGTGATCTCAGGAACATTTGCACTCCTTACCGTCTTCGTCCTGACCCTTTACTTCATGGCTGCCCTTCCCAAGTTCTTGGAGGTGCTCTATCGGCTCGCGCCAGCATCAAGGCGATCTCGTGTCAGCGCCATCGGAAATGCGATCACCTATCGAATCGGCGTTTTCGTGGGGAGTCAGATCCTGATCGCAGCGACTGCTGCACTCTTCATCACCGGATATGGCTTGATCATCGAGATCCCCTACGCCGCAGCACTTGGCATGGTGGTCTTCTTCGCTGGATTGATCCCGCTCGTTGGACACTTCATTGGAGCGACTATCTTTACCCTCGTCGCGCTCACAGTCTCACCAGGTACTGCACTTGCAGCGCTCATCGGCTACACCGTCTACCAACAAGTCGAGAACTATCTCGTCGTTCCGCGGATCATGAAGCGTTCGCTCTCGATCCCAGGCATCGTGACGATCGTCGCTGCGCTCCTTGGTTCGACGCTCTTCGGATTGATCGGCGCGATTCTCGCGGTCCCGCTTGCGGCAGCACTTCTCTTGATTTTGGAGGAAGTGGTCTTTCCGAAGACCGATAGAAGTTGAGAGTTAGAGACAATCACATCTCGGTTGGTAGCGGCAGCGCTTCTGGATGCATCGCACGCACGATCTCTGTTAGAACGCGATAGACCGCAGGCTCTCCTACCCATAAGTGCTTGGCACCTTCGACAGCGATGAAAGTAAGTTGTGGGATCGACGCGAAACGTTTCGATGCTTGCTCTGGCGGAAGGAAGTCATCAAACTCAGGGATGAGCGCGATGAGATCACGACCATCCTTCGCCCAATACTCAAGATCAGATTCGGTAGAAGTACGAAGTGGCGGGCTTAAGAGAATCAATCCCTTTACTGCAGGATCTCTCGCATAGCGAAGCGCAAGGTCGGTTCCGAATGACCAACCGAGAACCCAGAGTGGCTGATCAGGGAATCTCTCTTTCGCAAAACGAATCACAGCCTCGACGTCGAAACGTTCGCTCTCACCATGATCGAAGCTCCCTTCGCTCGTGCCGAGAGCACTGGAAGTTCCGCGCGTGTTGAAACGGATGATTCGGAGGCCTGCCATAGCAGGGAGTCGATTAGCAGCCTTCGCAAGGATGTGACTATCCATCATCCCGCCATGCGTTGGAAGTGGATGCAAGGTGATCACCGTGGCATGGGCTGGCGCGAGAGGATCAGCGCTTTCGCCGATCAAAGTAAGGCCATCTTCGGTCCTGACCGTGAAAGTTTCGCGGCGAGAAGGCAAGACCGTACTTGGTCGAATCACTTCACCAGAGGACATGAGCGGTGAGTCTAACTTGGGGCATAGCTTGGGCATTACTTGTGCATCGACTTCAGGAATAGGATGCGCGGTAATGAGCACTGCTACCTTCACCACGAAGAACCCAGCGACAGGGGCGGATGTTGCCACCTATCCGAATTCATCTCGTGAAGACGTCGATCTCGCAGTTGCACAAGCACATATCGCCGCTTCGAAGTGGCAATCTCTTGGAGTCAGGTCACGTCGTCGCGTCCTCTTGAAGTGGGCGAAGTACCTCACCGACCATATCGATGAAGGCGCTCGTTTGGTCTATGAAGAGACAGGCAAACCAGAATCGGACGCGAAGCTGGAGTTCACGCTTGCTATCGGGCATCTTGCTTGGGCTGCGAAGAACGCGGAGTTCGTCCTTGCGCCACAGCGTCGTCGTCCAGGTCTCCTCATGCTCAATATGAGAGCGACCGTTGAACGAAAGCCTTATGGCGTCATCGGAGTGATCGGTCCATGGAACTATCCAGTCTTCACTCCTATGGGTTCGATCGCCTATGCACTTGCTGCTGGGAATGGAGTCGTAGTCAAGCCCAGCGAGTACACACCTGGTATCGCACTCTGGCTCGCGGAATCATTCTCATTGATCACTCCAATTCCTGATCTCTTCACCGTCGTCACCGGACTTCCAGATACAGGGCGCTACCTCACCGAGAGTGCAGTCGACAAGGTCGCATTCACCGGCTCTACCCGTACCGCAAAGAAGGTTGCGGCATCCTGTGCCGAACGGATGACACCTGTGGTCTTGGAGTGTGGCGGGAAGGATCCTGTGCTGATCGATCGCGATGCTGACATCACGCTTGCTGCAGAGAACACGCTCTGGTCAGCGATGTCGAATGCCGGCCAAACATGTATCGGCGCAGAGCGCGTCTATGTGCATGCAGCAATCGCAGAGAAATTCATCGAGGAGATCACCGAACTGGCACGAAAAGTCGAGAGCGGAAAGAACTATGGACCTGCGACGATGCCATCGCAATTACAGGTGATCTCTCGTCACATTCAGGATGCCAAGGAGCGAGGCGGCACTTTCCGGCTTGGTGGAATCGAATCCGTAGGCGAGAGATATGTGAGCCCTGTGATCATCACTGATCTTGACGAGAGCTCTTCAGCGATCCAAGAGGAGACCTTCGGTCCGACACTCGTCATCAATCGAGTCGCGTCGATGGATGAAGCGATCGAACGTGCGAATGCGACGAAGTATGGGCTTGGCGCAGCGGTCTTCTCAAAACGCAACGGTGAGGCGATCGCATCACGCATCGCTTCTGGCATGGTCTCGATCAACAGCGTCATCTCCTTCGCCGCGGTGGCATCCGTGCCATTCGGAGGCATCAAAGAGAGCGGTTACGGTCGAATCCACGGCCCCGAAGGGCTCCTTGAATTCACTTATCCGAAGTCAACGGTGAGGGCGCGCTTCCAATTGCCTTTCGGATTCACGACATTCAGACGGAGCGCATTCGCCGATCGCTTGGTCGTACGGTTGATCAAAGTGCTCCATGGAAGAAGTCTTGGCTAGCGCTGAACTCTTCTAGTACTTGGGAGCGTTGCGCGTCCGTTCGATCTTCGGTTTCCTCCGACCACGTGCACGCCAACATGGTGTATGCCAATGCCTTCTCGTTTCGACATCATGTTCTTGCCAAGCGACGATATGTGGTGTCGCTGTCTTGATCAATTGATCACATCCTGGGCATCGATATGGCTTCGTCGATGAGGAACCTGTGATCATGCGTACTGCGAAGATGCCATCATCATGCTCTTCTATCGTGTCATGACTCTCTTTGGCTTCACCTTGTGACGAGCGATCTGACTTCGCTTTCTTCGGTCGCCGAGGCATGGTGGGATTCTTCCGACTATCCTTGAGAGGTGCCAATTAGCGAGCGCGTGATCTCGATACGAGGGCTCACTAAGTCATATGGACCCGTCGAAGTGCTCCATGGCATCGACCTTGATATCGAACGAGGAGAGATCTTCGCCCTTCTCGGACCGAATGGCGCTGGAAAGACTACGACGGTCGAGATCCTTGAAGGGTACCGAGACCGGAATGGTGGCGAGGTCGAAGTCCTCGGGGTCGATCCACGGCGAGCGACGATGCAATGGCGGGATTGGATCGGAATCGTCTTGCAAGATAGCGCTGACTTCTCGGATCTCACCGTTTCGGAATCAGTCGCACACTTTCGTCACTACTACACCCGTCCGCGCGACCTCGACCATGTGATCGATGCAGTGGGACTTAGCGAGAAGGCAGATCAGAAAATCAGAAACTTAAGTGGTGGGCAGCGAAGACGCCTTGATGTTGCTCTCGGCATCATCGGCTCGCCACAACTCCTCTTCCTTGATGAACCAACGACGGGCTTCGATCCGAAGGCAAGGAGATCGTTCTGGGAGTTGATCCACGCCCTTCGTGATGAGGGGACGACCATCCTTCTGACCACGCATTACCTCGATGAGGCAGAGGCGCTTGCTGACCGTGTTGGTGTGATCGCTGATGGACGCATCCTTGAAGTCTCTCCCCCGTTGACACTTGGTGGTCGAGAGAAGGCGAAGGCAACGGTCAGCTGGCGCGATCACTTAGGTGCGCTCCACCTCGTCGAGACAGATCATCCGACCGAATTCGTCTCACGATTGATGAAGGAGTTCGACGGTGAGATCCCATCGCTCTCGGTCAAGCGTCCGACGCTCGAAGAGATCTACTTGAGGATGATCGGCGAGTTCGATCCAGCGGGTGAGACTTCGATTGAGGTCGTGCCATGATCACTGCGCTACGGATCGGATTCCACAGAGGGTTGCTTGAGATCAAACAGTTCAACAGAGCGCGAGAGGCTGTTGTCTTCACCATCCTCTTCCCAGTGATCCTGCTCTTCATCTTCGGATCAGTCTTCGACAATGAGATCGCGCCTTCGGTCACATTCAGCCAATACTTCGTCGCGGGAATGATCGCATCTGGTCTGGTCAACTCAGGCTTTCAGAATCTTGCGATCACCATTCCTATGGAGCGAGATACTGGTGCGCTCAAACGACTTCGTGGCACTCCGATGCCACCAAGTGCTTTCTTCATCGGAAAAGGGATTCAAGTCCTCTATTCGATGTCACTCCAAGTGATCCTCCTGCTCGCCTTCGGTGCCATCTTCTTCGGACTTGAACTACCGACTGCACCTGAGAAGTGGTTCGCCTTCACCTGGATCATCGTCTTAGGTTCGATCTCTGCTGCGATCCTTGGTATCGCATTCTCCACGGTTCCGAAGAGCGGCCGAGCCGCATCCGCTGTGGTCTCACCGATCGTTATCATCTTGCAGTTCTTCAGTGGCGTCTTCTTCGTCTTCTCGCAACTGCCGGGGTGGATGCAGCAATTCGCAGCGCTCTTCCCGTTGAAATGGCTGACGCAAGGGATGCGTTATGTCTTCCTCCCCGAGTCCTTCGCGACAGAGGAAGTCGCAGGAAGTTATGAGCTAAGTCGTATCGCGATCGTCCTCATCCTCTGGACCATCGTCGGTACATTCCTTGCCGTGAAGACTTTCGCATGGGTGAGGAAGTGATCTCATGAAGAAGCGTCCTCTCGCTCCGCATACCTTCGCGCCACTCACTCTCGCAGTAGTCACAACAATGGCTCTCATCGTGCCGAACACATTTCCCGCCGCCACAAGTCTGACCAGCACCATCGCTCCGGAGAGCGCGGCTAAAGAAAAGAAAGAAGAGAAAGACAAGAAAAACAAGCAAGACAAGAAAAAGAAGCAAACTCAGAAAGAGAAGGCTGCTGCGAAAGCCAAGAAGGCCCGACAGGCAAAGCGTGCACGCCTTAACCCTCAGATCTCGCCAGCACCTGCATGGCCACCGAAAGGTTTCACGCAGAGTAATGGCATCTACGCAAAGATACCTTCTAAGAAGGAACTGGCCGGTCTTGTCTCTGCGCGCACTGCTCTCTTCGAAGCGATCAAGCCCTGTGACGAATTCGCTTGTGGTTCTGTAATCGTAGCGAGTGCTGAGAAGTGCCTTTGGTGGGAAGTTCTTTCGACCGTGACGGGCCCGAAACTCAGTGATTCTGCGACCATCACCTCATATGGATCGCTGACGACGAAGGCCAAGGGAACTGACTCCCGTGATCAAAAAGTGATTCTCTTGATCAGCCAAGAGCCCGTTGCCGATCAAGTTCGAGTCTCCAACATCAATGTCACTTGTCATCGATCCGGCAAGAAGGGCAAGTCAGGTAGCACCTATCTTCCTTTCGAGGAGCGTGGTTGAGAGTCATGCTCGGTGGCATCGATAACACGCTCTTCTTCACATCATTTGGCGGGTTCTTCGCTCTCCTAGTACTGATCCCACTTTTGAAGTGGGCCTTTGCCCGTGGGAAATCCGTGGTCGAGCGCCCCATTCGAATCGGCAGTGAAGAGGAATACGGTCTCCTAGTTCCGGTCGCAGAGCCGAGCAATCACATAGAAGGCGAGATGCTCAAGCGCGTACTAATCGATTCAGGAATCCGAGCCAACTTAGTTCAAACCATCAATGGACCACGTGTGATGGTGCAACGAGATGAAGAATCCATTGCGAAGGCGTTACTTCGATCCCACCTGCAATAAATCGATAATGAATCAATAACTGAGTCAATAAAGATCGAACCAGAACGGCTAGCGATTGGCTCCTGGTACCCACAGCTCATCGCCACGTGATGCATTGACGCTCCTCGCAAGGACGAAGAGAAGATCAGAGAGTCGATTGAGGTATTTCGCCGTCAATGGATTGACGCCTGTCCCGAAAGCGTGGATCGCATCCCAGGTGCATCGTTCAGCACGTCGGACCACGGTGCGTGCGACATGCATATGCGCGGCAGCGGCAGTGCCTGATGGAAGGACGAAGGATCGGAGCGGCGCAAGGTCTGCGTTGTACTTATCGATTTGATCCTCAAGATATGTCACTTGTGCCTCGATCACGCGAAGCGGTTCGTGTGGTGGATTATCGATCACTGGTGTGCAGAGGTCTGCACCGACATCGAAGAGGTCGTTTTGAATTCGCACCAAGAGAGCACGGATACCCTCCGAGATCTCGGTAGTCGCGAGCACTACGCCGATCGTCGAGTTTGCTTCATCGACAGTGGCATATGCCTCAAGGCGCGGATCGTTCTTTGAAGTCCTCGATCCATCACCGAGAGATGTGGTGCCATCATCGCCTGTTTTCGTGTAGATCCGTGTCAGATTGACCATGACGTGAGCCTATTGGAATGCATGTGGGTGAGCCACTCGCTCTATTTCTGGACTCGACTCTGGACTCGACTCTGTACGCGAACTCAGGGCCAGAAAGAGACGGCACTATCATTCTGAGCGTGATGTCTGGCCATCTTGGAGAGAAGTTCCGCGTCGTTGGCGGAGCACACCTTCGAGGAGAGGTCGAGGTCTCAGGAGCGAAGAACTCCGTCCTTAAGTTGATGGCTGCAGCCTTGCTCGCCCCTGGAAAGACTGAACTTAAGAACGTACCCGAGATCGCAGACGTTGCGATTATGTCCGAACTACTGATCCGACTCGGATGCAGAATCGAGCGCAACCTCACGCAGGCCTCAATGGTGATCGACGTACCCGAGACACCTTCACACCGCGCGGAATATGACTTGGTGCGGAAGATGCGTGCATCTATCAACGTGCTCGGCCCACTCGTAGCCCGATGCGGCGAGGCAGAGGTAGCGCTCCCTGGTGGCGATGCAATCGGTTCGCGTGGTCTCGACTATCACATCAAGGGCCTTATTGAGATGGGCGTGAAAGTCCATAACGAACATGGTTATGTCATCGCGAAGGCGCCTGCAGGGCTCTCTGGTGCTTCCATCACATTGGATTTCCCAAGCGTTGGTGCGACAGAGAACATCATGACTGCTGCAGTCCTTGCTCAAGGCACGACAATTCTCGATAACGCGGCACGTGAACCCGATGTCGTGGATCTCGGCGAGTTCCTCATCGCCATGGGAGCGGATATCGAAGGGCTCGGAACTCCGACGATCACCATTCATGGCGTTGACTTGCTCAAGCCGATCTCCCATGTGACTGTCCCCGATCGAATCGTCACCGGTACCTGGGCATTCGCCGCAGCCATCACGCAAGGTGATATCACCATCAATAAGTGCAATCCAAGACACCTTGAGGTACCGCTCGAGAAATTGGCGAGTGCAGGAGCGGTGGTTACGACCACACCTCACGGAGTGAGAGTGCATATGGAGAATCGACCGAAGGCGATCGATGTCTCCACTCTTCCTTATCCGGGCTTTCCGACCGACTTACAACCGTTCATCATCACTATGAACTCGATCGCCGACGGTGATGCGATCGTCACGGAGAATGTCTTCGAATCTCGGTTCATCTTCGTCAATGAATTGCTTCGACTCGGCGCACAGATCAAGGTCGATGGTCACCATGCAGCAACAGTCGGTATCAAGCAACTCTCATCGGCACCTGTCGTTGCCACCGATATCCGCGCTGGAGCGGGCCTGGTCATCGCAGCCCTTGTCGCAGATGGCATCACCATTGTCGAAGGTGGCTTCCATATCGATCGCGGTTATCCGAATTTCGCAGAGCAACTTCGCTCACTCGGAGCGGATGTCACGCGTATAGATTGAAGCTGGTCCTCATCGATCCGGTGCTTAAGGACCTCATCAATGGCGAGATCGTTGGACTAATCCCTCAAGTTAGTTAGCCGACATTGACTTCGGTGATCACACCTTGAGTGATCGAGACGGTGATGCGATTGGTTCGATAGTCGCGAGTCAAAGCGAAGAACTCACCATCGCGCTCCCCCACTCGATAGAGCCAACCATTGCTATCGGCACAGAGCCTCGCACTCTCTTCCTTCATGCCGATCAATTGATCCGCGACCTCCTGCTTGATCGCTTCCAGCTCTTGGTTCTCTTGACCTTCTGTTACACCGCTATCTGCTACTGGACATTGCCGCTGTGCGCTACCGAAGAGCAGGACATCGCCTGGGATCTCCTTCGCGCCGATAGCGACGAGCGCTAAAGCCTTGCGCTTCGATGTGATCGCGATGCTATAGGTCCCAGCCTCTGCACTTCTGCTGATCCTTGAGAGATAGAAATAATCTTGCGGGAGGTATGGCTTCGAGAAACGAGTCCGCTCGTTGACCACCAAGCGCTCCTTCTTCCCACTTGGAGAAGTGATTGTGATGATCGGCAATTGACTCTTTCTCATATTCCGCATCATTGCGACATCCGGGATCAGATATTGCACTTCCAATGCATCGCCTTCTAAGTGATTGAAGCGGATATGCCTTGTTGCCGCCTTCGAGAAATCAGCGTAGACCGCGAAGGAGACCGTGCCATCAAGGATGATCGGTGAGCTTTCGATCTTCTTTGCAACCGCGGTCAAGCGAACCGGAAGATGGGCTGATGCGGGAGTTGCGAGAGCGAGAGAGGTGGAGACGAAAGCGAGAAGAGAAAGGAGCGAAAGTGTCTTTCGTTTAGTCAGTGCTCTCTCCGAGGATCGATACGCGATTATTCGCAACGGAGATGAATCCACCGTGGACGTTGAACGTGGTCTCGTTTCCATCGACTGCCTTGATCCTTACCTGTCCGTCGGCGAGTACACCGAAGAGTGGGGCGTGGTTCGGCAATATACCGATATCGCCCTCAAGGGTGCGAGCGGAGACCATGCTTGCTTCTCCACTCCACACCCTTTTCTCGGGTGAGACTAATTCGACTCGCAGTTCGGCCATGGTGATCGAGATCCTTACGCCTTAGCCAACTCTGCGGCTTTGCGCTCGACATCGTCGAGGCCACCGCACATGAAGAATGCCTGCTCTGGGATGTGGTCGTAATCGCCATTTGCAAGAGCATCGAATGCTGCGATGGTGTCGGCGAGCGGGACGAAGGATCCATCGATTCCGGTGAAGACCTTCGCAACGAAGGTGTTCTGCGAGAGGAAGCGCTGGATACGACGTGCACGTCCGACAAGGATGCGATCCTCTTCAGAGAGTTCGTCGATACCAAGGATCGCGATGATGTCCTGGAGATCCTTGTAGCGCTGGAGGATCTGCTTCACGCGGTTTGCGACACGGAAGTGGTTCTCGCCGATGTAACGCGGATCCAAGATGCGTGATGTCGAATCGAGTGGATCCACGGCAGGATAGATACCGAGCTCGGAGATCGGACGTGAGAGAACTGTCGTCGCATCAAGGTGGGTGAAGGTGGTGTGTGGCGCTGGGTCAGTGATGTCATCGGCAGGAACATAAATCGCCTGCATCGAAGTGATCGAGTGACCACGTGTTGAGGTGATGCGCTCTTGGAGCACGCCCATCTCATCAGCAAGAGTCGGCTGGTAACCGACCGCAGAAGGCATACGGCCGAGAAGTGTCGAAACCTCGGAACCCGCCTGGGTGAAACGGAAGATGTTATCGATGAAGAGAAGAACGTCCTGCTTCTGCACATCACGGAAGTACTCCGCCATGGTGAGAGCCGAGAGTGCGACGCGAAGACGCGTCCCTGGTGGCTCATCCATCTGACCGAAGACCAGTGCGGTCTTATTGATGACGCCGGTCTCGGTCATCTCAAGGAAGAGGTCGTTACCTTCACGCGTACGTTCACCGACACCAGCGAAGACGGAGACGCCACCGAAGTTCTCAGCGACGCGATAGATCATCTCTTGGATAAGAACGGTCTTACCAACACCCGCTCCACCGAAGAGACCGATCTTTCCACCCTTCACATACGGGGTAAGGAGATCGATGACCTTGATTCCGGTCTCGAACATCTCGGTCTTCGACTCGAGTTGATCGAAGTCTGGTGCTTGGCGATGGATCGGCCAACGCTCCTTCACGTCGAGGGAAGCGGTGGGGACATCAAGGGATTCTCCGAGAGCGTTGAAGACGTGACCCTTGGTGACATCACCGACTGGCACTGAGATCGGCGCACCTGTATCGGAGACCTCGACGCCGCGGACCATTCCGTCGGTCGGCTGCATCGAGATCGCGCGCACCAGGTTCTCACCGATGTGCTGTGCCACTTCGAGAGTCAGTGTGCGTGATGCACCACCGATCGTGACGTCGACTTTGAGCGCATTGAAGATCGGTGGCATCGCATCGGATGGAAACTCGATGTCGACGACCGGACCGATAACGCGTGCGACGCGGCCTGTGGCGGTTTTCGTGGTCATTATTCGCTCCCTGCACTAGCTGAAGACAGCGCATCCGCGCCGCCCACGATTTCACTGATCTCTTGGGTGATCTCTGCCTGACGAGCCGCGTTGGCTAGTCGGGTCAACGACTTGATGAGTTCATCCGCATTGTCGGTCGCGGATTTCATCGCACGACGACGAGCTGCATGCTCGGAAGCAGCGCTCTGCAACATCGCGTTATATACCCGAGACTCGATATAACGAGGGAGAAGTGCGTTGAGCACTTCGCTCGCATTCGGCTCGAATTCATACATGGGTAAGAGTCCAGACGGTGCTGGACCATCGCTCTCTACGACTTCCAACGGAAGCATTCGCTTCGAGAACGGCGTCTGGGTGATCATCGACTTGAATTCGGTATAGACGATATGGAGTTCATCGACACCGGTGAGATCGACTTGCGCATCCTTCAAGAATGCCGCGATCAATTCGACCGAAACCTCTTTCGCATTCGCGTATGTCGGATTGTCCGAGAAACCAGTCCAGGAATTGGTGATCTTTCGGTTACGGAACTTGTAGTAGTTCACCGCTTTACGGCCGACAAGGTAAACGCTCACATCAAGGCCACGCTCACGAAGGCCATTGATCAAGCCATCGCCTTCCTTGATCGCCGCGCTCGAATAGGCACCCGCCATACCGCGATCTGCGGTGATGATGAGGACCGCTGCTCGCTTCGGATTGACTGACTCTGAAGTGAGCGGATGATCAGTATTCGAGAAGGTAGCGATCGCAGAGACTGCACGAGTCAACTCATTCGCATACGGGGTCGAAGCTGCAACGCGTTGTTGCGCTTTGACGATCCGCGATGCGGAGATGAGTTCCATCGCGCGCGTGATCTTCTTGGTCGCTTTGACCGAGCGGATACGCCTGCGATAGATGCGAAGTTGTGCGCCCATGATCTACTTCTTGAACCTCGTGATCTGCTCTTGTGCATCATGACCTTCAGCAGCGACCTCTGCCTCATTGATCTTGGCTGCACCGGATGATCTGAACTGTTGCTTGAAGGCAGTCACTGCCTCAGTCATCTTCGCGACAGTGTCATCTGAGAGTTCCTTGGTTTCAGCGATCACATCGAAGATCGCCTTTCGCTCACGGGCGATGAAGTCCAAGAACTCAGTCTCGAAGCGACGGATATCGACGACTGGGATGTCATCGAGCTGACCTGTCGTTCCAGCCCAGATCGAGACGATCATGCGCTCGAGTGAGAATGGGCTGTACTGACCCTGCTTCAAGAGTTCGACGAGACGTGAACCGCGCTCGAGCTGTGCCTTCGATGCCGCATCGAGGTCGGAACCGAAAGCAGCGAATGCTTCCAACTCGCGGAACTGTGCGAGATCGAGACGGAGACGACCTGCGATCTTCTTCATCGCCTTTGTCTGTGCTGAACCACCGACACGAGAGACCGAGATACCGACGTTGATAGCAGGACGTACACCTGCGTTGAAGAGGTCAGTCTCAAGGAAGCACTGTCCATCGGTGATCGAGATGACGTTGGTCGGGATGAATGCAGAGACGTCGTTTCCTTTGGTCTCGATGATCGGAAGACCGGTCATCGAACCGCCGCCCATCTCATCGGAGAGCTTCGCGCAACGCTCGAGAAGACGTGAATGTAAGTAGAAGACATCGCCTGGATACGCCTCACGACCTGGTGGACGACGAAGAAGGAGCGAGACGGAGCGATATGCCTCTGCTTGCTTCGAGAGATCATCGAAGACGATCAATACATGGTCGCCGCCATACATCCAGTGCTGACCAATCGCAGAACCGGTGTAAGGAGCGAGGTACTTGAAGCCTGCTGGATCCGATGCAGGTGCTGCAACGATCGTGGTGTACTCCATCGCGCCTGCTTCTTCGAGAGCTGCCTTGACGGAAGCGATGGTGGAACCCTTCTGACCGATCGCAACATAGATGCACTTCACGCGCTTCTTTGGATCGCCTGACTTCCAGTTCTCGCGCTGATTGATGATGGTGTCGATCGCAACCGCAGTCTTGCCGGTCTGACGATCGCCGATGATCAACTGGCGCTGGCCACGACCGATAGCGGTCATCGCATCGATCGCCTTGATACCGGTAGCCAATGGCTCCTTCACAGGTTGACGCTGGACAACAGTCGGCGCCTGAAGTTCAAGGGCACGAGTCGTATCCGCCTTGATCTCGCCCTTGCCATCGATCGGACGACCGAGTGCATCAACCACGCGACCTAAGAATGCGTCACCGACAGGTACGGAGAGGATCTCGCCGGTGCGACGAACTGTGGTTCCTTCCTCGATCCCGGTGAACTCACCAAGGATGACCACGCCGATCTCACGGACGTCGAGGTTGAGTGCGAGACCGAGCGTGCCGTTCTCGAACTTGAGCAACTCGTTCGTCATCGTGGAGGGAAGTCCCTCGACGCGAGCGATTCCGTCGCCTGCTTCGGTGACGGTGCCGATCTCATCGCGGGAAGCAGCGCTCGGGTCATATGACTTAACGAAATTCGCTAAGGCATCCCTGATCGCCTCTGGCTTGATCGCGATATCTGCCATGGTTCTTCCTCTTTCCTCTTCTTGCCTGACTAACTCTTCTTTTCTTGTGCTGGGACTTCTTTTCCTGAATCTTCTTGTTCTGAAACCCTTGTAACTCTTACCTCAGCGCCTTGCCTGAAAGCGAACGACTCGCATCCATCAGACGATTGACCACAGTTCCATCGATGAGGTCATCACCGATACGAACCGAGATGCCGCCCATGACAAGTGCATCGACTTCGACATCGACACGGATCTTTCGACCCAGCGCCTTCTCGAGCGCAGTTGCGAGTCGGGTAAGCCTCGCATCGTCGAGCGCCACGGCACTCTTGACGTGAGCGACAGTCCGCTCTTTCCTTGCCAAGACCAAGTTGCTGTAGAGGGAGAGCGTTCGCTCGACATTTCGACCACGAAGCGAAGTGATCATCGCATCGAGGACTCTCGTGGTCGAAGCAGAGACAGCGCCACCGAAAAGCGAGTGGAGCATCTCCTGCTTCGCTGAGGTCGGATACTTAGGATCATTGAGTCCGTTGCGAAGTTCTGCTGAGGACTCGATGCTCCTTACGATCGCCAAGATCTCGACTTCAAGGAGTTCACTCTCGCCGACAAGTTCTGAACTGATGGCGAGTGCTTCGACCGTGATCGCTTCCATCGCATCTGCCAAGTCGCTACCACTCGACCAGCGGAGTGAGACCGCTGACTCGATGAGGGAAAGTGCACTCGGTGACACCACTTTCCCAAAAAGTTCCTTGACCAATGATGACTTGGCCTCAGCGCTACGCGCTGGATCCGTGAGGGCGCGACGAAGCCCAGAAGAAGAGTCGAGCGCAGAACGTATCTCGGCGAGATCGGATGCGAAGGCCGCAACCTCAGTAGCGCTCTTCGAACCAAAGGAAGTCTCGAGAGTAGCGCGAAGCGCTACAAGAGAGACCTTGCTAGAACCAGTCAGTTCAGTCGCTGCCATTTTCTCTTTGACCTCCTCTCCTTCCCATCACTTCTTTCTTAGCTTCAATGCGATTCAATTCAATTGAATGCAATTGAACGCAATTGAACGCAATTGAATACTTTGGCTTAAGACTTGCTCTTCTCGAGATCCTCGAGGAATCGATCGACGATCCGAGTCTGTCGGACATGATCATCAAGCGCTTCTCCGACGATCTTCGAAGCCAATTCTGTAGCGAGCGCACCCACCTCATTGCGAAGTGATGTGATCGCCTGCTGACGTTCCGCTTCGATCGTGGCTTGTGCTGCTTGTGTGATTCGAGCAGCTTCCTCTTGTGCCTTGGCACGCATCTCTTCCAAGATCGCCGCACCTTGCACTCGAGCCTCTTCGCGAATCGTCTGCGCTTCACCACGAGCATCAGCGAGTTGCCTGGTGTAGGTCTCCAGGGCTGCCTGAGCCTCTTGTTGTGCGCGCTCTGCCTTCTCGATCCCGCCTTGGATCGCTTCAGTTCTAGCTGTGAAAGCCTTCTCGAACATCGGCGTCACCTTGGAACGAAGGATGAAGTAGAGCAATCCGAACGCGATGGCACCAGCGATGATCTCTGCGGTATGCGGGATCAGTGGATTCACTTCACCTGCTGCGAGAGTGGTCATAGCCATGAAATCTGAACTCATGATCTATTCAATTAGAGAACGAAGGCCAAGACGAGACCGAAGAGTGCGAGCGCCTCAGCGAGTGCGAATCCGAGGAATGCAATCGGCTGGAGAACTGAACGCGCCTCAGGCTGACGTGCCACACCATTGATGTATGCGGCGAAGATCATGCCGGTCGCAATCGCAGGACCGATCGCAGATAGGCCGTAACCGACCAGATTGAGCGTACCTTCCATTGTCTTTACCTTTCCTTACTTCTCCGGGTCACCGAGTGAGACCTGGAATTCTTTTCTCGTTACGTGGATTAATGCTCATCCGCCAACGCGCCGGCGATATAGAGCGCAGTGAGCAGGGTGAAGATGTAGGCCTGAAGGACCTGGATCATGAACTCGAAGAATGTGAGGGCGATCCCGATCAAGAAGGCGAATGGGCTCACGATCTTGAGTCCAAGGACACCCATCAAGAGGTGCTCTCCACCAAGGAAGAAGACCAAGAGGAGCAAGTGGCCTGCGAACATATTCGCGAAGAGACGAAGCGAGAGGGTCAGTGGGCGAACGATGAAGAAGGTCGCCAATTCGATCGGGGTGAGGAGCACATAGACCGGCTTCGGAACTCCTGGCATGAACATGATCTCTCGTACGTACTTGATCGCGCCCTGCTTCTTGATGCCGACATAGTGGAAGACGAAGAATGTGATCGCAGCGAGCACATAAGGGAATGAGACGCGCGACATGGTCGGGAACTGAAGGAGCGGGATGATGCCGAACCAGTTGTTGACCAAGATGAATGTGAAGAGAGTGAAGAGATAAGGGACGAACTTCAAGAACTCATGACCGATGATGTCGCGCGCAAGTCCTTCGCGAACGAAGTTGTAGACGCCTTCACCTGCAAATTGGAGTCGGGATGGCACGATCGCTGCTTTACGTGATGCGGCGATGAAGAAGACTGAGATGAGGATGACGGAGAGGAAGACGAGAAGGATCGGCTTGGTTGCGAATTCGACGCCATCGATGAAAGGTGGCAGATCGAAATCCTTGGCGGAGGGAGGGTTGAAACCTTCGCCTGTCGCAGCAAGTTGGATCAACACAGTTCTCCTGAGATTCGCTTCGTATCTGAAGTTTGTTGAACTTCCTTGGCCATCGCGGGGAACCGATGCTTCCGGAGCGCGCCCGTACCCTAAACGAGAAAGGGTCTTCGAGGAAAATCGAAATCTGGCCCCGAATGGAGCCTTAAGTGGCCCGAATTATCGAGGCGTTACTTGCGCCCGAAGCGCATCCACACAAGGTAGAGCGAGGAGCCCATTCCCAGCAGAAGTCCGATAAGGGTAAAGATGCCACGGTCCAAGAGGTGATCGAGGCCATAGCCAATTCCGCCCCATACGAGTAGCCCAGAGAGCAAGTATCCGAAGATCGACCAGAGTGCGCCCTCTTCGCGACGATTCGGCTCGTTGGAGGGATTCGAGCTATTCGCGTTATCAGACATCAGGGGTCAAGCGTATCTTCATAAATGCGCGAATCTCCCCTGCTAACCAGGCAGTAGTGAGCGCTAACGAGGCCACCGCGAAGCTGGGCCGGTCGATCGTCGCAGGATCTGTCACTCGCGTGACCACGATGAGGAAGACCGCCATCAACGCCACTTTGAGGAAGTAAGAGAGCATCGCGATCAACATAGTGCTCGTAGGGTCGAGGTTGCGTGCCACGCGCGCAACGAAGAGATGCACAGAGAAGAAGATCACGACGGTGAATGCGCCGAGCGCACTTCCCCAGAGACCAGGTTCTCCTCGTACGAAGTAACCGACGACTAGAGCAATGAGCGCAGTCAGTAACGAAGGCAGTAGCGCTCCTCGCCAGAGTTTGGTGTGCCACTCTTGGCCGGAGACTTCACTCATAATCGATCTTCACTCTCTTCGTCGTTAGGTCGAACTTCGACTTATTGACGATCAGTGAAAGCGATAGGAGCGCGACACCGATCACGATCGCTTGCCAGAGTGGCAAGAACGCAGTCGCCATCGCAGGGATCGCAAGCATCGCAGTCCATAAATAAAGAACGACAGTCGCACGTGCTTGTGAATTCCCAAGTTCCATCAACTTGTGATGGATATGTTTCTTATCGGGCGCGAAGGGAGACTTCCCTGCTCGCGTCCTTCGTATCACGGCGAGTGCGAAGTCAAGCAACGGGATAGCAAGGACCATGAATGGAAGGAGAATCGGCAAGAGCGCTGGGATCAAACTCTCTGAGAACGCTGCGTTGACATCGACCTGACTTGAGAGCGTGATCGCAGAAGCAGCAAGCATCAGTCCAAGGAGCATCGACCCGGAATCACCCATGAAGATCCGCGCCGGGAAGAAGTTATGTGGCAAGAATCCGAGACAGAGCCCGATCATGATCGCGCTGACCAATGAAGGTGCACCAGCACGAGAGAAGCCATTCTCGACCGCCAAGAGATAAGCGAAACCAAAGAGCGCAGCCGCTGAGATAGCGACGATCCCGGCAGCGAGCCCATCAAGTCCATCGACGAAGTTGACCGCGTTGATGCAGATCACCACGACGAGGACAGTGAGGAACTGACCGATATTCGTTGGCAAGATGACGATGCCATTGACTGGAATCCAGAGGATCTGCACGCCATAGAAGAGCAGAACGCTTGCTGCGAGGGATTGACCGGCAAGTTTCGTGATCGCATCGAGTTCGAATCTGTCATCGAGTGCGCCAAGGATCACGACACAAGTCGTCGCAAGAAAGACGCCCATCAATTCACGAGTGAAAGACCGTCCGACGAGATTGAGGCCATCGACAATCAGGAGTGTCGCGGCGAAAGCGAGCCACATGCCAAGTCCGCCCCACCGAGGCGTTGCAACAGTATGGATATCTCGCTCTCGAACCATCGCCACCGCCTTCGCACGCGTCGCAACTGTCGCGATCCATGGCGTGATCACATAGGTGACTGCTGCTGCGATGAGGAGGGTTAGGAGGTATTCGCGCACGATTCGAGCGATCGCTATGCGCCGTTAGGCGGTATGGGGTCTCGGATAGACCGGGAACTTCGCAGTGAGGGTAGCGACGCGAGATTTGATCGCATTCGCCTTCGCATCATCTTCACCATCACGAATCGCCTCTTTGATCAGGGTTGCGATCTCACTCATCTCTGAAACACCCATCCCTTGGGTCGTCGTTGCAGGTGTTCCAACGCGAATACCGCTCGTGATGGAGGGTTTCTCGGGATCAAAAGGAATCGCATTCTTATTCAATGTGATTCCGGATCGACCACATCGTTCATCAGCGACTTTGCCGTTGACGCCAGTGCTTCGAACATCGATCAAAGCAAGGTGCGTCTCGGTTCCGCCAGAGACTGCTCGCATGCCTTCCTTCTCTAGCGCTGCCGCAAGTGCTTTCGCATTGGTGATCACATCTCGTGCGTACTTTTGATACTGCGGTTGCATGCACTCTTTCAGGGCAACTGCCTTTGCTGCGACCGCACTCATGATGGGACCACCTTGCATTCCAGGGAAGACTGCTTTATCGATCGCCGCAGCATGCTCCGCCTTGGAAAGGATCATTCCACCACGTGGGCCACGTAAGACCTTGTGTGTGGTGAAAGAGACGACATCGGCGTAGGGAACAGGAGATGGGATCGCTTTGCCCGCGACGAGTCCGATGAAGTGCGCGGCATCGACCCACATGATCGCGCCAACAGCATCACAGATCCTTCTGATCCGCTCGAAGTCGATCAGACTCGGATAGGCAGTCGCGCCCGAACAGATCATCTTCGGTCTATGTTCATGAGCAAGCCGCTCTAGCTCGTCGTAATCGATCCGTTCATCCTCTTTACGAACACCATATGAAACGACGTTGAACCACTTCCCCGAGAAATTGACTTTCGATCCGTGCGTTAAATGGCCACCTTCAGCCAGTGACATCGCAAGGACTGTATCGCCAGGTTTCGTGAAAGCTTGATAGACCGCGACATTCGCACTCGCACCAGAGTGTGGTTGCAAGTTCGCGTGCTCGGCACCGAAGAGTTCCTTCGCTCGAGCGATTCCGATCTCTTCTGCGATATCGACGACTTCACAACCACCGTAGTAGCGCTTGCCTGGATAGCCCTCGGCATACTTATTACTTAGCGGTGTTCCAAGCGCCGCCAAAACTGC
>JBMUDS010000012.1:0-30442 GCA_049459795.1 Candidatus Nanopelagicaceae bacterium | reverse complement strand
AGCCGTACCTTGGGCCAGTCGTTCGAAGTACTCGCGCGCTCTAGATTCATCGTTCTCGTGACGACGAAGGATTCGACTCGTCAGCGCTTCGGTAGCGATTGGTCCTGGCCCCACGCCATTGACACGAATTCCTCGTGGGCCAAGGTCCATAGCCGCACTCTTGATTAGTCCAAGCACGCCATGTTTGCTTGCGACATAACTTGCCAGGTTCGGATCGCCCTTCCATGAATTGATCGATCCCGTGAGGACGATCGAGCCGCCAGGGGAGCGCATCAGCGGTGCCCCATGCTTGAGCGTCAATACTGCGCCGATCAGATTGATTTCAATAACGCGACGAAAATCCTCGACTTCAATCTCAGCAGTCGATTGCCATGAGGGAACAACACCAGCGTTCGCAATCAGCACATCTATAATTCGCGAATCGTTTCGCACCTTTGTCATTGCATCTGCAACGGATCGCTCATCGCGAACATCACAGTCAATGTGTTCCGCACCTTTCTTGCTATCAGCGATGTCGAGTGAGAAGACATGTGAATTCTTCTTGATGTAGAAATCAACGAGTGCTGCACCAATTCCAGATGAACCACCAGTGATGACGACAATCTGATTGCTGTTCGTCATACGAACACCTCAATTCACCGACACTTTGACTTCCAAATATGGGCTGACCTTACTTAGAATAGTGATGAATATAAAAGAGCCCGGAAGTTTCGACCGCAGTATTGGAGTACTGGTGAGCAAATTCGTGACTCTTGAGTCTGCGATTTCCGAGCATATTCATGACGGCGACACGGTCGCCCTCGAAGGTTTCACTCATCTCATTCCATTCGCTGCCGGTCAAGAGATCATCAGGCAGGGCAAGAAAGATCTGACCGCTATCCGCCTCACGCCTGACTTGATCTATGACCAATTGATTGGCGCAGGATGCGTGAAGAAATTGATCTTCTCTTGGGGCGGTAATCCTGGAGTTGGCTCACTTCATAGATTTCGTGACGCCTATCAAAATTCGTGGCCGGTGCCACTAGAGATCGAAGAACACACTCACGCTGGCATGACCAATCGTTATGTAGCGGGAGCATCTGGAATGCCTTTTGCGATCCTTCGCGGATATTTCGGTACCGATCTGGTGGAGAAGACCTCGAACATCGCAACAATTGATTCACCCTTCAATGATGAGAAGTTGTTGGCGATCGCGGCATTGAATCCAGATGTCACCATCGTCCATGCCCAACAGGCTGATAAAGCCGGGAATGTGATGGCTTGGGGAATCATCGGATCCTCAAAGGAGGCTGTCTTTGCTGCAAAGAAGGTCATCGTCACGGTAGAAGAGATCGTCGATTCATTCGAGCCACGCTTCAACAGTGTGATCTATCCAGAGGCGCTGATCACCGCAATCGCGCTCGCTCCGAGAGGCGCTTGGCCCTCGTATGCATCGGGCTATTACGAGCGTGATAACGATGCCTATATCGCTTGGGATGAGATCTCCAAGGAGCGTGAGAGCTTCATGAAGTGGCTTGCAGAAGAAGTGCATGGAAAGTCCCTTGCGAACACTGCTTCGGTAGGAAAGGAGCAGTAGGGATGGCGATCAGTGAAGTGAGCAAGGATTTCGAGCCTTCGGGCGTAAAGACTCCAGAAGAGATCTCGTGGAATAGCAACGAGATGATGACGATTGCTGCAGCAAGGACACTTGCTGACGGCATGATCTGCTTCGTCGGCATTGGGATTCCGAGTACCGCTGCGATCCTCGCAAAAGCGACCCACGCTCCGAATCTGGTCCTCATCTATGAATCAGGGACAGTCAATACGGATCCACAGAAACTCCCGCTCTCGATCGGTGATGGAGAGCTCGCGAATCGTGCACTGACTGTTGTGAGCATGCCGGAGATCTTCAATTACTGGCTGCAACCTGGTCGAATCGACGTCGGATTCCTCGGTGCGGCACAGATCGATCGATTCGCAAATATCAACACGACAGTGATCGGCGATGATTACGAGAAACCGAAAGTGCGACTTCCTGGAGCGGGGGGTGCGACTGAGATCGCTGGTGCATGCAAAGACGTGATCATCATCATCAAACAATCGACGAGGACCTTTGTCTCAGAGATCGATTTCGTCACGTCGTTGGGATTTGGTGATGGACCAGGATCGAGGGAGAGCAACGGACTCATCGGTGGTGGCCCACGTTACGTGATCACCGATCTTGGAATCCTTGAGCCGGATCCCGTCTCTAAGGAACTTGTGATGACCTCACTTCACCCCGGAGTGACTCTCGAGCAGGTTCGAGAGAACACTGGATGGGATATCAAGATCAGCGAGAATCTCATGGTCACGCCTGCGCCCGAAGAGAGTGAGTTGAAGAAAGTCCGTGCCCTCGTTGCTACTTCCTCGCGTAAGAAGAGTTAGAGACCTAGTTCTTCCATCAAGGCAGTCAGTTTCATCAACGCAAGATCACGTTTCATGACATCGCTCTCCCAATCCTCTGGTGGGAACTTCTTGGAGATGTCTTGGGCTACTTCCTTCACCATCTCTTCAGTCCAAGGATCGTCTTGCCCGCGTTCTAGCCCCATACGGCGATAGGACTCTGCCATTCGAGCAGCATGCGCTTCGATGCCACCTTTGACGTTGAGGGCAGAGGTGCCAAATGCTCCGATGAGCGCCCAACGCTTACCGAGACCGCGGATCATGATCTCGTCGAGTTCACGCGGAGAGATGACGCCATCTCGCACTAAGCAATATGCCTCACGAAGCACAGCGCCTTGAAGTCGGTTGAAGACGAATCCTTCAGGTTCGCCATTAACGACGACTGCACTCATTCCAGTCGATTCGATGAGTCCTTTGACGAAAGCGATGACTTTGCTCGAGGTACCCGGATGAGGCACGAGCTCAGCGACGAGGAGAAGGTATGGAGGATTGCCAGGATGAACGACAAGCGCTCGCTCGGGGTGCTTCATCGATTCGGTGAATTTCGAAGCAGGGATCGCTGACGAGGAACTTGCGATCACTGCATCCTCACTTGCGCTCGCTTCGATCTCGAGGAAGAGAGAACGTTTGAAATCGAGATTCTCAGGACCACATTCCTGGATGTAGAGCGCGCCTTCGACGGCAGATTCCAGCACCTCATAGATCGAGATGCGATCAGCGATCATCTCGACACTCTCATCGATCAATCCATGTTCCTTGAGCCAGATGAGGCGCTCAAGGACACGTGATCTGACACTTTCTAGCTGCTTGGCATCGACATCGAAAAGCCTTACCTCATGGCCGTGGTGAGCGAAGTGAAGCGCCCAACCGATGCCGATGCTTCCAGCACCGACGATTGCGATCCTTGCCGTTGGATTACCCACGCTTGCGCTTGTAGGCACGATAGGTCGTCGCCCAATTCTTCGGATCATCGAGATTGGTCGGACCTTGTTTCGCTACCACTTGATTATGCGGAGCGCTCTTGACCTTCTCCGGATCCTTTCGCGCCTCTTCGCAGACGAGTTCAAGGACATCGATCCAATAATCCAGGTCTTCAATCGACCAGAGCTCGCCGGCCTCAGGAGTGAATGGCTCTGGGATGAACCACGGTTCATGGCTCAGCCAGAACGCGTCGACACCGAAATCGGTCATGCGATTCTGTACATCGACGACGGTGACGCCAGTATCCGCAGTCAATTCGCCGAGCGAATAACGAGTCATCTCTAGTCGATGCATGGTGTGCTCAGGAAGTCCCTTCGTCACACCCTTGATCTGAAGAAGTCGCTTCTCCATGTAGTTATTGGCGAGAACTGAGATGTTCGCAGCATCGCGAAGCCCATCGATTCCCATCGCACGAGTCCAGGAGTAGGCACGAATGACGACTGGTACGTTTCCGAAGAACTCACGAACTCGACCGACGCTTCCTTCACCTTCCTGCTTCAAGTAGTACTCGCCATCGGACTTCTTATCGACATACGGGCCAGCAAGGAATGGGATCAGCTTCTTGTTGCAACCGAATGCGCCGACTGCTGGACCACCACCGCTCTTGAGGCCACCGAAGGTCTTGTGGAGCATGTACATGCAGGCATCGAAGCCAAGGTCAGCTGCGCGGATGCGTGTCATCACACCATTGAAGTTCGCGTGATCATAGAAGCAGAGACCACCAGCATCATGGACGAGCTTCACCCATTCCTTGATCATCGGGTTATAGATACCGATGTCATCAGGGTTGTTCACCATAAGTGCGGCGGTTCTATCTGAGACTGCCGCCTTGAGCGCATCGAATGATGGAATGCCATCTTCGCCCAATGGAATGGTGATGACTTTGAATCCAGCCGCTGCAGCGGTCGCAGGATTACATGGGTGTGCTTGTGCGGTCGTGATGATCTCGTTGCGTTGTGCTAATTCTCCGCGCGATGCGTGATAGGCACGCGTGATCGTCGCCATCGTATAGGCCGCATCGGCACCACCACCGGCCTGGAAGACGAACTTATCCAAGCCAGAGAGTTCTCGAAGGATCTCATCGAATCGATAGACGATCTCAAGGATGCCCTGCATCGTCTCTGGATCCTGATGTGGATGCATCTCTGCAACGAAGGGACTGTAGACAAGGCGCTCGTTGAGGCGTGGGTTGTACTTCATGGTGCAGGTACCGAAGAGACTGATACCCATCATGCCGAGCGTCTGTTGCGAGAGGTGGAGATAGTGGCGCTGGACTTCGAACTCGCTCATCTCAGGGAGTTCCGGCGCATCTTTGCGTCGAAGGGCACTTGGAATGAGATTCGTGGGGTCACCGACGGTGCTTGCGATCTCCCCTTCGATCTCTGGAGCCATGGCACCGCGTCGACCGGGTTGGCTCAAGTCCATCACCAATGGTTCATCCCATGATGCTGCGTGATAGTTTCGAATCTTCGACTTGATCATGCTGTCACCTCTTTAAGTGCCTCTACCAATGCATCGATATCCTCGACCGAATGAACTTCAGTCACGCAATAGAGCGCTGACTGGCCAAGAGCAGGGAATTCTTCGCTCAGATCCTTGCCACCAAAGATCCCATGCTTCAACAACTTCTTGTTGATCTTCTTTACGCTCTTGTCTGTCTTATCGAAGTTGACTACGAACTCCTTGAAGAATCCGTCCTTCCAAAGGACTTTGACACCCTTGATCTTCGCTATTTGCTTTGCCGCGTACGAAGCACGTGCGATGATGGAATTTCCGACATCGACGAAACCTTGTGGCCCCATCAAAGACATGTAGGTCGCATTCGCCATCGCCCAGAGATAGACGGAGTTGCCCGTCCAGTCTTTTCCTTCTTCACGGGATCCATATGAGGATTGATGGAAGAGGGTAAGACCGAATGCCATCTCACCAGGCTTGAGCGTTTCGGTAAGACTGACTTGAAGCGTTGGGTATTCGCGGGCATATCGCTCCTCATCGCGTGTTGCGATGAAGCCACCGACACCGCCACCAGCGTTCATATGGACGCCAAGCGTTTGTGTGGTTCCAACGATGATGTCAGCGCCGTACTGGGAGGGAGGAGCCACGATCCCAAGAGAGATCGGATCTACTCCGACGACGACTTCAGCACCGACTTCGTGAGCAAGACGCGCTATCTCTTGCGCTTCGCTTTCGAGGACACCTAAGTAATTCGGATTCTCGAAGTAGACTGCCGAGACATCATCCCCAAGAAGCGACTTCAAAGAGGCGAGATCGATTCGACCTGTCGCTGGATCCAACTTCGCATAACTAATCTCGAGATGACCATTCAATTCCTTGAAACCACAGTAGGTGCGAATCACCTTGGCGCGCTCTGGGTCGAGTGATTCTGGGATCACGACACGATTTCGACCATTGATTCGAGCAGCCATACGGAGTGCGTGACCTGCTGCGGTGCCATAGCTATAGAGCGGGAGCCCAACGAACTCCATACCGACGAGTTCGCCCAATTGGCTTGCGAATTCGAACCAGACTTGGTTACGACCGTGGTCTGAAGAGGGAGTTCCCCACACGTTGGTCGCGAACTCCGTTCGGGTGACCATTTCATCACAGATCGCTGGCACATAATGTTGCCAACATCCGGCTCCGAGGAAAGAGGTGTAATCGGATGCAGAGATGTTCTTCTTCAATATCCCGGTGAGATGTTTTGAGAGCGCAGCCTCCGACTTGAGCGCTTTCGGGACTTTCCACTCTCCTTTGAAGCGATGATCCTCTGGGATTTGCTCGAAGACCTGTTCAATGTCGGTCACTTCGGCAACGCGCAACAGCTCCTTGTAACTCGCTGGCGCGGTGTTCGCCATATATGGATGAGGGCTAGGCAGTTTTGATTCGCTCTGTGCCATATCTCGTTCCCCACTCTTTCGATTTTCCTCAGAATGTAGTCGCTGAAGGATCAGCTTTCCTTCGCGGGCGACGCTACCCGATGAAGTAATCGGCAGACAACAGATCGCGTCACAGAGGTGTTGACTTTCATGAACTGCGGCGGTTGGTTCACGAGTGGTTCACTGAAGTCGACATGAAGTTGGACTGGCAGTAACTCCATCAACTTCGCGCTTGAGGCGAGGATGAAGATACGTTCCCATCCGATGCGATCAACAACGGCGGCGCTTAACTGTTGGTTCCCGCGACCGAAGAGGTAGCCCTGTCCGCCGATGACCCCCACCGCAAGTTCGCTATTCGGATATTTGTCTACTGTCGCCAGGATCTCGTTCTCGCTCATGTCTTCACCGATCAACTGACGGTTTCGAATTGCGTGAACTCCTGCCGCATCCAGTTCTTTTGCACCATCTCCGAAAAGAGCCTCAAGGATGAGGTGAGTGCTGCCACCAGGCCCGATCAAGTAGAGCCGGTCGGTTTCCATCTCCTTCGCATAATGGATCGCTAGTTCGCGCAAGCCAGCCTCACTTGTCGTGGCATGTGTGGTCTTCGACCTTTGAATCAAGTCCGGCGCATGGGGCGTCCTGGCTACACCAAAGAATTCCGATGCTGAATAGTCGCTCGAACCCACTCCGAGGTCCAAGATCTCAGCAGCCATGAATCTGGGTTCTGCTTGCGAAAAGAGTCGCTGCAGGATCTCGCTCACGTCACGAGGATTGAGACCGAAGACGCCACTTCTCATCTTCACTCCTGATGGGATTCCGAGCATCGGAATCGAATCGCCGACGAGTGCGAAGATGTCACGGGCCGTTCCATCACCACCGGCGAAGAGGATGAGGTCGACCTCTCTATCTACAAAGGCAGTGACCAGGTCGCGAGTATCTTCATTCGTCGTATCCTGATTCTTCCGATCTTCGTGGCGTGAGAGTTCGATCGGATGAAATGGAATAGCGAGTTCTTTGAGGAGATCTCCGCCGAGTATTCCTGGCGCAGCATGGATCTCATGCGATGCGGCGAATCTGCCTTTGGTCGAGAGCAATGCACTTCTGGCCCGATCAGCCGATTGAGGGATCGCGCCGCGCTCTCTTGCGTGCGCCAACAAGTCGCCATCGGTGCCGTGAAGGCCAACACGTCCGCCCATACCTGCGATCGGATTGATCAAGAATCCGATGCGCATCAGGACCACTCTCTAACCGGGGAAATCGCTCAAGAAGAGGCTAGCGCCCAATCTCTTTTGCTATCTCATCGACAGCAGCACGAACGGTCGTCACCATCTTCTCGATCTCACTCTCGGTGACGACGAAAGGTGGCGAGAATGCCAATGAATCAGAAGCTGGAAGTGCACGAGTGATTACACCCTTCTCCATCGATCTGCGTGCAGCGCGGATCGCGATCTTCTCGGATGGATCGAAAGGTGTCATTGGATCCTTCTTCGAGACAAGCTCGATCGCACCGATGAGGGCTTGTCCGCGTATCTCACCAACCAACGGATGGTCTGCGAAGTTCGCCTGTAGTAACTCGTGTAGGAAGGCGCCCTTCTTCACATTGGAAGCGAGGTAGTTTCCTTCCTCCAACATATCGAGCGTCTCAAGTGCACATCGCGCGGCGATGGGATGTGCAGAATAGGTATAGCCATGTCCGAAGGCTCCATACTTTTCTGAGCCATCGCGCAAGACCTGCCAGACCTTCTCCGAGATGATCGAAGCCGAGAGCGGGATGTATGCGGAAGTGAGACCCTTCGCGACGGTGATGATGTCTGGTTCGATCCCAAAGATATTCGATCCGAACATGTTCCCGAGCCGGCCAAATCCAGTGACGACCTCATCTGCGATCATCAGGATGTCATATTTCTTCAATACCTTCTGCACCGCTGGGAAGTACTCGGCTGGTGGCACGATGACACCACCCGCAGCCTGAATCGGCTCTGCGATGAAGGCGGCAACCGTCTCTGGACCCTCTTTGATGACCATCTCTTCGAGTTCATTGACAAGAGTTGTGACGAACTCTGCATCGGTCGTCCCTGGCGCCTTTTCCCAAATCCGGTGAGGCGGCCTTACATGTCGGATCATGGAGAGTGGGATGTCGAAGCCATCATGGAGGTTCTTCAATCCAGTGAGTCCACCAGAGAGAACCGTGACGCCGTGATAACCACGAAGGCGAGAGATGATCTTCTTCTTCTCGGGGCGCCCTAGAGCATTGTTGTAGAACCAGACGATCTTGGCATTGGTGTCATTGGCATCCGATCCGCTATTTCCGAAGAAGACCTTGCTCATTCCTGCGGGAGCCATCGCGATGACACGTTCTGAAAGTTTCGCAGCAAGGTCGGTGCTCATGCCCGAGAAAGCGTGATAGTAAGAGAGGCGTTCAACTTGATCGGCAATCGCAGTCTTCAGTCGCTGATTACCATAGCCGAGGTTGACGCACCATAGGCCCGCCATCGCGTCGAGGTAACTTGCGCCATCTTCATCACGCAACGTCGAGCCTTCACCTGAGACGATCACTTTCCCGCCGAAACTCGATTCATGTGCTTTGAGTGCAGTGAAAGGATGGAAGAAGTACTTTTGATCCTTCTCCGTCAACGAAAGCGATTGCTGTGACATCTTTATCGTCCCATCCTGACCTAGTGACTCTTTAGTGAACTGTTCGTATTGCGCATCTTAATGAGAGATGCGCGGGCACCTAGCATCGCCACGATAGCGAGGAGTGCGGTAGGTGTCTAGGACGTGACCAGTGTGTGTTCCACGACAAACGTTCCTTGGTGAAACCGATGTCTACCCCCGTTACGGCACGGCCATAGAATTGCCGGGTAGATCGCACCTTGGAATTCGATGACGATCTGAGAGAAATCGGAAAGAGGGAAGCAGATGTATTCCACAGAGAAGAATCTTGATCAGTACCTTGCTGATCCATCATTGATCAAGGACAAACTCTTCATCAATGGTGAGTGGAAAGCTGCTCGTGATGGCGCCACAAGGGCCGTCATGGATCCGGCGACGGGCAAGACCATCGTCGAAGTAGCGATGGCAACCGTAGAGGATGTCAAAGAGTCGATCGAGACTGCAGAGGCTGGTTTCGAAGTGTGGAAGCGACTGACCGCTCTTGATCGCGCGAAGATCCTTCGTCGTTGGTATCAGTTGATCATGGATAACGTCGATGATTTGGCGATCATCCTGACCGGTGAGCAAGGAAAGCCATTGGCAGAGGCGAAAGCGGAGATCATCTACGGCGCCGGATTCATCGAGTGGTATGCCGAAGAAGGTAAGCGACTCTACGGCGAGACCATTCCAAGCAACGTCGCTTCACGTCGACTCTTGACCATCAAACAACCGATCGGTGTCACAGCCGCGATCACACCGTGGAACTTTCCAATGGCGATGATTGCGCGTAAGGCTGCTCCTGCACTCGCTGCCGGTTGTTCCATGATCATCAAGCCAGCGACAGATACGCCACTCTCGGCACTTGCCATGGCGGAGCTTGCTCATCGTGCCGGGATCCCATCTGGCGTCCTCAATGTGATCGTCGGGAATCCACGGATGGTGGCCGCTGAGATCACCAGCAGTCCAGTCGTGCGCGCCTTGAGTTTCACAGGCTCGACCGAGGTGGGCAAGCAATTGATGGCTGCCTCAGCGCAAACCGTCAAGAAGGTCGCCATGGAACTCGGTGGAAACGCTCCGTTGATCGTCTTCGATGATGCCGATATCGATGTGGCTGTCGCGGGAACGATCGCGTCGAAGTTCCGTAACAGTGGACAGACCTGTGTCTGCGCGAACCGCATCATCGTCCAAAGTGGAATTCATGATCGTTACGTCGCGGCTTTGAGTAAAGCCGTCTCAGAGTTGAAGGTCGGCAGTGGACTCGACCCAGAGACGAAGCAAGGTCCTTTGATCAATGAAGATGCTGTGGAGAAGGTCGAGAGTCATATCAAGAACGCACTTGATAAGGGTGCCAAAGTCATCTTCGGCGGCAAGCGCTCCGATCTCGGCGGCACTTTCTTCGTTCCGACGATCCTCACTGATGTGACTGAAGAGATGCTGGTCTGTCAGGAAGAGACCTTCGGTCCACTCGCTGGAATCGTGAAGTTCGAAACGGAAGCAGAGGCGATCGCGCTCGCCAACAACACTCCATTCGGTCTCGCTGCTTATTTCTTCACGAAGGACAACGCACGAACCTGGCGCGTTGCAGAAGCTCTTGAGGTAGGCGTGGTCGGCATCAATACAGGATTGATCTCATATGAGGGTGCGCCATTCGGTGGGGTCAAGGAGTCAGGCGTAGGTCGAGAGGGATCCAAGCACGGCATCGAAGAGTTCTTGGAGATCAAGTACCTCTGTATCGATCAGGTGCAGTAACTAGTTCGATTAGTTCTGCAGATTGAGATCATGTTCGATCTCGGATACGCACTTTCGCAGTCGGGGTAGCAACTTCTTCACCAAGTCATCGACGGAGACGCGTGACGCGTGTGCGCTGACGTTTGCCGCCGCAAGTACTTTTCCGTCTTTGCCGTGGATCGGGACTGAGACTGATTGCACGCCTTCTTCCAGCTCTTCAGCGTTGATCGCATAACCGTCTTTACCGACTTTCGCGATGATCTTTCGGAGCTCGTCTTCATCAGTGATGGTCTTGGAAGTTAGCTTCTCGATCACAGCGCTATCGAAATAGCGATCCAATTCATCTTCGTTCATAGATGCCAAGAGGACACGTCCCATAGAGGTGGCATATGCAGGAAGCTGCGTTCCAACGGCTACGTTGATCGTCATGATGCGATTTGCAGTGGCTCGACAGACGTAGATCACGTTCGATCCTTCGAGTACCGAAGCAGAACATGATTCACGCACCTCTGTAGCCATCTCTTCGAGATGACGCTGAGCGATGTCGACCAGACTAAATGAATTGAGGTAGGCATATCCCAGCTCGAGTACTCGTGGTTTCAAGAAGAAATATCGTCCGGTGCTACCCACATAATCGAGTGATTCCAATGTGAGCAAGAAGCGCCGTGCAGTCGCTCTCGTGAATCCGGTCAGCTCAGCTACTTCAGAGAGCGTCAATTTAGGATTCTCCGCATTGAAGACCTTCATGATGGAGAGTCCGCGGTCTAACGACTGGACGAAGTCTTTCGACTTGTCGAGAAAATCTTCACTCATACCGAAAGCCTAGCGGGCAAAAAGATGTGCAAATGATCTTAGTTTCGGTTCAGTTACTAGTTGGTCTCATCCAGCGAATAGGCGATGGTCGCGATACTCGTCGGTTTGATCGGGACTTGCGGTGCAAAGCCCGAGAAGGCGTCCGGTTGCGAACCGGTCGCATCTTCGATGATCTTTTGTGCGAATGGCGAGCAATATCGTCCCTGACACTTACCCATGCCGACGCGGTTCACACGCTTGAGTGCGCCAGCGCTCATCATGTCGGAAGTGACTGATCCAAGTATCTCTCCCTTGGTGATGGAGAGACAGCGACAGATGGTGGTCTCAGGTGTGGTGAATTGATCCAAGATCATCGGTGATCCGTAGATGCGCCATAGGACTTCTTGGAAGATGAGTTGTCGAGAGAGCAATATTTGCTGCACGAGAGCTCGAACCCTTCGCTTCTTTCCAGTGAAAATGGAAGCAAGTGATGTGGCAAGAAGTTGACCGCGTAGCTTCGCCACCTGTGCGCCATTGATGTTCCTGCCATCACCGATCACCCAAAGATGATCACGAGAAGTCGCCCCCGAAAGGCTCGTTTTAGTCTTCAATCCTCGAGTGACAGGATCGATGACGTGTTCTGCACCAAGATTCCTCGCAACTTCATTCGAAGGGATGAAGCCATATCCCATAGCCACAGCATCAACTTCGAAACTCTTTATCTTCTCCATCGAATCCAATGAAGTGACGGTGGTGCGTTCTACTCGTTCACTGCCACCGAACCCAGAGAGAGCAGCCCCTGAGAAGTATGGGATTCGTGCTCGCTTGATCGTGATCATGTACCCCAATCCTCGAAGCGCCATCGATGGCGAGATCGCGCCTAGAAACAAAGTCTTCAGGATGCTAGAGATGCGAAATATCCGACTACTCTCGACGAGCGCGACGACTTCAGTCCCGTGACGTACCAACTCCGCAGCCATCTGCAGGTTGAGAGGGCCATTGCCTGCAATGAGCACACGTTCACCCGGTGCTACGGAGTAACTTCGGAGCAAAGTCTGTGCTGCCCCGGTCGTCATCACTCCAGGCAAGGTCCAACCTGGCATCGGTATTCCACGTTCATAAGCGCCAGTCGCGATCACCAATTCTTTCGGTGTGAACTTATATCTGCGCTCTGAGTCGTAACCCAAGAGATGATCGGGATCGAAGACAGCCCAGACGGTGACACCGTTGAGGATCCGAACACCACTCTTTCGCACATCGTCGATGAGCGCCGCGCCCTCAGCGAATTGTGAGTCCATCTCAACTTCTTCAGCAATGACTTGACGCTGTTTGAAGTACTGGCCACCGAGTGATTTGCGTTCATCGACGATGACGATCGATGTGGCAGGGGAGAGTCTTGAGAGTTCCTTCGCGAGCGAGAGACCTGCAGGGCCACCACCGATGATGACAACGTCGCAATCAATGACCTCTTCAGGGAGTTGTTCGCTTACTTGGTGATGATTCCTGTGTTCATCGTCGAGATCATCGTGGAATTCAGGTGCATCTCGATGTTGCTCTTGGACCGATATCTCCTGGCCCTCCTTGAGCGCGGCCATGCATGAGAGAACGCCTTCAATCCCGTCTACTTCGACAGCGCACTCGTTGCATACGCCCATGCCACAGAAGATTCCACGACCATCGCCGGATTCGTTCTTACGACAGATCAGATGCGCATTCCGCACCATCGCTGATGCGATCGAGTCACCTTCGATACCGGTGAAGGTCTCGCCCTGATAGCGAAAACTCTTCTCGACTTTCTGCGCCATAACGGGTGAATAATACGAGTCCTACACCGAAGAGCGGAGTCATGTGATGTCAGTCGAGAGTGGCGAAGTGCTGAAAGGTCGAGTCTGTCTCGTCACTGGTGCATCCAAGGGAATCGGTCATGCCATCGCCCGTGCGCTGGGTGCACAAGGTGCCCATGTCATCGCACATTACGGAACCGATCGGGCAGGAGCCGAATCTTCGACAGCAGCGATACCAAGTGATCGAAAGATCCTGATTCATGCTGACCTTGCGACGGAGGACGGATACGCCACTTTGTGGGAAGAAGCTGTTGCATGGCGGGATCACGTTGATGTCTTGGTTGCGAATGCAGCTGTGATGCCGGAAGCCTCACTGACGGATTCAGAAGAAGTGTGGCGCGATGCATTCGATTATGCGCTCAACATCAATGTGAGATCGACTGCACTCTTGGTTCGACGTGCAGTCAATCATTTCCTTGAGATTGGTGGCGGATCTATCGTTGGAATGACGAGTTGGGCAGCACAGCAAGGTTCCGGAAATCCGAAACTCAGTGGATACGCGGCTTCGAAGGCACCGATAGCGGCACTCTTGAAGACGATCGCACGTGCATATGGCAAGGATTCGATCTTCGCCTATCTCATCGCACCGGGGATTGTTCGAACCGCAATGAGTGAGAATTCAGCGCGATCCATGGGTGGCGAGGAGGTGATCACCTCGCGTCTTGCGATGGGTGAGTGGGTACCGCCTGAAGAGATCGCAGATCTCGTCGCATTCCTCGCTTCGGGCAAGAATCGTCATCTAAGTGGCTCCACGTTCGACGTCAACGGAGCGACATATATAAGGTGATATGTATAAGGTGATATGGCTTCCATCTAAGCCGTAACATCGCCGTAACAGAGCTTTGCAAGACTGCGGACATGACTTCCTCGCAGCCCGATTCCGACCTCGCACGCCAAAGAGATTTCGTCCTTCGAACTCTCGAAGAGCGCAACATCCGTTTCGTTCGACTCTGGTTCACCGATGTCCTTGGCTTTCTTAAGTCGGTCGCCATCGCTCCTGCTGAATTAGAGACCGCCTTCGAAGAAGGAATCGGTTTCGATGGTTCATCTATCGAGGGATTCGCGCGCCTGAGTGAGTCGGATATGTTGGCAAAGCCTGATCCCGCGACCTTCTCGGTCCTGCCTTGGCGCACCGAGAATCCAGGAGCTGCCCGAATGTTCTGTGACATTGCACTTCCCGACGGCACTCCTGCACCTTCTGATCCGCGCAATGTGCTTCGTCGTACTCTCGAGAAGGCCGCGAAGATGGGATATACCTGTTACACCCATCCAGAGATCGAGTTCTTCCTCTTCAAGTCGCAACCGATTGCCGGTCACCTACCGATACCTGTCGATCAAGGTGGTTACTTCGACCATACGCCGAGCGCGGTAGGAAATGACTTTAGAAGGCAAGCGATCACAATGTTGGAAGCGATGGGAGTCTCTGTCGAGTTCTCGCATCATGAAGGAGCGCCTGGTCAGCAAGAGATCGACTTGCGTTACGCCGATGCGCTTTCGACCGCGGACAACATCATGACCTTCCGTCATGTGGTCAAGGAGGTAGCGCTGGATCAAGGATTCCACGCATCCTTCATGCCGAAACCTTTCACTGAATACGCCGGGTCAGGGATGCACACTCATTTCTCTCTCTTCAAAGTCGATAAGGATGATGAAAAGAATGAAGAGAAGAACGCCTTCTATGAAGCAGGTGCCGAATATCAATTGTCGAAAGTCGGAAGGTCCTTCATCGCTGGCGTCTTGAAGTACGCACCGGAGTTCACCGCCATCACGAACCAGTGGGTCAATTCATATAAGCGACTTCATGGCGGTGACGAAGCACCATCTCTCGCTTCCTGGGGTGCGCACTCCAAGTCGGCTCTGATTCGAATACCGATGTACAAGCCGAAGAAGGAAGTATCGACTCGTATAGAAGTCCGCTCACCGGATAGCGCCTGCAATCCTTACCTCGCATTCGCCGTCATCATCGCTGCCGGCCTAAAGGGAATCGAGTCGGGTTTGACCCTCGATCCGGCGCAGGAATTGGCTTCGGATGCGGCGAGATTGCCTTCGAGCCTAAGCGAAGCGATCGCGAAGATGGAAGAGAGCGAATTGGTTCGCGAAGTGCTGGGGGAGTCAGTCTTCGAATATGTCTTGCGGAACAAGCGCTCCGAATGGCAGGAATATCGCCGCCAAGTCACCGCGTACGAATTGGATCGGTATCTGCCAGTTCTCTAGAGCAGCCTTCGTGAACTATGCTCTGGGCATGCAAAGCGCTCGGTCATCTGTCTCGACCACTCGCCTCATCTCTAGCGCACTCTTGCTCCCACTCCTTGGCGTTCTCCTAGGCGCACTCCTGCTTATCAGCCGCGACGGGGCCAAATAGCCGGTTCCCTCGTCGCGGGGTAGAGAGCGATAACGGCATCTAAAGTTTTGAAGTGCCACGTGACTCGAATCGATCACATGAATCATCATGATAAGTCTTAAACAAGTGAGTTGAAATTAGTGAGATGAAGAGGAATTGAAAGAGATGTCCTTCCCGAACCAGAACCCGAGCTCGATGCCAGTATCCCGATATTCGTCATTCGTGCCAGTGGACCTCAAGGATCGAACCTGGCCCACCAAGTCGATAACAGAAGCGCCGCAATGGTGCTCTGTCGACCTCCGAGATGGCAATCAAGCATTGATCGATCCGATGGATTGGTCGAGAAAACTCGCAATGTTCAATCTTCTCGTCAAGATGGGTTACAAGGAGATAGAAGTAGGTTTCCCTTCTGCGAGTCAGACTGACTTCGATTTCGTCAGGAAGATCATTGAAGAGGATCTGATACCTGATGATGTGGTGATCCAGGTATTGACACAAGCCCGTGAGAATCTGATCGATCGGACATTCGAGTCGATTCTTGGTGCGAAGCAGGCCGTGGTCCACCTCTATAACTCGACCTCAGTCTTACAACGTCGCGTCGTCTTCGGACTCGACAAAGATGGCATAAAGAAGGTCGCGACCGATGCAGCTAGTTACTGCCTCAGCAAAGTCGATAGTGTCAAGGGAACCACGGTCTTCTTCGAGTACTCCCCAGAGTCCTACACCGGTACCGAGGTCGAGTATGCGTTGGAAGTCTGTGATGCGGTCACCGATATCTTCCAACCGACTCCATCATGGAAGACCATCATCAATCTCCCTGCAACCGTCGAGATGGCGATGCCCAATGTCTACGCCGATTCCATCGAGTGGATGCATCGGAATCTCAATCGCCGCGATTCGATCGTCTTAAGCCTTCACCCCCACAACGATCGGGGAACCGCGGTCGCTGCAGCAGAACTTGGTTATCTTGCAGGCGCAGATCGCATCGAAGGAACACTCTTTGGCAACGGCGAGCGAACGGGCAATGTCTGCTTAGTCACCCTTGGTCTCAATCTTTTGAGTCACGGCATCGATCCAAAGATCGATTTCTCTGATATCCCTGCGATTCGAAGGACAGTCGAATATGCGAATCAACTTCGCGTACCAGAGCGACATCCTTATGGGGGAGATCTCGTCTTCACTGCTTTCTCGGGCTCGCATCAAGATGCAATTAAGAAAGGTCTCGAGCATCTAGAGCGCGATGCCAAGGAAGCGAACACACCTCTCCAGCAATTCCCTTGGGCAGTTCCTTATCTACCGATCGATCCGAAGGACATCGGCAGGAGCTACGAAGCGGTAATTCGAGTCAACAGTCAGTCGGGTAAAGGTGGCGTCGCCTACCTCATGAAGAGCGAGCATCATCTTGACCTGCCACGACGTCTACAGATTGAATTCAGTCAGGTGATCCAAGCGAAGACAGATACTGAAGGTGGTGAAGTCCTCGCCGACCAGATGTGGCAGATCTTCGTCGACGAGTATCTCCCAGCCGAATTGACCAAGGAAGTCTCGCCGTGGGGTCGCTTCAAACTCTTAGGCATGTCGGAGCGATCCGAGATGGATAAAGATGTACAGCTCTCCGCTTCGATCCTTGATAACGGTGAACGACGCGAGATCGATGGAGTCGGCAATGGTCCGATCTCTGCTTTCTGTGATGCACTTGCACGGTCTGGAGTGCAGGTACAAGTCCTGGACTATTACGAGCATGCGATGTCCGCAGGTGGTGATGCGAAGGCAGCCTCATACCTTGAGTGTGAGATCACCACTCGTCATGAGGGCACTGAGAAGCGATCGGTCTATTGGGGAGTCGGTATCGATCCAAGCACCACGACCGCTTCCCTCAAAGCGATCATCTCGGCAGCAAATCGCGCGCTTCGATAGTCGACTCTTCGGTTACCCGTAGTTAGCGAGGGCGCGAACTACGCTTACGCGGTGGCCCTCTATCGTGATCAAGCGATCGTTCTTCGGACCCATAAATTGGGCGAAGCCGATCGGATCATCACTTTGCTCTCACGGGACCATGGTCGTTTCCGTGCAGTCGCAAAGGGTGTGAGGCGAACTAAGTCAAAGTTCGGCGCAAGGCTTGAGATTGCAAGCCATGTCGATGCCCAACTTTATGTCGGCAAGAGCCTTGATGTGATCACTCAAGTCGAGAGCATCGAGAATTACGGTGATGCGATCTCTCACGATTATCAGAAATGGACGGTTGCACATGCGATCGTGGAAGCGGCGGAGCGTTTCACTGCGAATGAGCGAGAGCCAGTCAAGCAACATTTCAATCTCGTCGCAGGTGCCTTGAAATCTTTGGCACATGAGAGTTACGACGCGCTCTTGATACTCGATGCATATCTCTTGCGCTCGCTCGCTGTCGCGGGTTTCGCGCCATCGACGCATGATTGCTCGATCTGTAACGCAACCGGACCACATCGCTTCTTTTCGCTCGTTGGTGGTGGCGCAGTCTGTTCGCAGTGCAAGCCCTCCGCCTCTGCAACTCCAGATCCCAAGACGCTGGAATTGATGGGTGACCTCTTAAGCGGTAGGTGGGAACGTGCGATCGAGAGTGAACTTAAGAATCGCCGCGAGGCATCGGGTTTGGTCGCGGCCTACCTTCAATGGCATATAGAGAAAGGATTAAGATCGCTTCCTTTCGTGGAACGAGCGATGTAGAGAGTGATACAGAGAGCGATATGAAGTTCGAAAGACCCACATCTCATCCGAGCGGGGCAAAACCGCCGAAGATCAAGAAGGACGCGCTACCCAAACATGTGGCGATCGTGATGGATGGGAACGGCCGTTGGGCGAAGCAACGAGGGATGGCTCGCACGAAAGGTCATGAGGCTGGAGAGCGCGCGCTCTTCGATGTGGTGGAAGGTGCGCTCGAAATCGGAATACAGGAGATGAGCGTCTTCGCTTTCTCCACTGAGAATTGGCGAAGAAGTCCAGAGGAAGTCCGATTCTTGATGAGTTTCAATCGTGAAGTGATCCGAAAGCGCCGCGACGAGATGCATGCACGTGGCATCAAGATTCGATGGGTCGGCAGGAGAGCGAGACTTTGGGCCAGCGTCGTGAAGGAACTGGAAGAGGCAGAGCGCCTGACGAAGCGAAATAACGTGATGACGCTCAATATGTGCATCAATTACGGAGGTCGAGCAGAGATCGTCGATGCAGCCAAGAAGTTTGCTGAAGATGTCGCCAAGAAACGTATCAAACCTGATTCCATTACCGAGAAGAGTTTCGCTCGCTATCTTGATGAACCGAAGATGAATGATGTAGATCTCTTCCTTCGTTCTTCTGGCGAACAGCGAACCAGCAACTTCCTTATGTGGCAATCTGCCTATGCAGAGATGGTCTTCATGGATGTACTCTGGCCAGATGTGGATCGTCGAACGCTATGGAAAGCGATCGAGATCTACGCAGAACGTGAACGACGATTTGGAGGCGCGGAATGAGTGAGAAGAGATCAGCAGAGTTCTGGTTCGACCCGATCTGCCCATGGGCATGGATGACGTCGCGGTGGATCCTTGAGGTGGAGAAAGTCCGTGATATCGACGTCACATTCAATATCTTCTCGCTCGCGCATCTGAATCGAAACACCACGGATGAGAAGTACAAACTCAATTTTCCGAGGTCATGGCGCACGACTCGGGTCATCATGGCAGCGAAGACCAAGCATGGTCAGGAGTACGTCTTGCCGATGTACACCGCAATCGGAACTCGTATCCACTTAAAGAAGATGGAGATTGGCACGCAGTTACTCGAAGAATCTCTCGAAGAAGTCGGATTAGATAAATCACTTGCCTCTGAGATGGATAACGAAAGCTGGAATCAATCGATCATCGAAAGTCATGAACGCGGAATCTCGCTGGTCGGAAATGATGTCGGAACGCCTTTGATCAAATTCGGTGACTTCGCCTTCTTTGGTCCGGTGATCTCGCCGGCGCCCAAGGGTGAGGAAGCAGGCAAGTTGTGGGATGGCGTGGTGAACGTTGCCTCATACCCAGGGTTCTTTGAGATCAAGCGCTCCAGGACTGTTGGTCCCATCTTCGACTGATTCCGTCGTCGATTGATATCGGTGAGATTGGTTTAGAAGTAACCTTCGCGTTTCTTCTTCTCCATTGAATCTTCCTTATCGCCATCTATCAGTCGGGTCGCGCGTTCGCTCAACTTGACGCCAGTTATCTCCTCGACAACTTCCTCAAGTGTTGTCGCTGTTGACTCCACCCCGGCCGTGAGTGGATAACAACCCAAGGTTCTGAACCTGACCATCATCATCTCTGGTCGCTCATCTGGTTCGACTGGATATCGCTCATCATCGACCATTATCAATTGATGGCCACGTCGAACCATGGGTCGTTCTTTTGCGAAGTAGAGCGGATTGACCTCAATGTCCTCTTGCCAGATGTAATTCCAGATATCGAGCTCGGTCCAGTCGGAGATGGGAAAGACACGCATCGTTTGGCCTTGGGTCATGCGAGTGTTATAGGTACGCCATAGTTCTGGACGCTGGTTCCGTGGATCCCATTGGTGTCCGGCTTCACGCACACTGAAGATTCGCTCTTTCGCGCGACTGCGCTCCTCATCTCGCCGCGAGCCACCGATTGCTGCATCGAAACCATATTTGTCGAGTGCTTGTTTGAGAGCCAAGGTATTCATCACACGGATGTATTCAGAGATGCCATGACTGAACGGAGTGATGCCATCCCGGAGCCCATCTTCATTGATGTGTGCGATCAAACGAAGTCCATGTTTTGCAACGACGGCATCCCTGAAAGTGATCATCTCCTTGAAGTTCCAGGTGGAATCGACGTGGAGCAGTGGAAAGGGGATCGGAGCGGGATAGAAGGCTTTGCGAGCAAGGTGAAGGATTACCGTGGAGTCTTTTCCGATGGAGTAGAGAAGGACCGGATTGGAGAAGGTCGCCGCGGTCTCGCGAAGGATCTCGATCGATTCGTCTTCGAGCTCACGGAGGACCCCTGCCGTGCTACGCATGCCGGAATCCTAGGTAGGGCAAAAGTGGGATGCCTGTCGACGGAGACTCGCCCATGGCATGCACCTCCTCGCATTAGAACAGATGTTCGGATACCCTACTCATGCCCAGCCAGAGCGGTTCCACATTTCCGCGTGAGGTCTCCTCGCGCCGTCGGTGGTCTTCCGTACCTTCTGGATCCGTGCGGACCACAAAGGTCCATTGAGCCCGAGGAGATCGGGAGAAGAGAGGTAAGTCCATGCCCCGTGAGGCGAAAAGCCCAGGTGAAGGCGTGCCAGAAGTAACGCCAGCAGCATCAAACAAAGCCCCAGTGAATCCCGAGCGCCTCAAGGCACTCGATACCGCTCTTGCCCAGATTGAGCGCCAATTCGGCAAGGGCTCCGTGATGAAGATGAGCGAACGAGCGAATCAAGTCGTCGAAGTCATTCCAACCGGATCCATCGCCCTCGATGCCGCTCTTGGCATCGGAGGTCTACCACGCGGACGTGTCATCGAGATCTTCGGACCAGAATCGTCAGGTAAGACGACTTTGACCTTGCATGCGATCGCAAACGTTCAGAAGCAGGGCGGCATCGCAGCATTCATCGATGCAGAGCATGCATTCGATCCAGAGTATGCGAAGAAGCTCGGTATCGATATCGACGCACTTCTCGTCTCCCAGCCAGATACCGGTGAGCAAGCACTTGAGATCATGGACATGTTGGTGCGATCAGGTGCACTTGATCTCATCGTCGTTGACTCAGTAGCAGCACTTGTCCCTCGTGCTGAGATCGAAGGCGAGATGGGTGACTCACATATGGGTCTCCAGGCGCGATTGATGTCGCAAGCACTTCGAAAGATCACCGGCGCACTCAATTCTTCCAAGACGACAGCGATCTTCATCAATCAGCTCCGCGACAAGATCGGCGTCTTCTTTGGCTCTCCTGAGACGACTACGGGCGGTAAAGCGCTCAAGTTCTATGCATCCGTTCGTATGGATATCCGTCGCATAGAGACTCTCAAGGATGGCCAAGAAGCCGTTGGAAACCGTACTCGCGTCAAGGTCGTGAAGAACAAGATGGCGCCACCATTCAAACAAGCAGAGTTCGACATCCTCTACGGCGTCGGAATCTCTCGCGAAGGATCGCTTCTCGATATGGGTGTGGACCTTGGCATCGTGAAGAAATCTGGCGCTTGGTATACATATGAAGGCGATCAATTAGGTCAAGGCAAAGAAAACTCACGTCAGTTCCTTGTCGACAACCCAGATCTCGCCAATGAGATCGAATCGAAGATCAGAGCGAAGTTGACTCCGACGACAGTCGATCCAGCCCTCGTTGCTGCAATCGATGAAGCAACAGCGGATGTCGAGTTCTAATCAGATAGAGGAAGATCCCTACTCAGTAGCGCTTACCATCGCACTTGGTGCGATCGGTAGGCGCTCATTGAGCAAGAAGCAGCTGAGCGATCATCTTCTGAAACGTGGCACACCCATCGAAGTCTTAGATCAGACAATTCTGCGACTCGAGGAGATGGGCTATCTCAACGATCTCGATTTCGCGCGGAACTTCGCCGATCGATCGCGTCGTAAACAGTCGAAGCGGGCCATCGTCCAAGGCCTTAAAGCGCGATCAATCGATCAAGAGACGATCGATTGGGTCATCGAGGACATGAGTGATGAGGATGACTTTGCCCTTGCTCTCAGATTCGCTGAAAAGAAGTGGCGTCCTGGATCAGGCGACGATGAGGGAATGCGAAGGAGAGTCCATTCTGCATTGATGAGACGCGGATTCCCCTCAAACACCATCGCAGCGGTCTTTAAGGAATTATCGAGTCGATCCGAGACCAATTCACGCTTGTAGAATCGCGACACGATGACGCGTCGCTATGTGATCCAGACCCTCGGCTGTCAGATGAATGTCCATGACTCCGAACGAATTGCTGGTTCCTTGGATCGCGCTGGGTATATACCGGCACTTGATGGCGAGGAACCGGATCTCATCGTCTTCAATACCTGTGCGGTTCGGGAGAATGCAGACAACAGACTTTATGGTCAGTTGAGTTTCCTTGCACCGCAAAAGGAATCAAATCCCAATCTTCAGATCGCAATCGGTGGTTGCCTTGCCCAGAAGGATCAGGGCAGGATCATCGAGCGCGCCCCTTACGTGGATGTGGTCTTTGGGACGCATAACGTGGGGTCGCTTCCCATCCTTCTCGAACGAGCTCGGATCGAAGGCGAATCACAGGTTGAGATCAAGGAAGCCCTTGAACATTTCCCATCTTCTTTGCCTGCAAGACGCCACTCAGCTTTCTCGGCCTGGGTTTCGATATCGGTCGGATGCAACAACACCTGCACGTTTTGTATCGTCCCTTCCTTGCGTGGCAGAGAGAAAGATCGACCGCAAGAAGAGATCTTGCGAGAGATTCGAACCCTCGTCGACGAAGGCGTCACAGAGATAACCCTGCTCGGTCAGAACGTCAATGCATATGGCGTCGATCTTGGCGAGCCAGGAGCATTCGCGACGTTGCTTCGGGCTTGCGGGGGAGTCGATGGCCTAGAAAGAGTGCGATTTATGTCGCCCCATCCACGTGATTTCACAGACGATGTGATCGAAGCGATGGCGGACACCAAGAATGTCATGCCGCATCTTCATATGCCGTTGCAATCAGGTTCTGATCGGATCTTGCAAATGATGCGTCGTTCCTATCGAAGGTCGCGTTATCTCGGAATCCTCGATCGGGTACGAGCGGCGATCCCTGAGGCTTCGATTACCACAGACATCATCGTCGGCTTCCCAGGGGAGAGCGATGCTGATTTCGAAGAGACCATCTCTCTCTGTGACGCAGCACAATTCACAGCGGCTTACACCTTCCAATACTCGAAGCGTCCAGGAACTCCTGCCGCAGAGATGCCGGATCAAGTTCCAGCAGAAGTGGTGAAAGAGAGATACGACCGACTTCATCATCATCAAGAATCGATCTCATTAGGTGTCAATCAACGTGCGATCGGGCGAAGCTACGAACTCCTCGTCACGGAGAATGAGAGCGACCGTGATGGTATCCCTCGTATGAGTGGCAAGAGTGAAGATGGAAGGTTGGTCCACTTCACTACGCCTTCACATGAGAGTGTGCGTCCCGGTGACTTCGTTACCGTCGAGATTAAAGATGCGAAACCTTTCTATCTCGTTGCCGGAGAAGTGCACTCGATTCGTAGGTCTCGAGGTGGAGATGCCTTCGCTGCTCGCAAGAGTGAGGCAGAGCGAGGCGGCACCATGCTTGGTATGCCAAAGCTCTCTCGCGCGACATTGACTGCAGCGCTTGGCACCTGAGCCATGAAGACAAGAGCTCAGCTGATCATCATCGCTGGAGCTACCGCTACCGGAAAGAGCGATCTTGCCGTCGCCCTTGCACAAGAACTCGACGCTGAGATCATCAATGCTGATTCGATGCAGCTTTATCGGGGCATGGATATCGGCACTGCAAAACTCAAAGTGGGAGAACGCGGCGGGATTACGCATCATCTGATCGACATTCTTGGAGTATCTGAAGATGCAACAGTCGCCCAATATCAAGAACTTTCTCGTTCAAAAGCAGATGATCTACTTGAGCAAGGCAGAAATGTCGTTGTCGTGGGGGGCACCGGTCTCTACATAAAAGCATTCTTAGACGATCTTCAATTCCCTGATACCGATCCGATCGTCAGAGATCGCCTTCTGAAGGAAGGGTTAGAACGTGGCGTCGATGTGATGCATCAACGTCTTGCAACTCTAGATCCAGCGGCTTCTGCTGCGATACCAAAAGAGAACTTACGGCGGGTGGTTCGCGCACTCGAGGTCATCGAGATCACCGGGAAACCGTTCACGGCGCACCTGCCACGGAAAGGGGTTGATCGTTATCCGGCAGCGAAACAGTTTGGCTTAGTGATGAATCGCGAGAATCTCCGAGAGCGGATCGATCAAAGAGTGGATCGGATGTGGTCCGAGGGATTCGTCGCAGAGGTGGATTTACTCCTAGAGCGCGGCATCTTGGAAGGAAGAACGGCCCGTGCTGCTATTGGATATTCACAGATTATCGATTACAGACTCGGGAAGGTCTCAGAGAGTGAGGCGAAAGAGGAGACTAAGCGCGCAACTCGCGCATTCGCCCGGCGACAAGAGACGTGGTTCTCAAGAGATGAACGAATCACTTGGATCAAAGCCGAGAACACCGAAGCTCGTCTTCGCACGATCCAGTTGGATCTTTCGAAAAGGTAGTCTTCACCTTGATGACTTCATTGAGCGATCACATCACGATTCAGGGTACCTATGGCCATGGAACGGAGAATGACTTCGTTCTGATCTTTGACCCGAAAGATGAACTACAGATTTCTTCTGATCAGGTCCGACGTATCTGCGATCGGAAGAGTGGGATCGGTGCCGACGGTTTGATCCGGATCGTCAATCGCGACAATCGTTGGTTCATGGATTATCGCAATTCTGATGGATCTATCGCAGAGATGTGTGGCAATGGGATCAGGGTCATGGCGCGGTATCTTGTTGATAAGGGACATCAAGAGTCCGGGATCTTCTCCATCGTCACTCGAGATGGAAACAAGTTCCTCAAAGTTCCAGATCATGGGGACATTTCAGTAAACCTTGGCAAGGTGAGTCACATTCCAGGCGAGATCACCGCAGAACAGAATGGTCATCGGTTCATTGGTTACAACATCGATGTTGGTAATCCTCACGCCGTCGTCTTCGTCGATTCCATCGATGAAGTCGGCGCATTGGAACGAGCTCCTATCGTGACTCCCGAGGAGGAGTACCCAGAGGGAGTGAACGTCGAGTTCGTTGAATTCGTAAGCGACAGCGAGTTGAGGATGCGTGTCTTCGAACGAGGTAGTGGAGAGACGCGATCCTGTGGCACCGGCACATGTGCGGTAGCCATGGCTGCCACGATCAAGCGAGGCAAACGCGCGCCGATCTCCTGGGTGATCCATACCCCTGGCGGCAGACTCGTTGTCGACCTCGACCCTCATGAGAACGCCACATTGACCGGGCCTGCACTATTGCTCCGCGACCTCGATCTCACCAAGTATCTCGTCGCATGAGAGTGAATCCGTGAAAGACCTCGACTACGACGCACTCATCGCAGAGAGCGAGCGATTAGAGGCCGTCTTGGATTCAGGGTTGGATTCAGGCGAGATTGAGTTAACCGGGTTTCAGCCGGATGATTTCGAATCCACCCAGTTAGCACTCCAGGACCGGCAAGCGCTTCGACGCGTGCAAGGTCTCTCGACTGAACTCATCGATATCTCCGAGGCGGAATATCGAAAGTTGCAGCTGGAGCGCGTCATTTTGGTTGGAGTATGGACAACAGGAACCGCTCAAGATGCAGAGAACTCGATGACGGAACTTGCATCTCTCGCGGAGACCGCTGGATCGCAGGTGCTCGATGCCCTCATCCAACGCCGTGACAAGGCTGATCCAGCGACCTTCATCGGATCTGGAAAAGTCGCAGAGCTCAAGGGGATCGTGAAGTCCAGCGGCGCAGACACCGTGATTTGCGACGGTGAATTGAGTCCATCTCAATTGAAGAATCTTGAGGATCGGGTCAAGGTCAAAGTCGTCGATCGCACCGCATTGATCCTCGACATCTTCGCACAACATGCGAAGAGCAGAGAGGGCAAGGCGCAGGTGGAATTGGCGCAGATGAGTTACCTATTACCCCGGCTTCGTGGTTGGGGACAATCCCTCTCCCGTCAGGCGGGTGGAACTGGCGGTATCGGAAGTCGTGGTCCTGGTGAGACGAAGATCGAGATCGATCGACGAAGGATTCGCGACAAGATGTCCAAGCTTCGCCGCGAGATTAAAGAGATGAAGACGGCGCGCGATACGAAACGCAAGGAGCGAGATAAGAATCGAGTCCCGTCCGTTGCGATCGCGGGTTACACCAACGCGGGCAAATCTTCACTCCTCAATCGACTCACTGGTGCCGGAGTCCTGGTACAGGACGCGCTCTTCGCCACGTTGGAGCCGACGGTTCGAAAGAATCAGACGAAGGATGGTCGGATCTACACCCTCGCAGACACCGTCGGTTTCGTCCGCGATCTCCCCGAGCAACTCGTGGAAGTCTTCAAATCAACTCTCGAGGAGGTCCTCCACGCCGATGTGATCGTCCACCTCGTCGATGGGAGCAGTCCGGATCCCTTCGGTCAGATCCAATCGGTGCGCTCCATCTTGCGAGAGATCGGCGCTGCAGGAATTCCGGAGATCATCGCAGTCAACAAAGCAGATATCGCTGAACCAGAAGTCCTCGATCACTTGCTTCGACAAGAACGCGATGCGATCGCGATCAGCGTGAAAAGTGGCCTTGGGATCGGATTGCTCACTGCTGCGATCGAAGAGGCGTTGCCTCATCCCGCGATCGAGATCGAAGTGGTCATCCCGTACAACCGTGGTGATCTCGTCAACAAATTCCATCTACTCGGTGAGATCGATGTCGAGTCACATGAAGAGAGTGGAACTCGGATCAAAGGAAGAGTCGATCGCCGACTTGAGAGCGAGTTACTCGGCTTTAGAGGTTAGCGAACCACCGAATCGGGCCGACATGATCCACATAGATCGATTGGCCCAAGTGGTACTCGGTGCTTCCGGTAATCCTTGCCTTGAGTGTGCCTAAGTAGGCGCTCTCGATGAGACCGAATTCGACCACCGCATCATGTCCGTAGTACTCGATCTTCGTGACGATGGCGCGTTGTCCAGAATTCGGATCAAGACTGACCGAGATCTCCTCCGGGCGAATCACGATGGTCCCGCTCTCGCTCGTCGCGGGAGAGACACCAGAGGTGAGCGGATGGAAGACGTTATCTCCGTCGCGTTTTGCCGGAAGGACGAGTGCATCACCAGTGCTCACTGCTGCGTAAGGAGTCTTCGGTGAGAAGTAGACCTCAGCCGGAGTGCCATGTTGAACAATCTTTCCATCACGCATCAAGGCGATCATGTCTGCTGTGACCAGTGCTTCTTCGCGATCATGGGTCACCATCAGCGCCGTGGTCTGACGAGTCTTGAGCAATGTCGAGACTTCCTCTCGCAATTCGTTTCGTAGCGCCGCGTCGAGTGCTGAGAATGGCTCATCGAGTAAGACGATCTTTGGTTCGATTGCGAGTGCTCGTGCAAGCGCGACGCGAGTCTGCTGGCCACCACTCAATTCACTCGGCATTCGATCCCCGAAATTGGCGAGTCCGATCAACTCGAGCATCTCAGCGACGATGACTCGACGTCGATCCTTGGTGTAACTCTCTTTATCGAGTGCGAAGGCAATGTTCTCGGCGACAGTCAGGTGAGGGAAGAGCGCAGCCTCTTGCGGGACATATCCAATGCGCCGCTTATGGGGTGGAAGGACGAGTGAGGAGACACTGACCAATTGCTTTCCAAAACGGATGGTGCCAGAGGTCGGGGCGACGAGACCTGCGATCGCACGAAGCAGAGTCGTCTTGCCACATCCACTGGGACCAAGGATCGCTGTGAACGTTCCGGCTTCGATGGTGATCGAGAGCTCGTCGAGGACTTTACGTTCCCCAAGATGGACGGTGAGCGCGTTGACTTCAAGCGAGGTCATCTTCAGTCCACCTATCCCTTTCGCTCGATCTGGTCATCGGCTCGCTCCTGGAATTCACGATCAGGGCGAGAAAGGATAAAGGTGGGAAGGGCAGCGATCAGAATCAAGACCAGGGCATAGGGAGCCGCTTCGTTGAAGCGGTTGATCGAGGCAGCAGTCCATATTTCGATGGCGAGAGTGTCGAATCCGGTGGGTCGCAGCATCAAAGTCGCAGGTAGCTCCTTCATCGCAGTGAGCAAGATGAGGAGGAAACCGACTCCGATTCCTGGGGCGGCAAGTGGAATGGTGATTCGACGAATGACATTAAAGGGCGAGACACCGAGTGTTGTCGCTACCTCTTTGAGGCCGAGTGGCACTCGCTCGATGCTCGTCCTTGTCGCTCCTACTCCTTTTGCCAAAAAGAGAAGGGCGTAGGCGAAGGCGAGCAAAGCGATACTTTGATAGAGCCAAGAGAACTGCGCTGAGAATGCCACGAGTGAGAGTCCTAGGACTACGCCGGGAAGTGCATGCGTTACAAGAACGACTTTCTCGGTGATGAGTCCAAGTCGACTCTTTGACGTGATGATGGTCCAGGCCAGAGGTAGCGCGAAGAGAATCGCAATGATGGCACCCAGCGATGCGACAATGATTGTATTGAAAGTCGCAGAAGCGAGCGCTTCGAAATCGATGCCTTGGAAGTTTCGCATCATCCTGGAAGAGAGCACATATATCGGGACAGCAAGCGCCAAGAGCGCATAGCCGATCATCATCAGGTAGGCGAGTGTCTTCGGACCTGGTTTCGTGATCAGCGAGATCTCTTCCTTGATCCGAGCAGTAGAGCGCGCAATGACGGTTCGGCGCTGTACGCGCTCTTCACCGATGATCAAGAGCGTCGCGAAGAAGATCAGGATGAGACCAAGGAGCGCTGCAGACTCTCGGTCGAAGGAAGCCCGGTAGAGATTCTGTATCGCGCGTGTAAAGGTATCTACACCCAGGAGTGACACCGCGCCGAAGTCACTGAAGACATATAAGACGACGAGCAACGTGCTTGCGGCAATCGAGTTCCTGATCTGAGGCAGGATCACTCGAGTGAAGACTTGGAATCGATTGCACCCCAGGGATCGAGCGACATCGATCTGCACTTTGTCGATCCTTCGAAGTGCTGCGAAAGCAGCAAGCAGGATGTAGGGCATCGTGCTCAGTGTCAGGACCAATACGGCAGCCCAAAATCCACGGAAACTCGGCCAGATCGCGATCCAGGAGTAGGTGAAGACGTAGGAAGGAATTGCTAAAGGCAAGGCTGAGATTGCGAGGAGTAATCCACGGCTTCGGAAGTTGCTAGAGAAGATCAGGCTCGCGAAGAGAGTGCCGATGGCAACGGAGAGCGTTGCAACGACAAGCGCGAGAGTGACCGTGTTGGTGACTATCTCCACTGTCTTGGGGCGAAAGAGGATCGTGGTGAGATCTTCCCCAGAGATGGTCCTTACCCGCGCGATGAGGTAGAGGAACGGGATGCTCGTCAGGAGAAGGAGAAGTGCCGTCAGCAGAAAACCACCGAGGTGGGCGCGGTTGCGCTTCTCCCCGGTGGTTTCCGGCGTTACGAGTGTCGAGGTCAGAGGAGCCCGACCTTAATGAGTAGCGATTGTGTGGCCTTCAAGTCGCGGAGCGCATTGAGATCAACGGATGGTGCCGCGATCTCCGAGAGGGCAGGTAACCCTTGAGGACCTGCGAGACCATCGAGAAGCGCATACTCCTTCGTCTCCGAGACAAATCTCTCTTGAGTGCTAGGGCGCAACAAGTACTCGATGAGACTTAATGCTTCACTCCGTTTAGTTGAGGTAGCGAGGAGCGCCGCGCCGGAGACATTGATCATGTTTCCAAGGTCACCATCAGCGAAGAATCCATCTTTCACCGATATCTCACGACCGAGTGCCTTCGCTACTTCATAGATGTAGTAGTGGTTGACCAAGCCGAGATCGATCTCGCCATTCTCGATCGCTTCGACGATCATCGAGTTCTTCTCGTAGTACCTCGGCTCATTTGCGATCAGGGCTCGCAACCACTCTTCTGTCGCAACTTCACCGATTGCCAATCGAAGGGCAGTGACGAAGGCTTGGAATGAGGAATTGGTCGGAGCGATACCGAAGCGGCCCTTGTATTCCGGATCCGTCATGTCTTCGTAGGAAGAGGGGAGAGTCGATACCCTCTCTGGGCTATATGCGAAGAC
>JBMUDS010000011.1:0-31660 GCA_049459795.1 Candidatus Nanopelagicaceae bacterium | reverse complement strand
TAGCCCTCGAAGGCAACCAAGAGCGTCCTGGGTTGACGGGCTATATCCCAAGTGCTGAAGAGGGTCTTGCTATGGGTGCAAGCCCCAAACCCAAGGCGTTAATCCTGGATCTTGGTGAGCCAGAGGAAGATCGGAACCATGACGATAGCCGTGACTGTGCTGCCGAGCCAGTCGAGTTCTCCGCTCATGAACAGGGCGGCGGATGGCAAGGCAGAGTCTTGATAGGAGACCAAGACGCCTGCAATCAAGTTATTTGCGAAGTGAGCTCCAATTGCCACCTCCATACTCTTATCGCGAAGAGTTGCAAGAGTGAGCATCGCGCCCATCGATGAGAAGTAGAGGAAGGCGAGAAGGTAGTAATCCTTCACCTCGGGGTTGAGCATATGCGGCAGGGCGAAGAGCGAGGCATTGAGAGCAGTCACTGCCCAGATGGGCCAAGCACCACTCGCATTCCATCGAAGCAGCCAACCCCGGAAGAAGAACTCCTCAGCCGTCGTTTGGACTGGAAGCAGAGTCAAAGCGACGATCAGGTAGGGCCAGAAGAGTGCGAAGTCGAAGGTGTAGCGATAGTCATCACCGTTGAGGAAGAGATCGATCGCCGATAGCGGGATCACGAGCGCGCTCATTGCGATGAATCCATGGAGAATCCTGCGCGTCGAGATCCGCTCGCGTGTTGTGATCAATGCTTTCCACGGCAACCGTAGAAGTAGGACGTAGAGCAGGGGAACGATGAGGAAGAGAGGGATGAACGAGACCAGAGTGATCACTCCGGCCTTCCATGGAGCAACGTCCGGGAAGGTCTCAAGGTCCTCTACGGGAACATTGAAGAGATCCGCCGCAGCAAGGATCATTGCGACTCCGCCGGCCTGCCAGAAGATGACGATGATCACGGTGCCGAGGAGCCAACGCCAGGCCCTGGGTTTGAAGTTTCGCGCCTCTTCCGCCTCTATCTCAGCGACAGTGCGAAACGGCGATTCGAACATGGGGTCAAGGGTAGCGAAGCGGTGATATCAAGATCGGGTTCTGGACTTCGATTGTGATGGCGTAGATGTAATGGTCGGCACATAGTTGAAGTTTCAAGTAATCTTCGGTTATGAGCACAAAGAAGCCAAAGTGGCTCAATCCGCGCGAAATGAAGGCGTGGCGCTCGTACATCATCGCATCACGAAGGCTTCTTGATGCTCTTGAACAGGATCTCGAGGATCACGACCTCTCAATGCCTGACTATGAAGTGTTAGCACAATTGAGCGAAGCACCAGGGCGACAGATGCGTATGTCAGAGTTGGCAGAGATCGCCATGATCTCGAAGTCGAGGCTTTCCCATCGAATCACTGTGATGGAGAGGGCCGGTTGGGTACGGCGTCAAGCATGTACCGAGGACAAAAGAGGTTCATGGGCTGTGATGACAGATAAGGGATATCGAGCGATCGTCAAAGCGGCACCCGATCATGTCGATTCGGTGCGTAAGAGATTCTTGGATCAATTGAGTCCCAAGGAACAAGAGGCTCTCGCTGGACTCTTCGATCAGATCGAGAACGGCCTTCGCGAGGATTTCCGGAAGCAGAATTAGAAAAGCCCGCCGAACGAATTCGGCGGGCTTTCGATAAAGCGCAGGCTTACTTCTTCTTAGCAGCCTTCTTGCGGCGCTTTGGAGCTGCCTTCTTTGGAGCAGCCTTCTTAGCAGCCTTCTTACGACGCTTTGGAGCTGCAGCCTTAGCAGCAGCCTTCTTACGGCGACGCTTTGGTGCTGCGGTCTTCGCAGCAGCCTTCTTGCGACGACGCTTTGGAGCAGCAGCCTTGACGGCAGCCTTCTTGCGACGACGCTTTGGCGCTGCAGCCTTAGCAGCAGCCTTCTTACGACGCTTTGCAGCCACGTGGTTCTCCTATCAGAATGGTCCGATCCGTCACCGGACCTGTTCACGGCAAAGCGTGTCAGTTCGCGCGGAATTTTTCTAGCATATTTCGAGATTCAGATCCTGGCGTGTCGCATCGATCGAAATAGCGATCGGTATGTTCTCACTCCTTCATCTGCAGAAAACCCTTATTTCATAGGCTTTTTTGCCACTATTTCAAAGTCGACTTTTTCAGCAAACCTGAGCGAAAAACGGACAAAAAAAATTTGAAAAAATTTTCGAAATTTGACCGATTTTCACCCCGCACGACCCCAAAAAAGTAGGTCGCAGTGAGGTTTCGAACGTCTCAGTGGAAGGAGTGCTTTTCGGCAGGAAAGGCACCAGATGCGATGTCTTCACGCCACGAAGTTACTGCCGCGTTCATGAGGCTTCGGAGATCAAGGTATTGCGCCGTGAATCTAGGGGGTTTCGCCGTAAGGCCAAGGAGGTCGGTCCAGACCAGGATCTGACCGTCGCATGAGGGACCAGCACCGATACCTATCGTGGGAATTGAGAGGGTCGACGTGATCTCGGCTGCCAATTCTGCGGGGACCATCTCGAGTACCACTGCAAAGGCGCCTGCATCTTGCAGCGAAAGTGCATCATCGATGATCCCTTGAGCTTTCTCGCCCCGGCCTTGGACTCGATAACCTCCGAGCGCATTGACGGATTGTGGGGTCAAGCCGATATGTCCCATGACGGCGATACCTGCTCGGGTCAGCGCCTCGACTTGGGAGCGTACTCGAACACCTCCTTCGAGTTTGATGCCATGTACTCCCGCTTCTTTCAAGAATCTAATCGCATTCTCGAGAGCCTGATCATCGGATCGCTCGTAGGAGCCGAATGGCATATCCGCGATCACCATCGATCGCGATGATCCGCGCACCACAGCGCGAGCAAGCGGAATCAACTCATCCATAGTGACAGGGATTGTGTCTACTTCGCCAAGGAAGTTGTTGCTGGCCGAATCCCCAACGAGGAGGACCGGTATCTCCGCCTGGTCGAAGACGCTAGCTGTCAAAGAATCATAAGCGGTTAATGCAGCGAATTTGAAGGATTCCCGCTTGAAACGAGCGAGATCCTCGATCGTGATTCGTCGAGCGACAGGGTAGTTGCTCATCATCTCCTCTTTCCTCGAGGCCAGTTCTGGTCCCCGGGTTGGCGCGTGATTTCTTGGAGGTTCACAGCGCCGTCGTAGATAGTACCCTCGCGACTATGACTGGCCAATCGATGACGCAGATGCGCATCGGCCTTGCGCAGATCAATCCTCGGGTCGGCGACATCGAACATAACATCGCGCTGATTCGTGAATATGTAGGGAAGGCTCAGCATTCAGGGGTCCACCTTCTCCTCTTTCCAGAGATGGTGGTAACCGGCTATCCCATTGAGGATCTGACACATCGCTCCAGTCTGCAGCGAGAATCGGTTGCCGCAACGAATCACCTTGCCGCGTCCCTTGAGACGGAAGGTTTCGGTGAGATGGCGGTCGTGGTTGGGTATCTCGACCAGAGCGAGAATGGGAAATCAGCACGCAATTGCGCGGCAGTGATCCATCGGGGTCAGGTTCGCGCTCGCTATGTGAAGCGACATCTCCCTAACTACGGAGTATTCGACGAGTATCGGAATTTCACTCCGGGTGAATCCACCCTTCTCTTCCGTCACTGCGGTGTCGATGTCGCGATCGCCATCTGTGAGGACATCTGGCAAGAGGGTGCTGCCATGGCTGAGGTGGCAGCGCGAAATCCTGGTCTCGTAGTCGTCATCAACGGATCGCCATATGAGCGCAAGAAGGACGATCAGCGGCGAGACCTTGTTGCGCGCCGTGCAATGCAGATCGGCGCGCCCCTCTGTTACGTCAACATGACGGGTGGTCAGGACGATTTGGTATTCGATGGCGATTCCATCGTCGTCGACGCAGCCGGAAGAGTGGTGGCACGGGCACCACAATTCGAGGATGGATTGATGGTCGTAGACCTTGATCTGATCGCCAATTCCACGACATCGGATCTTGTCATCACTGATGGCCCGCTACCCCCTTACGAGAAGTTGGTACCAGGAGTTGCGGTCAAGCTCGAAGAGGAAGCGGAGATCTGGTCGGCACTCGTGATGGGCCTTAGAGATTATGTGAAGAAGAACGGTTTCGAATCGGTCGTATTAGGGCTCTCTGGCGGGATCGATTCTGCGGTGGTGGCGACGCTTGCTGTCGATGCCCTCGGCAAGGAGAGCGTCCATGGCGTCGCGATGCCAAGCAAGTACTCCTCGGAACATTCCATGGAAGATGCAAAGCAATTAGCGATCAATCTTGGAATCCATTTCTCGGTGATCGAGATCCAGCCGGTGGTAGACGCCTTCTTGCGATCGTTCGAGATGACCGGATTGGCAGAAGAGAACGTCCAGGCGCGTGTTCGCGGTACGACCTTGATGGGGCTTTCGAACCAACATGGACACTTGGTCCTTGCAACAGGGAACAAGTCCGAGTTAGCGGTCGGCTATTCCACGCTCTATGGTGATGCGGTCGGTGGCTTCGCCCCGATCAAGGACATCTTCAAGAGCGATGTCTGGAGATTGGCCAAGTGGCGCAATCGCTATGCAGAAGGGGAGGGCGAGCGAGCTCCGATCCCATCGAATTCGATTACGAAGGAACCGAGCGCCGAACTCCGCCCCGATCAACGTGACTCTGATTCGTTGCCGCCGTATCCGATCTTGGATCAGATCCTTACTATCTATATAGAAGCGAATGGCTCGATTGATGCCATCACGGGCGCTGGATTCGCTCCTGAATTGGCGCTACGAGTCATCACTCTGGTAGATCGCGCCGAATACAAGCGCAGGCAATATCCACCTGGGACGAAGGTCTCACATCTTGCCTTTGGAAAGGATCGTCGCTTGCCACTCACATCTTCATGGCGCGAGCGAATCTGACGAGAGTAGATTCCGAGTCACTCTTGCGAATCATTCGCGAGTAGCGAATTCATCGATGAGTCGGGAGAATCCTCCTCATGTCATCACTGCCGACTTGGTACTTCACGCGACGTCGAATCATCGACTTCGGTCGCGTCGGCACTGATCTTTGCTGTCATTAATCCCGATCTCTGCGCATCGCCCTTGAGATCCCATCGTGGATCGCATTCAACGCTAGAGCACGTAAAGCTAGATAGAAATGACTCAATACAGAATTCATCACGAGGAGTAATTGACTATGAAGGTTTACAACGACATCACCGAGATCTTCGGGAACACGCCACTGGTGCGACTCAATCGTATGACCGAAGGTTCCGGCGCGACTGTCCTTGCGAAATTGGAGTTCTACAACCCGACCAGCACTGTGAAGGATCGAATCGGAATCGCAATGGTCGACGCCGCCGAGAAGAGTGGCCAGTTGAAGCCAGGTGGGACGATCGTGGAAGCGACGAGTGGAAACACTGGAATCGCACTCGCCATGGTCGGAGCAGCGCGTGGTTACAAGACGATCCTGACCATGCCGGATTCGATGTCGAAAGAGCGCCGTGCACTGCTTCGTGCTTTCGGAGCCGAATTGGTCCTCACTCCGGCAGCTGAAGGAATGAAGGGCGCCATCGCCAAGGCAGAAGAGTTAGGTCGCGAGGGAGCGGTGCTCGTCCGCCAATTCGAGAACGAAGCGAATCCAGAGATCCATAGGAAGACGACCGCCGAAGAGATCTGGCGCGATACCGATGGCACAGTCGATGCGATCGTCGCCGGAATCGGAACGGGTGGAACCATTACTGGCATAGGGCAGGTGCTCAAGGAACGCAAGCCTTCGATCAAGGTATTCGCAGTAGAGCCCGCCGCCTCACCGATCCTCAATGGCGGCAAGCCGAGCGGGCATCCGATCCAAGGAATCGGACCGAACTTCGTGCCACCGATATTGGACACTAAGGTCTATGACGAAGTGATCGATGTCGAGGCGGATGACGCAGTCGCTTTCGCGCGTCGTGCCGCCGCAGAAGAGGGAATTCTCGCGGGTATCTCTGCGGGAGCCGCACTTTGGGCTGCTACCCAGGTCGCGAATCGACCCGAGATGGCTGGGAAGACAATCGTGGTAATCATTCCGTCTTTCGGCGAGCGCTACCTCTCGACCATTCTTTACAAGGACTTGATGGATTGATGATGTCGATGAAGAGAGTTCCCATCATCGGTCGCATTGTCGAAGATATCGATAACGCGATGGAGCGAGATCCGGCAGCCAGAACGAGAGTTGAAGTATTCCTTGCCTACCCTGGCCTGCACGCGATCTGGGGACATCGCATCGCGCATTGGCTATGGAACCGAAAGCTCCGACTCTTCGCACGAATCTATTCGAATCACATCCGTCGGCAGACCGGCATCGAGATACATCCAGGCGCGCGAATCGGTCGCCGCTTCTTCATCGATCATGGCATGGGAGTTGTGATCGGAGAGACTGCGATCGTTGGTGATGATGTGATGGTCTATCACGACGTGACTCTTGGCGCGAGATCGCAAGATCGAGGGAAACGTCATCCCACCATCGGTAATCGAGTGATCATCGGTTCTGGGGCGAGAATCCTCGGTGATGTCATCGTTGGCGATGGTGCGAAGATCGGCGCGAACGCTTTGGTGACGAACAATGTCGCGGCACGGGCAGAGAAGGATTTCGTCGGCACTTTCGTCATCTGATTCGCTTGCGCGTTAGAGTACGAAGTGTGAGTGTTGCGAAGGAACTTTCCCGGGTTGGATTCGGGAAGGTCACCGCATCCTTCGCGATGATGGGTTTTACCAGCACCTGTTGGGGCGCGATCGTCCCGTGGCTTGCGAAAGAGATCTCGATACCGCTCTCGACAATGGGAGTCCTCTACGGGCTTTATCTCTTCCACACTTTAGTCGGGACACTCACCGTCCAGGCATTGAGCAAGCGTCATGACCTCCACTGGTTCATCCGAGTGGGTATCTCTCTCACTTTGATCGGATTCGTGGGGATCTTCTTGAGCCCTAATCCGGTCATTCTTGCCATCTTTGCGGCAATCGGTGGATTCGGTTATGGCGGTACTGGAATCGCCTTCCTACTCCTCATCACACGATGTGCGAATGCATCGCATTTCCGGATGAATGTCGTCAGCGCCGCGACTGGAATCGGTGCATTACTTGGGCCACTTTCCATATCGATACTCGGGCAAGAGTTGATACCTGCCATTGTCATCACATCAGTCATCGGCGCACTCGTGACAGCCTGGCAGTTCCCCGATGCAAAATGGCGATTCACTAAGCGAGAGGTCGGTGCGCGTCGGAATCACAAACCGATCCCACTCATCATCGTGATCCTTGGTGTGGTCTTCTACTCGGGCCTCGAGAATTCGATAGGCGCCTGGATACCGACGGTTGCGGTCAATACAGGTCTTCGGCTGGAAGAGGGAACTCTCTTCAGCTCGATCTTCTACCTTCTCTTCACCGTAGGACGATTCCTCGGCGTCTGGCTCTCTACGAAGATCTCCGCAGAATCGATCGCACTCTCGATGATCGCACTCACTTTCATCCCACTCTCAATGGCGTGGGGTAGCGAGTCATTTCCATTGGTTGCACTCATCATCGCCGGGTTATTTCTCGGACCGATCTTCCCGAATACTTCGAGTTGGGTCGCGAAACGCACTCCTGATTTCCCTGGTGGCACCACACTCTTGATGCTCGCGGTGATGGGCGGTGGCTTCCTCTTCCCGCCAGTGATCGGCTATTCGATAGAAGGCGCAACCCCAAATGAGTTCGCGGCGATGTTGCTACCGCTCTTGCTGCTATCGATCTTCTTCTTCCTCATCGGAGGCCGGCTATGGCGAAAGCTGCAATAGAGGTGCACCAGAAAGGTGAGTAACTAGAGGAAGGAAATCAGCGAACGCGCCCGTTCCACTTCCAGCCTTCGCGTCGCGCCAATCCTGAGAGTTCGATTCGACCTGCGTACCAGAGCAATCTCTGGCCCCAACTCTCACTACCAAAGGAATCTGACGTTTCGACTGTGTCAGCGAAGAGACGGGTGATCGCGAACTCACTTGGTCCTTCAAGTGGAGTGAAATCGATCCCGAATCCTTTCGCAAGATCATAGGTGTGAACGCTGACCTCTACTACGCCCATCGCCGCGAAACCGATTGGATCAGATTCACCATAGGCATGCCAGGCTCGATCCGATGGCTCTGCGGTTGCAACCACTTTTGAAAGGACTCGTGCAGCAGTCGGAATCATCATGAGGTAATCAAGTGGTGTGGCAGCTTCTTTCTTCTCGAAGAGGACTGGTTGATACGTATCGAGTTTCTTGCCGACTACTTGATAGGAATACTCCAAGCAGGCCCGCATGGTGTGAATCGCAGTCTGACTTTGCGTCCATGTGAGGTCCGGCGTCAATTGCTCCCAATCGAGCGTCGTCGTCGGTGTGAGTACACGCGCCAATTCATCTGCTGCGGATACGACATGCGCACCGACTTCTCGAAGATCCTTATTGTTGATCGTCATCGGAATTCCTCTCGTCACTTGTTGGCAATCAGACTATCGGGCAAACTATCGGTGAGACTATTGGAGATGCTTTTGGACAGGCTTGTATAGTAACGATATGCCTCATCTCTTCACTCCGATGAAGATCCGTGGGTTAACCATCCCGAATCGAATCTGGCTCTCGCCGATGTGCATGTACTCAGCGATCGATGGGATGCCGAACGATTGGCACTTCGCTCACCTCGCGCAATATGCGATTCGTCGCGTTGGCTTCTTGATGACTGAGGCGAGTGGAATCTCGCCAACTGGCCGTTCCACATTGATGGACACCGGTATCTGGAACTCTGAACAAGCGCAGGCATGGAGTCGGATCGTCGACTTCGTGCATGGGCAGGGTTCTAAGATCGGGATCCAGCTGTGGCATGCAGGTCAGAAAGGTTCCACCACATCCCCTTGGCAAGGCCAGGATTATGTGCCACCAAGTGATGGCGGTTGGCACCCTCAAGCACCCTCTGAGGTCGCGTTCGGTAAATTGCCGACACCACATGCCCTCTCACTTGAAGAGATCAAAGGAATCATCGCTGATTACAAGAAGGCGGCATCCCACGCGCTTGAGGCTGGATTCGATGTCGTTGAGATCCATGGTGCCCATGGCTATCTGGTTCATTCATTCCTGTCACCGATCTCCAATCGGCGTAGCGATCAATATGGCGGCTCATTCGAGAATCGAACCCGTTTCGTCAAAGAGGTCGCCATCGCAATCCGTGAAGTCTGGCCGGATTCTCATCCACTCTTCTTAAGGCTTTCCGCCGACGATTGGATCGAGGGTGGATGGCGAGTGGGGGATAGCGCGATCTTGGCGAAGGAACTTCTTCCATTGGGAGTCGACTTGATCGACGTCTCATCCGGAGGGATCAAGACCGACGTTGCATATCCGATCGGACCTCACTATCAAGTTCCATTCGCAAAGGAGATCCGCGAAGTGAGTGGAGTGCCGACCGCTGCGGTTGGCATCATCACTGACGCGAAAGTGGCCAATGAAGTCATCGTCCGCGGCGAAGCCGATGCAGTGATGTTGGGTCGTGAACTTCTTCGTAACCCCAATTGGGCACTCAATGCAGCGATTGAGTTACGCGATCTCATCCCCGCTGATGAGTTGACGATCACCTGGCCCAATCAATACCTCAATGGAAGGCCAAAACTCAATCTAGGTTGGTAGGGAATCGAGAGTGAGATTGACTGTTCGCTATTCGTATTCCAGCCCCTCATCGAATCCTTTTCTCTTCTTTCGGGAGATCCGCTCTGCTCGCTAGAGTTATCTGCACCGGTGTTAGTCGAGAGGTTCAAGAATTCGGAGTGAAGCGATGTCAGTCCAGGAAGAGATTGCGAAATTAGGTCAGGACTTTTGGCAGTGGCGCACTTTGCAACAACCTCGCTCTCACGATGACATCCCACGTATCGAAAGGCCTCGTGGTTGGACGCCACAGTGGAGCAAGGACGATGTCGCACGCTATCGACAGGATGTCGCCTCTTTCCTCTCGCGATTCAAAAGTATTGATGCTGGTAGTGCGACGAAGCCAACAGTTTCGATCGAGAGTTATGTCGAATATCGATTGATCGGCAGCGCCATCCATCGAGCTTTGTGGGAACTCGACCACTTGAAGATCTGGCAGGAACAACCTCGCTTCTATATCGACCAGAGCATCGGGGTACTTTTCGATCATCTTCTGCCGCTTGAGATAACAGAGAGTGCGTTACGTGAGGTCTCGTTGATCCTGCATGAGACACCGCGAATCCTTGCCGATGGTCAAGCGAACCTTGAAGGTCATGCCATCAAGGCATATGCGGAGGTCGCCATCGAGTTACTCCACGATATCGAGAATCAAGTGCGCGAAGTGGTCACTCATCTCAAGCCGAAAGCAGGCCCATCGCTCGCCGAAGAATTAGCGTCGCGAAGCGAGAAGGCCATCGAGGCTTTCGTGGCATACCGCTCGTGGTTGTTATCGAAGAAGGAATCCATGGCTCCGATCAAGGCGATCGGGCGGGAGATGTATCAGTGGTTCTTCGACAACATCGCATTGGTCCCGTATTCACCGGAAGAGATGCGAGCAGTCGGCTTCATCGAGTGGGAACGTGCCGTCACGCTTGAGTCGCTCTCGCGAAACAAACACCGCAACCAACCTGTGACGCCACTACCCAAGAGCGCAGAAGAACAGGTTGCGAACGAGAAGCGCGCCGAAGCGAGTGTTCGAGAGTTCTATGTCGGTGAAGGCATCCTCTCGCAGCCCGATACGCTCAAGCACTACCTCAATGCGCCGATTCCTCCTTATCTTGTTCCGATTCGTTGGTTGGGTGTCACCGATGATCTCACCGGGCCATCTCGTGTCGATGAGAATGGCTATTCCTATGTCCCAACACCGCACCCAGAATTGCCGTACTTCTATATCGCGAATGCACGTGATACCCGCGCCGGCATCGTCCATGAAGGCGCGCACTATCAACAGCTCGCGATCTCATGGCGCCATTCGCGACCTCTTCGCCGCCACTATTACGACTCGGGCAGCAATGAAGGTATAGCCTTCTATAACGAGGAACTGATGCTTGCCGCAGGTCTCTTCGACGATGCGCCTCATTCTCAGACATTGATGTACAACTTCATGAAACTCCGTGCGATGCGAGTCATAGTCGATGTGAATCTTGCGATCGGGGAGATCGATATCCCTACCGCCACTGCTTACCTGGAGAAGAAAGTTCCGATGGATCATGGAACTGCTTATGATGAAGCAGTCTTCTTCGCTTCAAGCCCCGGTCAGGCGCTCACCTATCAGATAGGGAAGACGCAGATCATCAAGTTCTACTCCGATGCGATCGAGAAGATGCGAGAAAAGTTCAATATCCAGGCTTTCCATGATTACCTATGGCTCAACGGGAATGTGCCGATCTCGTTGCAGCGACTGGAGTATCTCGGCGATGCCAGCGATCTGATCGCGATCGATGAAAGACGAGCGCGAGCTGGATCAGGTTCGAAAGGAAATCAATGATGAACGACGACCAGCGCTATATCTGGAATGGTGTCTTGACGATGTATGAGGGTTTCATCGAGAAGAACCGACCGAAGATCGACCAATTCATCCATGAGGACTGCACAGTCTGGGATTCGAGCGAACGAGATCTCGCTTTCGGCCTTAAAGGTCTCAACGAAGTCCGTGCACGCAGGCCCCAGGATCCATCTGCGCCACAAGTCGAGCGCATCGATGCATCGGACCCCGTGATCAACATCTATGGGGATATGGCGGTGGCTCGTCACTACCTCAAAGTGGTCTATGTGAACAATGCTTCACCGACCCGAGAAGTTCGCAACACAGGCGTTTGGAAGAAGTTCGATAAGGGTTGGCAACTGGTCCATAACCATGAGGACGAGCTTCCGCTATAGGACGCCTTCGGTTGGTAGCGGGTGAGACATTGATTCAAGGGATTCAAGTTATTCAAGTTATTCAATAAGGGAGAGTTGAGGAGCACCAGATGTTCGATTACAAGGAGCGCCGCGAGAAGCTCTACGCCTTGATGGCGGAGCGGGGGATCGACCTGATCTTCCTCCCGAAGCACTCTGCTGATCTCGACTACCTCACTGGTACCGAGCGTCGAGTGGTGACCTTTGGAAATGTCGCATATACCCATCACTGGGTAGCGGGGGCGTTCCTTCATCCGAAGTTCGATCCACATTTCGTGCTCCCTCGAATGATCGTGGAATTCGACTCTCCAAATGGAGTAGATACCAACACCACCACCATCTCGGAATTGGATGATGCTTTCGCGAAATTCTCCACTGTGGCGAAAAGCTATGGTGATGTGAAGCGCATCGCGGTCTCCGCACGTACCTGGAGCGAGACGATGATCAACCTGATCAAAGTCTTTCCGAATGCCCAGATCGTCAATGCGGAAGAGGTGGTCAATCGCCTCCGACGCATCAAGAGCGCCAAAGAGATCGCACTGATGACTCAGGCATGCCATCTCGTCGATGGCGTCCTTGACAACGTCAAAGGTCGAGTCCTTGCTGGAACCGCTGAACTCGATCTCAAGAGTGAGATCAATTTCCAAATGAACAATCTCGGCTCGAAGACCGAATCATTTGATACCGCAGTCTGGTCAATGGGACCGAAGAATTCGCGCGATGCTTCCGATCGTCGAACCAGCAATCCGATCGAAGGTGGCATGGGTGTCTCCTTCGACTTCGGTTCGGTGATCGATGGCTACTGTGCAGATTTCGGACGCACTATCTATGTCGGTGATCCAACGCCAGAGTACGAGAAGGTCTACAAGCTCGTCATGGATGCCCAGGCTGCAGGAATCGCTGCAGTGAAGCCAGGAGTTTTGGCCTCCGAAGTGCATAAGGCGACTCGAGATGTGATCGTGGAAGGTGGTTATGGAGATTGGTTCCGTCACCGCACGGGTCATTGCATCGGTCTCGATGTTCACGAGTATCCCTACATCTCAGAAGAGGATGACACGCCGCTAGAAGTCGGTATGACGTTCACGATCGAGCCGTCGGTCTTTTGGCCTGGTCGAGTCGGTGTGCGCGTAGAGGACATCATCGTGGTGGAGGAGAACGGTGGGCGAAAGATCAATGAATTCACTACTGATCTCATCGCCAACTGACGCCATCTCTCCGTTATCACCTATCTACTAGCGCGTTCTCGATTTATAAAGTTTTCGTTACATCAGGGCATTCACTGTGAGTCCGTATAACGAACACTGGCGTCATTGATTTATCTAACGTAAATAGGCAGACTCTCGCCACTCGATATACGTTGTGGTCGATTCGGGTGATCGCAACGTGTAACCCGAAACATCTGAAAGGAAAAACAGCACATGAAGGTAACCTTCAAGCGAGTATTGGGAATCGTATTCTCAATTGCGCTCGTCTCGACTGTTGCTGTCTCCGGTCCAGTAAGCGCTGCGACCAAGACTCTTACTGTTGAGACTGTCTTCCAGTTGACTTCGACCGACCCAGGTCGTTCTTTCGAACAAACTGGAAATATGATCAATCGCGCTCTCTACGAGACGCTCCTTACATACAAGGGTGGCGACGCATCGACTCCAGTTCCAGGCGTTGCTTCCAAGTGGAAGGTGAACGCAAACGCAACACAGTTCACATTCACACTCAATCCAAAGGCTCGCTTCTCTGATGGATCAAAGATCACATCAGCAGATGTCGTCTTCTCACTCAACCGTCTAAAGAACGTCAAGGGCAACCCTTCATCATTGATGAATGGCATCACTGTCGCAGCTCCTAACGCGAAGACAGTTGTTCTCACCACAGAGAACCCAGCCCCTCAGGTTCTTGCGATCGTCACCTCACCTGCTCTTGGAATTCTCAACAGCAAGGTAGTGAAGGCAAATGGTGGTTCTGATGCAGCGGATGCCAACACCACTGACAAGGCTCTCGATTACCTCAAGAGCGCATCAGCAGGTAGCGGTCCATACGTCCTCAAGTCCTTCAACTTGACCACTGAGGTCGTTCTCGAGAAGAACAAGAAGTACTGGGGAACCCCAGCGGGCTTCGATCGCATCGTGGTCCGTAACGTTCCTGTCAACGTCCAGCGCCTCAATGCGATCAAGGGAAGCTCCTCGATCGCGGTAGACCTTTCACCTGACCAGGCAACTGGCCTCGGAAATCGTGTCTACGTATCGCAAGGACAGGCATCCAACGTCTTCTTCATCTACTTGAGCCAGAATCCAGATTTCTCTGAGGCAACCAAGTTCACTTCCAATGCGAAGTGCATCGAGGCTGTTCGTTATGGCATCAACTACAACAAGATCGTCCGATACGCAGGCGAGGGTGCGATCCAGGCTCCTGGAATCATCCCAAGCTTCTTCTCGGGTGCTCTCTCACAGAAGAATGCGATCAAGCAAGACACCGCACGCGCCAAGGCTGCGTTCGATGCTTGCGGAATCAAGGACACACCAGTTTCCATCGGCTTCTGGGGTGATGGTGGTGCAGTAAATGGTCTCTCATTCGCTTCGCTCGCAGCCCTCGTCGATGAGGATCTTCGTGCAGTCGGATTCAAGACCAAGCTCACCGGTGCTCCAATTGCCGTATCACTTCCGCTCTACCGTGAGAACAAGGAAGAGATGGGTCTATGGCTCTGGGGTCCAGATTGGCCAGATTCAACCAACTACACCGAGAGCTTCAGCCCAGGAACCAAGGTTGGTCTCCGTATGGGTTGGGTCGCCGGTAAAGACAAGGTGATCGAAGACCTTCGCGCAAAGGCCGCAGTTGCGACCGATCCAAAGAAGCGCGCAAAGATCTTCCGTGATTGGCAGATCGAGATGAACAAGCGCAGCCCGCTTATTCCACTCGTCCAGCCAGCCGCGATCCTCGTAGCCAACAAGTCAGTACCTGGCGTCAAGGATCACCCAATCTGGAAGGTAAACCTCACCGAGCTCAAGTAGTCTCGTTGTAGGTCTATCAATTCAGATATAGGTAGTAGGAAGTGGAGCCAGTGTCTACGAAAGTATCTTTCGCACGAAAGGTCATTCGGGGCACTGGCTTCGCTCCATTTGTAATAAAGCGCATCATCACCAGTATCTTCTTGATCTTCGGCATGACCTTCATTGCCTTCACGATCACACAGTTGGTACCCGGTGACCCGGTCGCTGCGAATCTTGGTCAGAGCGCATATAGCGATCCAGAGATCGTGGCCGCGTTCGAGAAGGAATTCGGGCTCGATCAGCCAGTTCCGATCCAGTATCTCCGTTACGTTCAAAATCTCGCCGACGGCAATCTCGGCATCTCGCTCTCAAGTAAGCGTCCCGTTACAGAAGATCTTGCCGAGTATTTCCCCGCCACGATGGAGATCGCGCTGATCGCGGTCATCTTCGCGATGTTCCTTGGCCTCATTCTCGGCACCATCTCCGCAGTAACGCGCGACCGCCTTCCAGATCAATTGATCCGTGTCTTCAGCCTTACTGGTGTCTCTATGCCGACATTTTGGACTGCACTCGTAGCCTTCTATGTCTTCTTCTTCGTTCTCGGATGGGCGCCTGGAACCGGACGCCTTGAGCCGGGTGCTGATGCTCCTGAACGGGTTACTGGCCTTTTCACCATCGATGCATTGATCGCCGGTGACTTCGCAACTTTCCGACAAGCATTCTCTTATTTGTTGCTCCCTGCTCTCGTTCTTGCGATCTACGCGATCGGTGTTCTGACCCGTTTCACCCGCGCATCGGTCTTGGAGATCTTGGGCAACGACTATGTACGCACAGCACGAGCCAAGGGTTTGCCAGAGTTCACAGTGATCCGAAGGCATGTGCTTCGTCCAGCGCTTCTTGCCATCATCACTGTTGCTGGTGTCTCATTCGCAAGTTTGATGGCAGGTTCCGTCCTCGTTGAGAACGTCTTTTCCTGGCCGGGTCTCGGTCAATATGCCTACCGCGCTGCAGTCGGGCTCGATCTTCCAGGAATCATGGGCGTGAGCATGGTTGTAGCGACGGTTTACATCACCATGAATCTGTTGGTCGATATTCTCTATCGCGTCATCGATCCACAACTTCGCAAGGCGGAGCAGTGATGAAAATGAAGCGTAAGAAGAACGTGAATTCGATCTGGCGACAACCGCTGGCAATCGTAGGAGTAGTCACAATCGCACTCTGGATCTTTGCGGCGATTTTCGCACCGTGGATCGCTCCTTATGATCCACTCGCCCAAGATGCAGAGAAATTCGCGACTCCTGGTTCACTTCACTTGATGGGTACCGATGAGCTCAACAGGGATATCTGGAGTCGTGTCATCTACGGTGCTCGAATCTCATTGCCATATTCGATCTTGCTTGTCGTGCTCTCGGCGCTGCTTGGATCCATCATCGGCGGAATCTCGGAATATTTCGGTGGTCGAGTGGATGCAGTGGTCATGCGTCTTACTGACATGTTCTTCGCTTTCCCTGCGATCGTTCTCGCCATGGCGGTAGCCGCTGCGCTGGGGCCGGAGATCCGAAACGCAGTCATCGCGATCACGATCGTTTCCTGGCCGGTCTATGCACGTTTAGTCAGGGGATTGATTCTGAACGCGAAGCAGAATGATTACGTCACTGCCTCATCGCTCCTTGGTTCCTCCTCGATTAGAACGCTGGTTGTGGATCTTCGACCAAACCTTGCTGGCCCTGTCTTCGTTCTCGCAGCCCTTGAAGTAGGCAATGCGCTTCTCCTCCTCTCGGGTCTCTCATTCTTAGGGCTGGGCGCACAACCACCCGCTGCGGAGTGGGGCTCCATGGTCTCGATGGGCGCGGTCAACTTCGACAAATGGTGGGTTGGACTCTTCCCTGGACTCGCGATCTTGAGCGCGGTGCTCGCCTTCAATTTCATCGGTGATGCGCTCCGTGATGCCCTCGATCCACGTACCGCTAAGGCGCTGCGCGACTGATGACACTCCTCTCCGTACGTGACCTGACCGTCACGCTCATGACTGGTAGCGGCCCCGCTGATGCGGTTCGCAACCTCTCTTTCGATGTGAATCGTGGCGAGATTCTCGGCATCGCTGGTGAGAGCGGCAGCGGAAAAACGATGACCGCACTCTCCATCCTTGGATTACTTCCCTATAAGGGCAAGGCGAGTGGTTCGATCAATTTTGATGGTGAAGAGTTGATCAACTTCAAGCCGAAGGATTTCCGCACGATCCGTGGTCGTGATGTTGCGATGATCTTCCAGGATCCGATGACCTCACTCCATCCGATGTTGACGATCGAGACCCAACTCACTGAGCACCTTCGTCATCACCGAAAGATCTCCAAAGATGCTGCCCGAAGTAAAGTCTTGGAACTCCTCGATACGGTGAAGATCCCAGATCCAGCTGCTGCACTTCGCGCCCATCCAAGTCAATTCTCTGGTGGTATGCGCCAACGCATCGCTATCGCAATGGCACTAGCTTGTGATCCAAAACTCTTGATCGCAGATGAGCCCACCACAGCACTTGATGTGACGGTTCAAGCAGGCATCTTGACTCTTCTCGATGACCTTCGAAAGAAGAACAATCTCTCCGTCATGGTGATCACACATGATCTTGGAGTGCTCTCGGCTCTCACTGATCGCTTGCTCATCATGTATGCAGGTTCAGAGGTGGAGACGGGCCCAACTGCAAATCTCCTGACTTCTCCACGTCACCCTTACACAAAGGGTCTCATCGATGCCCTTCCAGATTCACAGAGTGAAGGAAAGCGCCTCCGCGCCATCGAAGGAATGCCACCTGAATTGGGCAAGTTTCCAACTGGATGTGCTTTCCATCCTCGATGTGCTTTTGCTGAAGCAGGATGCTCTATCGGTTCGCCAGCAAAAGTCGAGATCACTGGTAATCGCAGGATCTTCTGCTCAGTCGATCCATTCGTCAGCGCCAAGGGAGGATCGAAGTGAGCGACCTGATCCTCGATGTGAAAGACCTCGCTGTCGAGTACACGCGAGCCGATATCAAGGTCCGTGCTGTCGCAGGTGTCGATCTACAACTGCGCGCTGGTGAGATCTTGGGGCTCGTCGGCGAATCAGGATGTGGCAAGTCGACTCTCGGAAAAGCGGTCGTTGGAATCCTCGATCGCGTGGAGGGTGATGTCACTTTCGACGGCAAGTCGGTCACCAAAATCGGGCGAGGAAAGCGTGATCCGCACTTCTTGAGCCTGCAGATGATCTTCCAGGATCCGTATGGCTCACTCAATCCCCGCCGCAAGATCGGTGATCAGATCGCAGATGGTCCGGTGATCCAAGGGATGAGCCGAAGCGACGGCATCGAAAAGGCGAAGAGCCTGCTCGAGAGAGTTGGACTTCCAGCGAATGCAGTGGATCGATTCCCTCATCAATTCTCAGGCGGTCAGAGACAGCGCATCGCCATCGCCCGTGCGCTCGCGATCTCTCCCCGTGTGATCGTGGCCGACGAGCCTATCTCCGCCCTCGATACATCGTCACAAGCTGCAGTAGCGAACCTCTTGGTCAATCTTGTCGAAGAATTCAAGATGGGAATGATCTTCATCTCGCATGATCTCTCCATCGTTCGTCGTATCTCAGATCGAGTCTCCGTGATGTATCTCGGAAAGATCGTTGAATCAGGCAAGACCGAAGACACTTGGAATTCGCCATCACATCCTTATACGAAGGCGTTGATGTCAGCGATTCCTCATGCAGATGGCAAGGCTTTCATGCCACTCGACCTTCCTGGAGATGTTCCGAATCCTGCGTATCCACCGACAGGATGCCGATTCCATCCGCGCTGTCCGATGGCGATGCCAAGTTGTGCGACAGAGATCCCACGGCAACTCACTCTTGCGGACCACCGCAAAGTCTCGTGCGTCCTTCAATCTGAAGGTGCTCCAGTGAAGACCTTGAATTTCACGAAGTAGATTCCATTTAAGGGCTAATTTCGTTCTACCTTAATCACTTCACCGAACTCACCTGTTTCAACAACGGTTAAGCGAACTCCGTCGTATTCAACTGATTCGTTGAGCTTGAGTGGAGCGTCATAGTGATAAATCGCCCGGTTGTTTGGAGGCTCAGGGTTCCGGCCATTTGGATATAGTGAAAAAATTGCGTCTCCCATATAGGGCGCCTTCGCATCGACGACATAAACGAAGGCACCATGAGATTTTCGATTGAGCTTGACACTCAGTCCCGCACTGCGAATGGATTCGACCACGATCACCTTGGTCTTGCTGAGAGGAATAGCGAGGAGTTTCTTCTCTGTGGACTTGTACGTGGAGGGCGAAACCCAAGCCGTGAAAGGATTTGTTCCATCTGCGCAAATGACTTGGTCATCCGAGATGAAACCCACCACCCACTTCTCCCACACGGAAAGATCGCTGCGTGAGGTTGACATGAGTGTCATTCCGCCAAGGCCAGAGCTCTCGAATTTTCCAGCACTCAGATTGTTGAAGAAATTGCCATTTCCATAGCGATCGTAGAAGCCTACGCCTACGTGAAACAGTTCATGAATCATCCAATTGGGTTGTATCAACCCAACATGCCGATAGAACGTGGAGCCTTTGAAGTATTCAGGAGGTAGAGACCCCGACTTATGGATTGTGCCTTCGCGAGTGTTGAGTGATCCAAGGGCAGCCTGGTGGAAAATCTCATTCGATGTATTTGGAGGAACTACCGTTAATGCAAATGTTGCTCCAGTGAAGTCAATCAAAGGATCTACTTGGGTAATAAGCTCTTGTGTAAATGCGCGATGTTGGTCAGAGTTCTTATCGTGATTGACTCCAAACGGCTTCAATTCCTTGGTGAATTCGAAGTACTTATCCGGAACGCGAATATCGACAGTGCTTGGTAAATCACTGGCGTAATTGATCCAATCTTGAATGAATCTAAAGTACTTTCCATAATCTGCTGCAGGTGAATTTATCGGCTTAGCTGAGTCAGAAGAGTAGATCGGAATTATCTGAATTGACATCTGCGGCGATGGAATCAGGACTTGCGACCACTTGGGGTTCTGCCAGCTTCGCTGATCCGCATTGGGAAATCCGAGGATGGGGCCATTCCCGGGATTCTCAACTCGGCATTCATCAACATTTGTGGAATTGTTCAAGGCAGTGAGTGAAACCGTAGGTCGTGACTCCCCCAGAACCACCTTCTTGATCCGATATATTCCTTGACAGAAGTTGATCGATGAGAAGTAACTTTCCATCTCCTTCCACTCGGCAGGAGTTTCTGGATCTGGGTCACATGGTGTTTCAAACTCGAATTCTCGCGGTGTCGCAGCGGGAATCGCCTGAGTGTTCTCATTTGTAGTGGTTGGAGTAGGAGTTGCTAGTGGAGTGGAACCTGCGATTGGTATTGAGGACGTTTTTTTGACAGGGACGCCTTTGCTCCAGACCAGTTGCCCCTTCTTATATCTACAGGTGAAGGTCTTTGCCTTATGAGTCTTCGTCACGCCGTTTTTGGTGCAACTAGCACCGGTTTTGGGAGAACTGGCAGAGAGAGCCGGTAGTGGTAGGAGTGTGATTGCAATTGCAAGAGCCATGAACCGTTTCCGCATTCGCTCAGCGTACATTTCGCGCTCTTTTTTGAAAGGGTGCGTCGCTTTTTTAATCATTTGTTTGACCATAAGATGACTCATTCATCAGTCTTATTCTTGATGCGCAAAGGAGTTATAAGTGACCGTATTCACGAACGCCAAGATTGTCGATGTGATCGAGGGCCGCATCCTCAATCACGATGCGGTTCGTGTCGATAGGAATGGAAAGATCACATCAGTCGGCGAATCGATTCGACTGACTTCCTCCTTAGATAAGGGAGAAGAAGTGATCGATCTTGGTGGTCGCTACCTCTTCCCAGGGTTGATCTCGTGCCATACCCACCTCTCGGTTGTCTTTCCATTCTCACTTACGGACCCGAATGAGAATCCCGCGGTCACCGCCTATCGATCTGCACAGCGCGCATCCGAGGCTCTCAAGGCTGGCATCACCACACTTCGTTCGGTCCACGAGCAGAATCAAGCAGATTTGATGCTACGAGCAGCGGCGAAATCTGGATGGTTCGAAGGCCCACGGATCTTTGGAGCCGGCCGAGCCCTCTCGACCCCGAATGGTCATGGGAAAGGTTCTGCCTGTTCTTACGCTAAAGACTTCGACGGCTTCTACAGGGCTGCAACGGAGGAACTACAAGCCGGGGCTGATCACATCAAAATCTTCATCACCGGGGGATTGGCGCATGCTGGTGAGAGTCCAGATATCCCAGAGATGACAGATGATGAGATCAGTGGCGCAGTCAAAGCTGCCGAAGAGCATGGCACGTATGTAGTAGCACATGCTGGCGAATCGAAAGCGATCCAGCAGGCGCTCCGATTAGGAGTGACCTCTTTCGAACACGGATATGTGATGGATCAAGAGACGGTCGATGCGATGAAGGCGAAGAATGTCTTCTATTCTCCAACGCTTTGTGTCACTCGATCCGAGTCATGGATGCGTGCGAAAGGTTTCGAAGAGCCATCGATTCAAAACGCGCTCAAAGCGAGCGAACGCCATCTTGAGAGCGTGAAGCTTGCGATCAAAGCTGACTTACGTATGACGAATGGAACCGATTATCCGCCGGGAGATCTCGTCGATGGCGTACCGGCTGCTCTTCATGAACTCTTTTTGATGCATGATGCGGGACTTAGCACGCTTAAATCCTTGCAATCGATTACCAGTACTGCAGCCGCGCTGATTCGACAAGAGGATTCACTAGGTCAGATTCGAGAAGGATTCGAAGGCGATCTCATCGCTCTAGAGGGGAACCCCCTCGATGACCCTCAGAACTTGAGGAGTATCGATCTCGTCGTCCAAGCAGGACGCGTGATCAACTCCAATCTCTAGGGAGAATCCTTAGAGCGCCGGCACAAGAGCGTTCAGTTCGTTGATCATTCCCATCAGGGTCTTAAGACGATCACGCCCCTCATCACCAAGGGAAGCAAAGGTCGTAATCGGTGGTCGTACATCTCCCACTGGATAGCCACGAGCAGCAGCGAGAGCCTTGGAATAGCACTGATGGCCATAGAGCGGGTGTCCCTTGGCGATCAAGTGATCGATCTTGTTGATGTAGACCGAGATCTTCTCGGCTTTCGTATACTCCTTGTTGGCGAGTAATTCACAGATCATCGTGGAGGCCTCTGGGATGTAATTTGCGTAAGGATTGACATAGCCGGTTGCGCCGAGCATGTATGACTCGACAACCCGCTCTCCTGCGAAGACCTTCACAAGACCTTCGGATTCGTCGATAACATCCTTCACGCGGGCGACATCCTTGCTCGCTTCCTTGATGTAGCGGACCTGCTCGAAATCACGCGCAAGCTTTGCGATCAAAGATGCTGGCATATCCACTCGAGAGGTGAATGGATTGTTGTAGACCATGATGGGAATGGAGACTTTCGCGCAGATCGCTTTGTAGTAGCCATGAATCTCATCGTGAGTGGGCGTGTAGTAATAAGGTGGAAGGATCATCAGGCCATCTGCACCGAGCTCTTCTGCCTCAGCGGAGTAACGGACTGCATTCGGGGTGTAGGCATTCATCGCGCCAACAAGGACCTTCGCCCGTCCGGCCATGTGTTTCACCGTGGTGTCTACGATCAGTCGCCGCTCTTCATCAGAAATGGTCAAGAATTCGCCTGTCGTACCAAGCATGATGACACCAGGTGATTTGCTCTCCACTTGCCAATCAAGGAGTCGCTTGAGAGCTTCGACATCTACCGACTTGCCGCCTTCGGTGAAGGGCGTGACGAGTACGCCATAACTGCCACGAAACTCTTCTGCCATCTCGGTCATCCTTTCAATGAAGTATCAAGACTTCTCGCGGATCTCTCTTCCTAATTTGGTTATCATAGTCGCGTGCCCGAGATGAAGGAATCATTCGAGATCATCATCATCGGCGGCGGAGCAATCGGTACATCAACTCTTTACAACATCGCAAAGACAGGTGCGAATGTCGCACTCCTCGAAGAGTTCGACCTCAATACGCAAGCCTCGGGGAGAAACGCTGGAAGTCTCCATGGCCAGATCCAATATGAGCCATTCGAAGAACTAGGCATCGAGTGGGCTAAAACATTCCTCCATGGTCTTGGAATCCTCGCTGACTCGTTAGCGATTTGGAAGACTCTCTCGGAAGAACTTGGCGTCGATCTAGAGGTCGCATCTAAAGGTGGCCTGATGATCGCCGAGAACGATACGAATATGCGTCATCTGGAGAAGAAAGTAGAACTAGAGAATTCAATTGGTATCGAATCCAGAATGCTGAGCGCGTCAGAACTGCATTCAATCGCACCATATATCTCGAAGAAGATGGTCGGGGGATCGATCAGCCCGATCGAAGGGAAGGCCAATCCACTCCTGTTGGCACCGGCCTATGGAGAGGCCGCGAAGCGACACGGCGCGAAGATTTTCACGAAGCATAAGGTCCTGCAGATAACGCGTGATGGTGGTCAGTATCTGCTTCAGACCAATGGCGGTGCCTTCCACGCGAAGAAGGTAATCATCTGCGCGAATGCAGGAATCCCAATGCTTGGAAATGGGATCGGGGTGAGCATTCCCATCGATGATGCTCCAGTGCAGGTTTCGGTCACAGAACAGGTCGAGAAGTTCGTCCATCATCTCGTCTATTTCACGAGCGAGAAACTCACCTTCAAACAGGCAAACTCCGGATCACTCCTTATCGGTGGTGGCTGGCCGGCTCGCTACAACGCATCAGGCACACCGATCCTCAATCCAGATTCTCTCCGTAGGAACTTACGAGTGGCGCTGAAGGTGGTTCCTAAGATCGCAGACATTCGAGTCATCCGTACCTGGATAGGAGTTGGGAATGGGACTCCTGACCACAACCCGATCATCGACGAGATCACGTCGATGCCAGGTGTCTACGTAGGGATGTATCCGTATATGGGATTCACAGCGTCACCGTTGATGGGGCGCTTGCTAAGCGAATTGGTGCTGACTGGAAAGACAGAGCGAGACATCTCACCATTTACGCTTTCGCGCTTCAATTGAGTTCTACTGTCGAACTATTGAGGCGACTTTCGTGCACCAATACGGCGGGAACGCTCTAGCTGTAACGACCATGGGATCTTCTCGCCGAGTTCCTCTGCTGCAGCTATAGCCCAACGAGGGTTGCGCAGCATCTGGCGACCGATCATGACGGCATCTGCTTGATCTGAGGCGATGATCTCTTCTGCTTGCACCGCCTCGGTTATCAGACCGACTGCAGAAGTCAGAATTCCGACTTCCTCCTTGATGGCGTGAGCAAATCGAACTTGGTATCCAGGACCCGTGGTGATCTTCGCATCGTGCACCGTGCCACCTGATGAAACATCAATGAGATCGACGCCAACAGACTTGAGCGCTCTGCAGAGTTCTATCGCATCGGGAAGATCCCATGCTCCCTCTACCCAGTCAGTCGCTGAGATTCGCACGAAGAGAGGAGTGCTCTCCTTCAACGAAGTCCTCACCTCACGTGCTGTATCGACGAGGAAGCGGATTCGATTCTCCAATGACCCACCGAATTGATCGGTACGAGTATTGGTCAAAGGGGAGAGGAATTGATGGAAGAGATAGCCATGCGCAGCATGAATCTCAACGAGGTCAAAGCCAGCCTGCTCTGATCGGATGGCAGCCTCAACAAATAATTTCTTCGCATCTTCAATCTCCGCAATGGTCATCTCGTGTGGGACTGGGAAGTCCTTATAGGGAATAGCGCTCGGCGCGATCGCCACCCAACCTCCTTCGTCAGCTGATGCGATCTCATGGTCGTCCCATGGCTTCATGGTTGAGCCTTTTCGACCAGCATGGGCGAGTTGAATACCGATCAAAGAGCCTTGGCTATGTGCAAATTCAATGGAGGGTTTGAAAGCATCAGCTTGCTTCTCATTCCAGATGCCCGGACATCCAATCGAAATTCGACCGTTCGGCATGACCGCAGTCGCTTCGACCATGATCAAGCCCACTCCACCTGTCGCAAAGGATCCAAGATGGACCAAATGCCACGTTCCGACGACGCCTTCATCAGCAGAGTACTGACACATGGGACTGACCCAGACTCTGTTCTTGAATTCAACTCCACGAATAGTCAACGGTGAGAAGAGTTGAGAAGTCATGTTGAAAATCCTATCCCAACTTGGCAGACTCGATTCATGACTCACTCCGAAGGATCCGCACATAGTTTTCGCATCGAAGATGAAGACGTTGTACGTGGCAAAGAAGTGACATTTCTCATCGACGATAAAAGAGTCACTGCATTCGAAGGTGAGAGCGTCGCAACAGTGATGATGCTCGAAGATAAAGTCGCGATGCGCACAACAACAGAAGGTCAGCCGCGTGGAGTCTTCTGTGGCATGGGAGTTTGTTTCGATTGTCTTGTCATCGTCGATGATGTGCCGAACACGCGTGCATGCATGACCTGGGTGAAAGAAGGCATGAAAGTCCAGACCCAAAAAGGTCTGACTGCTTAGGCCCTTTAGTAAGAAGTCTCCACGATCGAGACGTATTGATCGTCTGGATCCTTGAAGTAGAGATACTTGAACTCTGAAGTTCCGACATCGAGAGTTTGGATGTCCGAGTGCATCTCAATACCAAGTCGCTTCAGTTCTTCGACCGCCTTCTTGATGTTCTGCACACCAATACCGAAATCCATCGGGCCAACATGACCCCATTCACCACGGCAGTCTTCCCACAGCGGAGTGAGGCGTACAGGCTCGATACCTGCGCCTTTTCCAGAGAGCCAAAGCGTCATGTGATGTCCTGGAAGAGCGCGACCCACCTGATACCAAGGGGCCATCGGTCCAAAGAACTCGGTCGATTCAAAGATCCGATCGGTGAAACCGAGTTGCTGATAGAAATCTGTCGTCACCTTCATGTCATGGACGCCAAAGGCAACGTGATTGACGCCTTCGATTCGAGGTTTCGCCGGACGCGAGGTCCAGAGTCCCTTCCAATCGATCAATTCGACCTTACCCATCCATGGATCAGCGAAATAAGCGATGTCGAGTTCGATCTGTTGCTCCCCGACAGCAGCGGAGAGCGGTTCCATGAGTGACTTCACGCCATGGTTGTCGACGAGTTCACGGAAGATCTTCTCCGTATGGAGCGTGTGCAAGCAGACCTCAGCAAGTCCGACTTCGCCATATCCGATGCCTGCGGGATAAGGAGGTGCCTGGTCGGTATCGAGGCGTTGGACTAACTTGACCTTTCCGGGACCCAATCGCGTGGTGTTCTTATGTCCAAGCATCACAATGCGAGCCTTCGTCGCTTTAGTCTTCGTGATCTCTTCAAGACCCGGGACTGGACCGGTGTAATCAAAGAAGACTTCAGTGAAGCCGAGCTTATGCATCCAGTAATCGAATGCGACATCCATATCCGCAACGCCGATACCTGCGTGATCGACTCCTTGGAAATTGCTCATCGCTTCCTCCCTTGTTTCACTCGTACACTTTGAGTAATCCGATTATTCCGTCTCTTCGAATAGTTTCGAAGATTAGACCAAGTTGAAATCTTTGAGCACTGTTCGGATTGCGTCCAAAGACTTCTCATCGGTGATCGGCAGGCGTGGTGGCCGGACAGTTCCACCAGGAGCACCGATCATGGCCATGATCGCCTTCAATTGGCTCTGGTAAGCGCCCCACTTCCCAGCCCAACCACCAGGCAGCCATAACGCCTCAAGAAGTCGGAGATTGCGCTCAGCATGCTTCCTTGCTTGCTCAATCTCACCACTCCACACATGCTCCCAATAGAGCGAGTCAGGACGACCAAAGATGCTGCCGCCACCGATCGTGCCATCGCCGCCATGAGCAAGCAAGAAGTCAAGATTCGTTGGCACCATGAAGTTACCGAAGATGCGAACGCTGCCGATCAATCGCTTCGTGGTTTCTAAGAATTGTTCGCCATTCGGTGTCGAATCTTTCACAGCGACGATCTTCTCGATATAGGCAAGTCGTTCAGCCAATTCACCCGCGATCTCGATACCTGAACCATGTGGCCAGTTGTAGATCATGATCGGACCGTTGATCTCGTTGGAGAGGGTCTCGAAGTAAGCAACAGTCTCGTCAGGAAGCGTCTTCGAATATGCCGGGGCAGAAGAGCAGACACCATCGATGCCAACAGAGAGCGCGTGGTTCGCGAGCTCGATGGATTCCTTTGCAGTGAAAGTGGTCACGCCGATGACGACGGGGATGCGGCCACCGACCTTCTTTGCGATGAATTCCGCGACTTTTCGTCGCTCCTCATGAGTTTGAGAGAACCATTCACCGGTGGTTCCATTGATGAAGAGGCCTTGCATTTTGCGCTCGAGATACCAATCGATTAGTTGATCATAGAGCCCCCAATCGATCTCGCCATTCTCTGCGAACGGAGTGGGAACAGCCGGCCAATAACCTTTCCAATCAACTGAATTGCGGTCCATCTACCTTTGCCTCTTTCCTGGGTTGGTTCTGGTGCTTCAATCTTTATCAGGCGACTTCGCGATCCACGCTGAACTCTTCAGGAAGTCTCACTGTGCCTGAAGGAGCGGTCATGTATTCGGCGAGCATCTGGGCGACCATGGGACCTAAGGTGAAACCCGTTGGGACCATAGCGACGTGGTAACCCGGGACTTTTCTTGACTCACCTAATATCGGCTTGAAATCTCTCGTATATGCCCATACTCCAGTCCAGGTTCGGATCAATCGAACATCCTTCAGCATAGGAAGGACGCGTAGTGCGACTGCGAGATTGCCGGCGGCAGAACTCCACATATTCGAATATCGCTTCGGGAAGATCTCCTCACGCGATGGCCAGCCGCCACCGATGATGAATGTGTTGTTATGAGTCTGTTTGAGTGTGAGTCTTCTCCCAATATGTTGGATCATCGACTTCAAGAAGTACTCTCGCGGCTCTGTGACATTGACATGAAGGCCACTGAGGCCCATCGGAAGATTGAGGCCAAGGTGTGCGGATAGTTCTGCAGTCCATGCACCGGCAGCATTGACGACGCGATTCGCCTTGATCACTCCCTTATTCGTAGTGACTAGGAATCGATGGCTTTCGCTGGTCAAGGTCTTTATCGACGTGGCTCCACATCCGGTGCGAATCTGAACGCCACGTTCGACAGCTCGATAGGCATAGGTGGGTCCGACGAGCAGGGGATTGGCATGTCCTTCACGTGGACAGAAAGAGATGCCAGCAAGGTCAGGAGCCAAGTAGGGTGCGAATGAGCGCATCTCGTCTCCGGTGAGAATGTGGCTCTCAAGGCCGGCGCTTCGTTCGATATCTTCTTTCTCTTGGAGGACTCGCATCTCCTCGTCGGTCTCAGCGACCATGATGCCGCCATCGAAGTGAACTCCAAGGTCTGCATCAAGTTCCTTCTCAAGTGAATCCCAGAGCGACGCGGCATCTACTTGCAGCTTCACTTCATCAGCAAGACGCTTCTTCTCTGAATCGGTCATATCGGGAGTCAACTGATGGAGGGCGATTTGGAAGTGGAATGAACCAGCGTTGGTACCTGAGGCCTCACGGTTGATCTCATCCCGCTCGATGAGTACTACTTCGGTTCCTGTCTTCGCCAGATAATAGGCGAGCGATGTTCCTAGCAGGCCACCGCCGATGATGAGTACGTCGCACTCTCGCGGTGGATCTTCGTGATTTTGAGTATGAGAGAGATAGCCGACAAGGAAATCACTCATGTTATGAAGTACTTCTCGTCACGGATCGTCTCATCAGCGATGGAACCGATCTCGACTGGCTTCACAGGGAATCTTGGTGTCTGGAAAGCGATCTTCGCCATCGGCTTGCCGTGACGCTCAGAGATCATGGCAGCGATCTGCCTCTGGCAGTTCCTTCCTTGGCAGAGCCCCATTCCTGCCCGCGAGATCCCCTTCACTACCGAGACATCATCGGTCGAATCGATGATCGGATCAATCGATGAACGTTTCACCGATTCACAGCGACAGATCACGGTCTCGCTATCTGCGAGTCGGTAGATACCGGCGCCAACGTCGAACATCTTGTTGAGCGCTTGCTGGAAACGATTACGCGCGCGGAGTTCGCGTTTCAATGGCGACGCCTTCTGATCTCGTTCTGCGATTGAGATCCTTCCGGAACGCTCTGCGATACGAAGCGCAGCCAAGCGACCTTGGGCTACGGCGGAATATGAACCAGTGACGCCAGTACCGTCGCCCACGGCATAGACAGAGTCGATGCTGGTCGCACCCCACTCGTCCTTGACGACCGAGAAGCCACCCTTGTTCTCGTCATAGGAGAACTCGCAATCGACCAATCGGAAGAGTTCATGGGAGGGAAAGAAGCCATAACCGACACAGAGAGCATCGCACTCTTCGGTGATCTCGCTTCCTGGAATGGGATTCCAATCTCGATCCGCCTTGGCATGAGTGACGCTCTCAATACGTCCAGCACCTTCAGCGCGAACGATGATTCGGCCATAGCGGAAAGGAACCCGTGCCTTAAGAAGAGCAGTTCGATATTTCACGGCATCGCGGGCTAGGTCGAGATTCCCGCCGACGCGCATTGCGAGTCGAAGCGCATCTACAGGTGATGGGAAGGGTGCACTTTCGATCACTTTAAAGACAGGGGCACCAAGTGAGATCAATTGTGCTGAGAAGGCGAGTGCGAGCGGTCCGCTCCCTGCGAAGAAGATCCTCTTTCCAGGAGAGATCCGCTGAGTCTTGACCAGAGTCTGCACTGCTCCCGCAGTCATGACACCCGGCAATGTCCATCCTGGGAACGCAACGGGTCTGTCATAGGCACCCGGCGCGATGACGATGGATGAGAAATCGAAAGCCTTCACACCGTCATCGGGGTGCGAGGTAATGACTTTTCCCTCATCAAACGTCAGAACCGTGGTCGAAGGAAAGAGCGAGACATTCGAATGTTGGAGCTCATCGATCAAGTCAGAACCACGCGAATAATCCTTGCCAAGTGACTCTCTTTCCTTGAGGTCAAAACCTGGACCGACGCGTTTGAAGATCTGACCACCGAAGGTGACACGTTCATCGATGAGCGCGACGCTGAGTCCAAGTGAAGCAGCCGTCGCGGCGGCAGCGATTCCGGCGGGGCCTCCACCAATGACTACGACATCATTGCCAGTCACATTCTTCATGCTGAATCTTGCTCCCGCTTCATGATTGTCAGGTGCTCATCCTACAAATGCAAGAAGGGCAACTCGACTTAGCGAGTTGCCCTTCTTGACGAGCTAATGAATCTCTAGATCAGGCAGTGCACTCTGGGAGAGCAGGCATCTTGTAGCCCATCTCTCGTCGGAATGTCTTTGCAAGCCAACCTGATTCGTTTTGCTCGCAGAGCCAGTTCTTGAGCTCGGTTTGAAGTGCTGTATTGCCGAGCTGAACAGTCCAGTGTCCGAAGTAGTTTCGGAGATCCTTAGCAAGTGGAACTTGCTTGAGGAGACCTGGGTTGTTCTTGTTGAAGAATCCGAAGAGATTCGCCTCAGCAACGATGCCATCTGCACGACCTGATGCCACTTCAAGGAAGGCTGCATCTTGGGTTGGGAATTCAACCAGAGTCGCATTAGGGAACTCTTCCTTGACCTTAGTAGCAGCAAGTGATCCCTGCAGAGCAGTGATCTTCTTTCCAGCTACGTTCCAACCAGCAATGGTGGCAGGAGTCTTGTCGTTCCTACCGGAGATGAGGATGGTGCTGTAAGGCATGTACTCACCTACGTAGGTCATCGACTTCTCACGATCTGGATTCTTGCCAAGGCCTACTGAAACCATGTCGAACTGCTTTGCGACAAGTCCTGGGATGAGGCCAGCAAAGGCGAGGTTGCGGATCTCAAGCTTGAGTCCGAGATCCTTTGAAAGCTTTCGAAGCAGCTGGTAGTCGTATCCAGCTGGCTTTTGACGAGCATTGAGATACATCTGTGGCGGGAACTGCAAAGTCATGCCCACGACGAGTGAGCCCTTCTTCACGAGGTTCAGCTGAGAGGTATCGACGTTTGCATTCGCTGCACCACTTCCTGTGAGAGCCACAGTGAGGGACATTGCGATTGCGACGAGTAGCGATAGCTTCTTTCGCATCATTTTCCTTCCGAACGTTGGATGGGTTTATCTTTCTCACAAACAAGAAGTTGGTTCACGAATTGGCCTCAACCAATCTTTGAACCTGAGCTCGCTTCTTGCGAGTGAGAAATCTCTTGATTGCGCTCTGCTTCGGGTAGCTGAAGCCACGCTCGATACCTCGGAAGATGAAATCTACGAGGAATGCCGCTGCGACGTAGAGACCGGCGGCGGCGGTGTAGAGGACGAATGGCTGGAAATACTGTGAGTTGATGTTTTGCATGATGTAGACCAACTCCGCAAGACCGATCACAGTGAATGTCGACGTATCTTTGATCATTCCGATGAACATGCTTCCAATATTCGGAATGGCGATCTTCAGCGCCTGTGGCATCACTACTGATCGGAAGATTCTCGCTCTCGACATACCAAGAGCCATTCCCGCTTCTCGCTGGCCCTTATGAATCGCTTCCAAAGCAGAGCGGAAGATCTCGGAGAAAAAAGCGGAGTAGAGCAAGGTGAGCGCAATGACACCTGCTTGGTAGACCGTGAAGTTGTATCCGAAGAGAAGTGACCAGCCGAAGTAGACCCAGATGACACTCACGAGGGCTGGGATTCCTCGGAAGATGTTGACGTATGCGGTCGAGATTCCCCGGAAGATGGCAAATCTACTCATCTTCATCATGGCGAAGATCAAACATACTGCGAATGAGAAGAAGAGAGCAGTTATAGATACGTTGATAGAGGTGAGTAGACATTGAAATAGCTCAAAGCGGAAATCACACACCAGGTGACAAATGAAGATCAGTCTGGGCGTATCTTA